>NZ_JBFBAB010000007.1:0-272623 GCF_040681975.1 Nocardia sp. NPDC051463
GCAAAACGCTCGACTGGGATACCCCAGCCGAGCGCCTGCGTGATCTACTCACCGCCTAACACCAGGCAGTGTTGCGACGACCCCTTGAAACCGCCTCTTGCTCGTAGGGCCGTTCGGCCGTCGATCCGAGATGAGTATTGGGTCATGCCCTCGCGACACCACGGAGCGCCGAAACATGACACGAATTCTTGTGACGTGCGCCACTGCGCTCTGGGAGTGGGGATCCCGCGCGATCGCACCTCTACCCCAATCGTCAGAACACGAGCATTGATCGGCCGGCCGCGCCACCATACCGGCGGCGCAACGGCCGCGGGCGTGCTTCTGGCGCAACCGGACGGCTCGAACCCTTTGTTCGGTGGCTGTCTCGCGACGGATCCGCTACGCCGGTTGTCGCCATGGTTACGGGAGTCGGAGCGAGGCCCCGTTACTGGCTCAATGCCGAGACCGCCAGCATGACCGCGGCGCCTCCCACGGTGCAGGCGAGGGTCAGTCGGGAGGGGTGTTGCGCATGGGCTTCGGGGAGGATGTCGGCGGTGGCGAGATAGAGCAGAAAGCCCGCGAAGTAGCCGAGGTAGAGCCCGACTGCGGCGGCGGGCACGTGGATGAGGGTGCCGATTATCGCGCCGAATACGGGGGCGACGGCGTCCAGCGCGAGCAGGGTAAGGGCTCGTTTGCGGGCACTGCCGTAGAGGGTGGTGATGGTGAACGTATTGAAGCCATCGGCGAAGTCGTGACTGATCACCGCGATGGCGATGGCGATGCCGACGGTCGCTCCGGCCTGGAAACCGAGTCCGATCCCGAGACCGTCGAGCATGCTGTGGAAGATCAACCCGGCCGCCGCAAGCAGCCCCACGGACTCGAACCCGTGCTTGTGCGCACCGAATTCGTGTTCATGACCGGTGTGAACGGCGACCGCTCGCTCGATGACATGGATGGTGAGAAATCCGAACACCGTGGCGATCAGCGCGTCGGGCACCCCGAGCACGATATGCGCGGACTCCGCTAACGCCTCCGGCAGCAGATCGAAGAAAACCACCCCGAGCATCACCCCCGCCGCCACCCCGAGCACCAAATGTCTCCGGTCCCCGATCCGCACCGCTACCAGCCCCCCGACCAGCGTCGAACACATAGACGCCAATGCCAGCAGGATCGCCATCGATCCAGCATGTGTCACCGCTGCTCGTCGCGCTGACATATCTGCCCGGCGAGTTGGCCGCTGTGCTCCCGCCCGAACAATGAGGTGCGCGCGGGCGCAGCGGCAGACGCATGCGGCAGCCACTCGGCCCGCGGTGAGCGGGAGACGCAGTGATGTCCCGCTCGCCGGTCAGGCCAGCGTGGCCAGGGTGCGCAGGCCGGTGGCGATGTCGGCGGCGGTGGGGGCGTGGTCGGGGTCGACCAGCCATTGGATCAGCAGGCCGCCGATCATGGTTTGCAGGACCGCGCCCAGCTGGGGGTTCTTGCCGGTGATGGCGAACAACTCGCCGAGCTCGGTGCGGGCAAGGGCTTGGGCGTTGCCGAGTTCGGCACGGAGTTCGGGGGCGTGCAGGGCCTGGGCCAGACTTTCGACATTCGCCGACCAGAGGGCACGGTTTTCGGTGAACGAGCCGATCAGCTGCTCGAGAAAGATGTGCAGGCGGGCGGTGGGTTCGTCGGCGTCGCCGTCGGGCAGTGACGCGAGGATTTGCTGGACGGCCGTGGCACTGGACTCCACCATCGCCTGATTCAGGAGCTTGTCGCGGGTACCGAAGTGGTAGTTGATGGCCGCCAGATTGGTGCCGGAGACAGCCACGATGTCGCGCACAGTGGTGCGGGCGTAGCCGCGTTCGGCCAGGCATTGTTTCGCTGCGGCCAGCAGGTCTTCTCTGGTTCCCACTTCCGAACCATAGCAGTGGGGCATACGTCCGTTTGTGACATGCGTTTGAGACAACTGTCGGTGATCCATGTTCGACGTCTGTATGGAGGAGCCTCCGGTGCCAGGACTTCCTGCCGTCGAGCAGAGCGCGCATCCCGTCGAGTTGGCGCACGTGGTGCAGCCACATGCGGCGCGGTCGGCGATCAAGCCTTCGGCGCTCGTCGGCTCCCGCTGAACCGAATGGCCAACTGCCTGGTCCACTTCGGGCGATCCTTCCTCGGTGGCACCGGCAGGTCATCGTGGATATCGGACTCGACCTCGTACCGGCGGACATACGCGCCGGCGAAGGCTTGGACAGTAGCTGTCACCGGAATGGCAAGCAGCGCACCGGTTGGCCCGAGTATCGCCGCTCCGGCAAGCACCGCGCCGAAGGCGACGGCGGGATGCATGTCCAGGGTGGTCGCGGTGATTCTCGGTTGCAGCACATAGTTTTCGAACTGTTGGTACACGATGATGAAGCCCAGAATCCACAGCGCCGTGCTCGGGCCGTGTACCAGCCCGACGACCACCGGCAGCGCACCGGCGAGGTAAGTGCCGACCGTCGGAATGAACTGCGAGACAACACCGACCCACAGCGCGAGCGCGAAGGCCGATGGCACGTCGAGCACGCGCAGTGCCACATAGTGCGCAATGGTCGAGCAGAGTGCGAGCAGCCCACGCGAAAAGATGTAGCCGCCGGTCTTCTCGACGGCGATGTCCCAGGCGCGCAACACATGTCGCTGGTGGCGCGGTGGCAGCAGCGAACACACGGCGTGGCGGAAGCGTGGACCGTCGGCGGCGAAGTAGTAGGTGAACAACAGCACGCCGAGTGCTTGGAAGAGCACACCGACCGCGGTGGTACCGATGCCCCAGACATTGCCGGCCAAGCCGTCGAGGTAGCCCTCGATGGTTGCGCTGCGATCTTTGGCGATCTTCCCGATGTCGGTACCGGACAAATCGGTTTTGAAGGTGTGGTTGATCCAATCGACCGCCTGGTCCGCGTATTGGGGCGCGTTCTTGACCAGCGTGGTGACCTGCTCGACGAGCAGCGCACCGAGCGTCCACACGAAGGCGACACTGAGCACGGTCAAGGCGAGGAACACCAACCCGGTCGCCGGTCCACGGCGCAAGCCACGGGCCGCGAGCCAGTTCACCGCGGGTTCGATCGCGAAGGCGAGAAATAGCGAAATCAACAGGACCGTCAGCAGCCCTTGCAGCCGGGTCAACAGCCAGAAGCCGCCGACCAGACCGGCTACCGTCGCCGCGGCGAGCAGGAACGCACGCAACAGCCAGGGCGGTGGACCCGCCCTCAGCTCGTCGGTGACCATCGCATCGTCGGCGTTCGCCGAAGCATCGCCGCCGGCCGCCTCGTCGATCGCCAGGCTGTCTTCATCCGCAGGCACAACGCTCCTCCGCCTCTTTCAGCAGGCAATCGGGGTGCGCCGAGGCCACCTTCGAGCCCGCTGGCGAGCGGCCTCGGCTGCTGGGTGCACCGATGCGTCACCCGTGTGCATCCTAGATCTGTTGTTGCGTCGGCAATCCGACGAACTGCCGAGGGCTCCCGACCAGATGGTCGGGCCTGGACCGCTAGATTGTCGCGGCGTCGATGACGAACCGGTAGCGGACATCGCTGGCGACGACCCGGTCGTAGGCGCCATCGATCTCGTCGGCCGAGATCAGCTCGATCTCCGCGCCGATGCCGTGTGCCGCGCAGAAGTTCAGCATTTCCTGGGTCTGTGCGATGCCGCCGATCATCGAGCCCGACAGCGAGCGCCGGTAGGCGGAGAGGCTGAAAGTCTTGACACTCATCGGATTCTCGGGCACGCCGAGCTGTACCAAGGTTCCGTCCAACGCGAGCATGCGCAGGTAGCTGTCGATCGATAGGTCGGCCGAGACCGTATTGAGGATGAGGTCGAAGCGGTTGCGCAGTTCGCGGAAGGTCTGCTTATCGCTGGTCGCGTAATAGTGGTGAGCACCGAACCGCTTGCCGTCGTCCTGTTTGCCGAGCGAGTGACTGAGCACTGTGACCTCCGCGCCCAGCGCCGCCGCGATCTTCACCCCGACATGTCCGAGGCCGCCCATGCCGACGATCGCGACGTGCTTGCCCGGCCCCGCCTGCCAATGCCGCAGCGGGGAGAACAATGTGATGCCCGCGCACAGCAGCGGCGCGGCCACATCGAGCCCGATGCCCTCGGGGATGGCGAGCACGAAATGTTCGGTCACCACGACCTGCGTCGAGTAGCCACCCATCGTGTAGCCGCCGGGCTGGACAGCCGGATCGACCGGCGTGTTGTAGGTCAGGGTGGCGCCGGCCTCGCAGTACTGCTCCTCATCGGCGAGGCAGGGGCCGCAGACCCCGCAGGAGTCCACCATGCATCCGACTCCGACCCGGTCCCCGACGTGATACTTGGTCACCGCCGAGCCGACCGCGGCGACGATGCCCGCGATCTCGTGCCCCGGCACGCAGGGGTAGTTGGCGCCGCCCCACTCGTCGCGTGCGGTGTGGATATCGGAGTGACAGATACCGGCGTATTTGACATCGATCAATACATCGCGCGGCCCCAGTTCACGGCGCTCGATGGTGACCTTCTCGAAGGCGCCATCGGGCGCGGGCATGGCGTAAGCGGCAGCGGTGCTCATGACTGTGCCTCGCCGACACTCGGCTCCAGTACGCCCACAGGCGCTGTGCACATCATCGGCTTGCTGCGCTCGCTCATGCGTACATGCCTACCGCTGCATGAGCATGTTTGACAAACGTCTGTGCGGATATAACCGCGACGCGGGGGTGTTCCTGGAAACCGCCCGGCGCGATGATGATCTCCAGCCACAATGGAATTCATCAAGGGTTAGCCGAGGCGGTAGACGATGGACGACGACCGGCATCGCGTGCCCGAGCGGAATCGGGCGGTAGGTGGTGGGCGTGCGCTCGCGTTATTGGTCGCCGCGATGCTCGCGATTGCCGCTTTCCTGGGGTTCGGTGGCGAAATGCCGGGCTGGCAGACCCGCGGACCGGCCAGCTCGACGCCCGCTGTATCGGCGCCGATATCGCCGCTGGACCCGGTGGCGGTCGCGCGCGTCGTCCAACCGGCTCTGGTGAATATCAGCACCTCCAGCCGGCCCTTCGGACTCGGTGCGGCCGGGTCGGGAATCGTGCTCACGCCCGACGGGCAGGTGCTGACCAGCCATCATGTGGTGAAGGGTGCGGAGACCGTCACGGTCACCGATGTCGGCAACGGGCTGGTGTACGACGCGACAGTGCTCGGTTACGACTCGGGCGCGGACATCGCGCTGCTGGAACTCGGTAATGCGGCCGACCTGACGATCGCGACTATCGGAACTTCGTCGGACCTGCGAATACGTGACGCGGTGCTCGCGATCGGTAATGCGGGCGGCACGGGGGGCACCCCGACCGCGATCGCGGGCAGTATCACCAATCTGAACAGCACGATCGTCGCGCTCAATTCCGCCGACCTATCACGCAAGCCGTTGTCCAACATGCTCGAGGTCGCCGGAGCGGTCAGTTCGGGGCAGTCCGGCGGCGCGCTGGCGGATCGGAACGGCGCCGTGGTCGGTGTGATCACCGCGGCGTCGGGCGAGCCTGCACAGGAAATCGGGCGCACCCCGAACGGCTATGCGGTGCCGATCGATACCGCGATGCGGGTGGTGGGGCAGGTCCGATCCGGCACACCGACCGACACCGTGCACATCGGTCCGACCGCCACCCTCGGCATTGTCATCTCGAATGCGGAGCCCGCAGGCACGGGCGCTCGCGTCGACGTCGCAATCTACGGAATGCCCGCCTATGCGGCAGGCATCGTCACGGGTGACGTGATCACCGCGATCGACGGGCAGACCGTCACCACAGCCCAGTCCCTGCGTGCGGTGCTGAACATGCGCAGGCCCAACGACACTGTGGGACTGGCCGTCACCGGTTCGGACCACCTCCAGCGCACGGTCTCGGTGGTGCTGACGGTCGGGCCACCGAACTGAGCAACGCCCGAGAACGCCGACTCCCCGACGGCGTCGGGCACCGTCGGGGAGTCGAATCGACTTGCCGGACTATCGAATTCAGGCCAGCGACAGCCAGTAGTCCTGGAAGCGCAGGAACACCAGCAGCAGCACCACCGCGTAGAACACCGCCACGAATGTCCACCGCCACTCCGCGATGACGCCGAGCGGTCCGCGCGAGCGACCCCACAGTTGGTCGGTGGTCACCGCGAGCAGCGGTGTGATGATCGCCCACACCACCATGCAATACGGGCACAGCGCATTGATCCGATACAGGCTCTGGAAGATCAGCCAGCCGATGAAGGCGACACCGAGCACAGTGCCCAGCCACAGCCCGCCCCAGATCCAGCGCGGAAACCGCACCCCGGCGACCGCGAGGACGCCGAGGGTCACTACCACGGAGAACCCGACGATGCCGATGATCGGGTTCGGGAAGCCGAACGCGGCGGCCTGATCGGTCGCCATCACCGAGCCACAGGACAGGATGGGATTGATGCTGCAGGATGGCTTGTACTCGGGATCGGTGAACAGCTTGAAGCGCTCGACGGTCAGCGTGACCGAGGCGAGCCAACCGGCGAGCCCGCCGATCAGCAGCACCCACGCGGACCGAACCGCTGCTGTGTCGTTCACTGACCCGCGGCGGCGGCAATCGCGGGTGCGAGTCCGCCCGGTCCGAAGATCTCCTGGCTGGAGTCGATCTGCTTACCGTTGACGAACACCGACGGGGTGGACTTGATCCCGCTACTGAGCACGTCCTTGGTCTTGTCCTGGATGTACTTGTCGTACTTGCGATCGGTGATGCACTGGGCAACGGCCGGATCGGTGTAGCCGGCGTCCTTGGCGATCTGGATCAACTTGTCGTCGGGCAGGCCGGTGCCGCCCTCGGCGGGCTGCTGGGCGAACATAGCGGCCAGCCAGGGCAGGTACTTCGACGGATCGGACTCGGCGACGCAGTAGGACGCGTTCGCCGCACGCGAGGAGTACTGGGTGGTGGACGCCTTGTCCAAGAAGGCGATCACGTTGTATTCGACCACGGCCGTGCCATTGCCGACGGCCTCCTCGAGCACCTTGGAATTGGCGGCCTCGAAGCCCTTGCACGCCGGGCACTGCAGGTCGGCGACCACGCGGACGGTGACCTTGGCGTCCGGCTTGCCGATGCGAATCGCGCCGTTGTCGGTGATGGAGGCCTGGACCGCGCCGGAACTCTGCCCGGAGTTCGCGATGGCAGGGGTGGCGCCGGGCGCGTTCTTACGATTGTTCTTCACCGCGATGCCGATGCCGATGGCCGCGACGAGACCGATCAGCACGACTGCAACGCCGACCTGAATGAAGATCTTGCGGTTGCGGTCGGCGCGCTCCGCCGCCGCCAACGGATTCTTCTTGCCACCAGGGTTGTTGCTCACCGTGCGTTCACCACGCCTTTCGCTAGCCTGCCGGTTTCCTGCCGCCACGATGGTAGTTCCGAAGCTCTGCCCGGCGTGGTCCGGCACGGCCCACATCATCCTGGGTGAACCTGAGAGATTCCGAAATTTCGGGCAGGCGGGCCCGTTTCGAGCGGTTTGTCGGCAGCCGCCTGCCGTGCGGTGGTCAGGCCTGTTCGAGGCGGCGCTTCTGCTCCTCGACTTCGAACTTGGCGGTCGGCCAGTCCAGTTTCAGTCGGTCGAGCGCATTGATGAGCAGCTCGGTGACGGCGAGGCGGGAGAACCATTTGCGGTCGGCGGGAATCACGTGCCACGGTGCGAACTCGGTCGAGGTCCGATCCAGCATGACCTGGTAAGCCTCTTGGTAGGCGGGCCAGTAGGCGCGCTCGTCGATATCGGCGGGGTTGAACTTCCAGTATTTGTCCGGTCGCTCGAGACGTTCCATGAGCCGTTGCTTCTGTTCGTCCAGCGACACGAACATGGCCACTTTCACCAGTATGGTGCCCTGGTCGACCAACTCCTGTTCGAAGGCGTTGATCTCCTCGTAGCGCGGCTCCCATACCTCCGATGGCACCAGGTTGTGCACCCGAACCACGAGCACGTCCTCGTAATGCGAACGGTCGAACACGCCGAGTTGGCCGCCGCGCGGCAGCGCCTTGCGGATGCGCCACAGGTAGTGGTGCTGCTTCTCCTCCTCGGTCGGGACACCGAACGAGGCGTGATCGACACCCTGCGGGTCCACCGAGCCGATGACATGCCGGACGATGCCGCCCTTGCCCGCGGTATCCATCCCCTGCAGAACCAGCAAGACATTGCGGGAGTCGCCGGAACGGCCGTTGGCATACAGCTTTTCCTGCAGACCCGACAGGACTTCGGCGCGTTCGGCCTGCAATGCGGCGGCCGCTTTCTTGTCACCCTTGAATCCGGGCGTGCCGGAGGTGTCCAGATCGGCGATCCGCAGGCCATCGGCCCGCAGGGCGTCGGTGGGCGGAAGAGACCAGTGCTTCGCCATCGGTCCAGCTAACCACGGTGAGCGCCCGATGACGGGTCGTCGGCTCAGTTCGTGTCGGATCGGGACGCTGTGATCCAGCGACCTGCGAGCAGTAGCCACTGCGGTGTTGTTGCGAGCAATCTGTACGCGGTCGCTACGACTGTCAGCGGATCTGCGCGAGACGCAGGATCTGGTCGGCGAAATCCTCGTCGGAGACCGGGGTGAGCACCAGGTCATCGGAGGAAGCGAGCAGGTAGCGGCCATCGCCGGTGAAATCGAGCCAGCTGCGGTGGCGGGTCGGCGGGGACATGGGCCGGTCGGGCTCCACGGTCACGGTGATGAAGCCGCGGCCATCGACCGGTTTTCGGAGCGTTCGACGCAACCGTGCGGCGCCGCGATGGCCGTTGCTGACGTAGGGCTCGGTGTGATCCGGACTCAGCACCGCGCCCTGTGGCTCCCGCATCAGGCCGAGCCTGCCCGCTTGCGCCGGGCCGATGATCTGGACCAGGCGCTGGCCGAGAGTGCGGGCGTGGCACATCTGCACGATCACCTTGTCGGTTGTGGCGACCAGAATTCCTGCGTGATTGTGCACCACGGCGGCAAAAGCGAGGATCGGGCCGGCGTCGCAGGCGCCGCCGTTGCGCGGCGCCGCGGTGCGCTCGCCGGAGACGGTGATGGTTGTCGCGTCGGTGCGGGCGCACATCATGAGCGCGGCGGCGAGGTCCGGGTCGGCTTGGCGGGCGAAGCGCTGCGGCAATCGCAGTGCGGCGTATTCGCTTTCGGTGCGTGTGGTCGCCGCGGGCATCATATTGACGGGGTAGGGTCGCCGGTCCAGACTCGTTTCATTTTCCCAGACGTGGGTGAATTCGTCCGGCGTGAGAATCCATTTCACTGCGCGCCGCCCCCGCCGACTGGGGTGGGTCGGGCAGGGGGGCCGTCGGTCGAGCCCGTCGGCACCTCTGGCGGGAGTGTGAAGCGGGGGACACGGTCGCCGGATGCGGGCATGGTCGGGGTGTAGACGTAAGTCATCGTGTCCTGGACGTCGGCCTGGGTCGTGGCAGCCGCAATGTCGTGTTCCATTCTGCGCTGACCCCCGTGCACGGCCTC
Organism: Nocardia sp. NPDC051463; assembly: GCF_040681975.1. Classification (NCBI taxonomy): domain Bacteria; kingdom Bacillati; phylum Actinomycetota; class Actinomycetes; order Mycobacteriales; family Nocardiaceae; genus Nocardia; species Nocardia sp. NPDC051463. The sequence continues at coordinate 9,419 of NZ_JBFBAB010000007.1, forward strand.
CGCGGCCGGGTCCTCCAGCGGACGGTACTCCTTCGGCGGTGGTATGGCAGCCCGAATGGTCTGCGCAGCTTCGCAATTCAGCTCCATCAGGCGCGCAACCGTCCGGCACACCTCGTGTGCTTCGGTGCCGACCTGTACGAACGCGCGGGTGGCCTGCACTGCGGCGTCGGCCGATCGGCCGGACCAGCGCGCGAATTCGCGGTTGGCGGCGTCGGAGAAGATCTGAAATGCCTCGGCGAGCGCGACGGCGTTGGACTCCCATCCGGCTGCGGCCTCGCCGAGTGCGGCCGGATTCAGGGTCTCGTGCACGAGATCCCAGATCTCGTGGTGGGTATAGGCGCCGAACCGCTCTCGCTCGGGAGCAAATGCGGGATCTGTTCCAGCACTTGCTGTTGCGGAGTCGCTCGTCAGCAGCTGCTGACGGGTGCGGATGTCGGCGGCGGCTGCTTTCGCCGCATCTCGCGGCGCGGTCACCGTGGCTCCAGATACTCGGTGACCAGGGCGAGGGCCGCTTTGTTCGCGGCGTCGGCGTCCTCGAACTTCTTGCCCGCTGCCAGGTATGCGGCCTTGTACAGCAGCGCTGTTTCCTGGAGGGCGGTCACCGTATCCAGGTATTGCCTACCCTTGTCGCCGAACCCACGCGTAAGGCCATGTCCTGTCGGTAGATTCGGGAAGCCGATGACCTCGGTGACGAGATACCCTGTGCCCATAGCCTTTTGCAGATCATCGACGAGTTTGTCGCAGGCCGCGGCGAGGTTCTCGGCGACATGTTCGGCCAGCACGAACGGCTCGCCGTCGCCACCGGTGGCCGCCGCATAGAGTTGCCTGGCCATCCGCTGTCCGGTATCCGGTACCGCCATCTGGGTCGCCCCCTTCTGTTCGGTCCACACCCACCGCACGTGTCGGTCCACACCCACCGCACGTACTGGTTTCGCACTCTACCGGTCGGTAAGTCGCGGGGTGACCTCCTTTCTGCGGTCGGCCGCGCAGCGCAGTGTGATGTGTGGCACGCCTGCCCGGCTACACTGGCCGATGGTCTAGGGAGGTTTCGAAGGGGAAGGCGTCCGGTGCCCGAAATCGAAGAAGTACTCCCGAAATATCTCCAGATCTCGGGGTACATCCGCAATCAGATCGAGCGCGGCGAACTGGCTCCCGGCGCCGAAGTGCCGTCGGAGCGGGAGCTCGCGGCGAGTTGGCGTGTCGCCCGTCCCACGGCGGCGCGGGCGCTGAATGAGTTGCGGCAGCAGCGGATTGTCGAGTCGCGGCGCGGATCCGGCACGTACGTGGTCGATCGCAGTGCGCGGCCCGCGGCGCGGGAGCGGGGAGATCGGGCGTGGCAATACGGTTCGGCGTACTCGGAGAACGCGTCGGTGACCGTGTTGGAAGCGGGGATGGTCGATGGGCCGGTGTGGGTGCGTGAAGGGCTTGCGGCGGCCGTCGGCGGCTCGGTACTCGTCCGGAAGCGGTTGGTGTCCAACGATTCCGGTGTGGCCGAGCTCGCGACCTCCTGGTTCTCGGCCGCACTCGCCGAGATCGCACCGGGGCTGCTCGACGCCGAGCGACTGGCAGGTGGCACCGTTGGGTACCTGGAGTCCGTCACCGACCATCGCGTGTCGTACGCCCGTGATCGGGTGAGCGCGCGTCTTGCCACGGCCGAGGAACGTCGCCACTTCGACCTGCCCCGTCCGGCCGCGGTACTCGTCTACCGGTTGGCGCTACACGAGGCCGATGGCACCGTCCTGCAGTTCGACGAAGTGGTCTACCCGCCCGATCGCTGGGAGTTCCAGCAGGAATATTCGACCCGCTCGTAGCCTGTTTTCTGCGTTGACAGCCAACCTGGGCGACTGGCATAGTCCACTTGTCGGGAGTGGCATGGGCCAATGGGTGGGAGCGTGCGATGTTCGATCATCTGACGATCGGTAGCTGGGTAGTCGTGGGGGAGCACTGCTCCGTCCGCCGTGCGCCCTTGCGTCGAGACGATTACCTCGGCTTCGTCTTCGAAAGCGGCGGAAGCGAATTCGAGCTCGCCCTGACGCCGGAGGTGCTCCGCCGCATGGTCGACCTCGGCGCCGCGCCGCTACCCGAGCCGAACGAGTCCGACTGAACTGCTGCTCCTTCTGAATGCCTTTGCGGTGATGATGAAATCGTGTCCCACAAATACTCGGCAATCTGCATTTTTCTGCCATGATCGGAGCGCCCGGAACTGCCTCGGCAAAACCGTTGGAGGACAACCGAAACCACGCACCGTGGATTAGAAAGGTTGAGCTCGCCTCTCTGGCAATATGTACCGGTCGAGCCCGGCGCGGCGTCGATCGGTACAGGATCGCCATACGCATATCGTTCTCGCTCGGCGGCGACTCGAATGTATTGACCCATGGCCTTGATGTGCCGAGAGGCATACACGCTACGCTGCCCAACCATGACGACGATCACACCTGTGATGGCGGAGGAATTAGACGGAACACCCGCACCGATGACCGGTGCTTCCATTGCGAACTGGCGGCGCCGGCTCAAGCCGCGTCCGGCGCATGCGTCGCTGGTTGTCACTGCTGTCGTGGCGGTCAAGGCATTTGAAATGTCCTTTGCCGCTTTGCATGGTCTGGCCATCACAAACCATGTCCTGCCAGATCTAGCCTCGAACGTGCCGATCGCGATCGACGGTTTGGTGATCGGTTCCATGATTGCCACTGCCTCATTCCGGAAAATGAGTGCAGGCTGGTGGTACGCGACAGGGCTGTTCGTGTTGTCGACGCTGGTATCGGTCGCGGGGAACATCGAGTACGCACGCGAGATCGGCGGTGGCTCAGTGTCGGTGGCCATTTACGCGGGCATGCCGCTTGCGCTGCTGTTCGCAGTGCATCTCACGCTGATGCTGTGGGAGCAGGGCCGCGCGGACGGACGCGCCGAACGCGCTGCCGCGCCGCAGGGCTGCGGCGCGACGGTGTCGACCCGGTCCGATACCGAAGCCGAAACGGCGCCGATGCGGCTCGACCCGATCGACATCGTCCCGACTACCGAACTGATCGCCGCGCCGTTTGCCACCGAACGGCCGGTGCAGGCTAAGATCACCTCGATCAAGGCGACCGAGGGCCGTCACCTGGTCCCGGCGTCAGTCCGTGCGTGATCGTACGAGTTCGAATACTTCAGTCATGCTCGAATTCTTCGATGGAGTAGCGATGCCTTTTATCATTTGGCAGGACCAGGGTATTGATCAGTTCCGGGAAATAGGAGGCCGATTGGCGGCGGTCATCCTCAGTACCGTCGACCGATCAACCGCTTTGAATCAGCTCACCGAAGCAGCGGATAGCGCGGAAGCGTTCACCGATCTGTTGATCGAATATTCCAGCCGATGGTTCCACGAGAGTGGTGGGCAATCGATTCTGATCGGACCCGAACTTTTCTGGATGCTGTCGGAGCCCAACCCGCGGCAGACGAACAACACGATGATTCGAAGCCACGAATCACACCCGGTGCTCGAGTACACGGTGAGCCAGCGTGGCCGCAAGTTGTTGGTGACCTGCGTTCTGGAGGCACTGGCACAAAGCCAGTGGCTACCGGGGAGCATCAGCGAGAACGGTGAGTTCAGTATGTCCGGATAGCGGACGACGGCACCGGGTTTCTGCATGCCCGACCCAGTGCGCGCAGTCCGACTACTCCGGGCGACCGGCGCTCACGTATTGCAGCAGTCGGTGCACCTGTTGGTCGATGTCTACTAATCCGTTCGCGGCGAACAACTTCGGGAAGATGTCGTTGTCGAAGACGCGCAGGCCACTCCAGCCGCCCACAATGCGGCTGGCGTGGCCGAACGGGTTGTCGGCTCGGTGGCTGGTGGTGATGGCTATCCGGCCGCCGGGTGCCAGGACGCGGATCATTTCACGGGTGGCGGCGATCGGGTCGGGAATGAGGTAGAGGGCGCCGAAGCAGCAGACGGCGTCGAAGGTGCCGTCGGCGAAGGGAAGTCGGCGGGCGTCGCCGCGAAGGTAGCCGACGCGGGGGCCCGCGTTGTCGGTGACGGCGCGGGCGAGCATCGGTGCGGAGTAGTCGAGGCCGATCGCGTAGCCGTCTCCGTCGAGAACGCTACTCAGATGTTTGGTGAAATTGCCTGGGCCGCAGGCGATGTCGAGGACCTTCTTGGCGCCTTCGAGGCGCAGGGCGGTGACGGCGTCGCGGCGGTCGGCGGCGGTGGTTCGGCCGCTGGCCAGATAGAAAAGGGTTGGCCGCCAGGCTCTTTCGTATACCGCCGCCAATGCGGGGGCGTTCATGGTGCGTCTGGCCAGATTCACGGGGTTGTCCTCGGTTCGGTCGCTATCGCTGCGATGTCTGATCGAGGACGGCCGCGCTGATCAGCGGGAAAATTCCATGGGCGCTCCTCGTCATGGGGAGTCGGAACGGGCGGTCAGGGCGGTGACCATGCCTTGATCACCGCCCGCCGCAAGGGAACTCAGGTTCGGTCGACCTCGATGGTGATCCCCGCCGCGCGCAGTCGTTCGGTGAGTGCGTCACCCATGGCCGCGGCGGGGGTGAGGATGCCTGCCAGTTCGGGTTGCTTGTCGCCGTCGAAGGCCAGGCAGAGGCCTGCTTCGCCGAGCATCACCGCGGTCGCCTGGTAGCCGGGGTCGCCGGTGCCTGCGAAGGTCGCAACGTACTTGGCCCCCGAAGAGGTGCGCGCGAAGGTCTTCATGGTGAACCAGCCACTGGTGCGGGCCTTTTCGCTCGGCCCGGTGCCGGGCTTCGGCAGCAGCCGGTCCAGCAGCTTGCGGCCCACCGCGACTCGCGACAGCACCGCGCCTGCGGCCATGGTGGCCACGATGCCGCCCGCCATGCCCGCCGCGACCAGCGGAGCGACCGGCGATTTGCCCGCGCTCATCACCTCGCGGTAGCGGAAGTTCTTGCCGTACACCCAGCCGAGCAGGCCGTTGGTGCGGCGGACGATCTTGGTGTTGTGCGAGCCCATGATGAAGGTCGCGACCCAGCCGTCCAGACTCGGGTCGATGTTGCTTGCCCGCTGCAGAGCCTGATCGGACTGGCGGCCCACATCGGGATCCATCGACTTGTCGGGGCTCAGTGAGTACGGGTGTGACAGCACTCGGCCCTTGGACGGGTCTTCGGCGATGGCTTCCATCATCGCGCGGCCGGAGTCGATGGTGCCACCGCTCGCGCCGCCCTTGAGCCAGGCAACGAGCGTGGTCTCCTCGAGTTCGCCGGTGTTGTCGGCGACCGTACGCTGGTAGAGCTGGTACACGCTGATGTCCGACGGAATCGAGTCGTAGCCGCAGGAATTCACGATCTTCGCACCGGTGGTTGCGGCCTGGTCGTGGAACTGGTCGATCGCATCCCTGATGAACAGCGGCTCGCCGGTGAGGTCGGCATAGTGGGTGCCTGCCTTCGCACAGGCGGCCACCAGCGGCAGGCCGTAGCGCAAGTACGGGCCGACAGTGGTGACCACGACGGTGGTCCGCGCGGCCAGCGCATCGAGCGCGGCTTGATCGGTGGAATCGGCCACGACCAGATCCCAGCCCGCGGCGGCCGGGCCGAGTTCGTCGCGGACCTTCGTCAGCTTGTCCAGCGATCGCCCGGCCAGCGCGATGCGTGCCGACTCGGGCGCGGCGCCTACCAGGTACTCCGCGGTGAGCTTGCCGACGAAACCTGTTGCGCCGAATAGCGTGAGGTCGAATTCTCGTGTGTCTGCCATCGTTACCTGCTCCCGATCAATGCTGTGCGTTATGCCTTGTCCCGTACGGGCTTCGTTGCCCGGGCCCGAGGCTTTTTCGGCGGAATCGGCGGGTGTTCGGCGAGCCAGTGGTGGTGAATCTGTCCTAGTTCGGTGACCGGTGGTTCGTCGTAGATCCACTCGCGGGAAATGCGGTGCCAGTTTGCGGTGCATTCGAGCTGCCCGAGCATGCCGAAGGTCAGGAAGTCGGCGCGGCGCGAGAACAGATGCTCGGGCGGTAGGTTCTGCTGTTTCATCCCGGCGAATTCGCTAGCCCTCGGGTCGACAGCTAGCAGGAACGCGCCGCTGGCCAGTTCGGGAGTGATCGTCAGCTCTTCGTCGAGCAGGCACCACTCCGAGGCGGCGAGCACATATTCCAGACATTCCTCCGCGCCGATCTCCTGGGGCGAGTCGATGACGCCGCGCTCGATCATCAACTGCCGAAGGTCTTCGGCGCGGTCCTCGGCCGCCGCGCGCAGGCAGATCGTCTCGAAGCGGACATGCTCCGGATCCATCCGATTGAACAGGCCGAAATCCAGGAATGCGACTTTGCCGTCGGCGGCGAGCAGCACGTTGCCCGGATGCGGATCGCCGCAGAACTCGTGGAAGGTGAACAGCGAGCCGACATAGAACCGGTAGATGATCTCACCGATCCGGTTGCGCTCGGCATCGGGCAGTCGGCGGATGGCGTCGAAACCGATGCCCTCCACGTATTCACTGACCAGGACCCGGGTGGTGCTGAGTTCGGGCATCGAGCGCGGCACCCGGATGAACGGATGGCCTGCGTAGACCTCGGCGATCTGCAGTTGGGTGTTGGCTTCGGCTTGGTAGTCGAGTTCGCTCTCCATGTTCAGCCGCAGTTCGTCGAGCACGGCCGGGGTCACCCACGGCATCGCCGATTGCAGCACCCGCCGGAACATGGCCAGGTTCTTCAGGTCCGCGCGCACCGCCGCGTCGATGCCGGGGTACTGCACTTTCACCGCGACTCGCCGACCGTCGTGCAGCATGCCGCGATACACCTGGCCGATGGAGGCCGCCGCGATCGGCGTCGATTCGAATTCGGCGAACACCCGATCGAGCGGTTGCCCGAAGTCTTCCTCGATTACCCGGCGCATCGATTCGAACGACACCGTCGGTGCCGCATCGCGCAGCACGGCCAGGCGCTTCTGGAAGCGCTCCCGGTGGTCTTCGGGCACCAGGTCGAGATCGAGCACAGACATCATCTGGCCCAGTTTCATGGCAACGCCCTTCATGGTCCCCAGGACCATGACCACTTGCTCGGTAGTGCGGATCATCGACTCTTCGGCCATTTTGGCCCGCACGGCGTCGGACCTTCCCCGCATCGATAGCCGCGTGCGCTGCGTCCGGATGACCGAGCCTGCTGCGACCGCACCCAGCTTGGTGCCACGAGCAAGCCGGGAAGTCGGCACTTGCTTCGCCATCGAGGTACCTCCATTGGTGCCAACGCGGGGCGGTGACGCAGCCCACTCGGCGCACCGCTCGGGTTCAGACTAGCCAACGAATCCGCAAAGTCGAGCACGACGGTGAACTTCAGCTAGCGGCCCAGCTAGCACCTGTGGAGGAACCCGAAGTCGGGCGGTTGATCAGTTCTCCGAGTCGGTATCGAAGGTCGGCAGCACATGTGGCTGCGCGTTGAAGACCTCGCGCGAGCCGTTGGCCCGTGCCATTCCCTCGATGGCGCTCCAGGCCATCATCGTCAGGTAGTCGATGACCTGTTCGCGGGACATGGACTTGTTGGTCGTCCACCAGTGGGTGGCCAGCTGGATGCCGCCGACCAGCACGTAGGACCACAGCAGGGCGCCTTCGGTGTCGATACCCTTCGCGCCGGCGCGGTCGGTGATGACCACGGAGACGACCTCGGCGAAGAGCTTCTCGAACTCCGCGAGCGAGGACTGGTCGGCCGAGCCGTTGCCCATGATGAAGCGGTAGACCTCGGGGTCCTCGTCGACGGTGCCGACGTAGGCCGAGAGGGCCGAGCGCACCAGCTGGTACTCGTCGGCGTCGAGGCTGATCGCCTCGTAGACCCGCGGCATCAGTGTGGTTTCGATGAACCGCTGCATGGTCGCGTGGACCAGGTCGTTTTTGTCGGAGAAATACCGGTAGAGCACAGTTTTGGAGACGCCGATCTCGGCGGCGATCTCGTCCATGCCCGCATTGCTGCCCCGGCTACGGATCGCCGCGAGGGTGCCGTCGACCAGCTCTTCGCGCCGGTCGATCTTGTGCTGCCGCCATCGGCGCTTGCGGCCGTCCGTCCGGCCGGTGCGCACCGCCGCCGGTCGCTCGGCGCGCTCGCCGACGTCGACAAGGTCTTCGGTGGACAGCGTGAGCTCCCTCGTTCGTAGGGGTTCGGGCTTCGAGCTGTTGGGCTCCTCGAACCACCAGCTTAGGTCCAGCCAACCGGTGAGATGTGCGTTTGGGTCGCTGATGCGGCAGGAACCACACATTTGCCGACCGGAACAGGGCGCGCCGCGGGTGTGTCGTCATACGCGACCGGTGCTGTGTCGAGTCGGGCCGCGTGCCGAGCACAGCAGAATGGAAGGCATGGAGAAAGCTCCCGGCAACATCGCGGTCCTCGACACGCGCACTCGGCCTGCCGCAGCGGCACCCAATACCTTCGCGGCCTTCGTGGACGAGGAAGGCAAGAAGCGCGACCTGTTCCGAATGAAAGCGCTGGCCACCGGGTTGCTGGCCTTTGCGACGGTGATCTATCTGCTCTGCCGTTGGCTGGAATCACGCGGCTCGGGCGGCGACTGGGTCGGCTATGTGCGCGCGGCCTCGGAGGCGGGCATGGTCGGCGCGCTCGCCGATTGGTTCGCTGTGACCGCGCTGTTCCGGCATCCGCTCGGCCTGCCGATTCCGCACACCGCGATCATCCGCAAGAAGAAGGACCAGCTCGGCGCGAGTCTGGGTTCCTTCGTCGGTTCGAACTTTCTTGCTCCGGATGTGGTGTCGGCGAAGGTGACCTCGGCGCAGATCTCCTGGCGGGTCGGGCGCTGGATGGCGGACTCGGGCCATGCCGCGCGGGTGGCCGAGGAGAGCTCGACGATCCTGCGTGCGGTGGTCGGCGTACTGCGTGACGAGGACGTCGAGCAGATCATCGACAACACGATCGTCAAGCGGATCGCCGAGCCGCTGTGGGGTCCGCCGATCGGCCGAGTGCTTGCCGAACTGCTGGCCGACAATAGGCAGCTTCCGCTGCTCGACATGCTTGCCGAGCGTGCCCATCAGTGGGCGCTGGGCAGCCAGGAGACGATCGATCGGATTGTTTTGCGCGATGCTCCGCAATGGGCGCCGAAATTCGTGAACATTCTGCTTTCAGAAAAGATCTACCGGGAACTGGTCGAGTTCACCTGGAAGGTCCGATCGAATCCCGAGCACGAGGTGCGCCTCGCGGCGAATCGGTTCCTCGAGGAATTCGCCGAGGACTTGCAGCACGACGACGCGATGATCAAGAAGGCCGAGCGGATCAAGGCGCAGGTGATGGGTCGCGAGGAGATCACCGGTATGGCTGAGGCGACTTGGCGCGCTGCCAAGCGGCTGATCCTGGAATCGGCGGATGATCCCAGCAGTACGCTGCGTAGGAAGGTGGCCGAGAACGTGCAGCAGATAGGTGAACGGCTGCGTGACGACCACGAGATGCGCGCGAAAGTCGACGGCTGGATCGACCGGGGGGCGCGCTATCTGGTGGGAAACTATGCAGGAGAGATCACAACCCTGGTCACCGACACGGTTGCCAGGTGGGATGCCGAGGAAGCGAGCAAGAAGATCGAATTGCAGGTTGGGCGCGATCTGCAGTTCATTCGCATCAACGGAACAGTGGTCGGATCGCTGGCAGGGCTTGCGATCTACACCATTTCGCAGCTGCTGTTCCACGGCTGAAACGTAGCGCGCCAGATGTTTGCTGAAAGAGTGCTAACAGGGTGCTTGCAATAGCTAGCACCCTCATTTAGAATCGACACCGTACGACCGCCAGAAGGTGAGTGATGGCAGACCAGCCCGAGGTTTCCGCCGAGTACACCGACAGTTCGGCCGAGCAATCGGCAGGCGTTGGAGAAAAGGCGGCTCGCGTCGTGAACGCGGCGCACGACATCGGAGGGTTCATCAGGGCACAGCGAGAGGCTGCGCAAGTCTCGCTGCGTCAGCTCGCCACCCTTGCGGGAGTGAGCAATCCATACCTCAGTCAGATCGAGCGCGGATTGCGCAATCCATCCGCCGAGGTACTCACGCAGATCGCCAAGGCACTGCGGGTGTCCTCGGAGGTGTTGTACGTACGGGCTGGCTATCTCGAGCAGCGGCCGCACAGTCCGGTCCGGGATGCCCTGCTTGCCGACACGTCGATCAGTGAACGGCAAAAGCAGGTCTTGCTGGACATCTATGAATCGTTTCGCCGCGAAAACGGAGGGAACGAGTCAGGGGGGGATCAATGGGACAGCGAAGTTCCGCTTACGACAACCGACACTCCGCCACGCCAGGAGAACGAAGAATGACCGAGAAGAACCAGACCACCAAGCCACTGTTCGCCACCGTCGGCGCAGGCGACGCGGTCTACACCGCGGTGCTCGACGCTGTCACTCAGGTGCGTGAGCGTGCTGCTACCGCCGATGTGACCGGCCGTGTCGAAGAGGCTCGTGAGCGCTTCGCCAACGTGCCCGCCGACGTGCAGGCCCAGTTCGAGACGCTGCGCGAGCGGTTGTCCGGGCTGCCTTCCGAACTCCCGGAGGACCTCGCCGAGCTCCGCGAGAAGTTCACCCCCGAGGAGCTGCGCACGCTCGCCGAGAAGTACTACGCCAAGGCGCTCGACCTGTACGCGGACCTGGCTGTTCGCGGCGAGGAGACCGTCGAGCGGCTGCGCGCCAACCACCTGGTCGAGGATCGGATCGAGCGCGTGGAATCCCTGTACACCGACGCGGTCAGCCGCGCGGAGGACGTGCTCGGCAAGGTCGGCGACCTGCTCGGCCGTCCGGTCAAGGACGAGGTCGAGGCTGAGGACGAGGTCGAGGTCGTCGCCGAACCGGTCGTCGAGGCCGAGGTGCTGACGGTGGTCACCGAGACCGCGCCCGCCGCGGCCGAGGAGCCCGTTGCCGCGAAGGCGCCGGCCAGGAAGGCTCCCGCCAAGAAGGCGCCGGCCAAGAAGGCTGCTCCCAAGAAGGTGTAATCACCTGACGCACAAACGACGACCCCGCGCACCGCTGGTGCGCGGGGTCGTTGCTTCTATGATGGGTGGGGTGAATGTGGCGCAGGATTTGACCGGCATGATCTTGTTCGTGCTGCGGCTGGTAGCACTCGGTGCGACAATCTTCGCGCTGATTCACGCCATTCGTCAGCGTCCGGACGCCTTCACCGCGGTGGACAAGCTGACCAAGCCGATCTGGATCGCGATCCTCGCCGCGGCGCTGTTGTTCCTGCTGCTTTCGCTGACGGTCACGAGTCTGCTTGCGCTCATCGCCATCGTCGCGACCGGCATCTACCTGGCCGATGTGCGGCCGAAGGTGGATGAGATTCAGCGCGGTCCGCGCTGGTAGGGCTGATTTCGGCAGTTGGCGGGTAGGGCGGGGTGATGCCCGTTCGAAGCCGGGCCGGGAGGCGGAAGGCGCAGCGGTCACATTTTCTTGGTGCTAGCTCTAGCTAGCAGCGCGAATCGGGGTTACTGTACCTAGCAGTAACACAAAGGAGTGTCCGATGCGTGCAATGCTGCCGTCTGCGTTGGTGAACCTCCCGGAACATGTCCGGGGCTTGCTCGACGTCCACCGCGCCAACCTGCGGAATCGTACCTATGCGACCGCGGCACTGAACCCGCCGACCATTGCGCATCAGATCGTCCCCGTGACCACCGCCGACGGCGCCAAGCTGCGCGTGCACGCATACGGACCGGCCGACAGACAGGTGATCGTGCTGGTGCATGGCTGGACCTGCGCCATCGAATACTGGAACGCGCAGATCAATGCGTTCGCGGGCGAGTACCGCGTGATCGCCTACGACCAGCGCGGGCATGGAGAGAGCGAACTCGGTTCCAGCCCGCTGACCACCGATCTGCTCGCCGACGATCTGGCCGCTGTCCTCGAGGCCACTCTGCGTCCCGGCCGCAAGGCCGTGCTGGTCGGGCACAGCCTCGGCGGAATGACGCTGCAGGCCTGGGCCGGACGGTATCCCGAACGGGTCGCCGAGCGGGCGCTCGCGGTGCTGTTGACCAACACCGCCCCGCACGGGCTGGTCGCGACGACCACGGTAGTGCCGTTGTTCAACCGACCGCTCCCGTTGCTGAAGTTCCGAATTCCCTTGCCTGCCTTCATCGGCCGTCTCGGACTCGGCGCCCCCATCCTCTTCCCGCCGCTCGCTCCGGTGCGCTGGCTCTTCGCCAGGCAGATCATGACTCTCGCCGCCACCGACGACGAGATCGACTTCAGCATGGCCATCGTGCGCTCCTGCCCAGCCCGCGTGCGCGCCGAGTTCGGCATCCTGCTCGCCGAAATGGACCTCGGCGAATCGGCACGAAACCTGGTGGTGCCCACAACCGTCCTCGCCGGCTCCCTCGACGACATGACACCGCCCGCACACTCCGAGCTGATCGCGGAGATGCTCAACGAAACCGGCACCCTGGCCAAGTACGAGGTACTGAACACCGGCCATCTCGGCAACACCGAGGCCCATCACCGCTTCAACGAGGAACTAACCCAGGTCCTCGAATCCACCCGCACACCAGCAGAAGCCGTGGGCTGACCCTCCCCACAGAAGATCGACGGTAGTGAGATGGCGGCTCAACCCCCAACCCTGTAGCCACCATTTGACTACCGTCGTTACTGGAACTGCTTGGCATGCAACAACAGGGGAAGGTGAGTTCACGTGTCGAGCCGGGCACGCTACCCAGCTTCGGCCGACCAGTTGTGTGGGGAGGTGAGGGCTTGTCGGACCCTCTGGTGTGCTATCGAGTTCGGGTTGCCCTACACGGTTTTCCCTGGGGCGGTGCTGAGCACGTCATGTGGTACCCGGCTGTGTCTTCCGCCGTGCGGACCGGCCGTGGTTGACGTTCTCGGACCTTCTCTGGCGAGGCAGAAGTATGTGGGTCGGGGAGAACCACACCCCTTGTCGGAATCTCATGCCCATCACGAGAGGTGCGAAGTTGCGACCGGGGTGGGCGGGCGACGGCGTTGTGTCGTGGGTGGGTTGTCAGTTGAAGACGACTGTGCGGCGGCCGTGGACCAGGACTCGGGCTTCCAGGTGCCAGCGGAGGCCGCGGGCGAGGACTACACGTTCGATGTCGCGGCCTTGGCGGACCATGTCGCGCACCTCGTCGGCATGGTCGATGCGAATGACGTCCTGTTCGATGATCGGGCCCGCGTCCAGTTCTGCTGTGACGTAGTGGCAGGTGGCACCGATCAGTTTGACGCCTCGGGCGAAAGCCTGGTGGTAGGGGCGGGCGCCGACGAACGACGGGAGGAAGCTGTGGTGGATATTGATCGCCCGGCCTGCCCAGTGTTCGGTGAGTTCAGGGGGGAGTACCTGCATGAATCTGGCGAGCACCACCGCGTGCGGGTCGTGTGCGTCGACGAGTGCTCGCACTTGCTCGAATGCGGGGCCGCGTTCGGCGGGGTCCTTCGGGAACGGCACATAGTGGAATTTCACGCCGTGTGCCTCGGTCATGCCTGCCAGGTCGGGATGGTTGCCGATGACCGCCTCGATGGTGGCGGGCAGCTCACCGCTGGCGGCGCGTCCGAGCAGGTCGTGCAGGCAGTGTCCGTCCTTGCTGACCAGCAGCACCGCCCGCCGCCGCTCTCGGGAATCGAGGAGCTGCCATTCCGTCTCCGGCCCCAGCTCCGCGGCCACTCCCGCGAACCGGTCCCGCAGTTCCGCGATCCCGAACGGCACCGTCGAAGCCTTGATCGCCTGCCGGGTGAAGAACCACCCACTGTCGACGTCGGAGTGGTAGCCGGCCTCCACGATCGACCCGCCGAACTCGGCGATGAACGAGGTGATTCGAGCAATGATGCCCGGGCGGTCCGGGCAGCCGAGGCTGAGCACAAAACGACGGTCGTCGAGAGCGGATGGAGCGGAACTCATCGACACATCCTCCCAGGTCGCTCCGCGCCCCATCCATCCGCCCGCCGCACGCACCGCGCGTACATCCACCACAGTCACCAATCACGACCGACGCCCCGAACCGGCAGCGATCCCGCCGGACGAGCAGCCACCACCAGCACAAGCCGACGGGTATCCACCATGGTCGCGACAATCCCTACCGACGCTCCCCCTTGGCACAATGACGCGTTTCGGGTGGGGCGAGTTCGAGTGCGAGGGTTTGTGGCATGTTCCGTCTCTGTGTGTGCTGGAGCGTGTTCATTGAGGTGGTGAGCTCGGCTACCGACGGTCCGAGCGCAGCGAGACCGAGCATTAGAGGAAGCGAGACCAAGGGGGTCGCGAACACGCGGCGCCGCAAATCAAACACAATAAAACGGTTCGGCGTAATGGAATTCGCCGACGATCTGCGATTCGTAGGCGGTCAGCTGGCGGACCTGGAAGTGGGAGACCCAGGCGGGTTCGTCCGGGGTGATGCCGAGGCGGGCGGCGGGGACGAAGCCGAATTGGGGGTAGTAGTCGACACTGCCGAGCAGGGCGACGAGGGGTTCGTCGAGAGCGTCCGCCGCGCCGAGGGCGGCGTGCACGAGGGCCGCGCCGACGCCGCTGCCCTGGTGTTCGGTGTCGACGCCGAGCGGGCCGAGGGCGAGGACCGGAAAGGGGCCGACACTCGCGCGGGTGAGGCAGACATGCCCGATGACTATGTCGTGCTCGATGGCGACGAAGGACAGCGTGGGGATCCAGCCTTCGTCGCTGCGGAGGCGGGCGACGAGATCGACCTCGGGCGGGTCGTCGGCGCTGTTGGGTTCGCCGGTCATCTCCACGATGTCGGCGTCGGCGAGGGTGTATCGCGCATCGCCGTCGGCGTACTGCGGTCCGAAGGCGCTGCGATGCACCGCCGCGATGGCAGTGACATCATCGGCGCGTTCGCGACGGATCAGCACGGTGTCGTCTCCTCCTGAACGAGTAGGGCCATCCGTACATGCTCCCGCGCTCGCGGCGGAGTCGTGCACGCGCTCGTGTCCGATGTACAAGTCCTCCACCGACAATAACGAGTGTGCGGGAAGCGCCGGAGGCACGCAATGGAATTCGCCGCGGGTATGCCAGACTCTCACCCCATGGCAAGCTCCACATCGCTGACCCGGGCCGAAGTGGCCGCCATGATCGATCACACCTTGCTCGCACCCGAGGCGACGACCGCCGATGTCGACGCGCTCATCGCCGAAGCGCGTGCGCTCGGCGTGTACGCGATCTGTGTATCGCCGTCCATGCTGCCGGTGCGTGCACCTGGTGTGGCGATCGCGACGGTCGCCGGATTCCCTTCCGGCAAACACCATTCGCTGGTGAAGGGCGCGGAGGCCCGACTCTCCGTCGAGCACGGCGCGGCCGAAGTGGACATGGTCATCGATGTCGGCGCGGCGCTTGCCGGTGACTACAACGCCGTCCTGGCCGATATCGTCACGGTCCGTGAGGCCATGGGCGAGCGGGCGGTGCTCAAGGTGATCATCGAGTCGGCCGCGTTGCCCGATGCCGCGATCGTGGCGGTCTGCCGCGTCGCCGAACGCGCGGGTGCGAACTTTGTGAAGACCTCCACCGGCTTTCACCCCGCGGGCGGTGCGAGCGTGCACGCGGTAGCGCTGATGGCGGAAACGGTCGGCGGGCGTCTCGGCGTGAAAGCGAGCGGTGGGATCCGGACCGCCGAAGCCGCGGCGGAACTGATCGCCGCTGGCGCGACCCGGCTCGGTCTGTCCAAATCCCGTGTGGTGCTTGACGGTTTCCCCGCCTGATTCGTTCGGGGTGCGAATTCCTCCGGCGAGGACACGATTTCGGTGGTGATCAGCAGCGGGCCTCGTTCGGGCCGGCCTCGAGCTCGGTGCGGCCGCCCTCCAGCTTCACCGCGATACCGTCGTCGGTCACTTTGATGTCGGTCGCCTTCAGGCCCATCGGATAGCTCTGCAGGCTCTGGGTGAAGACATCGACGATGCCCTGCACCAGATCGGTGGGCAAGCCCATGCCGAGCAGCTCCGCCGACATGGTGTCCACCTGCACCCCGCCGTTCGCCACCCGCGGCTGCACCTGCAGCTGGGCGAGCCCACCGAGCACGTCCAGCGTCAGCATCCCGGTGCTCGAGGAGGAGTGCACGCCACTGACCAGGCCGCCGAGCGTTTGCCGGATTCCGTCGTTGTTCCAGGTGACATCGGCCGACGAACTATCGATGGTGCCGCCGCTCTGTCCGCCGTTGCTGACATCGAGGTTCTTGAACTTGGCGTGCACC
This sequence comes from Nocardia sp. NPDC051463, assembly GCF_040681975.1. Classification (NCBI taxonomy): domain Bacteria; kingdom Bacillati; phylum Actinomycetota; class Actinomycetes; order Mycobacteriales; family Nocardiaceae; genus Nocardia; species Nocardia sp. NPDC051463. The sequence continues at coordinate 25,495 of NZ_JBFBAB010000007.1, forward strand.
ACCATGCCGACGGCCGGGCCGAACTTGGAGTCGGCGCTATCCACTGTCACCTTGGAGACTTTGCCGTCGATCAAAGTGAGCAGCATCGGCCGCCAGCCGAAGCCGACGTCGATCTTCGAGCCCATGTCCTTCTCGAATTGCGTGCTTATGCACCGCGAGATCTTGTGCCTGGCGTACGCCTCGCCGGCGACCAACGCACCGATGAGCAGCGTCACGACCACGACGAGGGCGATCACCAGGGTGCGCCGGGTGGAGGTCGCGGTGGTAGGAGGCTTCTGACTCATGAGCCCGATTCTTCCCGACATTTCTGTGTTCGCTCTGAGGGCGCGGTGAGGGGATCGATTGTGACATGGGACACAGATTTCGAGCGTAGCCTGGTGGCCATGGCTGGCGATGCTGCGGCCCGCGCACTCTCCGCGGAGCAGAGATGGCGGGTGCTGCGGCGCCTGGCCGGTCGGCACGCCGGATTCTTCACCACCAGGCAGGTGTTGCGCACCGGTTGTGAGGTGCGAGTGCGGGTGGCGCTCGGAGATGGCTCGGTGACGCGGGCGGGCGTGGGTTTACTTCGGCTGGCCGATTGGCCCCAGGGCCCGCTCGACGAGTACGCCATGTGGGCGGCCTGGTTCGACGGCGCCGCGGCGGTGTCGCATCAGAGCGCGGCCGAACTGCACGGGCTCGGTCGGCTACGGCCGCTATTCCTGCACCTGTCGGTCGGTGCTGGGCGCCCGCCGGTGACGCCGCGCCTCGTAGTCTTGCGTCGTCCGCTGGTCGCCACCGATGTCGAGTCGGCGGGCTCGTTCCTGGTGACGACGCCGGTGCGGACGGTGCTCGATCTGGCGGAGGCGGATATCGGGCAGACCGCCTTGGACGAGGTGGTCGGCGATGCGGTCGCCATCCATCGTTGTGCGCGCGATGAAATCCGTTCGGCCAGTGTCCGACTGCCCCCGCGTGCGGCCGCCCGGGTGCATCGGGCCCTCACCGGCGTATGAGCCGACCACCTCACGGGCTACGTGCGACCGTTGTTCGGCGCGACGGCCGACCACGGAACCGAGAGCACGCAGTCACGCATACGACGGCGGTAGGTTCGCACCGGAAAACCTTCCTGCCGCAACGACTCCGCTGTGGCTCGCCAGCGGACCCGCGGCCCGAACGGCGCGTGCGGTGCGGCGCGGGCCCAGGCGCGGTCGGCGGCCGTGAGCAGGGCATGGATCGGTTCGCCGGGAACGTTGCGGTGGATCAATGCCTTCGGAAGTCGCTCGGCGATGTCAGAGGGGCGCTCGACGGTGAACGGATCCCACGCCAGGGTCAACGACAGTGGCCCCGAGCGATCCAGCAGCACCCATGCGCAGCGGCGGCCTAGTTCATCGCAGGTTCCGTCGACCAGCAGGCCGTCGGGGGCGAGGCCGGAGAGAATGGTCGCCCACGCGTCGGGGACCGCTGATTCCGGATACTGCCGCAGCACATTGAACGCGCGCACCAAGACCGGCCGCAGCCCGGCCAACTCGAAGCCGCCGCGGGCGAATCCGACCCCGTCGCGGCCGGGCACCACCCGATCCGGGTCGATCTCCAAGCCGATCACGCGCACGTCGGCGCGGACGGTCCGCACCCGGGTCGCCAGCTCCAGCGTGGTCCACGGGCTCGCACCGTAACCGAGATCGACGACCAGCGGATCCGGCGCGTCCTGCAGGCGCGCCCGGACCAGTTCGTTGTTGATCAGCCAGCGGTCGCTGCGTCGTAGTCTGTTGACGCCGGTGGTGCCGCGGGTGATGGTGCCGACCGGTTTGGTCAGCTGGTCGGGTTTTGCTCTTCCAGCCACCGCACGGTCTCTTCGGCCTCGGCACGGAACAGGTCGACGAGGTTCACCAGCATCAGCTGCTCGAGTCGCGGACCAACCATGGGAATGAACACCTTTGCCTCCGAGGAGAACCGCGCGGTGCAGCCGGTGTCGGTGGGGAACACACGGATGGTGCCGCCGAGGCTGCCGGGGCCCGCGGGGATCGACGCAGAGTATTTGCCGACGACTTCGTCCTCGTTGAACGGGCCGTAGCTCTCTTTGCGGGTGATCACCATATCTTTGCGCATCACCGCCTGCGCCATCTCCGGCAGCATCTCTCGCGGCAGGATGTGGTGCAGCACGATCTCGATGCCGGAGTCGCTGACCTCATGGCTCACGACTTCGTTCTCCGAGTACTTTCGCATCTCGGTGACCCGCGCCTCCCAGTAGTCGCGGTTCGACAACGCTGCATACAGCTCTTTGGTGGTGTGCAGCGGGTAGCGGGCTGAATAGTCCAGTCGGCGAGCCATGAACGGTTACGTTACCGGGACCGATTGCCGCGCCATCGCTCGGCGGTGAATGTGGAGACCATCCGGACTGGCGAAGTGAACGCGGTCGGTGCGCTGCCGACGGGACTGCTGTCCCGGTACTGGTGGCAGCCTGCCGCGGCTGAGCACCGCGCGAACACCCCGGAACGAACGCACACCTCCTGGCATTCCAGAAGGTGTGCGGCGTCGGGTGCGGACTCAGCGCTGAGCGAGCCAGTTGTTGGTGAACTCCTCCTCGGAGGCGAGCAGTTCGGTGAGACGCTCGGCGATCGCGGCTTCGATCTTCCCGCCGAACAGCGGGATCTTCACCTCGATGTTGCCGGTCACCGTGGCCACCGAGCCGGTGCCATCGGCAACGAGGGCGATGGCACCGCGAACCTCGGCAGGTGCGCCCTCGACGCGGGCCTCGAAGGTCGCGGTATCGCCGGACCAGTTCTCGACGCGCGGGATGATCAGATCGCCGGGGCGGACCGCGGTGATGGCGGCGGGCAGCAGCTCTGCGGCGATGGCCTGGACCATCTCGATGCGGACCTGATCACCGTTGACGGCGATCGAATCGAGTCGAGCGTTGGGCCCACCCACCTCGGCGATGCGGTTCTTCCAATACTGCTCGTCAGCAATCACTGCGCGCACGGCCGCGACCGGATGCGAATAGCGGGCCGTGTACGCCAGGGGTGTAGCCATGTTCGAACACGCTACCGTCTGGCTGTGCGAACTTCACGGGTGGTGTCGTCGGATCGGTTGCGCGAGCTGCTGGCCGACACCGGTGCGCTGGTGCGCGAATCGGTGCGGCTTGCGGAACTGACCACGCTGCGGGTCGGCGGGCCCGCGACGGTGGCCGAGTGCGTGTCGACCGAGTCGTTGGTGGCGACCGTGCGCGCGCTGGACGCGGCCGGAATCCCGCTGTTGCTGCTCGCCGGCGGCTCCAATCTGCTGATCGGTGACGAGGGCTTCGACGGTGTCGTCGTTCTGGTGCGGACCGAGGGCGTCGAGATCGGCGCGGACGGTGTGATCGCCGAGGCGGGCGCGAACTGGGACACGGTGGTCGAGGCGACCGTGGCGGCCGGGTTGGGTGGACTGGAGTGCCTTTCCGGCATTCCGGGATCGGCGGGCGCGACCCCGGTGCAGAACGTCGGCGCGTACGGCGTCGAGGTGGAGCGCCTGCTGCGTCGGGCGCGATTGCTCGATCGCGCCACTGGCGAGATCCGTTGGGTCGAGCCGGGCGAGCTCGGTTTCGGATACCGGACCAGCGTGCTCAAACACCGCGATGACGCCGTTGTGCTCGCCGTCGATTACGCGCTCGATCCCAGCGGGGCCAGCGCACCGCTGCGCTACGGCGAGCTGGCGAACGCGCTCGGCGCGACCAACGGCGAATCCAGACCGGCGGCGCAGGTGCGGGCCGCGGTGCTCGGCTTGCGGGCGGGCAAAGGCATGGTGCTCGACCCTGCCGATCACGACACCTGGAGCGCCGGATCCTTCTTCACCAACCCGGTCGTTCCGGAAGCCGGGGTCGGCGCGGTGCGGGCCGCGATCGCCGCGCATGTGGGCGATGTCACGATCCCGACCTATCCGGCACCGGACGGGGTCAAATTCTCCGCGGGCTGGCTCATCGAACGGGCCGGTTTCGCCAAGGGTTTTCCCGGGCAGTCGGCCCCGGCTCGGCTGTCCACGAAACACACGTTGGCGCTGACCAACCGTGGTGACGCGACGGCAGCGGATTTAGTCGCGCTGGCCAGGACGGTCCGTGACGGTGTCACCGAGCGATTCGGGATCCGGCTCGAGCCGGAGCCGGTCACGGTGGGGGTCAGGCTCTAGCCGGATGCAAGGGACGCCACATTCTTCGCTGGCGGAGTGAACGATTTCTCGCGCGTAACTTCGAAGAAGTGAGTAACCGCCCAGTCATCCGAAGACCGGCCGCTGCCGTGTCAGCCGTGCTACTCGCCGTGGTTGCCCTGGTGGCAAGCTGCACGATCGACCGCGGCGGCAAGAGCGACTCCGCCGGCGATTCCCGTCCAGTCGCGAAAGTCAGTATGGCCCCGGCCGCCGATGCCGAGAACGTCAACCCGACGGCACCGGTCTCGGTCACCGTCGCCGACGGCACGATCGACCAGATCGCGCTGACCAATGCCAGCGGCAAGCACGTCAGCGGCGAGCTCGCACCGGACAAGCACAGCTACAAGATCACCGAGGCGCTCGGCTACGACGCCACCTACACCTGGTCGGGCACGGCGATCGGCACCGATCGCAAACCGGTTCCCATCGAGGGCACCTTCCGCACGCTCGCGCCGAAGAACGCGGTCCCCGCAACCGTCAATATCGCCGACAACCAGGAAGTCGGCATCGCCGCGCCGATCATCCTGCAATTCAAGGCTTCTGTGCAGAACAAGGCCGCGGTGGAGAAGGCACTGACCGTCACGACCAACCCGCCCACCGAGGGCGCGTGGGCCTGGTTCCCCGACGACAACGGTGGCTCGCGCCTGCATTGGCGGCCGAAGGATTACTGGGTGCCAGGCACTACCGTGCAGGTCACAGCCAAGCTCTACGGCCTCGACCTCGGCGGCGGCAATTACGGATACACCGATCTCACTTCGGATTTCCGCATCGGCCGCAGTCAGATCGTGCGGGCCAACGCGCCGAGCCACCGTATGCAGGTGGTGCGCGACGGACAGGTCGTCTTCGACTTCCCGGTCAGCTACGGCGAGGGCAATGAGCCACGCAATGTAACCCGCTCCGGTGTGCACGTGGTCACCGAAAAGTACGAAGACTTCATGATGTCGAATCCGCCGTTCTACACCAACGTTCGCGAACGCTGGGCGGTACGCATTTCCAATAATGGCGAATTCATCCATGCGAATCCGGAATCGCTGTCGGCGCAAGGGTCGTCGAATGTCACCAATGGCTGTATCAATCTTTCGCCGAGTGATGCGCAAGCGTTCTTCCCGACCGCGCTCTACGGCGATCCGGTCGAAGTGACCGGCACATCGATCCAGATGTCGGCCGCTGACGGCGATCTCTACGACTGGACCATCGGCTGGAGTACCTGGAAGGGCTTGTCCGCGTTGGACGACGCGCACGCTCCCGGCATTTCCGCGACACCGGTCGCGCCGGGGCCGCCGCGTTGATCCGCGACCAACGCAGACAGATCCGCCCCCGTTCGATGATCCGAACGGGGGCGGATTGGTCTCGGGCGCCAGGTGATTACCGGTTCGCTGTGGCCTTCTCGGGCGCGACGTTCGCCTTCTCGAGCGCGATGGCCTCCTCGACGGAGCCGAGGTTGCGCCGGGCGAGCAGATCGCGGATCTCGATGAGTAGTTCGGTCTCGGTCGGCTCGGCGGCCTTGGTGGTGCCGAAGCGGTTCTTGAGCGTCTTCATCGGCACCATCAGTACGAAGTACAGCACCGCGGCGACCATGACGAAATCGATGAGCGCGGTGAGGATCGGGCCGACCGCGATGAAGGTGGCGGGCTTGTCCGCCACCAATTGGACGCCGAGTCCCAGCTCGTTGGTCTTGCCCAGAACGGCGAGCAAGGGGTTGATGATGCCCTTGGTCACCGCCGTCACGACCGCGGTGAACGCGGTGCCCATGACCACCGCGACAGCAAGGTCGATAACGTTCCCGCGCATCAGGAAATCTTTGAAACCCTTGAGCATGAGCCGAGCAACTCCAATCTGGTGTATTCGAATTTCAAATCCCGGATGCCAACCGCCCGTACCCACTGGAGCGAATCTTCAGCAACCCCTATGTGGCACTCGGCCAGCCTTGGCTCCGGGCCACGATAGACGGGGGGAGCGTGGTGCTGCGACTCGAGCGCGGACCGGATGTCAGCCGCGGCGCGCGAAGCGACCCGGGACCACCTGGTCACGCGGCGCGACAATGATCTGGTCCAGGTTGACGTGGGACGGTCGAGACGCGACGAAGCCCACAATCTCCGCGATGTCCTGCGCGACCAGCGGGTCGATGCCCTCGTACACCTTGGCGGCGCGTTCGGCGTCACCGTCGAAGCGGACCAGGGAGAACTCGGTTTCGACGGCGCCGGGCGCTATCTCGGTGAGCCGGACCGGTTGGCCGAGCAGCTCGCCGCGCAGCGTGCGGTGCAGTACCGCCTGGGCGTGCTTGGCGGAGGTGTAGCCGGAGCCGTTGTCGTAGGCGTGGAAGGCGGCGACCGAAGTGATGGTGACGATGAGGCCGTCGCCCGAGGCGATCAGTTTCGGCAGCAGCGCTTTGGTGATGCGCAGCGTGCCGAGCACATTGGTCTCCCACATCCAGCGCCAGTCGTCGAGATCGGCCTCCGCCACCGGGGCGAGGCCCTTCGCGCCGCCCGCATTGTTGACGAGCACGTGGGCGCTGTCGATCGCATCGGTGAAGGCCTGCACCGAAGCATCGGAGGTCACATCGAGTTCCAACGCGGTACCGCCGATTTCGTCGGCGAGGGTCTGCAACCGATCGAGCCTGCGGGCGCCGACATAGACGTGGTAACCCTGCTTGGCGAGTTCCCTTGCGGTGGCTTCCCCGATTCCCGAGCTGGCTCCGGTGACGACGGCGGTGCGGATACTCATGATCACGATCCTAAGTGCAGGGAGTTTGCCAGGGGCCGGGGCTGTTGCCCGGATCACGGTCGGCGCGCACCACACCGTTAGCCTCGGTGGCATGGCTATTCGGGATGCGGTCAGTGCGGACGGAACCACCATCGCCTATCGGGTCAGTGGTCCTGCCGACGGGCGGCCGCTGGTGCTGCTGCACGGTTGGTCGGCGAATCTGCTGTGTTGGGGTGCGGCCGCCGACGAGTTGGCCGGGCGTTTCCGTGTCATCGCCATTGATCTGCGCGGGCACGGCTACTCCGATGCACCGGAGGTCGGGTACGACGATCCCGAGAACTGGGCCGCCGATATCGCCGCTGTCCTTGCGCGGGAGGGCATCGAGTCCGGCGCGGTGCTGCTGGGCTGGTCCTACGGCGGCATTGTGCTCAGCGACTACCTGACCGCCTACGGAACCGGCGCGATCGCCGGCGTTATCTACACCGGTTCGATGGCCAATATCGGCCGTGCACCCGGAGCGCAGACCGGTTCAGCCATGCGGGAAGCCATGCCCGGCGTCTTCGAGGAAAGTGCCGGGCGCGCGGTGCGTGCCTTCGGCGCCTTCGGCAATGCCAACACCGGCCAGGGCCAGGACAAGGGCGTCGATGCCCAGCGACTGTTCGGCGCGAGCCTGGCCACGCCGCCGCGGGTGCGCAAGGCGCTGTTCTATCGGACTGTCGACAACACCGAGATGCTGCGCGCCCTCGATGTCCCGGTGTTGGTTCTGCACGGCACCAGCGATCCGGTCGTCCCGATCGAGAACGGCCGCTACATTCTCGACACGGTGCCCGGTGCGCGCGCCTCGTTCTGGGAGGGCGCGCAGCACGGTCTGTTCATCGAGGACCGCACGCGGTTCGTGGCCGAGGTCGGTGCGTTCATCGACGGCCTGGCGGTCACGCCGAAGTAGCCGTCCGAAACCCGCCGGTGCGGGCTGTGCTCGTCACGCAGACTGGGTCCTGTTCGCCGAGCGCCGGTGGAGGGCGCCGATTCGTGACTGCCCTCACGATCGGTTTGTGATGGCCGTCACTTGCCGCGGTAGCGGCGTCTGACTTCGTTGATGCAACGTGCACTATGGATAGTGTGAGTCAACGCCCGGACCTACGGCCCAATCGGATTGCCGTGCTATCGGTGCACACCTCACCACTTGCTCAACCGGGCACTGGCGACGCGGGCGGCATGAACGTGTACGTGCTTCAAACTGCCATTCAGCTGGCCTGTCGCGGTACCGAGGTGGAGATCTTCACCAGGGCCACCTCCTCGAATGCCCCGCCTGTGCAGGAGGCGGCGCCCGGGGTGCTCGTGCGCAATGTGGTGGCGGGTCCGTTCGAGGGGTTGGACAAACACGACCTGCCGACTCAGCTGTGTCCGTTCACCGCCGAAGTGCTGCGGCAGGAAGCCAGGCATCAACCCGGCTACTACGACCTCGTGCACTCGCACTACTGGCTGTCCGGGCAGGTCGGGTGGCTGGCCAGAGACCGCTGGCGGGTACCGCTCGTGCACACCGCGCACACCCTGGCCGCGGTGAAGAACGCCGCACTCGCAGAGGGCGACTGCCCCGAACCCGTCACCCGTGAGATCGGTGAGAAGCAGGTGATCGCCGAAGCGGATCGGATGGTTGCCAACACCGCCGACGAGGCACGCCAGCTCATCGAGCTCTACGGCGCCGCGCCCGAACGCATCGACGTGGTGCCGCCCGGCGCCGATCTGACCCGCTACCGCCCCGGCGACAAGGCTGCGGCTCGCGCGGAATTGGGGCTGGCCACCGACGAGCAGATCGTCGCCTTCGTCGGCCGGATCCAGCCGCTGAAGGCCCCCGACGTACTGGTGCGGGCCGCGGCCGAGGTGCTGCGGACCCAGCCCGCGCGTCAGCTGCGAGTACTCATCGTCGGCGGCCCGTCCGGAACGGGACTCGAGCGCCCCGACGCACTGATCGAGCTGGCGGCCGGCCTGGGCATCGCCGACCGCGTGACCTTCCTGCCGCCGCAGCCGCCAGACCGCCTCGTCCAGGTGTACCGCGCCGCCGATCTGGTCGCGGTGCCCAGTTATAACGAATCGTTCGGACTTGTCGCCATCGAAGCGCAGGCCAGCGGCACGCCGGTGCTGGCAGCAGACGTGGGCGGGCTCGGCACCGCCGTGCGCCACGGCGAGACCGGTCTACTGCTTCCCGGCCACGCCACCGCCGATTGGGCGAGCGCCCTGGGCTGTCTACTGGACGACCCGCGACGGCTGGCTCGGATGAGCGCCTGCGCCGTCGGACATGCCGCCAACTTCTCCTGGGAACACACCGCGGAAGGACTGCTCGCCAGCTACTCCGCGGCGCTGACCGATTTCCGTGCGGCGCGCAGCCGGCTCGGTGGCGGGCGCGGCGTGGCGTCCGATCGCGCACAGCCGCTCGACGACGGCACCGAGTTCGACGCGGCACGTCCCTCGGCACCCGGTGAGCTCGCCGGCCTCGCCATGGAACGCACGGCCGCACTCCTCAACGAGAGCAGCCAGGCCCGATCGCGGGCGCTGTGGCGGCGCCGGATGGGAGCACGCCGGTGAGCAGCGGGGCGCACGTGACCGCGCAGCTGATCGATGCGACGCTGCGTGACAGGGAGATCGAATACACCCGGCCGAGTGCGGATGTCTTCGTCGTCATCCTGCCCGGTGAGCGCAAGCTGAAGACCACCGTCATGCTCACTGTCGGCAAGCACGGCGTGCGGATCGAATCGTTCGTCTGTCGCAAGCCCGACGAAAACTTCGAGGGCGTCTACAAATTTCTGCTGCGGCGCAACCGCAGGCTCTACGGTGTGGCCTACACCCTCGACCGCGTCGGCGATATCTACCTGGTCGGCCGTATCGCCACCCACGCCGTCACCGCCGATGAACTGGACCGGGTATTCGGCCAGATCCTCGAGGCCGCCGACGCCGACTTCAACACCCTGCTCGAGCTCGGCTTCGCCGAATCCATTCGGAGAGAGTGGAAGTGGCGTGTCTCGCGCGGCGAATCGTTGAAGAATCTGCGCGCCTTCGAGCATTTGGTGGACACCGCCGAGCAGCCCTGAGTGAGTCCGGCTTCGTTGCCGAACCGCTCAGGACGGCGATGTCGGATCGGCCGGGCGCCGGGAAGTCGCTCCGGACAACACTATTCGGGCCGCGCAGGCTCGTGATGTCGCGCAGCCGTGTGAGGCCTGCGCGCAGAATGCGGTCGCGGCCCGCTCCGACGGATTGAGCAAGCACAGCGGCTTGCGGCCCGCCACCCGCGCACCGAGCGCGTCGACCAGGCTCTGCTGCTTATCGATGATGACCGCGGTGACCTCTTCGGTGATCAGCAGCCCGAACAGGTACCTGAGGTACGGCTCGGCGATCGGGGCCGTGCGGGGATGTCGGACGGGCGGGCCGAGGTGCCGCAGTTGCACGCTCGGGTGCCGGCGCGCAGCAGCACGCTGCCGCGGATTGCGCAGCGGAGGTCGGCGAGATTGTGCAGGGTACGGCTTCCTCGGTGTAAGTGGCTCGAAATATGTTGCGATCAAGTCGAATTGCGCCCGCTGCGGATCTTTCGACCTTCGAGGTAGTGGAACGAGGCCGTGTCGCGGGTGATCGAACGGATGCTCGGCACTCGATAGCCGGCGTCGAACAGAACGTAACGGAACGTTCTGGCCAAAATATTCAGCTCCGCCGGCGAGATGGTGATGCGCGATAATCGCGCGGGGGACTCGGTGAGCGTGGAGGCGGCCCGGCGATGACAGTTCTTGCTCTTGATATCGGTGCGACGAAGTTCGCGGCGGGACGGGTGCACGGTGGCCGCAAGGTGGGTGAGGTGCGGCAGGTCGACGTGCCGCGCGAGGCGGTGTGGGAGGCGTGCCGCACGCTGTTGGCGGAGGTCGCGGGCGAGGACACCATCACCGCCATCGGGATCGGCTCGGCCGGTCCTGTCGATACCCGATCCGGTGTGACGAGCCCCCTGAACATCCCCGAGTGGAAGTCCGGATTCCCGATCGTCGCCGAGGTGCAGAAGCTCTTTCCCGGCGCCGCAATACGATTCGCCATCGACGGTGCCTGCTTGGCGCTGGCCGAACATCATGTCGGCGCCTTGCGCGGCGTCGCGAACGGGCTGGCGATGACGGTGTCGTCGGGGATCGGCGGCGGGATCATCGCGGATGGCCGGGTGCTGCTCGGCCGGACCGGCAACGCGGGGCATATCGGTCACATCGTGGTGCCTGGGTGGGATGTGCCCTGTGAATGCGGCGGAGTCGGCTGCGTCGAGGCGATTGCCAGCGGCATGTCGTCGGTGCGCTGGGCCCGCGCGCAGGGCTGGTCCGGTGCGACCGGTGCCGCGCTGGCGAAAGCGGCGCATGCCGGCGACGACATCGCGCTCGCGGCGCTGCATCGATCCGGGACCGCGCTCGGGCAGGCCATCGCCTCGGCCGCCGCGTTGCAGGATATCGATCTGGTGGTGATCGGCGGCGGTTTCGCGCAGTCGGGTGCACCACTCTGGGAGCCGTTACGCGCGGCGGTCGCCCGGCACGCGCGATTGGGGTTTCTCGGTGGACTCCAGGTCGTGCTGTCGCGAATCACCAACGGCGCCACCCTGGTAGGCGCGGGGGTGCTCGCCGCGGGCCATGCGACGGCCGACACCGTTGCCTGACCGGGCCGAGCTCGGACAGGCCGATGCCCTGTTCGGCCACCGGGAACGGATGCAAGGCAGGTTTGCGCACATGCCAGAATGGCCTGCATGACGTACACCCTCGTGCTGCTGCGCCACGGCGAGAGCGAATGGAATGCCCTGAATCTGTTCACCGGCTGGGTGGATGTGCACCTGACCGACAAGGGCATCGCCGAGGGCAAGCGGGCAGGCGAGCTGCTGGCCGAGCACGGCATCCTGCCGGACATCGTCTACACCTCGCTGCTGCGCCGCGCGATCAGCACCGCGAACATCGCGCTGGACGCCGCCGACCGGCACTGGGTCCCGGTGGTTCGCGACTGGCGGCTCAACGAGCGGCACTACGGCGAGCTGCAGGGGAAGAACAAGGCGCAGATCCGTGACAAGTACGGCGACGAGCAGTTCATGCTGTGGCGTCGCAGTTACGACACCCCGCCGCCGCCGATCGACCCGGCCAACGTGTACAGCCAGGAGGGCGACCCGCGCTACGCGGGCATCGAGGTGCCGAAGACGGAGTGCCTGCTCGACGTGGTGAACCGGATGGTCCCGTACTGGGAGTCGACCATCTCCAAGGAGCTCGTCGCTGGCAAGACCGTCCTGGTCGCCGCGCATGGCAATTCGCTGCGCGCCCTGGTGAAGCACCTCGATCAGATCTCCGACGACGACATCTCGGAGCTCAACATCCCCACCGGCATCCCGCTGCGCTACGAGCTCGACGAGAACCTGCGCCCGGTCCGCCCACGCGAGTACCTGGATCCGGACGCCGCTGCCGCGGGCGCTGCCGCGGTGGCAAGCCAGGGCGGCAAGTAGCCCTGAGGCGGCAAACCCCGCACGCGGATGCGCTGCTGTCGAGCAATCGGCCGCAGCGCATCGCTGTTTTGGTGAGTGATAATTCTGATCTTCGAGCGCGGCTTCAGCCCTGATATGCAGCCGATATGGCATGCTATCCGCTGTATGTGAATCGATATTCGGCTCAAATTCACGCGACCGGGAGTTCGAACTTACTCGTCGGTATGTAAACTTCCGCTCGTTCGATCAGTCCGAGAGGTGGATCACGTCCGATGAAGCACGCGTTGCGGGTCACGGTGGCGGCAGTTGCCACCGCGGTGCTCTGTCCCTTCCTCACTTCCGGCGCGAGCGCCGACCCGGTCGCCGCTGGTCCCGACGGCGGCGCGGCGGGCGCGACCTGGACGGCGGCCGAGGACGGCCCCCAGCAGTTCCCGAACGTGAACATCCAATGGGATGTGCCGATCACCATGAGCGACGGCACCGTCCTCGAGGGCAACGTGTACCGTCCCGCGGACGCGGCGGGCAGGCCGATAGACACCCCGACGCCGACCGTCGTCAACATGACGCCCTACACCAAGCTGGTGTCGAACCTCGCCGACAGCGCGATGTCCATCCCCGGTCTCTCCGACGCGCTGATCGAGCTGTTGCGTCAGATCGACATGAGCGGTACGCCGCTGTCGGGCGTCACCGACCTCACCAAGGCATTCGGCGGCGGCGAGCTGCGAAACTTCGCGGTCGACCGCCAGCTCATCAAGAGCGGTTACACCCAGGTCGTCGTCGATGTACGCGGCACCGGTTTCTCACAGGGCGTGTGGGACATGCTGCGCGGGCGCGAGCAGCAGGACACCGTCGAGGTGATCGACTGGGCATCCCGTCAGCCCTGGTCGAACGGCCGTATCGGCATGAACGGCATCTCGTATTCCGGCATCAACCAGGTGCAGGTCGCCGAGAAGCAGCCGCCCGCGCTGAAGGCGATCTTCCCGGTGGTACCCGGCAGCGACCTCGTCAACGACGTGCTCGCGCCCGGCGGCGGCTTCGGCTTCAACTTCATTCCGCTGTGGCTGACCGCCATCAACGGCCTCAAGCTGCTTCCGGATCTGGCGTCGGTGGTCAACGGCCAGTTCGATACGCAGTGGCTCGCCGATCGGGCGAAGGATCCGCTGACCTTCATGGACGTGCTGCTCAACGTCTACACCACCGCCCGTATCGAGGATCTCGATCCGCGCGCGAAAGAACTGCTGACCGCCACCTCGACAGCGCGGGAAGCCTGGCTGGGTGATCCGAGCAAGATTCAGGTGCCGACCTTCGTGACCGGCGGTTGGCACGACCTGTTCACCTATTCGGAATCCAAGATCTACAACGAGATTCCGCTGCCCGCAGGCCAGAAACAGCTGTTGATGGGCAACACCTATCACATCAATTCCGGCAACGAATACGGCAAGCCCGGCCTGCCGCCGCGGCTGGACGTGTTGCAGCGGGCCTGGTTCGATAAGTGGCTCAAGGGCATCGACAACGGCATCGACACCTACGGTCCGATCACGCTGCGTCAGCAGGGCGGCGGCTGGATCACCACCGATTCGTTCGCCGATCCGGATGCCGCGGCGACGTCGCAGGATGCGGTGCACCGCAGGATGTATCTGTCCGCCGACCGCAGTGGCACCGCCAACAGCCTGTACGACGGATCGCTGCTGTCGCAGGCAAGCCCCGACTCGGCGCGGCTGACGGTCGCGCCCGGCCTGACTACCCTGTGCTCCAACGACGCAGCGCAGGGTAGCGCGGGCGCGCTGTCGATCATCGACGGCTGCGCCAAGGACTCGCGGATCGCGGAGACCAACGGACTGACATTCACCAGTGCGCCTGTCCTCGACACCACCACGATCTCCGGCCGGATCGCGGTGCGGCTCAACACCGTTCAGGATGGCACGGACGGCTACTGGGTGGCCACCGTGAACGATGTCGCGCCGGACGGGCAGTCGACGGTGCTCTCTTCCGGGCAGATCATGGCCTCGCTGCGCGAGGTCGATGTGGCCAACAGCAGCAAGTCCGCCAACGGCGACTACACCGACCCGCGCGCCTACACCTCGCTGGACCGCCGTCAGCCGACGGTGCCCGGCCAGGAGACCACCCTCGACATCGCGCTGCCCGCCACCGAGGCGATCCTGAAGCCGGGGCACCGCCTGCGCGTCGATGTGTTCGCGGGCAACTTCCCGAAGGGTCTGCCAGTGCTGCCGATGCTGCTCGACACGGGTTCGAAACCGCAGCATGTGCAGCTGGATCCGAACCGTCCCAGCTTCGTCAATATCCCGGTCCGTGGTAATTCCGGCTGGTGATACCGGCATCGGAGCACTGAAAGGAAGCCTTCCTTCGAATCATTCGAGGAAGGCGTCCCCGCGCGGGTAGTCGGGCCCGGCTCAGTCCTCGACTGCGAAGGCGGCATCCAGCGGCGGGAAGATCGCCCTGGCGTCCTGCCCGCTGAACCAGAGGCCGACGGTGAATACCGATGTCGCCTCCAGATATTTCGCACGGTGCAGGCCGCCGGAGGAAACCGGTTGCAGCTTCAGGTCTTCGGCCAGGGCGCAGACCTGCCGCACGGCGGCCGGGTCGTCACCACAGATCGGGACACCCAGCCTGCGGCCCTCGAATTCTCGTGCGTCCGAAGCCCATACCTCGGCGGCGCAGACATTGAACGCCTTCACCACGTGCGCGCCGGGGGCGGTTGCCGCAATGCGCTCGGCCACCGCGTCTTCGGAGAGCACGAATGCGGTCGCGCCCGCGGGTGCGGCCACGTCCGGCATGAACGCATTGGTGCAATCGATCACCGTGCGGCCCACCAGTTTTGCGCTGACTTCGCCCAATACCGTGTCAAGGGCGCTTACCGGCAGCGCGAGCAGGACGGCCGCACCGAACTCGGCGGCGTCCATCATGCTGCCCGCTCGTGCGCCGTGTCCGATCGTGGCGACCAGCTGGTCTGCTGCCGCTCGGGAGCGCGCGCCGATGACAAGGTCGTGCCCGGCCGATGCCCAACCCCGGCCGAGCGCCTGTGCCATCTGCCCGGCGCCGATGATTCCGATTCGCATCTCAACTCCTATGTGTCTGGATGTCTTCGGAAATGACGCTAGGAAAGTCGATAGGCACCTCCGGGTGCGCAACGGCGGTGGCAGGCTTGATTCATGACAGTCGAACCTGCCGAGCCGATCGTCGCGCAACCCGCGCAGTTCACGCCGTACGGCGATTTCGAAGCCGACTGCCCGGCCAGGATGGCGGTGGACCTCTTCGGCAACTCGTGGCTACCGGTGATCGTGTACATGCTGCGCGAGGGTCCGATGCGGCCGGGCGACCTGCGCACCGCCATCGGTGGCATCAGCCAGAAAATGCTCACTCAGACGCTGCGTCGGATGGAGCAGATGACCCTGATCGAACGCCGCCGCTACGCCGAGGCCCCGCCGCGGGTCGAGTACGAGTTGACAGCGGCGGGACGTGATCTGCTGAATCCGATCTACGCCCTCGGCGAGTGGGTCGACCGACACGGGAGCGCGGTCCGCGCCGCGATGTCGGGCGCCGACGACGAGGACTGAGCGCGGCGAGGATCGGCCGCCGTACGAGCCATGTTCGCTGGACATGACCGAATTCCGCTTGTGCCGCGCGCCCGCCCTTTGTAGGCCGAACAACGCGTAAACGCGCGGCTAACACGGCAGGAAGTGCCCATGACCTGCGCGAAACTTCTCCTACCCAGAGTTGGGTTGCCGGTCGGCGACCGTACGATTCAAGGGTGAGTGTTCCGCAGGCCGTACTGTTGGCAGTCCTCGCGGCTGTCGTCGGACTGGCAGTCGGCGGGCTACTGATCCCGTTCATGAATGCCAGGCAAGCCGCGCGCAGGCAGGCCGACTCGGGGCTCACGATGTCGCAGGTGCTCGACCTCATCGTTCTTGCCTCCGAGAGCGGCATCGCAGTGGTCGACGAGTATCGCGACGTGGTGCTGGTCAACCCGCGCGCCGAGGAACTCGGCCTCGTCCGTAACCGGCTGCTCGACGAACGCGCGTGGGCCGCGGTGGAGAAGGTGCTGGCCACCGGTGAGTCCGCCGAATTCGACCTCACCGCGAAGAACCCGATGCCCGGCCGCAGCAGGATCGCGGTACGCGGCGTGGCCAGGCAGCTGTCGCGCGAGGAGACCAGCTTCACCGTGCTGTTCGCCGACGACGACTCCGAGCAGGCCAGGATGGAAGCCACGCGCCGCGACTTCGTCGCCAATGTCAGCCACGAGCTCAAGACCCCGGTCGGCGCGATGAGCCTGCTCGCCGAGGCCATGTTGGAATCCGCCGACGACCCCGAGGCGGTGCGCCACTTCGGCCAGCGGGTGCTCGGCGAATCCAGGCGCCTCGGCAAAATGGTGACCGAACTGATCGCGCTGTCGCGGCTGCAGGGCGCCGAAAAGCTGCCCGAGCTCGAAGTAGTCGATGTGGACACGGTGGTGATGCAGGCGGTGGACCGCTCACGCACCGCGGCAGAGGCGGCGGGCATCACCGTCAGTACCGACCGTCCCAGTGGCCTCGAGGTGCTCGGCGACGAAACTCTGCTGGTCACGGCGCTGTCCAACCTGGTGGAGAACGCGATCGCGTATTCACTGGCCGGCTCACACGTGTCGGTCAGCCGATCGCTGCGCGGCGATCACGTCGCGATGGCCGTGACCGATCGCGGCATCGGCATCGCCAAGGAAGACCAGGAACGGGTCTTCGAACGCTTCTTCCGGTCCGACAAGGCGCGCTCGCGCGCCACCGGCGGTACCGGGCTTGGGCTGGCTATCGTCAAGCACGTAGCCGCCAACCACAACGGTGAGATCACCCTGTGGAGCAAGCTGGGCACCGGTTCGACGTTCACCTTGCGAATACCCGCCCATCTCGAGGCCGATAGCGACGACGAGGTCGACGGCTCCGTGGTGAGCATGAGAGAAATCAGCCCGCGCCCCTCGGGGCCGAGCAGACCCAACGGTGTGGAGGCACGCAGATGACGAGTGTTCTGATCGTCGAGGATGAGGAGTCGCTGGCCGATCCGCTCGCGTTCCTGCTGCGCAAGGAGGGTTTCGAGGTGACCGTCGTCGGTGACGGACCGTCCGCGCTCGCCGAATTCGATCGCTCCGGCGCCGACATCGTGCTGCTGGACCTCATGCTGCCCGGCATGAGCGGTACCGATGTGTGCAAGCAACTGCGCACCCGCAGCGGCGTTCCGGTCATCATGGTGACCGCGCGCGACAGCGAGATCGACAAGGTGGTCGGGCTCGAGCTCGGCGCCGACGACTATGTGACCAAGCCGTACTCGGCACGCGAACTCATCGCACGCATTCGGGCTGTCCTGCGGCGCGGCGCGGGCGACGAACTCGACGGCGGCAACGAGAGCGGCGTGCTGGAAGCCGGTCCGGTCCGGATGGATGTCGACCGGCACACCGTGCACGTGAACGGCAAGCAAGTCACCCTGCCGCTGAAGGAATTCGACCTGCTCGAGTATCTGCTGCGTAATTCCGGCAGGGTGCTGACCCGTGGCCAGCTGATCGACCGGGTGTGGGGCGCCGATTACGTCGGTGACACCAAGACCCTCGATGTCCACGTCAAGCGCCTGCGCTCGAAGATCGAGGGCGATCCGGCCAAGCCGGAACATCTGGTGACCGTGCGCGGCCTCGGCTACAAGCTCGAGGCGTGAGCGCCGAGCGCTGAGGCGAATCCGCCGAGGCCCCCGACAACCTCGGCTTCGCCGCGATCTCAGGGCAGGTAGAGCCAGGTGGGGCCGACGGGGGTGTCGGTCTTGCGCAGGCTGATCCAGCCGAGGGCGTCTTCCTGCATGCAGTCGTAGACGTCCGCGGCGTTGGTGCCGCGGCAAGCGATGGTGTGGGTAACGCCGTACGGGCTCATGATCAGGTTCTTGCCCGCCTTCGTAGCATTGAGCGCCTCAGGGGTGTTCGCGGGCAGGAAGTCGGCGGTGAAATCGGCATATTTGGCAGGATCGCCATTGGGTTCCGCGTGTGCGGCGCCGCTCATGGCGAGGGCGGCTCCGGCGGCGATTGTTGTCAGGATGACGGCTTTCTTCAACATAACCGCACATCAAACCCCATACCGGTAAAGCTCGCATGGCGCGCAGGTGAACCACCCGCTAGGAAAACCTCACTCCGACTGGTCGGAAACCGGTGCTTCCGCCTTTATTCGATCGGCGTTCACGGTCGCCGGATGAATTGCGATCAGGCCGAGTCCTTCTCTGCGCTTGCAGTGCCTCGCCAGCGCCTCGTAGGCGGGTTCGCCGAGTAGTTCTTTGAGTTCGGCCGCATAGGACTGCCACACCGGGCGCGCGGCGACATGGGCGTCAGGGGAGCTGGTGCAGTACCACCCCAGGTCCAAACCTCCCGCGCCCCAGCCGCGCCGATCGAATTCGGTGATGGTGGTGCGCAGGATCTGGACGTCGTCGGGGCGGTCGACCCACTCCATGGTGCGCCGGATAGGCAACTGCCAGCACACGTCCGGCTTCACCTCCAGCGGCTCGATACCCTTGCGCAGCGCCATCGTGTGCAGGGCGCAGCCGGGGCCGCCCTCGAAATCAGGGCGGTTGAGGAAGATGCACGCACCGTCGAATCGGCGGGTGCGAAGCGCGGGCTCCTCTTCCAGCTCATCGACCTCGAGATAGCCCCGCTTGGTGATCTTGCCGTCGACATTCTTGGCTTTATCCATCAGCTGCCAATCCTCTGATGTGAGCATTTTCACAGAGGACTCCAGCCGCTTGCGGTCTTCCTTGCCGGACATGAAAGCGCCGTGCGAGCAGCAGCCGTCGTCGGGGCGATCGCTGAGGATTCCCTGGCACGCCGGCGTGCCGAAGACGCAAGTCCAGCGCGACAGCAACCACGTCAGGTCCGCGGCGATCAGATGCTCGCTGTTTGCTGGATCGACGAACTCGATCCACTCCCGCGGGAAATCGAGACCCACCTCAGGAGTCGGCTGGATCTTCTCTGCTGGTCGGGGTCTGGCTGGACCGTTCGCGGATGCGCCTACCGTCACACCTCGAGACGCTAACAGTTCGGTCGCCTCGCCTAAACCCCCGGTTCACCCAGTACCGTGTTCATGTGCGGCTTGGGGTACTCGATGTCGGAAGCAATACCGTCCATCTGCTCGTGGTGGACGCTCATCGTGGTGGCCACCCGATGCCGATGAGCTCGACAAAGGCGACGTTACGGCTGTCGGAGAATATGGACGGCGCAGGTCGGATCACTGTCCAGGGAGCCGAACGTCTGATTGCGACCGTCGCCGAATTCGCCAGCATCGCCGAGACCTCCAAGTGCGTCGAGCTGATGCCCTTCGCGACCTCGGCGCTGCGCGAGGCCACCAACTCCGAAGAGGTGCTCGCCAGGGTGCTGGCCGAGGCCGGCGTCGAGCTGCGGGTGCTCTCCGGTGTCGACGAGGCCAGATCGACCTTCCTCGCCGTGCGCCGCTGGTACGGCTGGAGCGCGGGCCGCATCCTCAATCTCGACATCGGTGGCGGCTCGCTGGAAATGACCAATGGCGGCGATGAGGAACCCGATGTCGCGCTATCGCTGCAACTCGGTGCCGGTCGGCTGACCCGCGAGTGGCTACGTGAGGATCCACCGGGCAAGCGTCGTATCGCTGTGCTGCGCGACTGGCTCGACGCCGAGCTGGTGCTGCCCACGAAACAGCTGTTGGACGTGGGTAAGCCGGATCTTGCCGTCGGCACGTCGAAGACTTTCCGCTCGCTGGCTCGGCTGACCGGAGCGGCACCCTCTTCCTCGGGACTGCGGGTGCGCCGTACACTCACCAGCTCAGGTCTGCGCCAACTGATTGCTTTCATCTCACGAATGACAGCGTCGGACCGTGCAGAATTGGAAGGCGTAAGTTCCGATCGGTCACAGCAATTGGTGGCTGGCGCATTGGTCGCGGAGGCGAGTATGCGGGCACTATCGCTGGATACCCTCGAGATTTGTCCGTGGGCACTGCGTGAGGGGCTGATCCTGCGCAAACTGGATACCGACATGAACGGCGGACCCCGAGCGACGAGCTCACCGGGACCGGCTGTCGAGACCGGCAGGCCCGCACCCGGTGGTGGCGCCGCGCTGTCGGGCCCGATCGAAACGGTGTCGCCATGAGTGATGACTCCAAACAGCTATCGGTCGCCGAACTGCTGGCCCGCAATGGTCAACAGGGTTCGGCGTCCTCCGGTGGCGGTGGCAGGCGTAGGCGCAGCGGCCGGGGGATCTCGGTCGCGGAGCTGACGGGCGATCTGCCGGTCATCCCGGCCAACGGCGGTCGCTCCTCACATGCCGCGCCCGACGAACCGGCGCTCGACGCGCCGTCGTATGAGCAGCCTGCCGCCTACGAACCGTCGGCCTACCAGCCATCGCCGCGGGAGCCCGCACCGTACGAACCCGCGGCATATCAGCCATCGGCGTTCGAATTGCCTGCGCCGGAACCGGTTTCGTACGCACCCCCGCTGCCCGAGCCGGAGCTGCCGAGCTATTCGCCGATGTCGGGGCCGATCACGCGCTACGACCCGCTGTCGGATTACGCTGCGCCCGAGCCGGATCCGTTGCCAGGCCGCTCGAGCCGGGTCATGCCGGGGCGGGACATGCCCGTTTCGCGACATGCTGCGCCCGCCGACCCGCTGTCGTCGCACGCTGCGCCCGATCCCTATGCCCCCATCGATCCCTATGCGCCTGCCGATCCCTATGGGGGCGACCCGCTGTCGGGTGACAGCGTGCCGCCGCTCGGTTCCGGGCGGACCGGTCGCAGGCGGAGGCACGATCCCGACGAGTCGGCCACCGAGGTACGACCGATGCGCGAGGCGGGTCGAGCCGACCCGCTCGCGGACCGTGGACCGCTCGACGGACCTGCGGGAAACAACAGAGCCAGAACCGGCAGGGCCGCTCGTCGCCGCGCGGAGGAGGCACGCGCGGAAGAGGTACTCGAGGTCGGGCCGTCGACCGCACCGTGGTCGTCCGCGCCCAACGGGTTCGCACCCGAATCGGCGCCGCTGCCGCTTTCGCCGCTGCCGGAGGCCCCGCCCCGCGGCAACCGGTCCCCGAGTCCGGAGCCACCTCCCGAGCCGCCGCGACGATCATCCCGCCGCGCTGCCGATGGCGGCCTGCCCGCATGGTCGGCGCGAAGACATCACGCGCCGACCCCGCAGAACAACGATCTCGCGCCCGAATCCGGTGCGATTCCGACTGCGGCATGGTCGCTGGCCAGCCAGGATCAGCAGCTGGTTTCCGGTCAGACGGTGGCGGGTGACCTGCTGCGTGACGAGGTCGAGCGGGCCGAACGCGAGGGCGCCGAGCGCGCGAGCAGACGCGAGGGCGGTCGAGGCAAGCGTGGCCGTGGGAAACGTGACGCGGGCCGCGACCTCGACATCATCGACCTGGACGATGTGCAGGGCCGCACCGATGTGCACCCGGCGTTCGAGGTGGATCCCGACCCGCTGGAGGACGAGGACGACTTCGACGAGCATCCGGATTCGGAGCGGTCGGGGATCATGTCGCCGCGCCGTTCGAGGGTCGGGCGCAAGGTCGAGTACGACGCCAATCGTCGGCAGTGGATGATCCTCGGTGGGCAGAGCACCGGCGCCGCGGTCGCCGGCATGTTGCTGTTCAAGGGGTTCGAGCGGATGTGGGAGATGCTGCCCTGGGTGGCGCTGGCCCTGGCAATGATCGTGATTCTCGGTCTGGTGGCGTTGGTGCGGATTCTGCGCAGGACCGACGACATCCTCAGCACGGTGATTGCCGTCGTCGTTGGCATCTTTGTCACACTCGGACCGCTAGCCTTTCTTCTCAGTACGAACTGAGTAGGAGCTGCTGTGGGGAACATCGGGCAGGCAGACGACACACGGGTGGGAAGTGTGGGCGGCGCGGACGTACTGGGTACGGGCGAGCGCACCGAACCCCACTCGCCCGGCGAACCCGCGTGCGTCGGCGGAGGGCGGCCGATAGTGGTCGGCCTTTCGACGGCGTCGGTGTATCCACAGAACACCGAAGCTGCCTTCCGCTACGCGGCCGAACTCGGTTACGACGGCATCGAGTTGATGGTCTGGGCCGAGCCGGCCAGTCAGAGCATCGCCACTGTGCAGGCCTACGCCCGCAAGTACTCCATGCCCGTGATCGCGGTGCACGCGCCGTGTCTGCTCATCTCGCAGCGGGTGTGGGGCTCGGATCCGGTCGCCAAGCTGGAGCGCAGTGTGCATACCGCCGAGGCGCTCGGCGCAGGCACCGTGGTCGTGCATCCACCGTTCCGGTGGCAGCGTCGTTATGCGGAGGGCTTCGCCGACCAGGTCGCTGAGCTCGAGGAGCACAGCACCGTCATCGTCGCGGTCGAGAACATGTTCCCGATGCGTGCGGACACTCTGTTCGGTCGTGGCGCCGGTTCGGTGAAGCGGCTGGAGCGGCGCGGCGGACCGGGGCTCGGCGTGACCGCCTTCAGTCAGTCCTACGATCCGACCGACGTCGGATACCGGCACTACACTCTCGACCTCTCGCACACCGCGACCGCGGGCGCCGATCCGCTGGCGCTGGCCGGGCGGATGGGGCATGGCCTCGCGCACCTGCATCTCGCCGACGGCCGCGGCGCCGCACACGACGAGCATCTGGTGCCCGGCGAGGGCACCCAGCCCTGTGTGGAGCTGTGCGCTGCCCTGGTGCGCACCGGCTTCTCCGGGCATGCGGTCGCCGAGATCAATACCCAGAGCGCACGCACCACCCAGGACCGCGCGGCGATGCTGCACCGCACGCTCGCGTTCGCCAGAGAGCATCTCAATGGCATGGCGCCTGCTCCCGCTCCCGCGCCGAGCCACGCCGGCCAGGTGTGACGAGGTCGTTCGCCCACCACTCGTCGGAGGGGAATGCGAACGCTGAATCCGATCGTTCTACGCTGTATGAACGCCAGGTATCGGATAAGTGTGGTGTCTCGGCGATCGCCGTGGACCGCCGATGCGGCACAGGAACGACAGGAGTGACGATGCCGGAGCTGATCGTGGACCTCGAGCCGGACACCGAGACCGATGCGCCTTTCAGCCGGGTATGCGCGCTGACCGAACTTCTCGCAGACACCCCTGACACCGGCCGCTATCTCGGTGTCATCGACAAGATCTGGACGATCGGCAACAAGGTGCACGGCGGCACCATGGTCGCGGCCAGCGCCGCGGCGGCCACCAACTGGCTGCGCGCCTCCGATCCGGCACTGACCGCGATGGCGCCCATCGCGGCGAGCTCCGACTTCCTCGGCGCGCCGGAGCCGGGGGTGGTCGAGTACGAGGTGCGCATCCGCAAGGTGGGCCGTCAGATCTGTCTGGCGGACACGACCCTGATCCAGGACGGGCGCAGCCTGGTGCGCACCGCGTTCACCTTCGGCCACCTCGACGACGCTGATCCGCTCTACGCGCCGCAGCACGACGATATGCCCGCCGCGCCGCCCGCCGACGCCGCCGGCTACGAATCCGGCTCACCGATGGGCAGCATCGTCCACGTGGGCCAGGGCGCGGAGCTCTACATCGACCGCAAGTGGGCCCGGTTCCTGGATGGCGAGCAGGCCGAGCCGCGGCTGCGGCTGTGGATGCGCCCACGCGCGGGCGATCAGCAGGATCCCGATGTTTCGATGTACTTCGCGATGATGTCGGCCGACATGAGCCCGCCGGTCCCGATGAACCTCGGCCACTTCGGCTGGGCTCCGACCGTTCAGATGACCACCTACCTGCGCCGCAGGCCGGCCCCCGGCTGGCTGCGGATCATCGCGACCACCCACGAGGTCGGCGGCCGCATGTTCGACGAGGATCAGCTCATTCTCGATTCCACCGGTGCGGTCGTCGCGCAAAGCCGCCAGCTGGCGCTGATTCCGCAGCGTTGAGCGCGGTCTAACCTTTACCCCCATGACGAGAATTGCGGTGATCGGTGGAGGTCGCATCGGGGAGGCGTTGGTCGCCGGGTTGCTCGAGTCGGGTCGAGCGGGCAAGGACCTGGTCATCGTCGAGACGCACACCGATCGCGCCGTGCTGATCGCTGATCGGTTCGGCATCCGGGTCACCGAGTCGGTGGCCGATGCGGTCATCGGCGCGGATCTGCTGGTGATCGCGGTCAAGCCGGGTGATGTCGACACCGTCCTGACCCAGCTGGGCAAGGCCGAACTCGATGCGGATCGGGATCAGGTGCTCGTCTCGCTCGCGGCAGGCGTGCCGACCGCTCGGCTCGAGGCGAAGCTGCCCGCGGGCTTCCCTGTGGTGCGGGTGATGCCTAATACCCCGATGCTGGTCGGTCAGGGCATGATCGTGCTCGCACCGGGGCGCTACGCCAGGCCGGAGCAGCTGGCCGAGGTGACCGATCTGCTTTCCGCGGTCGGCAAGGTGGTGACCGTCGCCGAGTCGCAGATGGACGCGGTCACCGCGGTGTCGGGTTCCGGACCCGCGTATTTCTTCCTTGTCGTCGAGGCGATGGTGGACGCGGCCGTCGGCCTCGGCCTCACCAGGGATATCGCGACCCAGCTCGTGGTGCAGACCATGGTCGGGTCCGCCGCGCTGCTCGACGATGCCGAGCAGAGTGCCGTGGAACTGCGCGCCGCGGTCACCTCGCCCGCGGGCACCACGGCCGCGGCGCTGCGCGAGTTGGAGCGGGGTGGGGTCCGGTCCGCGATCCTGGAGGCACTGCACGCGGCCAAGCAACGGTCTGCGGAACAGGGCAGGTCTACCGAATGACCGGTCGGTTCCCTGCAAGCGAAGCTTATTTCTCACACCCGTCGCAGTAATCCCACTGGTCCCGCTAAGCTTCAAGGAGCACGTGCGTGTCTGTTCCGCCGGTGGGGAAGCCGGCGGCGCGGACGTGCCGGAGGTCAATGGTGCAATGATGTCTAACAAGATGTCTGCAAATAGCTCAGGGACGTCGCCTGGCGGCTCCGGACCATCTACCAGCCGGGCAGGTTCCCGGTCGCAAGGCAGTTCGGTATCTCCAGCGCAACCCGTGCTCGGTGGCGGCACTCAGTTCCTCACCGTCGCCGAGGTGGCAAATTTGATGCGGGTATCCAAAATGACGGTCTATCGGCTCGTGCACTCGGGTGAGTTGCCCGCCGTGCGAGTCGGTCGGTCGTTCCGGGTGCATGCCAAGGCGGTCCACGACTATCTGGAGACGTCGTACTTCGACGCTGGATGAGGCGGTTTCGTTCGCCTCGGGGTGTCCCGGTAGGATGAGCGGTCGGTTCGTGTTCGCCTGCTGGTGGCACCGTTTCGTGGTGTCCGGTGGCCGTCGGCGGCGCGGATGCCGAGTACGGCGTACGTGATTGACGTGCGCGCCGAGTAGAGAGAACGCGAGGAACAACCCTATGGGTTCTGTGATCAAGAAGCGTCGCAAGCGCATGTCGAAGAAGAAGCACCGCAAGCTGCTTCGCCGCACCCGCGTTCAGCGGCGCAAACTCGGCAAGTAAGCCGCTGCGCGTTAGCTGGGGAGCCCGTCACCGATCCGGTGGCGGGCTCTTCGTTTTGAAACACTCAAGTTTGAAAGCGGTTTGTGTTTCAGGTGACTGAAGTCATCGTTAGATCCTGGTTAATAATCTCGGCGCGTCGTATGGCAGCGGTTACGCTTGAACCGCATTAAATGAAATGGGGGCTGTCGAGTTGGGATCCGGTGCTGTGGGATCTGAGATAAGAGACGGACACACACCCAAGGTTGCGCTGGTCACCGGCGCCAGCCGGTTCTTCGGCGGCAATGTCGTGGCCGGACTCGCCCAGGACCCCGGCATCGAGCGCATTATCGCGGTCGACACCATGACCCCGAGCCGAGAGCTATCCCGTCGCATGGGCCGCGCGGAATTCATTCGCGCAGACATTCGAAATCCGTTGATCCGCAAGGTAATCGATGGTGGCCAAGTGGACACCGTCGTGCATGCCGCGCTGCTGGCGCGGCCACCCGCTGGTTTCAGCAGGGCGGTGATGAAGGACCTCAACGTCCTGGGCGCCATGCAGCTGCTCGCGGTCTGTCAGAAGTCGCCCTCGGTGCGGCGAGTGGTGGTGCGCTCGACGTCGGCGGTGTATGGATGCAGTGCGAAGGACCCGGCGAAATTCACCGAAGAAATGAGTGCGCGCATACCGCCGAGGGGCGGATTCGCGCGCGACATGATCGAAATCGAAGGATTCGTCCGCGGGCTTGCCCGGCGCAGGCCCGATATGGCCACCGCGGTTCTGCGTTTCGCACCGATCGTCGGTCCACGGCTGGCCGGGCGCGGTGTCCAATATCTGCGTTCGCCGGTCGCACCGACCGTGTTCGGCCGCGATGCCAGGATGCAGCTGGTGCACGAGCAGGACGCGATCGCCGCTTTGACGCATGCTGCCAAAGTTTCGGCCGTCGGCGCATACAATATTGCGGGTGACGGCGCCCTTGCCCTATCGCAAGCGGTGCGGCGGGCGGGCCGCATCGAGCTTCCGATCCCGTTCCTGGTGTTCCGCACGGCGGGACGCGCGTTGATGGGTCCGTTGATGCGCGAATTCAGCAGCGAACAACTCGATTATTTCCATTTCGGCTGTGGCCTGGACACCACGCGCATGCGTACCGAACTCGGGTTCGTGCCGCGCTGGACGACGGTGCAGGCGTTCGACGACTTTATCGGGGGCGCAGCGTTGCGGCCCGTCATCGATCCCGCATGGATCGATGCCGCAGAAAAGAAACTGCTCGGCCTGCTCGGGGCCGGTACGGGAGCACAACAATGAACGATGTCGCGAAAGTCATCCAACTCCACGACGTGAATATCGAGGCGCGCCCGCGCCCGACCACGCGTCGCTGGCCGGAGCCCACGGTCGGCGAGCCGTCGTCGGGCCAGGTGACCTCGCTGACCGAACGGCTGGCTGCCACCGAACCGCCGGTGCCGCAATCACTATCGGACATCCTGCGCGGCGTCCTCGGCAAGCAGATCGGCAAGACCGCCGAATTCGCGCGGCGCAGGCTCACCGGCGACTACCAGGTCGACGAGTTCGGCTTCGACGAGCACCTGCTCGAATCGCTGATCCTGCCGATGCTGCGTCCCATGTCGGATTTCTGGTTCCGGGTACAGGTCAGCGGGATGGAGAACATTCCAGAGGTGGGTGGCGCGTTGGTCGTCGCCAACCATGCGGGCACCGTGCCGCTGGATGGGTTGATGCTGCAGCTGGCAGTGCACGACAAGCATCCCAAGCAGCGGGCGCTGCGCCTGCTGGCCGCCGACCTCATCTTCGAGACGCCGGTGCTCGGCTCGCTGGCCCGCAAGGCGGGCCACACCCTGGCCTGCCGTCCGGACGCCGAACGACTGCTGCGCTCGGGTGAGCTGACCGGCGTATTTCCCGAGGGCTTCAAGGGCGTCGGCAAGCAGTACACCGATCGCTACAAGCTGCAGCGCTTCGGCCGGGGCGGATTCGTTGCCGCCGCGGTCCGCACCGGCACCCCGATCATTCCGTGCTCGATCGTCGGTTCCGAGGAGATCTACCCGAAGCTGGCCGATATCAAGCCACTGGCCAGGTTGCTCAACCTGCCGTACTTTCCGGTGACCCCGCTGTTCCCGCACTTCGGTCCGCTCGGCGCGGTCCCGCTGCCGTCCAAGTGGTACATCGAGTTCGGCGCGCCGATTCCGACGAGCGCCTACGAGGCCGAGGCCGCGGACGACCCGATGACCATGTTCGAGGTCACCGACCAGGTCCGCGAAACCATCCAGCAGACCCTCTACAAACTGTTGACCAAGCGCCGCAACGCTTTCAGCGGATAGTCAGTGCTCGCGGCGGCGAGTGACCGCCGCCGCCACCGCGCCACCGGCGGCGCCCAGAGCCAGTGCGGTCGGCACGCCGATCTTGGCGGCCTTGCGGCCGGTACGGAAGTCGCGGATTTCCCACCCGCGATTCTTGGCGACCTCCCGCAGATCCGAATCCGGGTTGATCGCCACCGCTGTGCCGACCAGCGACAGCATCGGCACATCGTTGTGGCTGTCGGAATAGGCGGTGCACCGCTTGAGGTTCAAGCCTTCTCGAACGGCGAGGGTGCGCACCGCGTGCGCCTTGCCGAGGCCGTGCAGGATGTCGCCGACCAGCCTGCCGGTGAACTTTCCGTCCACACTCTCGGCGACGGTGCCGAGAGCACCGGTCAGTCCGAGCCGCTTCGCGATCACCTGCGCCAGCTCGACCGGCGTCGCGGTAACCAACCACACCTGTTGTCCGGCATCGAGGTGCATCTGCGCGAGAGCCCTTGTCCCCGGCCAGATCTTGTCGGCGATGATTTCGTCGTAGATCTCCTCGCCGAGTGCGGCGAGCTCCGCGGTCGGTCGACCCGCGATGAATGCCAGCGCTTTTTCCCGGCCGCTGGCCATATCGGTGCTGTTCTCTTTGCCGGTGACGCGGAACTTGACCTGTTTCCACGCGACATCGACCAGGTCGGAGGTCTTGAAGTATTTACGTGCGGCCAGACCACGAGCGAAATGCACGATCGACGCGCCCTGCACCATGGTGTTGTCCACATCGAAGAACGCGGCCGCGGTGAGATCGCGCGGCACCTCCGGTCCGGTCGTCTCCTGTTGGGCGGCCGCCAGGTCGGCGTCGTGCAGCGTCAGCGCGGCATCCGCGCTCGCCTCGCCTGCCAGATTGGCCCGCAGCTCTTCCTCGCTCGGACCGAAGGGGCTGCGGGAGATCCGCGCGAGCTGGTCCTGGAGGCTCTGGCCGAGCCTGCCCTGGTTCCATCGCACGGGAAACTCGCCGAATCGTCCGGCGATGAATCCGGCCTTCGTCCCTGAACTGTGGGCCACCTTCGATTGTTCCGGCACCAGTACCTCCGCCCGTCGCGCGAACCACGTCCACACTAGCCGGAAGCGGTGACAGTGACGGGCTTACCGCGCGCACCGAACCGGGCGTGGCGAGGCGATTTAATATCCGTCATGACCAATCCCACACATTCGGTGACTTTGCTGACGAGATCCGGCTGCGGGCTGTGTGTCACCGCACTGGAACAGCTGCGGGTGATCTGCGCCGACTTCGGGATCGAGCCCGCGACGGTGGATGTCGACGCGGCCGCCGTTACCGACCCTGGCCTGCGCGCGGAGTACGGTGACCGGCTGCCCGTCGTGCTGCTCGACGGCCGTGAGCACAGCTATTTCGATGTCGACGAGCCCCGATTGCGGTCCGATTTGACCCACTGAGGGAAAGCTGATCCTGTCCGTTTCCGTCGCGCTGCTGGTCGCGGCGGAAAATGAGGCCAAATTCACCGACTTTGTGCAGGGCTTCACAAGCGGTTACGGTGGTGGCACGCGACCCGCATGCCGAGGCTGCGACCCACCGCGTAATGACACCAGCATTCCGATAATTCGATCATGGCACCGGACCGCCCCGGGCAAGAGGTCGAACAGCGAACCGGACCTGAGCAGTCCGGAACGAGGAGCCGACGACGTGACAGAGCAGCATGAGACGCCAGGCGGCGTCTCCGGCAGGGCTCTGCAGAAGGACATCCCGCAGGCCACTGTTGCGCGGCTTGCGACCTATCTCCGGGTCCTCGCCATGTTGGCCGACGACAGTGTTGCCATCGTATCGAGTGAGGAACTGGCTGTCGCGGCGGGTGTCAATTCCGCCAAGTTGCGCAAGGACCTTTCCTTCCTCGGGCCCAATGGTGTTCGGGGTGTCGGCTATGACGTGGCGAAGCTGCGCAGCAGGATCGAGGATGTGCTCGGGCTGTCGCAGGGACATCGGGTGGTTCTGGTCGGCGCCGGAAATCTGGGCCGGGCCCTGGTCGGTTATGGCGGTTTCCAGCGCCGCGGCTTCACCGTCGTCGGCATGTTCGACAGTCATCCTGAGGTGATCGGCCTGCAGGTCGCCGGTTTGGTAGTGCGTGACGTCGCCGAACTCGCCGACGCCGTCGCCGTGCTGCAGCCGACCATCGCGGTGATCACCGTCCCCGACGACGCGGCGCAGGCGGTGTGCGACTGCCTTGTCGGTGCGGGACTGCCGTCGATCCTGAGCTTCGCCCCGTGCGAGCTGACCGCGCCCGACGGCGTCGAGGTTCGCCGGGTGGATCTGGCCGTCGAGATGCAGATGCTTTCCTTCGACGCTTCGCGCAACGCACCGCCGTTGCCCGAAGTGGCACGTGCCGTTTCGGGCCGCATCACCCATCGCGCGCATCCGGCACTCAAGCATTCGACCTCGCATTCGGCAACGGAGCCAAGCAGCAAGGGATCGGTGGTTACCCCATGAGTGTTCTTTTGGTCGGGATTTCGCATCGGAGCGCTCCCGTCTCGGTGTTGGAGAAGGTTGCCATCACCGATGCCGACCGCCCGAAGCTCGTCGACCGAATGCTCAGTTCCAGCCACGTTTCCGAAGCGATGATCGTCTCCACCTGTAATCGGGTCGAGGTCTACGCCGTAGTCGACGCCTTCCACGGCGGTCTCGCCGAGATCGGCGATCTGCTGACCAAGCATTCCGGACTGCCGCTGCCCGATCTGACCAAGCACGCCTACGTTCGCTACAGCGAGGCCGCCGCCGAGCATCTGTTCGCGGTCGCGAGCGGCCTCGATTCGATGGTGATCGGCGAGCAGCAGGTGCTCAGCCAGATCCGCAGCGCCTACGCCTCCGCCGATTCGCAGCAGGCCGTCGGCCGGACCATGCACGAGCTCGCCCAGCACGCATTGCGGGTCGGCAAGCGGGTGCATTCGGAAACCGGCATCGACAGAGCGGGTGCCTCGGTGGTTTCGGTGGCGCTGGATCGAGCTCAGCAGGTGCTGCGGGCGGCAACAGACGGCCCGCGGGCGTCAGTCCCGGTAACCACGGAGGACTTCGCTGCCGCCGCATCCGATTCCGCGCTCGCGGGCCGGACCGCTGTCGTGGTCGGCGCGGGCGCCATGGGCGGGCTTGCCGTAGCGCATCTTTCGCGTGCGGGCATCGGTCGCATCATCGTGGTGAACCGCACGATCGAGCGGGCGAGCAGGCTCGCGGAGACCGCGGCGTCCTACGGAGTCGAGTCCGCGGCGATGGAGCTGTCGCGGCTGACCGAGGCGATGGCCGCTGCCGATGTCGTGATCACCTGTACCGGCGCGGTCGGCGCTGTGGTGACGTTGGCCGACACCCACCGTGCCCTCGCTGATCGCGAACGCGGCGCCGAATCCGTTTCGGCCGAACGGCCATTGATCTTCTGCGACCTCGGCCTGCCCCGGGATGTCGAGCACGCGGTCGCCGGACTGCCCGGCATCACGGTGATCGACATCGAGACGCTGCAGCGCGACCCCGCGGCCGGAGCTGCTGCCGACGACACCGCTGCCGCCCGCGCGATCGTCGCCGATGAACTCGCGAAATACCTTGCCGGCCAGCGGATGGCCGAGGTGACGCCGACCGTGGCCGCACTGCGGCAGCGCGCGGCCGAGGTGGTCGAGGCCGAACTGCTCCGCCTCGATTCACGGCTGCCGAGCCTTGCCGACCCGGAACGCGACGAGGTGGCGCGCACGGTGCGCCGCGTGGTCGACAAGCTGCTGCACGCGCCGACGGTGCGGGTCAAACAGCTGGCCTCGACACCGGGCGGCGACAGCTACGCCGAGGCACTGCGGGAATTGTTCGAGCTCAAACCTGGTGCGGCGCAAGCGGTTGCCGCGCCGATGGAGATCAACGCGATCGGCGGCGAGCACGGATCCTTCCGGTTCGCGGGCGACGGCGACATTGTGCTGGCCGACGACTTCACGGCAGGCCACCTCGGCGAAGAACGGGGGCAGTCCGCATGACCATCGTGCAGGAAGAGGACAACGTGACCGCAGGCAGCATTCATGCGCCGTGGCGGATCGGCACGCGCGGCAGTCTGCTCGCGCTCACCCAGTCGGGCACTATTCGCGACGCGCTGATCGCGGCTGGGCACGCGGCAGAGCTGGTCGTGATCAAGACCGCAGGCGACAACAACGCGACTGACCCGGTCGCGAAGATCGGCGTCGGTGTGTTCACTTCCGCGCTGCGTGACGAGTTGGCCGCCGGATCCATCGATATCGCGGTGCACTCGTACAAAGATTTGCCGACCGCGTCCGACCCCCGGTTCACCATCGCCGCCATTCCGGTGCGCGAGGATCCGCGTGACGCTCTGGTCGCCCGCGACGGACTCGTGCTCGGTGAGCTGCCCGCCGGTTCCAAGGTCGGCACCTCCGCGCCGCGGCGCGCGGCGCAGTTGCGTGCGCTCGGACTCGGTCTCGACATCGTGCCGCTGCGTGGCAACCTCGACACCAGACTGCGCAAGGTCGCCGAAGGCGAGCTCGACGCGGTCGTTGTCGCTAGAGCGGGGCTCGCCAGAATCGACCGTCTGGACGCCGTCACCGAGGCGCTGGAGCCGGTGCAGATGTTGCCCGCTCCCGCGCAAGGCGCGCTCGCTGTCGAATGCCGTAGCGACGACACCGCATTGCACGCGGTGCTCGCCGGACTCGATGACGCCGCCACCCGGGCGGCCATTATCGCGGAGCGGGCCCTGCTCGCCGAGCTGGAGGCAGGCTGCACCGCGCCGATCGGCGCGCTCGCCGAGGTCGTCGAATCGCTCGACGACGACGGTCGGGTTGTCGACGAACTCTCGCTACGCGGATGCGCGGCCGCCATCGACGGTTCCGAGGTGCTGCGGGCTTCCGTGGTCGGCGCCCCGGAGCGGGCGGCCGAATTGGGGCAAGCACTCGCCCGTGAGCTGTTGGAGCTCGGCGCGCGTGAGTTGCTCACCAGCGTGGAACCGGAGGTGCCCGGTTCCCCCGCACAGGCGGTGAATCCGCCCGCCACAGACTTTGTCGATCCCAGCCCAATGGAGAACAGCCGATGAGCAGCCGAGCTACCAAGAAGCATCCCGGTCGGATCCTTTTCGTCGGGTCGGGTCCCGGCGACCCGGCATTGCTGACAGTGCGCGCCCGTGATGTGCTCGGCCGGGCGACGCTGGCGTTCACCGATCCCGATGTGGACAAGGGCGTACTCGCCCTCATCGGGACCGCCGTCCCGGCGGATCCGGACGGCGAGCGTCCCGTCGACGTGCGTCCGGCGCTCGGCGAACCCGCCGAGGTGGCCAAAACGCTGATCGCCGAGGCCCGCAACGGCCATGACGTGGTCCGCGTCGTCTCCGGCGACCCGCTGACCACCGATGCCGTTATCGCCGAGGTCACCGCGGTGACCAGGTCGCACATGGTCTTCGAAGTGTTGCCCGGTCTGCCCGGCGGCTCGGCGGTGCCGAGCTACGCGGGCATCGCGCTCGGGTCCGGGCACACCGAGGCCGATGTGCGCGGCGAGGTCGACTGGGCCGCACTCGCGGCCGCACCCGGCCCGCTGGTGCTGCACGCGTCCTCGGGACACCTGGCCGAAACCGCCAGTGCCCTTGTCGAACACGGTATGGCGCCGCAGACCCCGGTCGCGGTGACCGTGCGCGGCACCACGCGCCAGCAGCGCACTATCGAGGCGACTCTCGCCACGCTCAACAGCGCCGCCTCCGAGCTGGTCGGCCCGCTGGTGGTGACCATCGGCAAGGTGGTCGCGCAGCGCTCCAAGATGTCGTGGTGGGAGTCGCGCGCGCTGTACGGCTGGACCGTGCTCGTGCCGCGCACCAAGGACCAGGCAGGCGAAATGAGCGAGCGGCTGGTGACGCACGGCGCCATCCCGATGGAGGTGCCGACCATCGCGGTCGAGCCGCCGCGCAGTCCTGCCCAGATGGAGCGGGCGGTCAAGGGTCTCGTCGACGGCCGCTATCAGTGGGTGGTGTTCACCTCCACCAACGCGGTGCGCGCGGTGTGGGAGAAGTTCGCCGAATTCGGCTTGGATGCGCGGGCGTTCTCCGGAGTGAAGATCGCCTGTGTCGGCGAGGCCACCGCGGAGAAGGTGCGCTCGTTCGGCATCAACCCGGAGTTGGTCCCGAGTGGTGAACAGTCCTCCGAGGGCCTGCTCGCCGACTTCCCGCCCTACGACGACGTTTTCGATCCGGTGAACCGCGTGCTGTTGCCCCGCGCGGACATTGCCACCGAAACTCTCGCCGAGGGTCTGCGTGACCGCGGCTGGGAGATCGACGATGTCACCGCCTACCGGACGGTGCGCGCATCGCCGCCGCCGGCCGAGACCCGCGAGATGATCAAGACCGGCGGTTTCGACGCGGTCCTGTTCACCTCGTCCTCGACAGTGCGCAACCTGGTCGGCATCGCGGGTAAGCCGCATGCCCGCACCATCGTCGCCTGCATCGGCCCGAAGACGGCCGAGACCGCCATCGAATTCGGTCTGCGCGTCGATGTGCAACCGGATGTCGCTCAGGTCGGCCCGCTGGTCGAGGCGCTCGCCGAGCATGCCGCACGGCTGCGCGCCGAGGGTCTGCTGCCGCCGCCGCGTAAGAAGAGCCGCCGCAGCCGGTAATCGGATTATCGGACGAAACGCCCACCGCGCTGTGGGCGTTTCGTTTCCACCGGCCGCCGGGCAGCTCGGTGGGATCAGCGGCTGTAGCGCATCAGGGTGCGCACCAGCCTGCAGGTGGTGTCCGAGGGTGGACGAATGTCGATGAGTGCCGCGGTGCGCCGAATGCGCTCGTTGCTCGCCTGACTCGGGAGATAGATGCCCGAGTCGAGCAGTGCGATGGTCAGCCGCATGGCCTTGAGCCTGCGGTTGTGGCGGATGTACCACTTGCGCGGGCGGCCTGCGGGCAGCGGCCGCTTCTGTAGTGGCACATACGGCCGATCGATGATGACGGTCTTCGACTCGGTTGCGGTAGCGGGCATCGCCGGTCCTCCCGTAGTGGTGCGTGTTCGAGTGCGAATCTCTCGAACACTTCTTCGATTCTACCTCTGGGTACCGACAAAAACCGCTGGCCACAAGGACTTTCGCGGTCGGCGCGGTGATGGGAACAGCGCCGCCGAAACACCAGGGAGGCGACAGGCGTATCGTGCGGTTCATGACCGGAATGGACCGCCCGCGGCGGTTGCGCCGTACCCCCGCTCTGCGCCGCCTGGTTGCCGAAACGACTCTGCAGCCACGGCAATTGGTGCTGCCGATGTTCGTGGCCGATGGCCTGGAAGAACCGCGGGAAATCAGTTCGATGCCCGGGGTGATGCAGCATTCGATGGATTCCCTGCGCAAAGCCGCCGTCGAGGCGGTGACCGCGGGTGTCGGTGGGCTCATGCTGTTCGGGGTGCCGCGCTCGGAGGACAAGGACGCCACCGGCAGTAAGGCCAGTGATCCGGACGGCATCCTCAACCGGGGCCTGCGTGCGCTGGCCGATGAGGTCGGCGGTTCGACGGTGCTCATGGCCGATACCTGTCTCGACGAGTTCACCGATCACGGGCACTGCGGTGTGCTCGCTCCCGATGGCGCCGTCGACAACGACGCGACCCTGCACCGCTACGTGGAGATGGCGCTCGCGCAAGCGGAATCCGGTGCCGACCTGCTCGGCACCAGCGGGATGATGGACGGTCAGGTCGGCGCGATCCGGCGCGGGCTCGACGCGGTCGGGCAGACCGACACCGGCATCCTCGCCTACGCCGCCAAGTACGCCTCGGCCTTCTACGGCCCGTTCCGCGAGGCCGTCGGCTCCTCGCTGGAAGGCGACCGACGCACCTACCAGCAGGACCCGGCCAATCGCAAGGAGGCGATCCGGGAGCTCGAGCTGGATCTGGCCGAGGGCGCCGACATCGTGATGGTGAAGCCCGCGATGTCCTACCTGGACATCCTGCGCGATGTCGCCGACCGCGCGTCGGTTCCGGTCGCCGCGTATCAGATCTCCGGCGAGTACGCGATGATCACCGCCGCCGCCCAGCGCGGCTGGATCGACCGCAGGGGCGCGATCATGGAGTCGTTGCTCGGCATCCGGCGGGCGGGTGCGGACATCGTGCTCACCTACTGGGCTACCGAGGCCGCACACTGGCTGTCGTGACGAACCCGATAGGCCCGATGGGCACTGTGCCGCAGCCGTCCCCACCGCCGGAGGACATCCGGACCGCGCGTCAATTGTGGTGGGGCGTTGTCGGTTTCGGCATTGTGCAACTCGCGGGCTCGATGCTGGCCGCGATGCGGAATCGGCACGAATTCGCCAAGCAAATGTTCGACCAGATGCAGGAGAGCGATCCGAAATTCGCCATGGCCACCGCCGATCTGATGGTGTCCTTGGCGTACGTGGTCGCGGTGCTGCTCGGTCTGACCATCGCGGCGGTCGCACTGGTGCTCGCGCACCAACTGTTCCTCGGCAAGCTGTGGGCGCGAACGCTGCTGACCTTCGTCGGCGTCTGGCTGGCGCTCACGGCGGTCGGCACCATATTCGCGCTCGGGTCGGGGTCCGCGGGCGTGGCCTCGCTGGTGGCCGGCGGCGCCGGCATCGTGCAGGGTGTGCTCGCGGCGGGTGCGATCTACCTGAGCCACCGTCCGGACTCGACTGCGTACTTCCAGCTGAACCGCAGGTGAGCGGCCGACCGAGCAGGCGCTGAGTTTGTCGGGGAATCGCCGACATGTATCGTGAGGGTTGTCACAGTGGACTTGGGAACCGGTAGTTGCTTGTCAGGCGTTCGCTTGCGTTTCGTGAGTGCGTTGACCAGATGGCTCCGGGGGATCGGAGGCATAGATGCGTGTGGTTATCCAACAGCCGCAGAGCATTCGGCGAGAATTGCTCGTCCTCAGCCTGCTGATTCTGTTCGGTGTGCTCACCGTCGCTGTACTGCTGATTCCTGGCATCGTCGGCTGAATCGTCCGCGTTCGATGGTCCTGCCCGTCGTCGTGATCGGCGCGACCAGGAGCATGACGTGAGCTATGTGGGGGACGGCTCCGGCATTCTCTTCGCCGAACCGGGTGCGCGTTGGCGCTCGGTGTCCTATGGGCCGGGTCTGTGTTTGATCATTCTTTTCCTCGAAGTAGTGACCGCGAGTGCGGTGCACTGGTTCGCCCTGATTTTCTGTGCGGCGCTGATCGCGGGTTTCGTTGTGCTGCAGGTGATCGCGGGTCGACGTCATGTGAGCGTCGAACTCACCGACAGCATCCTGCGCGAAGGTGCCGAGACGCTCCCGTTGAGCGGCATCGCCGCGGTGCTGCCCGAGCGCGACGAAAACTCCTGGGACGATGAGGACTGGGAGTCGGCGCGCGCGCTCGGCGAGTTGAGCGGGGTGCCGCGCCGCCGTGGCGGGATCGGACTGCGGCTGGTCGACGGTAGCTTCGTGCAGGCCTGGGCCAAGGATCACCCTGGATTGCGGGCCGCGCTCACCGAGGCGCTCGACCGGCAGCGTGGCACCGCAGGCATCGATTCGACCGTAGGCACTACCGATAGCGTCGATGACCCCGACGGCACCGATGGCCGACACAGCGAGAACGGAGTGGAGCGTTGAGGCGAGGAATCGTAGTGTTCGGTGAGGTGGTCATTGCGGTGCTTTGCCTGGTTGTTGCGGTGCTCAGCTGGCAAAACGGGTTGGTCACCACGTCATTCGCCGCCGCGGGCGACCTCCCGGCCCACAGCGCGACCCGCTATGTCGGTCCATGGCTGCTGCTGGCGGCTTTTCTGGTCGCGATAGCCGGTATCGCCGGCATCGACGCAGGCGCACGGGCGCTGCGCGTAGTCGCCGAGCGTCCGTCGACCCGAGGCTGACCGAGCCCGGGCAACCACCGGCGATCGCCGCCGCAGCCGATTCGGCGCGTCGATCGCGGGAAAATCGAAGCCATGAAGCCGACAAGCCACGCGAGGAAGATTGTCCTGGGGTGACAGGCGGCACGATCGGCCTCACCGCGACAACTCCCGCCGCTGCCATCTCCGTCGAGGTCGCGCCGGTGCCGCCCGCCCTTTCGCCACCCCCGCGGGCACTGCACCGGCTACCCGCGTCGCTGATATGGCCGGCGACCACGGGCTCGACCAGGTGCTGCGCCGAGATCACCTGATGCGGCATGCTCTGGCGCGCAACCGCCGACTCGGGTTACCGTGCCAGTGCGGCAACGACTGCTGTGGGCGGGCGGACGGCGCACGACGCTGAATATGGCGAATCTTTGTGTGGCCGTTAAGATTTCGCTGTAATCACCTTGCGTCGATAAAAGGAATTCTTGTGATCGGATTTGTTGGAAAACTGGGTGCCGGGATGGCTATCGCCGCCGCGGTCGGAGTCGGTGCCGCGCCTGCGGGCGCCACCACCTTGCCGCTGGAGCCCGCGGCGGAGACCGCCATGGTCGTACCGGTCTTCGCCCCGGAGACCGGCTCCGCGGGCATCTACAACGAGATCATGTGCCGACTGCACACCCTCTCGGCCTCGGTGCCGTGTATGTACACCTGAGTCGGAGAACCGGCTCGGTGCGCGACCGGCGCTCGTTCAGTTCCACTGCTGGTAGATGTCCAGCACGCGACCGTCGCGGGTGCCGGGGGCGTTGATGTACAGCGTGATGGTGCCGTCCGGGTGACTCGCGGCCTCCGTCATGACCTGGCGCAGCGAGGCATGCACATTGCCGTTGCTGTCATGGTAGATCGCGGTGTCGCTCTTGAGGCCCGCGCCGATCCGGTTCGGTGGCACGAGCATGGAGACCAGTGCCGGCAGCGGCCCGTCGGCGATGGCCGCGGTCTCCTGGTGGCTCAGACGTACGCCGATCCGATCCGGCTGGCCGATCGGTTCCGCGGCAGCGGCGGTTCCCGCGCCGAGCAGTGCGGCAGTGGTGGTGAAGGCGGCGAGAACCGCGGCGGTGAAGACGGCAAACCGCATAGACAGACCCTTCTGACTGGTAGATGGTGCCCGAATGTGGTGTGAGACGCACCGAGATTACGCATCAGCAATCATTTGGCGACCGATTTTCGAGGAAACGTGCCCGGCGTGTTGCGCGGGAGCGCCGCGTCGGTGCGCGGCGCGCGCTGCGGTATCGATCACTCCACTACACCCTGTCGTCGACTCGATCGGATCGGGCTGAGAGACTGGACGTCGTGAGTTCTTCTCCGCGCGCGACCAGGTCATCGGTGCCGGTTTCCGCTCAGCTCTTCGAACGGGCGAGTTCGGTGATCCCCGGTGGGGTGAACTCCCCGGTGCGGGCGTTCCAGTCCGTTGGTGGTACACCGCGATTCATCGCCTCCGCCAACGGCTACACCCTCGTCGACGCCGACGGCAACGAGTACGTCGACCTGGTGTGTTCGTGGGGGCCGATGATTCTCGGCCACGCGCACCCCGCGGTGGTCGAAGCCGTGCAACGCGCCGCGACCGGCGGGCTGTCCTTCGGTGCGCCGACCGAGGCCGAGATCGAACTCGCCGAGTTGATCGCCGAACGGGTCGCGCCGGTGCAGCGGGTTCGGTTGGTGAACTCCGGCACCGAGGCCACCATGAGCGCGGTGCGGCTGGCCCGCGGCTACACCGGTCGCGCGAAGATCATCAAGTTCTCCGGCTGCTACCACGGGCACGTGGACGCGCTGCTCGCCGACGCCGGGTCCGGTGTCGCCACGCTCGGCCTGCCGACCTCGCCGGGCGTCACCGGCGCGCAGGCGGGCGACACCATCGTGCTGCCTTACAACGACATCGACGCCGTCACCGCCGCGTTCGCGGCGAATCCCGGCGAAATCGCCTGTGTGATCACCGAGGCGGCCGCGGGCAATATGGGTGCGGTCGCGCCGCTACCCGGATTCAACGCGGGCCTGCGCGCACTGACCGAAGAGCACGGTGCGCTGCTGATCATGGACGAGGTGATGACCGGGTTCCGGGTCAGCCGCGCGGGCTGGTTCGGCCGCGAGGGCGTCGCCGGTGACCTCTACACCTTCGGCAAGGTGATGAGTGGCGGCCTGCCCGCCGCCGCGTTCGGCGGTCGCGCCGAGATCATGAATCACCTGGCCCCGCTCGGCCCGGTGTACCAGGCGGGCACCCTCTCGGGTAACCCTGTCGCCGTCGCGGCGGGTCTTGCCACGCTGCGCGCCGCCGACGATGCGGTGTACGCCGCGCTCGACCGCAATGCCGAACGGCTCGGCAGTCTGTTCACCGAGGCCCTCACTACGGCGGGGGTCGAGCATCAGGTGCAGTTCGCGGGCAATATGGTGAGCGTGTTCTTCGCCGACCGTCCGGTCATCGACTACGCCACCGCCAAGGCCGCACAGACCTGGCGTTTCCCCGCCTTCTTCCACGCCTTGCTCGACGGCGGCGTGTACGCGCCGCCGAGCGCGTTCGAGGCCTGGTTTGTTTCCGCGGCGCTCGACGAGGACGCGTTCGATCGTATTGCCGCTGCCCTGCCCGCCGCCGCACATGCGGCCGCGGCCGCCACACCCGAAGGATCCCGCGCGTGAGTTCCGACCCCGATCAGCCAGATTCCGAAGAGCGCGAAACACCAGCCGCCGCCGATAGCGATCCCGGCGTCGAGACCATCGTGCACGTGCTGCGCCACGGCGAGGTGCACAACCCGAAGGGCATCCTCTACGGCAGGCTGCCCGGCTTCCAGCTTTCGGTGGCCGGCCGCGCGCAGGCGGGCGCGGTCGCGCGGGCGCTGTCGGATCACGACATCTCGCTGGTGATCGCCTCGCCACTGCAGCGCGCGCAGGAGACTGCCGAGCCGATCGCCGCGCAGCACGACTTGA
Source organism: Nocardia sp. NPDC051463 (assembly GCF_040681975.1). Classification (NCBI taxonomy): domain Bacteria; kingdom Bacillati; phylum Actinomycetota; class Actinomycetes; order Mycobacteriales; family Nocardiaceae; genus Nocardia; species Nocardia sp. NPDC051463. Next base: position 66,300 of record NZ_JBFBAB010000007.1, read on the forward strand.
TCGTGCGGACCGACGAGAACCTCATCGAGGCGGGCAACACCTTCGAGGGCCTGCGGGTGTCGGTTGGCGACGGCGCACTGCGCAAGCCGCGGCACTGGTGGAAGCTGCGCGACCCGTTCACGCCGTCCTGGGGTGAGCCGTATCTACAGATCGCGCATCGGATGCTGGCAGCGGTGAACAAGGCGCGGGTCGAGGCGGCTGGACACGAGGCCGTGCTGGTCTCCCACCAGCTGCCGGTGTGGACGCTGCGCCGATTCCTGCAGGGGCAGCGGCTCTGGCACGATCCCCGACACCGGCAGTGCTCGCTCGCTTCACTGACTTCTCTTGTGTACCAGGGCGATACGCTCGTCGACATCGTTTACTCCGAGCCCGCGGGCGGTTCGGACCCCACGGTGCACGGCGCATGAGATCGGCCACCGTGTTCTCCCGGCCCGCGGCCCGGCGCCTCGCGCCGGTCCTGGTCGCCTGCGTGTGCCTTGTCGCCGCGCTGGCAGGCTGCTCGACCGGGACAGACGCGGTGGCCTCCGGCGGCACCTTCGAGTTCGTCTCACCCGGTGGCAAAACCGACATCTTCTACGACCCGCCGAGCGCACGGGGCACCATCGGCACCCTGGCGGGCCCCGATCTGATGACCGCAGGAAAAACCACCTCGGTCGAGGATTTCGCAGGCAAGGCGGTCGTGCTCAATCTCTGGGGGCAGTGGTGCGGGCCGTGCCGCGCCGAGGCTCCTGCCCTGGAAAAGGCCTTCGAGGCGACCAAGGACAAGGGTGTCGTTTTCCTCGGCATCAACGTCCGTGATCCGCAGCAGGACAAGGCCCAAGATTTCGTGGTGGACAACAAGATCGGCTATCGGTCGATCTACGACCCGTCCATGCGCACGTTGCTCGCCCTCGGCGGCAACTTTCCGACCAGCGTCATCCCGACGACGCTCGTTCTGGATCGTCAGCACCGTGTCGCCGCCGTTTTCCTCCGGTCGCTCCTGGCCGAGGATCTCCAGCCCGTACTCGAACGCATCGCCACAGAGGACTCTCAGTGAACCGCACCCGCACCCGCAGCCCGCGCGCCTGTCGCCCGCGGCAGGCCGCCCGACTCATCCGTGGAATATGGACCGTCGACGATCGCTGGGCGGGTGTGGCCTCGGTGCCGCGCAGCGCCGCGGCGGCATCGATGATGGATGTCAACTTGGCCGAGCTCGACCCGGTGCCGTCGGACACCGAACGGCAGGTGCCGGTGCGTCGCGACGCGGAGCAGGCCGAGGAGGTGCAGTCGTGAGCGGCGATCGCCGGATGCGCGGCCGCCGTGCCTGTCGTCCGCGGCAGGCCGCCCGGCTCGTGCGTGGCACCTGGCGGGTGGATGACCGCTGGGCCGGTGTCGCGATGGTGCCGCGCAGTGCGGCGGCGGAATCGTTGCGAGATGTCGCGCGCGACGATGTGCCGACGGTCTCCGCGGTGCCGGCTTCCGAGCATACGGCCGCAGGCGATCCGCGAGGAGCGGAGTCGGCGTGATCGTGCTTGCCGGAGTGGGGGAGTCGTTCCAGCAGACGGCGGCGACCGGACCGCTGCTGCTTGCCCTCGGCGCCTGCATGCTGGCGGGACTCGTGTCGTTCGCTTCACCGTGTGTGGTGCCGTTGGTGCCCGGCTATCTGTCGTATCTGGCGGGGCTGGTCGGTGCCGAAGCGCCGCCTGTCACTCCGGCTGAAGCCGAAGGTCGTGGCGGCAAGCCCGGTTCGGTGGCCGTTGCCCATCGGGCCGTCGTTTCGTCACCGCAGGTGGCGCGCGGTGGCCGGATGCGGGTGGCGGGCGCCGCCGGTTTGTTCGTTGCCGGATTCACCGTCGTATTCGTGCTCGCCACCGCGACGGTTTTCGGCGTGATCCAGACGCTGAACGTGAATCGTGAACTGCTGCAACGCATCGGCGGTGTGGTCACCATCGTGATGGGCCTGGTGTTCATCGGCCTGGTGCCCGCATTGCAGCGCGACACCAGGATGCAGCCGCGCAGGCTGACGAGCATCGCGGGCGCGCCGCTGCTCGGCGCGGTGTTCGCGCTGGGTTGGACACCGTGCCTCGGGCCGACCCTGTCCGGTGTGATGGCGGTGTCCGCGGGCACCGACGGGACGACCGCGGTGCGCGGGGTGGCACTGATCATCGCCTACTGCCTCGGCCTCGGCCTGCCGTTCGTGATTCTGGCCTTCGGTTCGGCAAGCGCGTTGCGCGGCGTCGGGTGGCTGCGCCGCAATTCCCGCACCATCCAGATCGTCGGGGGCATCCTGCTCGTTGCGGTCGGCGTCGCGCTGGTCACCGGCGCGTGGGACCAGTTCGTGGCCTGGGTTCGCGACGCGTTCGTCTCCGAGGTGACGCTACCGATATGACCGTGATCGACAGACCGGAGGCGCCGCACACTCCGCCGCGCCAGTCGCTGCCGGGCCGGGCGTGGGCGCTGATGCGCAATACCTGGCGCGGGCTCACCAGCATGCGCACCGCGTTGGTGCTGCTGTTCCTGCTCGCGTTGGCCGCGATCCCCGGGGCACTGCTGCCGCAGCGCAGCCTCAACGAGCAGAAGGTTGCCCAGTACATCGCCGACCGGCCGACCCTCGGGCCGTGGATGGACCGGTTCGAGCTGTTCGACGTGTTCTCCAGCTTCTGGTTCACGGCCATTTATGTGCTGCTGTTCATTTCGCTGGTCGGCTGCATCCTGCCGCGCGTGTTCGACCACTACCGGGCGCTGCGCACGCCGCCGGTGCGCGCACCGCGCAATCTGGCCAGGCTGCCGCACCACTACACCGGGACGGTCGAGCGGTCCGCCGACGAGGTGATCGCGCATGCCCGGCGGCAGTTGCGCGGCTGGCGCACCGAGGTGCGCGTCGGTGCGAGCGCCAGGCCCGGACGCGGCAGCGGGCCCAACCACGTGGGGTCGGGCGAGCGAAGCATCGAGCAGAGTGGGCGGGACGGGGAGATCACGCTTTCAGCTGAGAAGGGGTACACCCGCGAGCTGGGCAATCTCGTCTTCCATCTGGCTCTGGTCGGGCTGCTGGTCGCCATCGCGGTCGGCAAGCTGTTCGGTTACGAGGGCAGCGTCATCGTCATCGCGAACAACGGTCCCGGCTTCTGCACCACCTCGCCCGCGGTGTTCGACTCGTTCCGTGCGGGCAATGTGAACGACGGCACCGGTATGACCCCGATCTGTGTGCGGGTCAAGGACTTCAAGGCCGACTACCTGCAGAACGGCCAGGCCGAGATGTTCACCTCGAACCTCGAATACCAGGCCGGTGCCGACCTCGAGACCAACACCTGGCGCACCAGCACGATTCAGGTGAACCACCCGCTGCGTGTCGCGGGTGACCGGCTGTACCTGCAAGGTCATGGGTTCGCCCCGACGTTCACCGTCACTTTCCCGAACGGGCAGACCAGGACCGAGACCATCCAGTGGCGTCCCGACGACGCACGGACCTTCCTGTCCAGCGGAGTGCTGCGGATCGATCCGCCCGGCGGCATGTACGCGACCGAAGCCGAGCGTCGCAAGAATCAGATCGCGGTGGAGGGCCTGTTCGCGCCGACGGCCCTGCTCCACGGGAACCTGCTGACCTCGTCGTTCCCGGAAATGAACGATCCGGCCGTCGCGGTGGACGTCTATCGCGGCGACACCGGCCTGGACACCGGAAAGCCGCAGTCGCTGTTCTCGCTCGACGCCGAGCAGATCAAACAGGGCAGGCTGACCAAGGAGGCCAGGGTGAACCTGCGCCCCGGCGAATCCACCACCCTGTCCAACGGCGCCAAGGTGACCTTCGACGGCGCACAGGAATTCGTGAACCTGCAGGTGTCGCACGATCCCGCGCAGCAGTGGGTGCTGGTGAGCGCGCTGGCCATGATGGCGGGGTTGCTCGTTTCGTTGCTGGTGAAGCGGCGGCGCGTCTGGATCCGCGTCTACCCCGCCGATGCCGAAGCGGGTACCGTTGACCAACGACGCACCGTAGTAGAGATGGGCGGGCTCGCACGGACCGATCAGGCCGGCTGGGGTGGCGAGTTCGACACATTGCGTGCGCGCCTGCTGGATCAGCAGTCCGGCACCGAGAACACGGGAGAGTGACCATGCCGATCGACGAGAACATCGCGCACTACAGCGATCTCGCCTTCAAGTCGGCGATCGTGGTGTACGCGCTGGTGCTGGTGCTGCTCATCGTGCAGTACGCCTCGGCGCGGACGCTGAAGGTGGTCGAGCGCGAGCTCGTCACCGCGGGCGGTTCCGGCTCGGAACGGCCCGCTGTCCCCGGCCGCATCGAGACACCGCAGGCCAAACTGCTCTCGGAGCGCGCAGGCAATATGGCGTTCTCGGTGCTCGTCGTCGCGATCGCACTGCACGTGGCCTCGATCGTGTTGCGCGGCTTCGCGACCCACCGGTTCCCGCTCGGCAACATGTACGAGTTCGTCACCATGGCGACGGCGGCGGCCGCCGTTGTCGGCATCCTGTTCCTGCGTGAACAGCGCTACCGGGCCATGTGGGTCTTCCTGCTCGTCCCGATCCTGATCCTGATGTTCCTCGCGGGCACCATGCTCTACGCCGACGCGGCCCCGGTCGTCCCCGCCCTCAAATCGTTCTGGCTGCCCATCCACGTCACCATCGTCAGCATCGGCAGCGGCGTCTTCCTCGTCTCCGGCATAGCCAGCCTGCTGTTCCTGTTCCGCCTGCGCCAGCCCGACGGCCAAGAATCCGCCACCCTCCTCGGCACCATCGCCCGTCGCCTCCCCGACGCCCGTGCCCTCGACCGGCTGGCCTACAAAACCACCATCATCGGCTTTCCCCTCTTCGGTGCTGGGGTCATCCTCGGCGCGATCTGGGCCGAGGCGGCATGGGGGCGGTTCTGGGGCTGGGACCCGAAGGAGACTTGCTCGTTCATCGCTTGGGTTCTCTATGCTGCGTATCTCCACGCCCGAGCGACCTCCGGCTGGCGAGAAACCAAGGCCGCGTGGATCAATATCGCAGGGTTCGTCGCGATGCTGTTCAACCTGTTCATCATCAATATCGTGATCTCGGGGTTGCACTCGTACGCGGGCCTGAACTGAGCGCTTGCGCGGCTGCTTCGGAGGAGGCCGAACTGTACCCTGAGGAGCATGACCGCGGCCTTCGATAACATGAACCTCCGCGACCTCGTCGGCCTATTGACCGAAGAGGAGCAGCAGGATCTGCGACCTGTTGTGCTTCGCTTGGTGGCCAGCCATGGTCAGCCGGTAACCGACCGAGAAGCAGCGACCGAATCCAGACGTCTCTCGTTCGCTGGAACAGTCGAGGCCGAACCCGACTACGCTTCCACATCCCAGGAAGTGTTGTGGCGCGAACTCGGCGGCCGTGAGTGATCATTTGTGACACCGGGCCACTTCTCGCAATCGCCAACAAACACGACAGCGAGCACTCGGCTTGTTACGCCGCCTTGAGCGAGGAGCGGGGTTCGCTTGTTGTTCCCGCGATCATCGTCACCGAAGTCTGCTAGATGCTCGCCAAGCTCGGTGCACAAGCCGAGGCCAGTTTCCTCCGTTCGTTGGCGGCCGAAGAACTTCGGGTCGAACAACTTCTCCCCGCCGACTATGCGCGCATGGCAGACCTTGTAGTCCAGTACGGAAGTTTCCCGCTCGGTGCGGCAGACGCGTCGGTCATTGCCGTCGCGGAACGGTTCGGGATCAAGAGGGTGGCAACACTCGATCACCGTCATTTCCGTCAGGTAGTTCCAAAACACTGTGCCGCTGTGGAACTTGTGCCGGGCGAAGAGAAATTGACCAGGCGTCAACGGTAGTCACGTAGCTGGTCAGCGTTCCCGCATCGATCACGGGGCCAGGTAAAGGTGTTTCACACACGGCCCGCGATTCGGTCGATCCAACTCAGTACGCAGCATTCGCGCGCTAGCGGGTTGACCGGGCCGGATTCGCGCGCCGGCCGGCGCAACCGCGTGAAACCGTGAGGCAACCGCGGTGAAGCCGACGGCTTGCACTCTTTATCTCGACAGCGACCACGGGGTCGCGGATTCGAGGAGAGAGACATGATGACCAGCCCCCGCCCACCAGCCATCACGGCGACCGGACTGCGCAAGTCCTACGGTGATCACCAGGTGCTCGACGGCATCGATCTGAATGTGCCTGCCGGGACCATCTTTTCGTTGCTCGGCCCGAACGGGGCCGGAAAAACCACCACGGTGCAGATCCTTTCGACACTGATCGGCGCTGACGGCGGCGAACTGCGGGTCGCGGGACACGACGTCACCCAGGAACCCGATGCGGTCCGCGCCGCCATCGGCGTCACCGGTCAGTTCGCCGCGGTGGACAACCTCCTCACCGGCGAGGAGAACCTGGCGATGATGGCGACCCTGCACCACCTCGGCCGGGCCGAGCGCAAACGCCGAATCGCCACGCTGATCGAGCAATTCGACCTGATGGACGCCGCGAAGAAACCGGCATCGACCTATTCCGGCGGCATGCGCCGCCGGCTCGACATCGCGATGGGCCTGGTCGGCGACCCGCAGGTGCTCTTCCTCGACGAGCCGACCACCGGGCTCGACCCGCGCAGCCGACGCTCGGTCTGGCGGTTGGTCCGCGAGTTGGTCGCGAGCGGCACCACCGTCTTTCTCACCACGCAGTACCTGGAGGAGGCCGACCAGTTGGCTGACCGGATCGCGCTGATCGATGGCGGCAAGGTGGTCGCCGAAGGCACCCCGGAGGAGCTCAAGCGCCTGGTCCCCGGCGGCCACATCAACCTGCGGTTCACCGAGCCACGTGCCCTCGCCGTCGCCGCACAGATGTTCGGCGAGGTCGCCCGCGACGAGGACGAGCTCACGCTGCAGGTACCGAGCGATGGCGGCGTTGATTCGCTGCACGCCCTGCTGGACAAGCTGAAAGCCGCGTCGATCCACGCGGCTGAACTCTCTGTACACACCCCCGATCTCGATGATGTTTTCCTCGCCCTCACCGGCAAGCCGAAGGAGTCCGTGCGATGAGCACCACCATGAAGTACGCCGTGACCGACTCGATGATGATGGTGCGCCGCAGCCTGTTGCACATCGTGCGCTATCCGTCGATGACCTTGCCGCTGATCATCTCGCCCGTCGTGTTTCTACTGCTGTTCGTCTACGTCTTCGGTGGCACCCTCGGCGCCGGACTCGGCAGCTCGGGCGGTCGCGCCGACTACGTCAACTACGTGACCCCTGGCATCCTGTTGCTGACCGTTGCCGGTGCGGCGACGGCCACCGCGGTGTCGGTCTGCACCGATATGACCCAGGGCATCGTGGCGAGGTTCCGCACCATGGCCATCTTCCGGCCATCCCTGCTGACCGGGCATGTCGTCGGCAGCGTGGTGCAGACCCTGCTCAGCGTCGCGACGGTCATTGCGGTCGCCGTGGTCATCGGTTTCCGTCCCACCGCGAACCCGGCCGAATGGCTTGCCGCAGTGGGCATTCTGTCCCTGCTGATCATGGCGATCACCTGGGTCGCGGTCCTCATGGGCCTGGTCAGCGATAGCGTGGAAACCGCGAGCAACCTGCCGATGCTGCTCATGCTGCTGCCCTTCTTCGGCAGCGGGTTCGTCCCCACCGACTCGATGCCGACTTGGCTGGGCTGGATCGCGGGGCATCAGCCGTTCACCCCGGTCATGGAGTCGCTGCGCGGACTGCTGATGGGCACCGCGATCGGCAACAGCGCATGGATCGCTATCGCCTGGTGCCTGGCCATCACCGCCGCGAGTTACTTCGGCGCTAAGCGGCTGCTGAACCGCGAGCCCGGCCGCTGAGCGGCTGTGCCCATCAGGCCACCCGTTTCCGCAGTGCGGCAAAGGCGGCGGAACGCAAGCCGGGTACGTCCAAGGCGGCGTATGTCGAGACACCCTCGGCATACGCCGCCTCATCTGCGTCTTCGGCGCACTCTCTGGCTCGCTTACTCGACATGGTCGGATGGATCTGCCGCGGTGGATCGAATCGTTCGGCCAGCGCGATCAGGCGGGCGCCATCCGCAACCAGGCCACGGTTGATATCCACCACGGCCAATGCCAAAAGAACCGCGCCACAGGCCGTCAGCTCCGCCAGGTAGCCGCCTGGCTGGGTCGCTGGATGCTCCAGTAGCGCGATCACCTGCCAGGGCAGATCCTCGACGAGATCGGCAATCAGGTCCAGCCTGCCGTGGTAGGCGTGTGCCAGGACCATCGCCGACCGAGCCTCCAACGCCCACACCTGCACACCGCGCGGATCGGGGCGGTAGAAGGGATGTGAGGTGCTCACTACCAGCTCGGCAATCGCCCGCCAGCGCCGCAGACCATTGTCGATATCGCCACGGGCGAGCCGAATCTCGGCATCGGCGATCACCTTGTACGGCTGGGCGAACGGGTCGGCATGGTCGGCAACCTGAGCCAACCATTGTTCGGCGCTCTCGATATCCCCTAGCTGCAGTGACGCCATGACCAGTCCGACGATCAGATCGACGCGATCCGGCCTCGGCCCATGGTCCACGAGCTGCCGCAGCGCTCGTTCCACCTGCTGCCGCGCCAGCTCCCCGTGCTCCGACAACAGCGCGAGTTTACCGATCCGGCAACGCGCCTGGAATTGTATCCAGGTGTTGGACGTGCGCTCGAAGGCTGCGAGCATCCGCCGGGTCGCCGCGAGTGCCTCGTCGCGGTCACCTGTCTGCTCCGCGCGGAAGCTCGCGACGAGGTGGGCAACGCCGGCGAGCAGCGGTTGATCACTGGCGCACAACCGATCCAGAGCCGCGGAGTCCGGACCGAGCAGCTCGGGTCCAGCACGGAAAATCACCGCAACGGCGCGCACCAGGGTGTCCGGCGGCGCTGCGGGCAGGCGGCGCAGCACCAGCATCGATCGCAGCTCGAAACCGCTCTGGGTGACGGCACTCAACGCGCAGACGGTCGCCGCCGTTCGGGTTACCTCCACATAGCCGGGTTCGGGCCGGTAATGCGAGAGCACCCAGGCACATTCGCCCACCAGCTCTACGATCCGCGCGTAGTGCGCTCCGACGTACCACCAGGCACCCAACGCCGCCCAGGTGGCGGCGACGGTCGGCCCGTCCGACCGATCCAGGCCGAGCCGCAGGGCCCGCACCAGGTTGTCCTGCTCGGCGCGCACGGGGTTCTTTTCCCCTTGGTCGGTGAAGGCGGTCTCGTTCGCGCCGAGTCCGAATTCGCGGGCCCAGGCCACGAATCCGGCCAACGCGCGCTCGCCCTCACCCGCATCGGCCCGTCGAGCCGCACTGAAATCTTTGACGGTCTCCAGCATCCGGAACCGAGTGCCCGAGCTGACCTCGGTGATCTGTATCAACGAATGGTCGACGAGATGCTCGAGCATCTCCAATGTCTCCTCCAGGCCACCTGTTTCGCCCGAGTCGCCGTTGAGCAGTCGGTCCGCCGCCGTCGCGGTGAATCCGTTGGGAAAGATCGACAACAACCGCATCGCCGCCTGCGCGTGCTCGTCGAGCAGGTTCCAACTCCATTCGACCACCGCGTACAGCGTCCGATGACGTTGTGGCGCATCGCGGGAGCCGCTGCGCAGCAGTGCGAACCGGTCAACCAATCGACCCGAGATCTCGGCGACCGACATCACCCGCACCCGTGCCGCCGCCAGCTCGATGGCCAATGGCAGCCCGTCCAGCTGGGCACAGAGTGCCGCTACCTCGGCTGTCGGCAGCGCGATGTCCGGCCGCACCGCGCGGGCGCGCTGCCCGAACAACTCGGCCGCCGTCGCAGGGGCCAGTTCCGGAAGCAGATGAACCGCCTCCGAGGTCAATCCCAGCGGCGCCCGGCTGGTGACGAGGACGCGCAGGTCTGCTACCAGTGACACCAGCGGGCCGACCAGTGCGCTGACTCCCTCGAGAACCTGCTCGCAGTTGTCCAGGATCAGCAGGGTGGGACCGGACCCCAACGATTTGGCGATGGCCGAGATGACACTGTTGCCCGTCAATGGCCCGGCCTGCGACGCATCACCTGCCCCCAGCGCACTGGCCACCTCGGTGGTGACCATGCCGTCGTCCTGGACACCGGCGAGCGGGACCAGGTGCACTACCCGCTGTTCGGCCAGCCTGCCGACGGCATGGGCCATGCGAGTCTTGCCGAGACCGCCGGGGCCGATCAGGGAGACGACTCGCGCGGACCGCAGCAGCGCGGTCACCGCCGCGATGTCTGTTTCGCGGCCGAGCAACGGGTTCGGATCGTGCAGGATGCCATGACGAACGACAGGTTCGTTCGCTCTCAGCAGCTGTTTATGAATCGTCTGGAGTGCCGTGCCCGGATCCGCGCCGAGTTCCTCGCGCAACATCCGCCGGTAGGCGTCGTATCGGGCGAGCGCGGCAGCGGGCCCCGCGGTGTCGGCCTCCGCCCGCAACAGCTCGGCCAGCACCTCTTCGTTGCGTGGCTCGCTCGCCGCAGCGTCGGTCAGCGGCCCGACGGCTTCGGCGTACCTGCCCAACCGGGACAACGCCAGCGCGAACACGATCAGCAGCGTTCGGTACGCGGGCTGTGTGGCAATGCGCAACTCGGACAACGGATCCGCGCCCGAGGTGTGCTCGATGACCCCGTTCCACAGCGCGAGTCCGGCCGCTGCTCGATCGAGTGCCGCTGCGTGGTCGGCTGCCCTGGCATGGCGTTGCGCTGCCGCCGAGTGCACCTCCAGCGCTGTCGCGTCGATCTGCTCCGGACTCAGCGTCAGCCGATAGCCGGTAGGCGTGCTCGCGATAAGGTCGGCGCCCAGCTGCGATCGCGTTCGCGACACCAGGACCTGCAATGCCTTGGTCGGATTCTCGGGTGCGTCCTGCGGCCACACCCCGGCGATCAGCCGAGCGGCGCTGGACCCATTGCGTAAATCCATTGCCAGCAGGGCGAGCAACCCGCTCGTCCGCGCGCCGCTGATCTCCTGATCACGCAGCGCCACTCCCGACAGCAAGGTCATCTCGATACCCACCCGCATACCGTAATCGTCGGCGCGCCGGGTGGCGTGTCGAGCAAATCCGGACCCGCGACCAGGACGAACCAGGCTTCGCCTGCGGTATCACGGTGGTGCGGGTTCGCGGCGTGGTGGATCGGCCTACCCGTGTGCTGCTCCCAGCGGTGTCGAACCTGTGGCACCGCTCGGAGTTAACGGGCAGCATCCTCACATGCGGGCGACGCAGACCACGAATTTGCGATCGTGGTAGACGATTCCGCGGTCACCCTTCGAGCAGCGGTTGACATCGACGGTGTTGTGTTTGATCTCCACCACGCGACCACCGTTGGGGGTGCCTCGGGCGGCGCAGTCGATGCGCTTCGATTCGTTGGGGACGAGTTCCATGCAACCGCCCACCACCCAGTCGATGTCCAGGCAGAGGGCGGATTCCGGGGTTTGCTGGAAGGTACGGTCGGCGTCGCTCGGGCACTGGGCGGTCTTGTCGATGACCTTGTAGGTAGAGCTTCCGCCGCCGCAGGCGGCTTTGCCCAGGGTGGTGGTGTCGCCCGCGCCGGTGATTTCCACGCAGTCACCAGGATTGACCTGCAGCCGGATGAGCTGTTTGCCGGTCTCGCCGCGAGCTCCGACGGTGGTGGGCGGTGGTGTCGTCAACGGGAACTCTTCGATGGTCGGTGCCGCCGATGTGACTGCTGTGCTTTTGCTTTCGTTGGCCTGCGCCTGTTCTTTGACGTCGGGATCGTGTTCGTTCATCGACACCGCGATCATCGCGACGAGGGCCGCCGTCAACGCTGTCGCGGCAACGAAGACCGTCAGTACGACGGCGGCACGGATACGTTGGCGCGACACGTGAGATCCTCCAGAGCTGTTGCGCTTCGAACATACCCCGCCGAGGTTCGAAGTTGTGAAACTTGCAGTTTGCAGATCACGCAAATGCATACACCATTCGGCAGGTGCGCGTCGAGTTGTTGTCCGACATCGTATTTCGTCTGGCGCCACAATCTTCGCAAAATCGCCACACTGGTCAAATGATCAGGTCACGATGGGGCAACGATGACCTACGGTATGTATATCTATTGCCATGTATGGCAACAAGATACTGTCGCTGTACACGTCATCCGGCTGCACGAGCCGGAGGTCTCGTGATAAGGAAACACCTGAATGAAGTTCGGCATGTTCGCCGCCACCACTGTTTTAGCCGTCGCTGCGGTGGGAATCGCTGCGGGAACGGTTAATGCGAAGCCTGCGGAAGAAGTCATCCGAGAGGTTTCGGCATCGGGCGTCGAGCAAGGAATCAGCTACCGTACTGTCCTCTCCGATGTCGCGGGTGTGATCACCACTGCCGTCGACGGCGGCGCCTTCGAGCTTGTCGACAACGGTGCGAAGGTTGCGTTGAAAGCCGCAAGCGGCGCGGTTGTCGCCGAGGTGCCGCTGGCCTTCGACATCTCCGGAAGCCGGATGGCGGTGGCACACGAAATCAGTGACAACGGCCGAAAGCTTGCTCTCACACCGCAAGTGAGCGCCAAGAACATCGGCGAGATGCAGTCCATCAGCTCCATGTCCAGGTTCGTCACCGAGCTCAACAAGAATGTCGTCGGCCTCGTCGCGGGCGGGCTGATCGGTGGCCTGATCGGCGCTGTGATCGGCCTCGGTTTCTTCAGCATCATCACCGGCCCGATCGGCCTGCTGGTCGGCGCGATCGCCGGCGGCTACATCATGGGCGGACAGTCGTTCGTCGACGCCATGGGCGCGGTGGTCCGGGGCGAGCCGTGATCCGGAATGGCGTGCCTCATATCTGAGGCCGCTCGGGCTCGTGGTGTCCGAGAGTAGGCGGATTCCGACCGACGACATCCGGTGTGCGGGAGTGTTGGGTTGCCCGCGCAACGGTTGTCGGGTCGATGGCGCCGAGTGACCAATCCCCGGACCGTTGGAATCGCTGACCGGCACGGGCCGGTGGATTCCGAAGCCGTCTCCAGATCGACGCGAGACTTCCGCAGCTCGGGACGGACTCCCGCATGCGATGCTCAGTGCTCGGTGGGACCCGAGTCGCCGTCGCGATGCTGCCGCGACAGTCGCCAAAGGAATTCGGGGTCGTCGTCGGGACCCTTGATGGGCTTGCGCTGTGGTGATCGCGTGGATGGGGTGGTCGGACCCGACCTCTCCGGGCCGAACGCCTTCCAGCACAACACCGCGACAGCCACAACCGCGATGAGTGCCAACAGGTACGTCACGTCGCTCACCTCCTGATATCGAGGGTAGCCGTGTACGTAGTCTTCGGACACCGGGGGCACGAAATTGATGCGACGGCCTTGCACGGGCCCCTGAACAGCGGGCCCGAGCCGGGCCTGCGGGTCAGCGCGCGTTGACCGCGGTGCTGGTGGCCTCTGTGGTCAACGACCTGAGCAGTTGTAGAACTTCGGATTCACGGAACCGGCGATGTCCGCCCGGCGTGCGCAGCGACCCGAGACGCCCGGCGTGGGCCCAGCGGGTGACGGTCTTTGGATCGACGTGGAACATGGCGGCCACTTGGCCCGGCGTCAGCAGGGTGTCCTGGCCGCCGACGGTAAGCGCAGTCATAGCAAACCTCTCCGTTCTCGACAGTTCCCTCATCAGTGGCGCCATCGTCGCACTGCGACCCCTACGTAGTCGAACCACCTACAGTTGGTAAAGGGGAAGTAATAGACAAATCGGATACGCGGACCGCCTTCGGCGCGAGGTCTCGCTGAAGGCGGCCGATAGCTTCGCATAGGCTGATCACCGTGAGTGACGCAACTCCACCGGAAGGTGCAACTGGACAGCAAACCGCTGGCGCTGGTCGGCGGCTGGCCCGCAATCTGGCGTTCTACACCCTCGCGAGGCTGGGCCTGGTCGTCGTCATCACGGTGGCGATCATCGGGATCGCCCGGCTGGTGTCGGTGGACATTCCGCTGGTGGTCGCCGCCCTGTTCGCGCTGCTCATCGCGATGCCGCTGTCGCTGACGCTGTTCAAGAAGCTGCGCACCCGCGTCAACGAGGACATCGCGCTGGTGGACGAGAAGCGCCGCAGGGACAAGGCGCAGTTGCGGGCCAGGCTGCGTGGCGAGAACCCGGACGGGGACGGAGGCACGTCCGCGTGAAGCAGTGCGACCGCAGCACTCCGCGCGACTGGGTCGACAACGCCGTGCGGCTGATCGATGCCGACACCCAGCGCAGCGCCGACACCCACCTGCTGCGCTACCCGCTGCCCGGCGAATGGCGTGTCCAGCTGTACCTGAAGGACGAATCCACCCACATCACCGGCAGCCTCAAGCATCGGCTCGCGAGATCCCTTTTCCTGTATGCGATTTGCAACGGCTGGGTCGGCGAGGGCACCACGGTGGTCGAGGCGTCGTCCGGTTCGACCGCGGTGAGTGAGGCGTATTTCGCGAAGCTGCTCGGCCTGGATTTCGTCGCGGTGATGCCTGCGAGCACGTCGCCGCAGAAGATCGCGCTCATCGAAGCCCAGGGCGGCCGTTGTCATTTCGTGCGGCGACCACCGGATATGTACACCGAGGCGGCCCGCCTCGCGGCCGAATGTGGCGGCCACTACATGGACCAGTTCACCCACGCCGAGCGGGCCACCGACTGGCGCGGCAACAACAACATCGCCGAATCCGTCTTCGAGCAAATGGCTTTGGAGACCAACCCGGTGCCGGACTGGATCGTCGTCGGCGCGGGTACTGGTGGCACCAGTGCCACCATCGGCCGCTACATCCGCTATCGCAGGCATGCGACGAAGCTGGCCGTCGTCGACCCGGAGAACTCCGCGTTCTATGGCGGCTACGAAACCGGTGACGTGGGCTACGAGACCGGAATGTCTTCGCGTATCGAGGGAATCGGCCGTCCTCGGGTGGAGCCGTCGTTTGTCGGTCAGGTGGTCGACCGCATGATCGAGGTTCCCGATGCCGCCTCCATCGCGGCCGCGCGGCACGCCAGTGGTGTCATCGGCCGCCGTGTGGGTGGTTCCACCGGAACGAACCTGTGGGGTGCGTTCGCCCTCATCGCCGAGATGATCTCCGCCGGCCGCTCCGGCAGTGTGGTGACGCTGCTCTGCGACGGCGGAGATCGTTATGCCGGAACCTATTTCAACGACGAGTGGGTTGTGGCGCAGGGGATGAGCCTGGCCGAGCCCGGGGCGATCCTGGATAAGTTCCACAGCACCGGCGTCTGGAACGGATAACGCCGCGTTCGATTCCGGTCTTGTTCTCCCAACCCTGCCACCCGAGGTGCCTCGGCCGGCGGGGTTGTTTGTTTCTCCGGTAGCGAACCGTCGTTGTCCGACGTGGCGGATCGTCAATTTTTGTTGACAAGACTGATGGTCGTCAATAAAAATTGACGACATGACTGAGGCAACCACACTGGCGGCCGCCGCGGGCAGCCCCGACCCCAAGGTCGGGCTGCGCGCGGTGCTCGCACTGCGTCGGCTGCTCGAACGTCTCGAAGCGATCCAAGTGGCCAACGCCAGGGGGCAGGGCTGGTCATGGCAGCAGATCGCGGAGGCACTCGAGGTCAGCAAGCAGGCGGTTCATCACAAACACTCTCGGAGAGGCGGGAACCGCTGATGTTCGAACGGTTCAGTAGAGCGGCGAGAACGGCCATCATCATGGCGCAGGAAGATGCCCGTGAGCTGCGGTCCTCGACAATCGAGGTAGAGCACGTGCTGCTCGGCGTGCTGTCGCAGGGTGAGCCGGAGTTGCGGGAACTGCTGGCCGAGGCCGGCATCACCCACGAAGGGGTACAGCGCAGCCTGGCCCAGACGCACAAGAGTCAGCCGCTCGGTGCAGAGGACGCCGAGGCGTTGCGTTCCATCGGTATCGACCTCGACGCGGTGCGCGAGAGCCTGGAGGCCAACTTCGGCGAGGACGCGCTCGACCGGGCGATGCCGGAGCAGCAGCGGCGCGGACTGTTCGGCCGGAGCCGCGGTGGGAACTTCGGGCATATCCCCTTCGCTCGCGACGGGAAGAAGGTAGTGGAGCTGTCGCTGCGCGAAGCCCTCGCGCGCAAGGACAAGACCATCGAATCCACGCACCTGCTGCTCGGCATCCTGCGTGCCCCCAACGCCACGACCACCCGTCTGCTCGGTGGTTCCGGGGCGATCGACGAACTGCGACCGAAGGTCCACGCCTTGCTCGATCGTGCCGCCTGACCCGATGCGCCGCGGGCGCTGCCATCACGATTCGCGTTGTGGGGCAGCACGCGTGCGCCCGTCGGGCCTAGCATTGGGCCATGCAGCTTCTGATTCGGTTGATCATCAATGGCGTGGCCATCTGGCTTGCCGCGGCCTGGGTCGACAAGATCGAGATCCTAAGTCCCGACAACAGTACGACGCAGAAGGTCGTCACCGTGCTGGTGATCGCCGCGATCTTCACGGTGATCAACGCGCTGGTCAAGCCGATCGTCAAACTATTGTCGCTGCCACTGGTGATCCTGACCCTCGGCCTGTTCCTGCTGGTGATCAACGCACTGATGCTGTGGCTCACCGCGAAGATCACCGAAACCACCGAGTACGGCCTGCGCGTCGACGGTTTCTGGGCCGCCGTCTGGGGCGGCATCATCATCTCGGTGGTCAACTGGGTCCTGGGCATCCTGGTCCCGGACGGCGACGACTAACCCGCCGCGCCGAATGCTCGGGGCGGCTGACGGGTAGTGCCGGAGGGGGCCCGTCGGCGGCCGGGCGCTCGGATGAGCGCGGGCTGGAGCTCCGCTCAGCCCGCAATCCCCAGGGCGAGTGCGCTCGCCGCCGACCAGACCAGCAGCGCAAGCCCCGAATCGCGGAGGGCCGGAATGAGTTCCAGCCCGCCCTTGCCGGAGCGCACCGGCGCGTTGGCGCGGACCGCGAGCGGGATCGCGACCAGTCCGACCAGCGCCCACGGAGTCCTGGCCACCAAGATCAGCGTGGCGAGGAACGGGATCGCCAGCATCGCCAGGTGCAGGGTACGGGTGCGCGGGTCGCCCAGCTTGACCGCAAGGGTCACCTTCCCGGATTCGGTGTCGGTCGGGATATCGCGCAGATTGTTCGCGACCAGGACCGCGCTGGAGAACGAGCCGACTGCGACGGCGAGCACCACACCGGCCCAGTCGATCCGGTCGGCCTGCACGAACTGGGTGCCGAGCACGCCGATCAGACCGAAGAACACGAACACCGCGATCTCGCCGAATCCGCTGTAGCCGTAGGGCTTGCTACCGCCGGTGTAGTACCACGCGCCCGCCAGGCACGCGGCGCCGACGAGAATCAGCCACCAGGCCGACAGCGCGACGAGCACCAGACCGAACACCGCACCGATGGCCAGGCTGATGATCGCGGCGTTGCGGACCGCGGCGGGCGAGGCGAGCTGTTGCCCGACCAACCGCAGCGGGCCGACCCGCACGTCGTCGGTGCCGCGGATACCGTCGGAGTAGTCGTTGGCGTAATTCACGCCGATGATCAGTGCCAGCGAAACCAGCAGCGCGAGAATCGCTTTCCACCAGACCGCGCCATCGATGGACGCGGCGGCGCCGGTACCGGCAATGACAGGGGCGATCGCGTTCGGCAGGGTGCGGGGCCGTGCGCCCTCGATCCATTGCGCTGCTGTAGCCATGTCCGCAGCCTAATAGGTACCGGCGCACCGAGTCCGTCGAGCGCCGCGCGATCGGTTCGGCTACGCCTCGGCGACCGCCTTCAGCCGGCCGAGCCCCTTCTCGAAGTCCTTGCCGATCATGTTGTCGATCGGGAACACCTTCCCGATCAGCCCCATCAGGCCTTGGCGCTGACCGGTCATTCGCCACACCACCTCGGTGCCGCCATTGACCGGGCTCAGCTCGAACGTGGTCCGGTTGACGGCTTTGAACGGCTTCTCGAACGCGAGCCGGATACCGATTTCGTGATCGTCGCTGGAGGTGATCTCCATCGCGCCGCGCCCGGCTTTGCGGTTGCCGTCCCAGGCGTATTTTGCGCCGACACCTGCGTCGGACCCGGTATAGCTCCGCTGCAACTGCGGATCGATGTCCTCCCACGGCGACCATTTCGTCCACTCATGGAAGTCATCGATCAGCCCATGAATACGCGACGGCTCGGCCGTGATGACGGCCTGCCGAACTACCTCGAACTCAGCCATGCGCTCAGCGTAGGCGACCGACCGGCCGGAATGGAGGCGAAAAACCATGACGACCTGGTCGGCGTTGCTCGCTTACGATGACCACGGAATGTTTCCGGATCAGAACGGCCCCGACGGCCGAAGTCGGACTGTGACAACGCCCGCAGGCGCATCGGTCGTAGTGGCCCTGCTGGGCGAAATCGCGCTACGCAGGGACGGTGCGCTCGCGGCGCTGCCCGGCGCCAGGTCGCGGCTGCTGCTGGCCGCCCTTGCCCTGCAGCCCGGCCGCAGCCGCAGCGCGCAGGCCCTCATCGACGACGTCTGGGGTGAACAGCCGCCGCGCGCGCCGATGAACGCGTTGCATACCCAGGTGTCGCGGCTGCGGTCGGCGCTGCCGGACGGTGTGTTGGAGATCGGGCCCGCGGGCTATCGGCTCGTCCTGCGTCCCGATCAGGTCGATCTGACCTTGGCCGATGACTGGATACGCACGGCCCGCCGTCGACAGTCGGCGGGGGACCACGCCGCGTGCTTGGCCGCGGTGGCGCAGGCCAGGTCGTTGTGGCGTGGCGAGCCCGGCGCGGATCTGCCCGTAGGGGAGCTGGCAGACGAGCTGCGTACCGCGGCGGCGCAACGGTTCACCGATCTGGATGCCGTCGAGGCCTCGGCCCTGGTTTCGGGTGGTGACCTCGATGGTGCGGTGGCAATCACCCGCCGGAAGGCCGCAGCCAATCCCGTCGACGAGGCAGCGCACGCGATGTTGATGCGGCTGCTCGCCGCGGCTGGTCGGCCGAACGAGGCGCTCGAGGTGTTCGCGTCGATCCGGGGTCGGCTGGTCGAAGAACTCGGCGCGGATCCGGGGCCCGCGCTTGTCGAATTGAATACCGCGATCCTGCGTGGCGACCCGGTCCCCGGGCTCGCTGCCCCGCGCTCGGATCATGCGCCGCCATCGCCCAGCGATGCCGCGGTGGCCGGTGCTGTGCTCGACGGGCCGATGCGGGACGTGGCCGAACCGGCAGCCATCGGCGGACGAAATTCGGCTGCGCGGTCCGGCGGTTCGGTCCCGAATGCGGTGACCGCGATCGGGCTGCGTGCGGCACCCAACACCTTGCTCGGCAGGGCCGCCGACCTGGACGCCCTCGAGGAGCTGCTGCGGCGGTCGCGGGTGACCACGGTGCTCGGCCCCGGCGGCACCGGAAAGACCAGGGTGGCCAACGAATTGGGCGCTCGGGTGGCGCACGGCATGCCGGTGGTGCTGGTGGAGCTCGCGTCGGTGCGCACCGACGCGGCCGCTGATGCCCGCGCGGAGATCGAAGGCGCGGTCAGCACCACCCTCGGATTGGGCGAGATCGTATTGGAATCGGGTCGCATGCGCCCCGGGCAGCCGGTCGACGCGCGCAGACGGCTTCGGGACGCGCTATCGGCCCGTCCGATGCTGCTGATCCTGGACAACTGCGAGCATCTGATCGACGCGGTCGCCGAGGTCGTCGCCGACTTGGTCGGCAGCTGTGATCAGCTCGCCGTGCTGACCACCAGCCGCGCGCCGCTCGCCATCACCGCCGAGACGGTGTATCCGTTGTTGCCCTTGGCGATCGATGCGGCCGGATCGCCCGCCACCGATCTCTTCATGGCGCGAGCCCGTGCGGTGCGACCGGCGGTGCGACTGGAGCCGGAGGTGGTCGCCCGGCTGTGCGGCACGCTGGACGGTTTGCCGCTCGCCATCGAGTTGGCCGCTGCTCGCGTGCGCACGATGAGTGTGGAGGAGATCGAGTCCAGGCTCGAGCACCGTTTTGCCCTGCTGCGCAGCGGGGATCGTGCCTCACCCGCCCGGCATCGCACCCTGCACGCCGTGATCGCCTGGAGCTGGAACCTGCTCGACGAACCGCAGCAGGTGACGCTGCGCCGAATGTGTCGGATGCCGGGCGGTTTCACACTCGCGGCCGCCGAGACGGTGGCAGGCGGCCCTGAGGTGGATGATGTCGCCGCTGCCGTGGACGGCCTGGTCGGTCAGTCGCTGCTCACGGTGCTCGAGGACGACCACGGCGCGGTCGGCACGCGCTACCGAATGCTGGAGACCGTCCGTGAATTCGGTGAGGAACAGCTCGCGCTCACCAAAACCGAAGCGGCGGCAGGTGTTCCGGGCGCAGTCGACGAGGGCTCGCTCGTCATGCACCGGATGTCACGCTGGGCCCGCGATTTCACGGTTACCGCGGCCGATCGGTATCGGGCAGGCGAGCAGGTACCCACGGTGCTTTCGGTGGCGGCGGACCTGGACAACCTGGTCGCAGTACTGCGTTATGCGGTCGAGCGCCGCGACTCACGCACCGTGTACCGGGTGTTCCCGGTGGTCGCGTTGATGTGGGTGATGCGCGGGGCGCACATGGAGCTGACGGGTTGGGCGCGCAGGATCATGCAGCTGCCGCCGGAAAAGCAGCCGGTGCACGGTACGGTCGCCGATCTGCAGATGCTCGCCCACCTGGTGGTGGCCTTGCACATGTTGTACCTGAGCACCGACCTGCGCCCGATTGCCACCGTGCGAGCGCGCGCACGCCGATTGGCGCACAACGGCACCGATTTCAATGCGGGCATTCGCTATCTCGGCGAGCTCCTGTGTGTGGATCCGTCCGGGGCCAGGGTGGCCAGGCTGCTCGCCGAGGGTGTGCGTTCGCCCGACGACGATGTCCGCGCCTCCGCGCTGATCATGCGGATGAACGCGCAGGAGAATTCTGGACTGGTCTACGGCTCCACCAGAGATGCGCTGAAGGTCCTGAAAATCATGGACGGCCGTGATCTGTGGGGCACCTCGATGGTGAGCCAGCATCTGGGGCAATTGGCCGGGCAGACCGCGCAATACGCCGATTCTGTCCAGTATTACCGCAGGGCTGCAGATATCTTGCGGGAATTGCGTGCTTACGAAGAAATGCTGGAAATGAGTAGCTACCTCGCGATCTCGCTGATCGGCACCGGGCGGCTCGGGCAGGCGCGGCAGGTGCTGGACTCCGCACTCGGATCCGCGGATTCGGATCCTTCCTCTCGGTCCCTGGTCGACGACCCGTCCGTTCGGCGAAATCCGCGCTTGGCGGCCGTGGTCGGGGGGGTCGCGGAACTCGAACTCGCCGAGGGCGATATCGACGCCGGGATGCGCCACTTCTACCGGGCGCTCGACTTGCTCGGCTGGCCGGAGGACTCGCTCGCACCGGGACCCGGTGGATTGATGTTGGCCAGTGGGGCCGTCGATGCCCATATCCTGCACGGCCGTGCGGCGGCGGTGGCCGGATTGGTGCACGAGCTCGCGGGCAGCGCGGCAGTCCGTCTTCCGCAGTTCTTCGATCTGCCGCAGATCGGTGCGGTGGGCTGTGCGGTCGGTTCGTATCACCTCGCGATCGGCGAAGAACCGGACCGTGGTTTGGAGCTGCTCGCGCTGGCCACCAAGGTCGGTGCCAGACAGGACTATCCCTCGATGGAATGGGAGCGCCACATTCGGTTGCATCGAACGGTGACCGGTGACGAGCGAATGAACGCGGCCTTGTCCCGAGCGGCGGCGCGGCGGCGCAGGGACGCGGCGCGGCGCATCATCGAACTGCTGCGCGAACTGCCGGGCGTCGCAGCGGATTGAGCGCACACCCTGACCGATGATCGGCTACTGCTCGGAAGGCGCGCAAGCAGAATGCCGTGGTGAGTGACTTCGCGTCTCTCACCACGGCATTCGGCTCGTGGAGGCCTACCTCCAGTGCCGGGCGCTCACGCCCTGCGCATGTAGGCCTTGATACTCAGCGGGGCGAAGATCGCGATCACGACGACCGAGCCGAGCAGCGACCAGGCGAGGTCACTGCCGTAGTCGTTCCCGTTCATCAGCGCTCGAGCCGTATTCACCATGTAGTACACCGGGTTCGCATGATTGATGGCCTGCAACCAGCCGGGCATGGTGCTCACCTGAGCGAAAGCCCCCGACATGAAGGTAAGCGGGAACATCACCATCATCGAGATACCCTGCACGCCCGCGGCGCTCTTGCCGGTGACGCCGACCAGCGCCCAGATCCAGCTGACCGCGAACGAGCACACCACGATGACCAGACCCGCGACCACCACACCGATCACGCCGCCTTCGGGCCGGTAGCCGAGGCAGAGGCCGACCAGGATGGTCAGGGTGGTGGCGAGGACGTAGCGCACCATATCGGCGATCAACGCGCCGGCCAGCGCCGAAATACGGGCGATGGGTAGCGATTTGAACCGGTCGAAGACACCCTTGTCCATGTCCTCACGCAACTGGGTGCCGGTCACCACCGAGGTCAGGATCACCGTTTGCACCAGAATGCCGGGGATGAGGATCGGCAGGTAGTCGTGCACGTTGTGAGAGATCGCGCCGCCGAAGATGTAGGCGAACAGCGCGGTGAACAGGATCGGCTGCACCGTCACATCGAACAGTTGCTCGGGGTTGTGCTTGATCTTCAGGATGCCGCGATAGGCCATGGTGAACGAGGTCGACGCGGTCTGGCGGAGGCTGATCCGATTACTGGCCTCCGGGATCGAGAGGGGCGCCGCGTGCCGCCCGGCCGCGGCCGTGCTCGGTTCGGTGATGGTGGTCATGCCGCGCTCCGTTCGGAATCGTTGTCGTCGTCGGCCGGGTGGCCGGTAATGGTGAGGAAGACCTCGTCGAGGGTCGGCTTGCTCACGGTGATCTCGTCGACCGCGATCTCCCACTCGCGCAGGCGAATCAGCAGATCGGCGGTCATGCCCGCGTCCGCGAGTGGAGCCGTGAGCTTGCCCGCCTCCGGCGTGATCAGGGCTTCGGCGCCGAGGAAATCGCCGACGATGCGGCGGGCCTCGTCGAGCTGGGCTCGATCGACGAGGGTCAGGTGCAGCGAGGAGCCGCCGACCGAGGCCTTGAGCTCGTCGGCGGTGCCGTCGGCGATCACCCTGCCGTGGTCGATGACGGCGATCCGGTCGGCCAGCTGATCGGCCTCGTCCAGGTACTGCGTGGTGAGCAGCACCGTCGCGCCCGCACGGACCAGCCTGCGGATGGTCTCCCACATCTGGGCGCGGGTGCGCGGGTCGAGGCCGGTGGTCGGCTCGTCGAGGAACAGCAGCGGCGGCGTCGCGATCAGGCTGGCGGCCAGATCGAGGCGGCGGCGCATGCCGCCGGAGAAGTTCTTCAGCGGCTTGTTCGCCGCCTCGGTGAGGTCGAATTCTTCGAGCAGTTCGGCGGCTTTGCGGCGCGAGTCGATCCGGCTCAGACCAAGCAGGCGGGAAAAGATGATCAGGTTCTCGGTGGCCGACAGGTCCTCATCGACCGAGGCGTACTGGCCGGTGACACCGACGAGGGAACGCACGGCCGTCGGTTCGGCGACGACATCACGGCCGAAGATCCGGGCGCTGCCACCGTCCGGCCGCAGCAGAGTGGCCAGCATCTTGATGGTGGTGGTCTTGCCTGCGCCGTTCGGTCCGAGCACGCCGTATACCGAGCCCTGCGGAACCGCCAGGCTCACACCGTCGACGGCGCGCTGTTCCCCGAACACCTTGACCAGGCCGTCCGCCTCTACGGCGAGCGCTGAAGTTGGTGCGAAAGAAGTCATGCAAGCAACTGTGGGGGGCCGATCTTGCACGGTCCTTGCATGACGGTGTCACGGGCACTTGCCTACCTGTCGGGGAGCTCGGCCGGTGTGCCGCCAGCAGCTGGCGCCGCAGACGACCGCCGCATCGGCAGGCCGTTTGGTCGAGGTGGTCATCGGGGCGCGGCATGCACTGCAGGTCGTGAACCTACTGCCGCGTCGACTCGGCCAGCAGGTAGGCCCGCAGTTCGGTGCGATCGGGCTTGCCGGGGCCGATCAGCGGCAGCTCGTCGAGCAGCGCCAATTCCCGGGGGGCGGCAATGGAGTCCAGTTCGCGCACGACGTGCTCGCGCAATTCCTCGAGGGTCGGTGTCGCTCCGGCGGCAGGCACAACCACGACGGCGACGCGCTGCCCCAGTCGTTCGTCGGGCAGTCCGAGCACCACGCATTCGCTGATCGACGGGTGTGTCCCCAGCACGGCCTCGACCACCTGCGGTATCACCAGCAGGCCGCCGGTCGTGATCGCCTCGTCGAGGCGACCGCTGACGCTGAGCACGCCGTCGTCGAAGGTCCCCGCGTCCTCGGTGCGGAACCAACCCGGTTCGGCGAACGCGGGATGATCGGGCTGGTTGCGGTAACCCGCGGCGATCATGGCCCCGCCGAGCAGGACTCGGCCGTCCTCGATGCGCACTTCGGTGCCGGTGAGCGGCACACCGTCGTAGACGCAGCCACCGCAGGTCTCACTCATGCCGTAGGTGCGAACAACGTTGATACCGGCGGCCTTCGCGCGTTCGTAGAGCGGTAGCGGGGTGGCCGCGCCGCCGACGAGCACCGCGTCCAGTTCGGCCAATGCGGCCGCGGCGGTGGGTGCGTCGAGCGCCTTGACCAGCTGGGTCGGCACCAATGCGGTGTACCGGCGTGGCCCGCGCATGCTCGAGACCGCACCCGCCAAGGCTTCGGGCAGAAAACCGCCCGAGACGTCGAGGACGGTGGGTTCGGTGCCTGCCTGGATGCTGCGCAGCAGCACCTGGATGCCTGCGATGTGATGTGTGGGCAGGGCCAGCAGCCAACTGCCCGGACCGCCGAGCCGGTCGTGGGTGGCCGCGCCGCTGGCAAGCAGCGCGGACGCGCCGAGCATCGCGCCCTTGGGCACCCCGGTGGTGCCCGAGGTGGTCACCACCAGCGCGATGCTGTCGTCGATCGGCTCACCGGGCGACAGGGCATCGCTGAGGCGTTGGGCCTCGCGACGATCGGTGGTCGGGATCGGCAACCACGCGGGGCCGTTCCCCTCCAACGCTTCACGCAGATGTGGCAGCACATCGCCGACCCGGGATCCGGTCGGCATCGGCAAAGTACGCAAGGTCGTTGTCACGACTCCCCCTCGCTGACACCGGGCTCCGTCGTGCCCAGAGGCGCTGTGCCCATGGCTCGCTCGCTCCGCTCCCTCACGCGTCTGATCGTGTCATGCCCGCGCCGCCATCTGCGGAACGGGTCGGTTTGCTGGAGCGACGCGCGCGGGGTGCGTGCGCTGTGCGGGAATGGGGTTCAGGTACGCCAGGCATCGAGACTGCGATTCACTCGTCGGACGGGGTACACAGCGGCGGGCCCGGACATCGGCGGTCGAGCAGCCATCCGAGCGTTATCGTCCTCGCCGGGCTGGGCATTGGCAACTCGGGCCACCGGTCGCGGCTCGTGGCTTATCGGGTATTCAGTCCGGTGACCAGCGCGAATCCCGCCGGATCGGATGCTCGGCGGGCACCTCGACCAGCACGATCGGCACACCGTCGGGGTCTTTCACCCACATTTCGATCAGGCCCCAAGGCTCGCGCACCGGCGGTCGGTCGATCGCGATTCCCTGGAGCGCCAGCTCGGCGGCGGCGTCGGAAACATCGCGGACCTGTAGCCAGATCGCGCCATTGAAGGCCGTCGAATGTCCCGTTCCGCCGTGCGCGGCCACCTCGACCAGCGACTGTCCAGCGAAGAAGACCGTGCCGCCCGGATACTCCCTGGCAATGGCAAGCCCGAGTCCATCCCGATAGAAAGCGAGCGTTTTCGCGTGGTCGGCCGGACGCAGGATTATCCGACTGCTCAGAATGTCCATTTCACACCATCTGTCCGATTAGTCCGATAAATGCGACCCGGCGGTGGTCAGAAGTACCAGGGATACGGGGTCCAGTCGGGCTTCCGCTTTTCCAGGAACGCATCGCGACCCTCGACGGCCTCGTCGGTCATGTAGGCCATGCGGGTGGCTTCACCGGCGAAGAGCTGCTGGCCGACCAGCCCGTCATCGAGGAGATTGAACGCGTATTTCAGCATGCGTTGGGCCTGTGGGGATTTGCCATTGATATCGGCAGTCCATTCCAGCGCAACATTTTCCAGCTCGGCGTGATCGACGACCTTGTTCACCGCACCCATCTGATGCATTTCCTCCGCGGTGTACGGGCGGCCGAGAAAGAAGATTTCCCGTGCGAATTTCTGGCCGACCATTTTCGCCAGATAGGCGCTGCCGTAGCCGCCGTCGAAACTGCCGACATCGGCGTCGGTCTGCTTGAACTGGGCGTGTTCGCGACTGGCCAGCGTCAGGTCGCAGACCACGTGCAGGCTGTGCCCGCCGCCCGCGGCCCAGCCGTTGACCAGCGCGATGACCACCTTCGGCATGAAGCGGATCAGGCGCTGCACCTCCAGGATGTGTAGTCGGCCCGCTCGCGCCTGGTCGACTGTGTCGGCGGTCTCGCCGCTGGCGTACTGGTAGCCGTTGCGGCCGCGGATGCGCTGATCGCCGCCGGAGCAGAAGGCCCAGACGCCGTCCTTCGGCGCGGGCCCGTTGCCGGTGATCAGAACCGCACCGACGTCGGGGGTCATCCTGGCGTGGTCGAGCGCGCGATAGAGCTCGTCGACGGTGTTCGGCCGGAACGCATTGCGCACCTCCGGACGATCGAACGCGACACGAACGGTGCCCTGCTCGATATGCCGGTGGTAGGTGATGTCGGTCAGGTTCTCGAACCCGGGTACGGGCCGCCACAGCTTCGGATTGAACGTCACGTCAGTGATTATTGCCCCCGGCCTCGGGTCGGCTGCCAGCGAGTTCCCATGGCCGGTTCCCGATCATCGGATTCTTCGACTTGACGGTGTAAAACTACGCGTTACCGTGCAGGTATGAGCGAGCGAGTGAAACCGGTTATCGACCGGAGCGCGGTGGACGAATCCCGGTACGAGAAGCACGGGGGCTTTCCCAAGGTCTCCCGCGCGCAGATCGGGTCCAATTTCGGGCCGTTCGTCGAGGCGATGCGCACCTTGCAGGATCTGGCCGTCTCCGTCGACGCCACCGACGACGTCTTCGGCGAAGCGCTCGCGCGGGCGCGGCAGCTGATTGATCTGCTGGAGCCCTACCGCGCGCCCGAGCTACAGGGGCCCGCGGGCCGCGCGGTCGAATTGCCAGGGCGCGGCAGCCTTTTGCTGCTGCCGTGGCAGGTGGCCGAGGCCGGTCCCGACGGCATCCGGATGACCGGTGAATTTCGTCGCTTCCATCTCGGTGGCAACGGCGCCGCGCACGGCGGCGTGCTGCCGCTGCTGTTCGATGACCTGCTCGGCATGATCGTGCACTACGCGGGCAGGCCGATAAGCAGAACCGCGTATTTGCACGTCAACTACCGGAAAATCACTCCGCTGGAGACGCCGCTCACGGTGCGGGGGCGGGTCGATCGGATCGAAGGACGCAAAACTTTCATCACCGCGGAGCTGCTCGATGAGCAGGACAATGTGCTCGCGGATTGTGAAGGACTCATGGTGCAGTTGCTGCCATGGCAGCCCTGAGCCGGGTCAGTGCCGTGTGACCTTACGCACCAGTGCGTATAGTTGCCACCGCTCGTTCATCGACATCTATCCGGAGGAACCTGAAAGTGGTTGCAGCACTGTCTGAATCCCTGCTCGACGACGCCAAGCGCACGGCCTTCCTTGCCGACGCCAAGGAGGTTCTGGACGCCGAGGTGTCGGACAAGGGTGGTGCGTCTGGCCTGGCAGTCAAGGGTGGATACGCGGCGGTCAAGAAGATCAGCCCGTCCATCGTGCCTGACGCGCTGGAGTCCTTGGCGCCCAAGCTCGTCGCACAGTTGGAGCCGTTCTGGCAGGAGTACACGGCCAACGGCGCAGGCTCATTCGCCGACCTGCTGGTCGCCAAGTCCGACGAGGTCGCCGAGGCATTGCTCACCGTCACCGACGAGCGGGCCGACTCCTCGACCAGGCCCGCGCTGAAGAAGGTCTACTCCTCGATGCGTTCCTCGGCCAAGAAGAACGTCATCGAGGCCCTGCCGCGGCTGGGCGATCTGGTTCAGAAGCACGCCAACTGATTTCGGCAGCGCGCGTCGCACACCGACCGATATCGGCAGCGCCGATTCGGGGTGTGCGCGCTTCTGCGCCGCCCGCGTCCGGTGGTGGACGCGGGCGGCGAAAACCCACTCGAACACACGTGTGTGAGCAGGGCGACGGAGACGTCGGGGCAACTGTCTGAGAGGCTGGAGTCGTGAATCCGTCTACAGCACAAGCGCAGGTGGTCGTCGACGAACTCGCGCGCGGGGGTGTGCGGGACGTCGTTCTGTGTCCGGGGTCACGCAACGCTCCGTTGGCCTTCGCGCTCCAAGCGGCCGACGCGGCGGGCAGGATCCGGCTGCACATGCGCATCGACGAACGGACGGCCGGATTCCTCGCGGTCGGGCTCGCGGTCGCGAGCAGGCTGCCCGTGCCGGTCGTCATGACGTCGGGGACCGCGGTGGCCAATCTCGGGCCCGCGGTGCTGGAGGCCAACTACGCGCGGGTGCCGCTCGTGGTACTCAGTGCGAACCGGCCTTACGAGATGCTCGGTTCGGGCGCCAACCAGACGGTGGAACAGCTCGGCCTTTTCGGTAGCCAGGTCCGCGCCACCATCAGTCTGGGCCTCGCCGAGGACGAATCCGCCAACGCCGAGTACGCGCCCTACGGGCACCAGAACAGCCTGTGGCGCTCGGCGGTCTGCCGGGTGCTCGCCGCGGCCCGCGGCACCCGCTCCGGCAACGCGGGCCCGGTGCATTTCGATATCCCGCTGCGTGAGCCGCTGGTGCCCGACCTCGCACCGGGCGAATCCGCGCCTGCCGGCCGTGCGGGCGGCCGAGCCTGGACGCTCACCCAGTACGCAACGCTCGATGTGCCGCTGGACATCGACCTGACGCCCGACACCGTCGTTATTTCCGGGCATGGAGCGGGCCTGCGACCCGAGCTGTCGGCACTGCCGACCGTCGCCGAGCCGACGGCCCCCATGCACGGCCCCGCACTACACCCGCTCGCGCTGCCACTGCTGAAGCCGCAGCAGGCCATCATCACCGGCCGCCCCACCCTGCACCGGCAGGTCTCGCGAGTGCTCGCCGATCCGGACGTCACCGTTTTCGCGCTGACCACCGGGCCGCGCTGGCCCGATGTCTCGGGCAATGTCGTCGGGACCGGCACTCGCGCGCTGGTCACCGGCGCACCGAGGCCGGAATGGCTGGCCAATTGTCGGGAACTGAACGCGCGGGCGAACGAGGTGGTGCGCGCCGAACTCGCCGCGCACCCGAAGCCGACCGGCCTGCATGTGGCCGCCGTGGTGATGGATGCGCTGCGCGAGGGCGATCAACTACTGCTCGGCGCGTCGAACCCGGTTCGCGACGCGGCGCTCGTCTCGCCTCCCCGGCCCGGCGTCCGGGTGCTGTCCAACCGCGGCGTCGCGGGCATCGACGGCACGGTGTCGGCCGCGGTCGGTGCGGCACTGCACCACGAGGGCCGCACCATCGCGCTGATGGGCGACCTCACCTTCTTGCACGACGCATCCGGCCTACTGATCGGGCGCGGTGAACCCCGCCCCGCCGACCTCACCATCGTGGTCGCCAACGACGACGGCGGCGGCATCTTCGAACTGCTCGAACAGGGCGACCCGCAGTACGCCGGTGTCTTCGAGCGAGTGTTCGGCACCCCGCACGGAATGGATCTGGCCGCGCTGTGCGCCGCGTACCGCATTCCGCACCGTCAGGTCGATCCCGAGCAGTTGGCCGTCGAGCTGAGCGGACGGGCCCACGGAACACGGGTGCTGGAGGTGGTGACCGAACGGTCCAGCCTGCGCGAGCTGCATGCCACGGTGCGCGCCAAGATCGCGCCCTAGCGCGTCAGTAGGCGGGGCCGGTGTCGTGGTCGTCCTCCAGCGGTACCGCGGTCAATTGCTCGACGATGTCGGCCGGGTCCGCGCTCAACGCGTCCCGATCGACCGCTGCGGCAATCTCCTGTTCATCGGTCTCGTCGACGATTTCGTCCGGATAGGCCGGCACGGATTGTTCGGCGAGATCGGCTTCCGGAACCACGTCCATGGCGCGGGACGTGTTGCGATCGGTCATTCGTTCGCTCCTCTCCGCTGGTGCCTCCGGCGTGGATCACCCATGACGGAGTAGGACAACAGTCGGACACGCATCGAGAATGCTCCGCCGCGCGCGATGCGGCAACCCCGCTACTCGCCCTCGATCGCACCGGTTCCGTTCGCCGGGTACTCCACCAGCGCCAGCGTCCGGTTCGCCATGAACCGCGCGGTGCGCACCGCGCCTCCGGTCCTCGTCACTTCGCTGACTTCGACGACGCCGCGCGCGATCCGAACCTCTACGCGCCTGCCCGCCCTTGTCGCGACCACTTCATAGCTTCGAGACCCGTCGCCGAAGTCGACGACCACCTCTACACGATCACCCTTCATCTCCCAATTATCCGCTTTTCCAGCACTTTTCGTGGCTACGACTTGATTGCGACGGCGGGCGCGAGGAGCGGACACGCCGTGCCGGATCACCGCGCGGCGGCCACGAACAGGCCCGCCGCAGCGGCACTCGTCGCGGCGCGGGCGGCCGTTGTCGCCGCGAGGTCATCGATGGGGTCGCCCGAGGCGAGCAAGCGGTAGTACAGGGGCGCCGAGACCGCGGAGAGGACCGCGCGCGCATCGGTGCCTTCGGGAACCTCACCGCGGGTGATCGCGGCTCGTACACAGGGGGACCATTCGGTGAGGCGGATGTCGTAGAAGCGGTGCAGGGCGGTGGCGGCGGTGTCGTCACAGGTCGCGGCGGAGATGACGGCCTGGAAGAGCCTGCCTTGGCGCGGGTCGGTCAACGTCTTGGCCACCAGCCGGGCATTCGCGGTCAAATCGCCGAGCAGGGAGCCGGTGTCGGCGTGCGGCAGCGACTGTTCGGCCATGTCCGCGAGCAGATCGATGACCAGTCCGGTCGGGGTGCGCCAGCGGCGGTATGCGGTGGTCTTGCCGACCTCGGCCCGTGCGGCGACCTCGGCGAGGTCCAGGTGGGCGAAGCCGCGTTCGGCCAGCAGATCGCCCGCTGCTTGCAGCACGGCCTCGCGGACGCGTGCGGTGCGGCCACCAGGGCGGACCGAGCCGGGGGTGAGCTCTTCGGAGGTCATAACGGGACTCCAGTTTCATTTATGGCGCGTCGGGTGTACTGTTCCACATGTTAACGGAACTATAGACCCTTTAGGAGTCATCATGGAGTACCGGCGGCTCGGCGCATCAGGTTTGCTCGTCCCGGCCTTGAGTTTCGGCGCGGGCACCTTCGGTGGTCGTGGCGAACTCTTCAGCGCCTGGGGCGACACCGATGCCGAACAGGCCCGTCGCATGGTGGACATCAGCCTGGAAGCAGGCGTCACCATGTTCGACACGGCCGATGTCTACTCCGACGGCGCCTCCGAAGAAGTGCTCGGCGCGGCTATCAAGGGGCGCCGCGACCAGCTGCTGCTGTCGACGAAGGCTAGTCTGCCGACTGGTCCAGGCCCTTACGACGCGGGTTCTGGGCGGGCCCGGCTCATCAGAGCGGTCGAGGGATCGCTGCGCAGGTTGGGAACCGACTACATCGACCTGTTCCAGCTGCACGCCTTCGATGCGCACACCCCGGTCGAGGAAGTCCTTGCCGCACTGGACGATCTGGTGCGCGCGGGCAAGATTCGTTACCTCGGCGCCTCCAACTTCGCGGGCTGGCAGCTGATGAAATCCCTGGCCGCGGCCGACCGGAACGGTCTGACCCGCTACGTCGCGCACCAGGTGTACTACTCGCTGGTCGGCCGCGACTACGAGTGGGAGCTGATGCCCCTCGGCCAGGATCAGGGTGTCGGTGCGGTGGTCTGGAGCCCACTGGGCTGGGGCAGGCTGACCGGCAAAATCCGTCGCGGCCAACCGCTTCCGGATGGCAGCCGACTGCATCAGACAGCCGAGGCTGGTCCGCCGGTCGACGACGAGCACCTCTACAACGTGGTCGACGTACTCGACGAGCTCGCCGCGGAAACCGGCAGGACGGTCCCGCAGATCGCACTCAACTGGCTGCTGAGCCGACCCACCGTGGCAACCGTGATCGTCGGCGCCCGCAACGAGCAACAGCTGCGCCAGAATCTCGGCGCCGTCGGCTGGCACCTGTCCGCCGACCAGATCTCCCGGCTCGACAAGGCCAGCGCGACCACACCGCCCTACCCGTACTACCCGTACTACCGGCTGCCCGACTTCGCCCGGCTCAACCCGCCCGCGGTGTAGGAGAAACGGCATCGGGACACCGTCCAACGGTGCCCCGATGCGGTATCAGTAGACGTCGCGAACGTAGCGCTTCTCGGCGACCAATTGCTTCTTGAAGGCCAACGCGCCGTCCTCGTCGAGCTTGCCGTGGATTCGGGCGATGCGCAGCAGGGCGTCGTCGACGTCCTTGGCCATCCGCGCGGCATCGCCGCAGACGTAGAAGTAGGCACCGTCGCGCAGCCAGGACCACAGCTCCGCGCCGTGCTCGATCATCCGGTGCTGCACGTAGATTCGCTCACGCTGGTCGCGGGAGAAGGCGAGATCGAGCCGGGTGAGGAAGCCGGCACGGAACATGTCTTCCCACTCGGCGCGATAGTAGAAGTTCTCGGCGGCATGCTGGTCGCCGAAGAACAGCCAGTTGCGGCCGGTGCAGCCGAGCGCGCGTCGCTCCTGGAGGAAGCCTCGGAACGGGGCGATGCCGGTGCCGGGACCGACCATGATCATCGGCGCAGTCGGGTCCAGTGGCGGCCGGAAATGCGGGGACCGGTGCAGGAAGATCGGGACCGCGGTGCCGCGATCGGCCAGGAATGTCGAGCACACCCCGCCGCGGCGGGCCGCGGATCCGGTCGCCGCCGGATCGCCGTAGCGGACGATCCCGACGGTGAGCTGCACCTCGTCCGGGCTGACCAGCGGGCTGGAGGAGATCGAATACTGACGCGGCTGTAGCTTTTTCACGGCGCCGAGCCATTCGACGAGGTCGGCCCGTACCGGGAAGTCGCGCAGTACGTCGACGGCCTGCCGATCCCAGAGGTATTTGTCGAGCTCGTTGCGATTGTCGCGGCGCAGCAGCTTGGCCAGCTGAATGCTGTGGTTGCGCTCGGCGATGAAACCGAGCAGATCCTGGCCGACCCGGGTGATGTCGTAGTGGGTGCGCAGCGCCTCGGCCAGCGGCAATTCCCTGTTGTCGACCTCGACGACCCTGCGGCCGTCCAGCCCAGTTGTCTCGAGCCACTCCGCGACGAGCGACTCGCAGTTGGCGGGCCACACCCCCAGCGAATCGCCGACCTCGTAAACGGCCTCCAGTTCGCGCAGATCGAACCCGAACTGCCGCACCTCTTTCGAGGATCCGGCGCGCGAGAGTGGTTCGTTGCGCACCAGCGGGGCGGCGACCGGCGCATTGCGGGTGAAGAGTGCGGGCGCGGCGCGCTGGGTGCGATCGAGCACGGGTGTACGGGTCAGCACCAGCGTGCTCGCTCCGCCTGCGCGCACCGCGGTCCGAGCCGGGGCAGGAGCACTCGGCCCCGGCGTCGGTGGGGTGTCCGTCTCGGACAGTCCGTCGGTCGACGAGCCGCCGAGTGCGGCAAGGACATTGTCGAGCCACTGCGCCGCGGGCTCTTCGAAGTCGGGTTCGGTGTCGACGCGTGCAACCAGCCGGGTCGCACCGTGTTCGGCGAATTTCTGGTCCAGTCTGCGTCCATGCCCGCAGAAGTCGTCATAGGAGGAGTCGCCGAGTGCGAGCACCGCGTACCGCACGCCGGTCAGCCGGGCCGCGCTGTTGTCGAGGCGGCTCCAGAAGTCGGTGCCGTTGTCCGGCGGTCCGCCGTCGCCGAAGGTACTGGTAATCAACAACACATCGCCGGTCAGCCCGCTCAGCTCGCACGAATCCATGTCCAGCAGTCTCGGCAGATAGCCGTTGTCGGCGAGGCGTGCGGCCGTGGTCGCCGCGAGTTCCTCGGCGTTGCCGGTTTGCGAGGCCCACAGGATGGTGATCGACGGCTGGGCGGCGAGGTCGTCGGTCGTCGTGGTGGCGGCCGCGGCGCGGGAGTACATGCCTGCGAGCAGTCCGTCGATCCAGAGTCGACTGTGCTGAGACAGTGGTGCGGACTCGGGCAGCACCGGCTGTCCGGTGACCGGGATCGATTGCAACGCCGAGAGGTATCCGGCGAGGTAGATGCGTTCGTGCTCGGAGAGGGTCGGTGTCGTTGCCGCGTCCAGTCCGAGCGCGATGGCCAACGGGTGGATGTCGGGGAAGGCGGCTGCTTGGTTGGACAGGGCGGACGGCGATCCGGAAATATCCGGCATCGCCGGAGATGCGGGCGCGGCAGGCGATGCGGAGCGAGGCACCGGCGCGACCCGGCGCAACGACACCGCGCACGCCTTGAACTCTGGTTGCAGAGATGCCGGGTCGACAGCGTCGTTGGTCACCGCGTTGATGGTCAGATACTCACCCTGCTCGTCGTTCCAGTGGAACGGCGCAAAGCAATCGCCGGGCCGCACCCGGTCGCTGATCTGCGCAGGCAGCACCGCTCGCCCACGTCGCGAGGCTATTTCGAGCTGATCGCCCGCCTGAATGCCGAGCCGTTGCGCATCCGCCGGATGGACTTCGACGAACGGCTGCCCGTTCAACTTGGTCAGCGCGGCGATCTTGCCGGTCTTTGTCATGGAGTGCCATTGATGCTGCAACCGGCCGGTATTGAGGACGAACGGATAGTCGTCGTCGGGCATTTCCGCCGGAGTCAGGTGCGGGCGCGGCCAGAACACCGCGCGACGACTCGGCGTCGCGAACGCCAGTCGTGGCCGATGGCCCGCCTCGTCGACGAAAAGCTCTTGGCTGACACCGTCGTTGAGATACCGGATCGGGTTGCGCCGTGCGCCGGGCTCGGCGCACGGCCACTGCATCGGTCCGGCACGCAGCTGCTCGAAGCTCATCCCGCGCAGGTCGTAGCCGGTTGCGGGGTTGGCGAACCCGCGGATCTCGGCGAAAACCTCGGCACTGGAGGAGAAGTCGAAGCCGTCGAATCCCATCGCGGTGGCCACCTGCGCGATCAGCAGCCAGTCCGGACGTGCCGCGCCGATCGGATCGACCGACCGCTGCAACAGCGTGACGTTGCGTTCGGAATTCACCATCACCGCATCGGCTTCGGCCCACAGGGTCGCGGGTAACAGCAGATCGGCATAGGCATTGGTCGCGGTCTCGGTGTAGGCGTCCTGGGCGATCACCAGTTCGGCGGCCTCGAGTCCCGCGATGACCGTCTTCCGATTGGCGACGGTGGCAACCGGATTGGTGCAGATGATCCACGCGGCCTTGATGCTGCCGTCCGACAGCTGACCGAACATATCGATGGTGCCCGGCCCGGCCTCGGTGCGCAGTGTGCCGGGCTCGATGCCCCACGCGGTCTCCACGAAGGCCCGATCGGCGGGGGCGAGCAAGCTGCGCTGGCCGGGTAAACCCGGACCCATGTACCCCATTTCGCGACCACCCATGGCATTCGGCTGACCGGTGAGGGAGAACGGTCCACTGCCCGGACGGCAGATAGCGCCGGTGGCCAGGTGCAGGTTGCACAGAGCGTTGGTGTTCCAGGTGCCGTGGGTGGATTGGTTGAGTCCCATCGTCCACAGCGACATCCATTCGCCTGCCTCGCCGATCAAGCGTGCGGCGGTGTGGATGTCGGCCACGGCCAGGCCGGTGATCTCGGCGACCTTCTCCGGGGTGTAGTCGGCGAGGAATTCGGGCATCGATGCCCAGCCTTCGGTGTGCTCGGCGATGAATTCCTCGTCGATGTCACCGTTTTCGACGAGCAGATGCAGCAGCCCGTTCAGCAGTGCCAGATCGGTGCCCGGCGCGAGCTGTAAGAACAGGTCGGCGCGTGCCGCGGTGTCGGTGCGCCGCGGATCGACGACGATCAGCTTCGCGCCCGTTTTGATGCGATCGACCATCCGCAGATACAGGATCGGATGGCAGTCGGCCATATTCGCGCCGATCACGAAGAACAGGTCGGCGTGCTCGAAGTCGTCATAGGATCCGGGCGGCCCGTCGGCGCCGAGCGACTGCTTGTACCCGGTCCCGGCGCTGGCCATGCACAGCCGCGAATTGGCCTCGAGGTGGATGGTGCGTAGATATCCCTTGGCGAGCTTCGTCGCCAAGTATTGCGCTTCCAGCGACATCTGCCCGGATACATACAGCGCGATCGCGTCTGGTCCGTGCTCGTCCAGGATGGCCCGCAGCCGTGCCGCGGCCTCGCGCACGGCTTCCTCGACCGACACCGGCACCGGCGCCTGGTCGCGCGCAGGCCGCCGGTAGGCGGTTTCCATCCGTCCCGGCGTCCGCATCAGATCCAGGTGGGTGGCGCCCTTGGTGCACAGCCTGCCTGCGTTCGCGGGATGCAGTTTGTCGCCGCTCACCTTCGCGATCACCGTCGCACCACTCGCGTCGGTTCGTGTCTGCACCGTGATGCCGCAGCCGACACCGCAGTATGAGCACGCCGTCCTGGCTGTGCCCGGCGCGCTCCCTGTCACTGCGTCCGACATGCCTCGATCATGGCGATGACCGGTTGCGGCCTATTTACCCAGCGTTATCGCCAGATGACAATTTTCCTCACAGCGGGGGCCGAGAGCGGTGAGGTGTGCGTCCTGGTGTCTCGTGATGGCCCGTCCGGCCAGGTGAATGCCACATTTGACCGGCGATATCGGCGGTAACCGCACCGTAACCATCTCGGCCGAAACACGGTGTGAGTGCGGTCACCGCACAACCGTCAGAGCTTGTATCCGCGATGCATCGCGACAATGCCGCCGGACAAATTGCGCCATTTCACCGCCGACCAGCCCGCGTCGGCGATCCGCACGGCAAGCTGCCGCTGATTCGGCCAGGCGCGGACGGATTCGGCCAGGTACACATAGGCATCCGGATTGCTGCTGACCGCGCGTGCCACCTTCGGCAGCGCCTTCATCAGGTACTCCATGTACACAGTGCTGAAGACCGGAACGATCGGCGTGGAGAACTCACAGACCAGCAGCCTGCCGCCGGGCTTGGTGACCCGGAGCATCTCGCGCAGCGCCTGCTCGCTTTCGGAAATATTGCGGAGTCCGTAGGAGATCGTCACCGCATCGAAAGAATTGTCGGCGAAGGGCAGCGCGGTGGCATCGGCCGCGACCATCGGCACATCGCGGAACTTGCCCGCGGCGAGCATGCCCTGGGAGAAGTCGGCCGCCAGACACCAGGCGCCGGATTTCGCGAGGTCGAGCGTGGAGATCCCGGTGCCTGCCGCGAGGTCGAGCACACGCTCACCCGGTCGTGCCGCCAGCGCCTTGCGCACCGCCCAGCGCCAGTATCTGTCCTGACCCAGGGAAATGACGGTGTTGGTCAGGTCGTACCGCTTCGCGACCCCGTCGAACATCGACGCGACCTCGCGCGGCTGCTTGTCCAGCGAGGCCCGAACCGATTCCCGCTGCTCTATTTTCGCCACCCCTCGACAGTAACGCGCCGTCCAGTCCGCACCGGCCATGATCCCGGGCACAACTGCCGCGGACCAGGCCCGTACCCGGTTCCCGAGGGTCACGCTCCTGCGCTCGGCCCCGCGCGATCGGTGACGGACTTCGTCGGCGGGTGTTGTCAGGCGGCTGCTTTGCCTACGCTCGGCCCGGCGCGATTGGTGACCGACTTCGTCCGGCCGGTGTCATCAGGCGGTGTGTGGCAGTCGGATCTGCTGTCCCGCCACAGCCGCATAGTGGCCCATCAATTGGGTGCAGATCGCGGGCCAGGTGCGTCGCAGCACCGACTTGCGGGCGGCGGCGGCAAATCGGGTTCGCAACGTCGGATCGTGGAGCGCGCCGATGGCGCTGGGCAGCAGTTCGGTGAAGCGATCGACCGGGAGCAGGTATCCGTTGCGGCAGTGCGCGATGAGGTCACGCGGACCGCCCGCGTCCGGGCCGATCACCGGAACCCCGGCGGCCAGTGCTTCCTGTACGCCCTGACAGAACGTTTCGTGCTCGCCTGCGTGCACCATCACATCCAGGCCGGCGTAGGCCTGCGCCAATTCGTCGCCGCCGAGCTCGCCGGTGAACACCGCGGTCGGCAGCATCCGGGCCAGTCGAGCCCGTTGCGGTCCATCGCCGACGATCACCAGCTGGATATCGGGGTCGCGCTCGAGCACCGCGAGCCGTTCGACATGTTTTTCCGGAGCCAGCCGCCCGACGAACCCGACGATCAGCTTCCGCTGCCCCGACAGCCAGGCTTCGCGCAGTTCTTCCCGGCGCGCCGACGGGGTGAACCGGGCGATATCGACGCCGCGACCCCACCGGTGCACCCGCGGAATACCGTGCCGCGCGAGATCTTCCGCGGCGGCCCGCGAGGGCGCCAACGTGCGGGTGGCGCCCTCGTGGATGCGGCGGGTCCACCCCCAGGCCGCGCGGCTGGCCAATCCGAGCCCATAGCTTGTGGCGAACCCGGCGACGTCGGTCTGATAAACGGCCACTGTGGGCAGGTCCAATCGCAGTGCGGCGGCCAGCCCACCGGCGCCGAGCAGGAACGGCGAGGCCAGGTGCACCACATCCGCGTCGAAATCGGCGATGGCGGCGGTGATGCCCGGCTGCGGCAGGCCGACCGGCAGGGAGCTGATCTTCGGCACCATCACCGCGGGGACTCGGTGCACCGGGAAGCGACCGTAGAACCGCGGGGCGGTCGGCTGCCCGCGCGGAGTATCGGGGGCGACCACGAGCGCCTCGTGGCCGTACTGGTCCAGATGGTCCAGCACCTTCAGCACGGAATTCACGACGCCGTTCATATTCGGCAGGAACGACTCCGCAACGATGGCTACTCGCACCACTCGAGACTGACCGGTACACCGCGCCATGTCGTCACGCCGACGTGACCAGGACGGAAAGTTCCGGCGAAATGTCGGGGCCGGGCCGGTCAGCGAGCCGGCGTCGGTTTCGCTCTGCGCCTGCCGACGCGCAACAGTATCCACAGCGTCGGCAGTGCGATCAACCACACCACCACGATCACCGAGAGCGCGGGCAGTACGGCGACGCTCGCGTCGCGTCCCGCCACGCGGACCAGGTCCGGATCGCTACGGTTGTACTCCACATTGATCCGCTCGCCCGCGGTCAGATTGGTCGGATAGAGCACCCCGACCTTCGGGTTATGCGTCTCACCGTCCGGTGTGACGTACATGACCGCCGAGCGCAATCGGCCCGCGGAGAGCACTTCGGCGGTGGTCACGCCTTTGTCGGAGCTGATCAGATAGTCGTTGCGCCAAGCCGCGAGCACGAGCAGGACAACGAGGGTAGTGAGGACGATCGCGACCGTGAGGATGCTGATCCTGGCCCGCCGTAGGCGGATCGACCGCCTTTCGGACTGGCTGGTTTCCGGCACTGCAACAGGCTACTTGCCACTTCGGATACCGTGTGCGCCCATGTCCCGAAAATTCAGCTTCACCGTGCAATACACAGTCCCGGTCGAAGATCTTCACCGGGCACTCACCACCGATGCCGTCTGGGCAGCGCGCTTCGCGGACGCCCAGACCGCAAGGATCGACCTGTCGCACCCCGGCGGCGAGGGGACGATTCGTATTCACATGACCGAAAAGGCAAGCCAGGACAAGGTTCCCAGCATCGTCGACAAGGTGCTCAAGAGCGAACTGGTGCTTTCGCGCACCGATAACTGGCAGGCGCTCGAGGGCGAGATCGCCAAGGGCACTTTCGAAGGCTCCACCGGTGGCATCACCACGGAGATGTCGGGGAACTACGAGCTGCGCCCGACGGCCGAGGGGTCGGAGATCGAGGTCGTCGGCTCGGTGCAGGTGAAAGTGCCGCTGGTCGGCGGCGCCATCGAGCCGCTTGCCGAGCAGTTGTTCCATCGGGTGCTCAACAGCGAGCGCAAGTTCTGTCAGGAGTGGTTGGCCGCCCAGGCCACCGCCTGATTTGAACCGATCTTCGTCGTCCGTCGCCCCGGCTCCGGCCGGGGCCCGTCGGGTCGGCGCGTCACGTTCACTACGCGAAGGCCTGCGGGTCGAATTCCTTCGGCTCCACCAGTACCAACCAGTTGCCGGAGTTGTCGCGAATGATCGCCTCCGTCCCGTAGGGCCGCTGCGCGGGCGGCTGGATGAACTCGACGCCCTTGGCGGTGAGCTCCTCGAAGGTCTTCTGGCAGTCCTCGGTCTTCAGGCCGAGCGCGCCGTGGGTGCCGTTGGCAAGCGCCCGCCTGATCGCTTCGGCGAGATTGTCGTCCAGCGGCGGGCCGGGAATCATCAGCGTCACTTCGAGTTCGGTGTGATCGGGGTGTGCGACGCTGACCCAGCGAAAGCCGTTTTCGCCCATGGTCACGTCGCTGACCTCGATGAATCCCAACTTATCGAGGTACCACTGCTTGGCGGCGTCCTGGTCGGTGACGTACACGGTGACCAGTGAGACGTTCGAAATGCTTGTCATGAGTACAGGCTATTGCCGCACTACGTGCCCGGGCTTCTCCGAAATTGCGGAGTCGGTCAGCTCGGCGGTGTGCGATCCGACAGCCCGTGCATGAACACGTAGCACCCGGGAATTCGCGGCGCCCCGTCGACGAATTCGGCCTGGTACTGCGACGGCGTCGAACCGACCAGCTGCCGGAACTTGCTGCTGAAGGACCCGAGACTGCTGTAGCCGACCAGCATGCAGACCTCGGTCACCGTCAGATTCGTCGCGCGTAGCAGATCCTGGGCACGCTCGATGCGCCGCTCGGCCAGATAGGCCGCAGGCGTCTTTCCGTACACCGCCGCGAACGCCCGCAGGAAATGGAACTTGGAAACCCCTGCCGTAGCGGCCAATTCATCGAGGTTCAACGGCTCAGCGTAGTGCCGATCCGCAAGGTCCCGCGCCCGCCGCAGGTGCGGTAGTAGATACAGCGCAGGCAGCCCGGTCATGGTGTCAGCTGAACGGTGCGAGCTCGTCGAAGCGCATGGACGCCCGGCCCGCGGCACGCCAGGCCCGCGCCGTCATGTCGAGGTCCTCGTCGGTGACCAGGTTGCCCATCACCCGAACCGCGGTGCGCTGCAGATACTTCGACCGCATCACCGGCGGACCGCCCATCGGAACCATGCGCGGATGGGTGGCCAGGCCGGCGATCCGCCGCGCCACCGAGAAGGTCCGCCCGTAGCGGGCGCGCAGCAGCTCCGGCCAGAGCCTGGTGAGGTCCGGCTCGTCGAGCAGCCCGGCAAGCATGTGCCCGCCTTCGAGGCCATAGTCGATGCCCTCGCCGTTGAGCGGGTTCACGCAGCCCGCCGCATCGCCGATCAGCACCCAGTTGCCTCCGGCCACATTCGAGACCGCGCCGCCCATCGGCAGCAGCGCCGAGGCGACGGCCCGCAGCGAACCTTCGAATCGCCATTCGTCGCGCCGCAGCGAGGTGTAGTGCTCCAGCAGCGGTTTCAGTGCGATATGCGAGGGCCGCTTCTGCGTGGCCAACGATCCGACGCCGATATTCACCTCGCCATTGCCGAGCGGGAATATCCACCCATAACCAGGGACCAGTTCGTTGTTCGCGTCGCGCAGCTCCAGATGTGAGGTGATCCACTGATCGTCGCTGCGCGCGGACTTGATGTAGGCGCGGGCGGCGACGCCGTAGGCGTACTCCCGATGCCAGGTGCGGCCGAGCAGTTTGCCGATCGGCGAACGCACACCGTCGGCCACGATCAGCGTGCGGCAGCCGATCGACTGGGTGCCCTCGGCCGTCTCGACCGTCACCGCGGTGACCCGGTCGCCCTCGCGGGTGACATCGACCACCTTCGTGCCGTCCAGCATCCGTGCGCCGGACTTGACCGCGGTCTCGCGCAGTTTGTCGTCGAGTTCGGTTCGGGGAATAGCACTTCCGTAGGTCGGGAAGGAACCGCTCGGCCACGGCAGCAGTGCCTCGCGACCGAAGCCCGTCATGCGAAGGCCATGATTCACCGTGTGTGCGCGCACCCAGTCGCCGAGGCCGAGATGCTCTAGCTCTGCCGTCGCACGCGGGGTCAGGCCGTCGCCGCAGGTTTTGTCGCGCGGGAAGACGGCGGAGTCGGTGAGCAGCACATCGCGGCCCGCCCGCGCGGCCCACGCCGCTGCCGCGGAACCCGCCGGTCCCGCACCGACGACGAGTATCTCGGTGCTTGCGGGCAGCGCGGCTTGCGTGTCCCCGTCGCGGCCAGCGGGCGTGACATCCGGTGAACCCATGCACTCAATACTCGCAGGGCAGTCTCATCGGTGTGCGGCGACTGGGCATTCGCTTGTTCGAGCGCGTCCGATACTGCCCGTGGGACGGTGGAACTCCAGCGGAGAGCATGCGGTGCTCGCGCGCGGAAGACAATGTGCAAAAGTGTCTGATACACCGCATAGTGACGGTGTTCATGGGGCCATCGGGCGGGGACACGCTAGGTTCTCTACCGTGGGGTCGGACGCATCGCTGGGAGAAGAAATGAGCACATCTGCAATGAGCGAGCGGAGCGAGCGAATCAATGACGCCGCGCGCCTCGCGAACAGCGGATCCGAGCGCCTGCGAGGAGGAACTATGAGCGACGTCAGCACGGTGGTTGCCGGGGTCGATCTCGGTGACACCCAACTCGCGGCGACGGTGCGAAACGGCCTGGAAAACGTCGAGAAACTCCTGATCGACGAGCTGTCCGACGGTGAAACCTTCCTTCAGGAAGCGGCGTTGCATCTGGCCAAGGCGGGCGGCAAGCGGTTCCGTCCGCTGTTCACCATCCTCACCGGCCAGCTCGGCCCGCGCCCGACCGACCCGGCGCTGATCACCGCGGGGACCGTGGTGGAGCTGGTGCACCTGGCGACTCTCTACCACGACGATGTGATGGACGAAGCCTCGATGCGCCGCGGTGCGCCGAGCGTGAATTCGCGCTGGGGCAACAACATCGCGATCCTGGCGGGCGACTATCTCTTCGCGCACGCCTCCCGGCTGACCTCCACCCTCGGCCCCGACGCGGTGCGGATCATCGCCGAAACCTTCGCCGAACTGGTGACCGGCCAAATGCGCGAGACCATGGGCGCACAGGACTCCCAGGACCCGGTCGAGCACTACCTGCGCG
Source organism: Nocardia sp. NPDC051463 (assembly GCF_040681975.1). Classification (NCBI taxonomy): domain Bacteria; kingdom Bacillati; phylum Actinomycetota; class Actinomycetes; order Mycobacteriales; family Nocardiaceae; genus Nocardia; species Nocardia sp. NPDC051463. The sequence goes on from NZ_JBFBAB010000007.1 coordinate 109,214, forward strand.
TGGTGTGGGAGAAGACCGGCTCGCTGATCGCCGCCGCAGGTCGGTTCGGCGGCACCTTTTCCGGCGCCGACGACGAACACGTCGAGCGGTTGGCCCGACTCGGTGACGCGGTCGGCACCGCCTTCCAGATCTCCGACGACATCATCGACATCTCCTCGGCCTCCGAACAGTCCGGCAAGACGCCGGGGACCGACCTGCGCGAGGGCGTGCACACTCTGCCGGTGCTCTACGCGCTGCGCGACGACGGCTCCGAGGGCGATCGTCTGCGCAAGCTGCTGGCCCGCCCACTGGCGACCGACGATGAGGTCGAGGAGGCACTCGGCCTGCTCGCTCGCTCGCGCGGCATGGTGCTCGCGAAGGAAAAGCTACAGGGGTACGCCGACATCGCACACGCGGAACTGTCGGCCCTGCCCGCCGGCCCTGCCAATGACGCACTCGAGCGCTTGGTCCGCTACACCATCGAACGCGTCGGCTGAGCTGCGCTCCCGCGCCTCTGGCGAGAATTCGGGCCCATGCGTTGTCGTCGGCGGCCGGCGGCTCAGCGAGTTCGTGCCCGGTGTTACCCATGTACATGCGAGTTGCCGGTGAGTATCGCGAATGTGGGCGTGGACTCCCGCTGGAACCCGTGTGGCGCTTATATCGTTGAACTGCTGTAGGGCACTCAATGGACGGGGGAGTGGGCAAGGAGACGTATGCACGGGCACGGGTATGCGAATGGACTCAAGACGTTCGGGCTGATGGTCGGTCTCTCGGCCTTGATCGTGTTCGCAGGCGCGATGTTCCGCAGCCCGATGATTCTGATCGTGGCGATTGTGCTCGCCGTCGGCATGAACGCCTACGCCTACTTCAACAGTGACAAGCTCGCGTTGAAGGCCATGCACGCGCAGCCGGTCAGTGAGCTGGAGGCGCCGTTGATCTACCGCATTGTGCGCGAGCTCGCGACCACCGCGCGTCAGCCGATGCCACGGCTCTACATCAGCCCTACGAACGCTCCGAACGCGTTCGCCACTGGCCGCAGCCCTCGGCACGCGGCAGTCTGCTGTACCAGCGGCATCCTGCAGATCCTCGACGAACGCGAATTGCGCGCGGTGCTCGGCCACGAACTGTCGCACGTCTACAACCGCGACATCCTCATCTCCTCGATCGCGGGCGCACTCGCCGCGGTCATTTCCGGCTTGGCCAACCTGGCCTTCTTCGCGTCGATGTTCGGCGGCAACCGCAATGGCGGCGGCCCCAACATGCTTGGCGTGCTCCTGGTTTCGCTGCTCGGTCCGATCGCGGCGACCCTGGTCAAACTGGCCGTCTCACGCTCACGCGAATATCAGGCCGACCAATCCGGTGCCGAGCTGACCGGCGACCCGTTGGCCCTGGCGTCGGCGCTGCGCAAGCTGGAGCGCGGAGTCCAGGCTGCCCCGCTGCCTCCTGAGCCGCAACTGACCGCCCAGTCGCACTTGATGATCGCCAACCCCTTCCGGGCGGGCGAGAAGGCCGCCCGCTGGTTCTCCACGCACCCTCCGATGGCCGAGCGCATCGCCCGGCTGGAGGAAATGGCGGGCGGCCCGCGCAACTACTAGCTCGGATCCGCTTATCCCAGTTCCCGTTCGTAGGCGTGGAAGGTGTCGACGAACAGCCTGCGTTGCTCGGGGGTCAGCGGCCCGAGGACTGCTCGCCATGCCCGAGCGCTGCCGCCGAGCCAGTCATTGACCGACTTCTCGTGCGCCGCCGCGATACCCACGATGGTGCGGCGGCGGTCGGCGGCGTCGGTGCGTCGTTCCAGCACACCCTGACGGCTGAGGTCGCCGACCATCAGGCTGACCGTCGTCGGTGCCACCTCCAGGCGCGCCGCGAGATCGTTGACGGTCATCGGCCCCTCGAAGACCAGGTTCGCCAGCAAGGACAGATGCCGCGGCGCGAGTGAGAACGATTGCAGCTCTTCGGGAATGTGCATCTTCTTCGCGCGGCCCACGACCCGCGGCATGAGCAGCAGCAGGCTGCGGATGCCCTCTTCCACCGCGATACCCGTGGCGTCGTGCGCGCGCTCGCCCGCGGCGCTGCGCCCATCGGTTGACATCCCGGATACCTCCAAATAATCTTTGACTGCAAAATTACTTTGCTCGCAAAGCAAAATCTATTGTCTCCGGCAAAGGCTATTACCGGCGGCCGCCGATCCGTGGCGGCAGCCCGGAAGGACCAGGACATGACCGACTCACAGCCGAACTCCGCCGCCGACTTCAACGCGGCGATCATCAACGAGTTCCGGGCCAGCGCGGGCAAGGTCGGCGGTATGTTCGCGGGCGCGCCGCTCGTGCTGCTGACGACGATCGGTGCGAAAAGCGGGCGCAGCCACACCACTCCTCTCGTGTATCACCGACACGACGATCACCTCCTGGTGTTCGGCTCGAACGGCGGGTCCGACAGCCATCCTGCGTGGTTGTTCAACGTGCGGAACAACCCCGAGGTGACAGTGGAGATCGGCGCATCCGGCAGCGTCGAGACCTTTCAGGCGACCGCGGTCGTGCTGAGCGGTCCCGAGCGGGATCGTCGCTATGCCGAACAGGCCTCCCGCGACCCGGCCTTCGCGGCGTATCAAGCGGGAACCCAGCGGGTCATTCCGGTGGTCGCCCTGCGCAAGGCTCGGCGGCCATCGGTCGGTCGACGCACCGTTGTCCTCGGTGCGGCGATCCTTGCCGGGGGTGTCGGAGTCCTCGCGACGCGTGGCTTCGCCGAGAAAACGACGCACGCCACGGCTGCGGCGACCGCCACGGCGCGGACAACGGCGATCGGCGATCATCTCCGGCAGGTGCATGCGCAGCTGAGGCGTGACCTCGGTGCGGTGCGCGCCGAGTTGGCGGCGCAGGTGGGCGATTCGGTGACGCTGCCGAGTCTGCCGCGCGATTTGCGCGCCCATTGTGTCGGTTTCTGTAGCGCGCTACATGAACACCACACCTCCGAAGATGGTGTCTTCCCGGTCCTCGCGAAGCAGTTTCCGCAATTGTCGCCCGTCTTGGCCCAGCTACAGCGTGAGCACGGTGAGGTCGCTCGGGTGATCGCCGAGTTGCAGCAGGTGCTCGACCGTGGCGACACGGCCGATCCGGCTCATATACGAACCGAATTCGACAGGCTCGCAAGCGAATTGGAGGCGCACTTCGTCTACGAGGAGAGCACGATCGTCGATGCGCTGAATGCCATGGACACCTCCGCGCTGCCGCCGCGTCCTGGCACCGACCGGCCCGGCGGCCGCTGAACACACGAACACATCGCGAATATCGTCCTGCCCACAGCGTGGCAGAAAAGAGAAACCCCCGTCGATCGTGATCGACGGGGGTTTTTCGGTGGCAGATGTAGGATTCGAACCTACGTAGGCTTTCACCGACAGATTTACAGTCTGCTCCCATTGGCCGCTCGGGCAATCTGCCTTTGCGCTTCTCGGCGCGCAGAGCAGCTTACAACGAACCCCGACCCCTTATGCAAACCGGCTGGCCAACGGCCGTGCGACGCGACTACGGTCGTGCTTCCGGGTAAAACTGACGATGACCGGGAGCACCCGGCGTGCGTCAGCACCGTAGGACCGTCACCGAACAGGAGCGCAGTGTGGCCGATTCGTCTTTCGATGTCGTCAGCAAGGTCGACCGTCAGGAGGTCGACAACGCTTTGCATCAGGCGGAGAAGGAGCTGACCACCCGTTACGACTTCCGGGGCACGGGCGCGACGATCGAGTGGTCCGGCGAGGACAAGATCGTGCTGACGGCCGAGGCGGAGGAGCGGGTCAAGGCTGCGCTCGATGTATTCAAGGAAAAGCTGATCCGTCGCGACATCTCCCTCAAGGCGTTCGACGCGGGCGACCCCATCGCCTCCGGCAAGATCCACAAGATCACCGGAACGCTGGTGCAGGGCATCGACTCCGAGCATGCGAAGAAGATCACCAAAAAGATCCGCGACGAGGGCCCGAAGGGCGTGAAGGCGCAGATCCAGGGCGACGAGCTCCGGGTGAGCAGCAAGAAGCGCGACGACCTGCAGGCGGTCATCGCACTGCTGAAGGGCGATGACTTCGGTATCGCGCTGCAGTTCGTCAACTACCGGTAGCGCGGTCGGCGGCCTCTTCAGGTCGCCGCAAAACCGCTCTGACCACTCGGTTTGGAAGTGCGACCGGTGAGTGTGTAATCTCGTTCAAGACTTCGCCGCGCCGGGGTTGCGATATAAAATCTTGGTGCGGAAGTAGTCATGCCCCCTTAGCTCAGTCGGCAGAGCGTTTCCATGGTAAGGAAAAGGTCAACGGTTCGATTCCGTTAGGGGGCTCGCCGGATTGCCGGTGGTGACCGACTCGGCATCTCCTAGGTTGGGCGCGGCACCAGGCAATGCGACCCCGTGGCGGTGTAGCTCAGTCGGTAGAGCAAACGACTCATAATCGTTGTGTCGCCGGTTCAAGTCCGGCCATCGCTACCAAAACCGATCAGACCATCTGGTTGACCCGAAAGAAGGAATGTCGTGGCCGCGAAGTCCACCGATGTCCGGCCAAAGATCACCTTGGCCTGCGAGCAGTGCAAGCACCGCAACTACATCACCAAGAAGAACCGGCGCAATGACCCCGATCGGCTGGAACTGAAGAAGTTCTGCCCGAACTGTGGCACGCACCGGGGACACAAAGAATCCCGTTAGTCCGCCACGCGTGCCGCTGCCGCGTGGATTGATTCCGGGAGATCGAATCCCGGTTGCTCGGGCTGTGACAAATGCGAGGGCCGGACAAATGTCCGGCCCTGACGCATTTTCACGGTGCGGGTGCGGCGGTCGAACGCTCCGCCGACTCCGGCACCGGGGTCAGATAGGTACAGTCCTCCCGTGACAATCAACACCGGTACAGACGAAGCGATCGCCATGGACGAGACTTTCGATCCTGCGGCACACGCGGCCTCCATGGTGGGTCACCACTACCGCGTCGACGACTACTACGAGGTCGGCCGCGAGAAGGTCCGTGAGTACGCTCGCGCCGTGCAGGATTATCACCCGCTGCACTGGGAAGAGGACATCGCGCAGGAGTACGGCTACGACGGCCTGCTCGCCCCGCTGACCTTCATCTCTCTTGTCGGCATTCTGGCGCAGCGCAAGCTCTTCGAGCAGATCGTCACAGGCTATGACCTGAGCCAGATCATGCAGACCGATCAGATTCTGGAATTCCACCGGCCGATCAAGGTCGGCGACCAGCTGACCTGCGATGTTTTCCTGCATTCGTTCCGGCAGGCATTCGGTGGCGACATCATCGTGACGAAGAACATCGTCACCGATCAGAATGACCAGCTGGTCCTCACCACCTACACCACCCTGATCGGGCGCAGTGGCGGTGACATCGATCCGAATCTGCAGGGCGCGGTGCGCAACGTGCTGATGCACGGCATCGGTGAGGATGCTCCGGAGCACCACTCGCGTACGCCGGCCGAGGATGCACCGACGCTCGCGCCGGTGGCCACGATTCCCGATAATGCGCCGAGTAAGCACGCGCTCGTTTTCGACGAGGTGTCCGCGGGCGACGAGTTGCCGCCACGTACCGTCCGGCTGACCCGCGGCGACCTGGTGAACTACGCGGGCGTCTCCGGTGACGCGAACCCGATCCATTGGAGCGACGAGGTCGTCAAGCTCGTCGGCCTGGACAACGTGGTCGCGCACGGCATGCTGACCATGGGCCTCGGTGGCGGTTTCGTCACCTCGTGGCTCGGTGATCCCGGTGCGGTCAAGGAGTACAACGTCCGCTTCACCAGTCCGGTCTACGTCGGCTCCGACGATCCTGCCGAGATCGAGTACACCGGGAAGGTGAAGTCGGTGGATCCGGAGACGCGGACCGCGGTCATCGCCATCGTGGCGAAGTCGGTCGGTCGCAAGATCTTCGGCCGCGCTACCGCAACGGTGCAGTTGGCGTGAGCGGTCATGGTCCGGAGCTGGACCCAGCCTGACCTGGTCGGCTGACCCTGATTGGCAAATGGCGCGGACGGTAACGTACACTCAGGTTTCTGGGGTCACCAGCCGTTGCGCGCTGCTCTGTAGGGCTGGTTCCAGGCGGTCCGGAGGATCGCCGACGGGGCCGGCAACTGCTGGAGCGGCGCGCGTGTTGTGTGACACCAGAACTGCACAACTGAATACCGAACAGTGGTTGGACAGCCAACACGGTCCAACCAAAGGGGCGTAGCTCAACTGGCAGAGCAGCGGTCTCCAAAACCGCAGGTTGCAGGTTCAAGTCCTGTCGCCCCTGCCCTGGATGCCAGCGACGAAAGGATCGACGTGAGCGACGAGCGGGATACTCGCCACGGCGCGCATGCGGCCGACGATGGCGATGACACCGCCGCAGTGAGTCGGCCGAGCGGCAAGCGGTCCGCCCGGCGGACCCGCAACGCGTCCGATTCGGGCACGGTCGCCACTATCGAGCGGCCGTCGCTGAGCAAGGCAGCCAAGAAGACCGATCGGGCCGAGCGTAAGACGGGTAATCCGTTCAAGCGCTTGATCAAGTTCCTCCGCGAAGTTGTCGCGGAACTGCGCAAGGTGATCTGGCCCAATCGGAAGCAGATGGTCACCTATACGAGCGTTGTTCTGGTGTTCGTGATTTTCATGGTCGCGTTCATCAGCGGGTTGGATCTGGCGTTCATCAAGGGTGTCAACTGGCTGTTCGGCTAGCCGAACGTCGCAGGCGACCGCTCGCAGGTCGCTGGAAACGATCGGTCGAAGCCGGTAGCCGATCCCGGGGCGGACACGGGCGGAGCGATTCCGTCGGGCGCCCGGCCCCGGCACGCAGAGGATGTACGTGACGACACAGGAAGCGAGTGCCCCAGTGAGCACCCCGGAGAACGACACAACCGACGAGTTCCCGGTCGACGATGTGGTGGTCGAGACCACCGACTCCGTCGAGGAATCCGCCGCCGACGAAGCGTCCGTGGTCGAGGAATCCGAGTCCGCTGACGAGCCCGCCGCCGAAGCCACCCCCATCGATGCCGAGCCCGCGGACCCCGTCGCCGAGATGAAGGCCGCGTTGCGGCGCGCCCCTGGCGACTGGTACGTCATCCACTCCTACGCGGGCTACGAGAACAAGGTCAAGGCCAACCTCGAGACCCGTGTGCAGAACCTGGACCTGGAGGAGTACATCTTCCAGGTCGAGGTGCCGACCGAAGAGGTCACCGAGATCAAGAACGGCCAGCGCAAGCACGTCAACCGCAAGGTGCTGCCCGGCTACATCCTGGTCCGGATGGAACTCAACGACGAGTCGTGGGGCGCGGTGCGCAACACTCCCGGTGTCACCGGATTCGTCGGCGCGACCTCGCGCCCGTCGCCGCTTTCGATCAACGACGTGGTCAAGTTCCTGGTCCCGGCCGCGCAGCAGCAGAAGAAGCCCGCTGCCGCCGCTGCCGCGAGCGCCGAGGGTGGCGCCGCCGATATCGTCGCCAAGCCGACCATCGAGGTCGACTTCGAGGTCGGCGAGTCGGTGACCGTGATGGACGGCCCGTTCGCGACGCTGCCCGCCAGCATCTCCGAGGTCAACGCCGAGCAGCAGAAGCTCAAGGTGCTCGTGTCGATCTTCGGCCGCGAGACTCCGGTCGAGCTGGCGTTCACTCAGGTCGCGAAGATCTAAGACCCGTTGAGACAGCGGCCGAGTCGAACGACCCGAGCCGAGGATCACAACACCAGGACTTGCAAAGAGCAAGGAAAACAGACCCGAGGAAAGAAAGATGCCCCCCAAGAAGAAGAAGCTCGCCGGGATCATCAAGCTTCAGATCCAGGCCGGCCAGGCGAACCCCGCCCCCCCGGTGGGCCCCGCGCTCGGTCAGCACGGCGTCAACATCATGGAGTTCTGCAAGGCGTACAACGCCGCGACCGAGTCGCAGCGTGGCAACGTCATTCCGGTCGAGATCTCGGTGTACGAGGACCGGTCGTTCGACTTCAAGCTGAAGACTCCGCCCGCTGCCCGGCTGCTGCTCAAGGCCGCCGGTATCCAGAAGGGTTCGGCCGAGCCGCACAAGACCAAGGTCGCGAAGATCACCATGGACCAGGTCCGGGAGATCGCCAAGACCAAGGCGGAAGATCTGAACGCGACTGATATCGATCAGGCGGCGAAGATCATCGCGGGTACTGCGCGCTCGATGGGTATCACCGTCGAGGGCTGAGCGCAGCGAAGCCCGCAGTTCAACACAGCGGGCTGATCTTCAGCTCCTCCACCCAGGTGGGAGGGCCGGCCAGGCCCGATAACCACTTCTGAACCAGACCAAGGACAGAGAATCATGGCAAAACGAAGCAAGGCGTATCTCGCCGCGGCCGAGAAGGTCGATCGCGATCAGCTGTACTCCCCGCTCGCCGCTGCGCGGCTGGCCAAGGAGACCGCCACCACCAAGACCGACGCGACCGTCGAGGTTGCGGTTCGTCTCGGTGTGGATCCCCGTAAGGCCGACCAAATGGTCCGCGGCACGGTCAACCTGCCGCACGGCACCGGTAAGACCGCCCGCGTCATCGTGTTCGCGGCCGGCGAGAAGGCCGCCGAGGCCGAGGCCGCCGGTGCGGACGCCGTTGGCGCCGAGGATCTGATCGAGCGGATCCAGGGCGGCTGGCTCGATTTCGACGCCGCGATCGCCACCCCGGACCAGATGGCGAAGGTCGGCCGGATCGCGCGTGTCCTCGGACCGCGTGGCCTGATGCCGAACCCGAAGACGGGCACGGTCACCAACGATGTGACCAAGGCCGTCAACGACATCAAGGGCGGCAAGATCAACTTCCGGGTCGACAAGCAGGCCAACCTGCACTTCGTCATCGGTAAGGCGTCCTTCGACGACGCCAAGCTGGTGGAGAACTACGGCGCCGCGCTGGACGAGATCCTGCGTGCCAAGCCGTCGACCGCCAAGGGCCGCTACGTCAAGAAGGTGACGGTGTCGACGAACACCGGACCGGGCATCCCGGTGGACCCGAACCGCACCCGCAACCTCCTCGACGAGGATGCGTAAGTAGCACCAGGCAGCAACCGCAACGGCGGGAACGCGAATCGCGTTCCCGCCGTTGCGCGTTTCCTGCGGAGTGCGCGGCCGGACTAATCCACACACGACGGTCGTTGCTTCTCTGGTGACCGTTGTTCTGTTGATTTCCGGAAGCACGCGTCGTGCTTCGACCAATTCCGCCGCGCTGCGCACTGTGCAAGCGATCGCTCCGAAGAGCGTGGAGACCACCTGGTACGACGGTCTGACCGACCTGCCCGCGTTCAGCCCCGATGATGACGGCACGGGTTACCCCGCCGTTGTCGCCCTCCGCGAACAGCTTTCGCGCGCCGATGCGGTGCTGCTGTGTACCCCCGAATACGCGGGCACGCTGCCGGGCAGCTTCAAGAACCTGCTGGACTGGACTGTTGGCACCGGCGATCTCTACGAGAAGCCGACGGCCTTTTTGAATGTGGCCGCACCGGGTCGCGGCGAAGGAGCCGCGGCAACCCTGGTGACTGTGCTGGGCTATATCGGCGCGGTCGTCGACCCGGGTACTTGCGCCAGGCTTCCGGTAGCGCGTGATGCTGTCGGCCAGGACGGCCTCGTCGGTACCGCCGAATTCCGGGCGGGCGCACGCGAAGCGCTCGATCGGCTGATCGAGCAGGCGGTGCGCGCGTCGGTCTGACGCCGATGGTCGGGCACGCCCCGCCGTCCCGGCGCGGGCCGGAACAGCGGGGCCGTCCGCTGCGGTGAATGAGTTGCCTAGTCGGACGTATCTTCTTGATTTCCTGCCGTTTTCCGCCACCCCAGCAGCACCGAATCACCCTCTTGCACGCCCCACGGCAGGAAGATCGCGACGATCACCGCGCACACGATCACCGCGCCGGCCGCCACCAGGGATGCCGCGTGCGAACCTTGCAGCGCCGCGGTCTTCATCGCCGTGATCAGGTTCTCGCGCTGTGCTTCGAAGAATGGGGCCAACTCCCGTTTGCGCATCTCGAGTACGCTGAGTGGGCTCGCCTGCACCAGACTCCGCTCGTTGGCGTCCATCATTCCGGCGGGCACCCGGTCGATGAGCGGCGCGACGCGAGTGGTGTAGTACGAGGCCACGATCGAACCGAGCACCGCGACGCCGAGGGTGCCGCCGATCTCGCGGGTGGTGTCATTGACCGCCGAGCCTGCGCCTGCCTCGTCGAGCGGTAGCGACGACATGATGGATTCGGTCGCCGGCCCCTGCACGATGGCGAGGCCGAGCGCCATCGACACCATGGACGGCAGTACATCGGTGAGATAGGGGCTCTCGACACCCACCTGGCCACCGAGGTAGAGGCCGAGGCCGGTGAGCAGCAGGCCGAACACGATGACGGGCGTGGGGCCGAGCCGTTGTGCGAGCAAGGTCGCGATCGGTGCTCCGATCGCGACCGAGAATGCGAACGGCAGTGAGGCGATACCGAATTCGAGCGGTGTGTATTCGCGCACGCCTTGGAAGTATTGCGTGATGAGGAACAGGAATCCGAACATCGAGAAGTAGCCGATCGCAATCGACAAGGCGGGCAGCGAGAATCGCCGATTGCGCAGCAGTGTCATATCGAGAATCGGTGCGCCGGCGCGCAGTTCCCAGATAACGAACGCGGCAAGCAGCGCGACGCCGAGTGTGCCGGTGCCGAGCGTGGTCACCGATGTCCAGCCGAAGCGCGGTGCCTCGATGATGGACCAGACCAGCAGCGTGATGCCCGCGATGGACAAACCGATTCCTGCTGGATCCAGCCGCCCTCCCTGCGAGGAGCGCGATTCGGGCACCCAGATCAGCGTCGCGGCCATGGCCAGCAGCGCCACGGGAACGTTGATCCAGAACACCGAATGCCACGAAAAGTGTTCCAGCAGCCAGCCTCCCGAGATGGGGCCGATGGCGATGGCGAATCCGGCCATGGCGGTCCACGCGGCGATGGCGAGGGCTCGCTCGTGACGATCGGTGAAGATATTGATAATGAGCGCGAGCGTCGCGGGGAAGACTGCCGCCGCGAACACGCCCATCGCGGCACGGGCGGTGATGACGCTGCCCATGGAATCCGATAGCGCGCCGCCGATCGACATGACGGCCACGCCGGCCAAGCCGATCATCATCACGCGGCGGCGGCCGTAGCGGTCGCCGAGGTTTCCGAAGGCGAGCAGTAGTCCGGCAAAGGTCAGTGTGTAGGCGTCGACGACCCATTGCAGTCCGCTGACGCCGGTCGCCAGCTCGACGCCGAGAGAGGGCAGGGCCACGTTGACGATGGTGTTGTCGAGTACGACCAGCAGTTCTGCCAGGCAGATCACGGCGAGTGCGGCGAAGCGGTGCGTGCGTCGTTCCAGCAGCACCGGTGGATCGACTATGGAGGTTGCCATAGCCCAGCAGTCAAGCAGTATCTGTCACCGTAAGTAACATCTTTTGGCGGCGATATCGACCACAACGCACTATGAATTGTGAGATGGCGCACAACAATTCGACGTCGAGAAGTGCTCGATTCCGCCCGGTGGGAGCCCGTTTTGGCAGATGGTGACCCTTGCAGGTACTCTGGTCGACAGTTATCGACGAGTTCGATCACTACCCAATCCGTTCTACCGAAGACCGTTGGTCGCCGTTCCCGTCTGGGATCGGTCGAAGGTCCGGCAATAGCCGGCGGCCCACGCAGGGAGATCTGAGGCTGGGAATTGGTCCGAGTATTACTCGGATCGGATCCTGTATTGCGCCCCGGAACGCTCTGCGTTCGGGGCGTTTGCTTTACCGCTGGCCCCTGGTGCTTGGTAGTTCGTATATACGAACCGACATCCAGAGAGGAGGCGAAGTATGGCAAAACCCGAGAAGGTCACTGCGGTCGAAGAGATCGCGGAGCAGTTCAGGAGCTCGACCGCCACCGTTGTCACGGAATACCGTGGTCTTTCGGTCGGCAAGCTCACCGATCTGCGTCGCGCGCTCGGCGCGGGCGCCACGTACTCCGTCGCCAAGAACACCCTGGTCAAGCGTGCGGCCGCGGAAGCGGGCGTCGAAGGCCTGGACGACTTGTTCGTCGGACCGACCGCCATCGCCTTCATTCAGGGCGAGCCGGTCGACGCAGCGAAGGCCATCAAGACCTTCGCCAAGGACAACAAGGCGCTCATCATCAAGGGCGGCTACATGGACGGCAATGCGCTGTCGGTAGCCGAGGTCGAGAAGATCGCCGACCTCGAGTCCCGTGAGGTGCTGCTGGCCAAGCTGGCAGGCGCCATGAAGGGCAACCTGGCGAAGGCCGCAGGTCTGTTCAACGCTCCCGCATCGCAGGTGGCTCGCCTTGCCGCCGCGCTCGTGGAGAAGAAGCAGGCCGAAGCCGGCGGCGAAACCGCTGCTGCTGAATAACCCCGCGGCGTGAGCGACGGGCCCGGAGGCGGAAGCGCCAGCGTAACCACGCAGGGCCCCGCGAACGCCGCACATTGAACACAGCGGGTGATTCGCGTGCGGCTCGCCCTCGTAGACACAACTACCGAAAGGAACAACATCATGGCCAACGTTGACGAACTGCTCGAGACCTTCGGCAACATGACCCTGCTCGAGCTGTCGGACTTCGTGAAGAAGTTCGAAGAGAAGTTCGAGGTCACCGCGGCTGCCCCCGTCGCCGTCGCCGCCGTTGGCGCTGCGCCGGTCGAGGCCGCTGAGGAGCAGGACGAGTTCGACGTCATCCTCGAGGGTGCGGGCGACAAGAAGATCCAGGTCATCAAGGTGGTCCGTGAGATCGTCTCCGGCCTGGGCCTGAAGGAAGCCAAGGACCTGGTCGAGGGCGCCCCGAAGCCGATCCTGGAGAAGGTCGCCAAGGACGCCGCCGAGGCTGCCAAGGCGAAGCTGGAAGAGGCCGGCGCCAAGGTCTCCGTCAAGTAATTCGCTCGTTTTCGAGCAATCCGCGAGCAGTCGCCTGCGACTACTTCGCCGAGCGGGCGGTCCCCATTGGGGGCCGCCCGTTTGCTTTGTCCGACGGCATGCGACCGCGGTGCGATTATCGAGAGCGTTTCGGGGTTACTCTTCAGTCAGGTTGGGGTGTGCCGCGTCTCGCCCATGGGTTACAGTGACCGAACCCACTGTGATGCGACACACCGCGACAGCCGAATTGCGTGGTACGCCGGTGGGCTGCTCGCTGAGAATTGTGGAGGTTGGCGTGGGCGTCGAGGTCAGGACCGAGGGTGTTACCAAGTCTTTCGGTTCCCAGCGAATTTGGCAGGACGTCTCACTGACGCTGCCTTCGGGCGAGGTCAGTGCGCTACTCGGTCCCTCGGGTACCGGTAAGTCCGTCTTTCTCAAGTCGCTGATCGGTTTGCTGCGCCCGGAGCGAGGCTCTATCTATATCGGCGGCACCGACATCACCACGTGCTCCAATAAGGAGCTCTACGAGATTCGCAAGCTCTTCGGTGTGCTGTTCCAGGACGGCGCGCTGTTCGGCTCGATGAATCTCTATGACAATGTCGCCTTCCCGTTGCGCGAGCACACCAAGAAGTCCGAGTCGGATATCCGCAAGGTCGTCATGGAGAAGCTGGAGCTGACCGGTCTGCTCGGGGCCGAGAACAAATTGCCCGGCGAGATCTCCGGCGGTATGCGCAAGCGCGCGGGCCTGGCTCGCGCCCTGGTGCTGGACCCGCAGATCATCCTCGTCGACGAGCCCGACTCCGGTCTCGACCCGGTCCGCACCTCGTACCTGAGCCAGCTGCTGCTCAACATCAACGCGCAGATCGACGCGACGATCCTGATCGTCACGCACAACATCAACCTGGCGCGCACGGTGCCGGACAACATCGGCATGTTGTTCCGCCGTCAGCTGGTGATGTTCGGCCCGCGCGAGGTGCTGCTCACCAGCGACGAGCCGGTGGTCAAGCAGTTTCTCAACGGCCGCATGATCGGCCCGATCGGTATGAGCGAGGAAAAGGACGAGGCGCAGATGGCGCGCGAGCAGGCGCTCGTCGACGCGGGCCATCACCACGGCGGCGCGGAAGAGGTCGAGGGCATCATTCCGCAGATGAAGGCCGAGCCCGGCATGCCGGTGCGACAGGCTGCGCTCCGTCGCAAGGAGCGGGTCCGCGAGATCATGCACACCCTGCCGCACCAGGCGCAGGTTGCGATTCGTGAGTCACTTGCGGAGAACGACGACACGCAGGTGCTCACCTATAACAACGGCGACCCAGCAGGTTATCAAGGCGGGACTTACGACACAACCGTGCGCCACAACACAACTAACGGGTAACATCTGCGATCGTGAACTCCACCCTGGCGCGATTGCGGACTCCGTTGGAGTCAGGGTTTGCCCAGGCCGGCAACATCTTTGCACTCTTTATCGACGTGCTGCGCAAGACGTTCAAGCGGCCTTTCCAGTTACGCGAATTCATCGAGCAGTCGTGGTTTATCGCGAGTGTTTCGATTTTGCCGAGCGCACTGGTGGCAATCCCGTTCGGCGCAGTTGTTGCGCTACAGACCGGCTCGCTGATCAAGCAGCTGGGAGCTGAATCTTTTACCGGCGCAACCAGCGTGCTCGCTACCGTGCAGCAGGCCGCCCCGGTCGTCACCGCGTTGATCATTGCGGGCGCGGCCGGGTCGGCGGTCGCCGCCGACCTCGGTTCGCGCACCATCCGTGAGGAGATCGACGCGCTCGAGGTGCTCGGCGTCGATCCGGTCCAGAAGCTGGTGGTGCCACGCGTCCTCGGCATGACCTTGGTGGCCGTGCTGCTCAACGGTCTGGTGTCGGTGGTAGGCATCGCGGGCGGCTACTTCTTCAATGTGCTGCTGCAGGGCGGTACGCCGGGTGCCTACCTGGCCTCGTTCTCCGCGCTGGCTCAGTTGCCGGACCTGTGGATCGGTGAGATCAAGGCGCTCGTGTTCGGAGTGCTCGCCGGCGTGATCGCCGCGTACAAGGGGTTGCATCCCAAAGGGGGCCCGAAAGGAGTCGGTGACGCGGTGAACCAATCGGTGGTGATCACGTTCCTGGTGTTGTTCTTCGTGAACCTGGTGCTGACCCTGGTGTACCTCCAGGTCGTCCCCGCCAAGGGCGCCTGACCCGTGGCCACTTCCTACCGCAGCCCGGCCCTGGCCAAGACTGCCCGTCGGGCGGGCGAAATCGTGCGTATGCCACTGAACATGGTCGATCGCGCCGGCGAGCAGATGTCGTTCTACTCCCGCGCCATCGCCTGGATTCCGCGGACCGCGGTGCATTACCGCAAGGAAGTCATGCGGCTGCTCGCCGAGGTGACTTTCGGTAGCGGCGCGCTCGCGGTGATCGGCGGCACCATCGGTGTCATCGTGTTCATGTCCGGTTCGGTCGGCGTCGTGGTCGGCTTGCAGGGCTTCAAGGCGCTCGACTCACTCGGCAGCTCCGTGCTGACCGGCTTTCTCACCGCCTATATCAACACCCGCGAGATCGCGCCGTTGGTGGCGGCGCTGGCGCTATCGGCAACGGTGGGTTGTGGTTTCACCGCCCAGCTCGGCGCGATGCGCATTTCCGAGGAAATCGACGCGCTCGAGGTGATGGCGGTGCCGGGTGTGCCGTTTTTGGTCTCCACGCGGGTGATTGCGGGATTCCTCGCGGTCATACCGCTGTACATTGTCGGCCTGCTCGGCACATTCCTGGCATCGCGAATGATCAGCATTTGGTTCAACGGGCAATCCAGCGGTTCCTACGACCACTATTTCGGCCTTTTCCTACCACCAGAGGACGTGTTGTATTCGTTCCTCAAGGTGCTGGTATTCGCGTTCGTGATCATCATGGTGCATTGCTATTACGGCTTCCATGCCACCGGCGGTCCCGCCGGCGTCGGTGTTGCGGTCGGCCGGGCGGTGCGTGCGGCGATCGTGCTCGTGAATGTGCTCGACTTCTTCTTGAGCCTGGCGATCTGGGGAACAACCACGACAGTGCGGGTCGCGGGATGAGCCGCATCCGTGGCGAGCGAAGCGAGGCTCGGTCATGAGTTCCGTTCAGGCCTGGCGGTCTACCGAAAAGGTACGGGTCCGGGTTCTCGGTATCGCGTTCTTCGTGATCTGCGCGCTGTTCCTGTGGACCACCGTCGCGATCTACAACAAGCAGTTCGTGAAGACTGTCGAGGTCAACCTGATCACCGACAGTGTCGGCAATGCGCTTACCCGCAATGCGGACGTCAAGGTTCGCGGCGTCAATGTCGGTGAAGTCCGTTCCAGCGAGTCCGAGGGCGGCAAGGTGACGCTGTTGCTGGCGCTGGATCCGGGCAAGGCCGGACAGATTCCGGTGAACGCGACGGCCAGGCTCCTACCCAAGACGTTGTTCGGAGAGCGGTATGTGGATCTGGTCATCCCGGACGATGCCAGCGCCCAGCATCTGACCAATGGCGTCACCCTGCACCAGGACACCAGCGGCAACGCGATCGAGATCAGCAAGTTGCTCGACGATCTGCTGCCGCTGCTGCAGGCGATCCCGCCGCAGGATCTGGCCGCCACCCTTGGCTCGCTGTCACAGGCGCTGTCGGGTCAAGGGCTTGCGCTCGGCGAGACGATCGAGAAGCTGGACAACATCTTCCGCGAGGTCAATGTGGTGATGCCGGATCTGCAGCAGGATCTTGCTAGCTTCGCCGACGTGGCCGCGACCTACTCCGATGCCGCGCCGCAGCTGATCGACGCGCTGAACAATCTGCGCACCACCAACGCGACCATTGTGCAGAGGCGTTCGCAGATCGACACGTTGATCGCCTCGCTGACCCCCACCGCGGCCACCACCGCCGACTTCTTCCTCGCCAACCATGACAACATCATCGATCTGGCTGCTGACTCCCGACCCGCACTCGAACTGTTGGCGACCTACTCGCCCACCTACGCGTGCGCACTGGCGAACTTCGCCAAGATGAAGCCGCGCATCGACCGGCTCTTCGGCAAAGGCACCGATCGGCCCGGCTCGCGAGTGACCATCGAACTGGTCAACACCCGCGGCAAGTACCTGCCCAACCAGGACGAGCCGCGCTGGCTGGACACCAGGGGGCCGTGGTGCGTTCCGGAGTATCCGCTCGGCGTCGACCCGGGGCAGTACACCGGCGGTTCCGCCAACGAGGGTTCTTATCAGGTGCCAAGCCGCAACCCCGGCGATCAGACCACCGGATACCTGGAGGCGCCGCAGTTCGGTGTCTACCCGGCAGGCAATGCGCCGACCGCGGCGAATTCGCCGCTGGAGCAGCAGACTCTCGGCGCGATCTACGGTGCGGCCAACGGTGTCTCGCCGGATCAGGTGCCCAGCTGGGTGACTCGGATCGGAGCGCCCGCATTCCGTGGAAGTGAGGTGAGCGTGCGATGAAACAGAAGCTGCGTGGCGTGGGATCGCCGCTGACCAAACTGATCATCTTCGTCATCGTCACCCTTTTCGCGACCGTGGTGCTCGGTCTGTCCATCGCGAACTACAGCGGTGGCGGTACCGAATTCAAGGCCAGGTTCGTCGATGTCACCTCGCTGAACCCGGGCGACGAGGTGCGCATCGCGGGTGTGCGAGTCGGCAAGGTCACCGACGTCTCGATCGTGGACAAGCGGCTGGCCGAGGTGAAATTCGAACTGGCCGACCGCAATTGGCTGCCCGCCTCCACCACGGCGACCATCCGCTACCGGAACCTGGTTGGCCAGCGCTATATCGCGCTCGAGCAGGGCGCGGGCGAGCAGGGCCGCAAGCTCAACAAGGGCGCGACGATTCCGCTGGAGCACACCCGTCCGGCATTGAATCTGACCACCCTGTTCAATGGCTTCCGCCCGCTGTTCCACACGCTCACCGCCGACGACGTGAACAAGCTGTCCTTCGAGATCATCCAGGTGTTCCAGGGCGAGCAGGGCACCATCAAAGATCTGGTGACCAGCACCGCGAGCCTGACGAACAAGATCGCGGACAAGGATGCCGTCATCGGGGAACTCGTGAAGAACCTGACTCTCGTGCTGGAAACGGTCAACCAGCGCGAGGACAACTTCGACCAGCTGATCGTCAATACCGAGGCGCTGGTGAGCGGGCTTGCCGCCGAGCGCGACACGATCGGTCGGTCGGTGACCTCGCTGGGCAATCTGGCCTCGGCAACCTCGGATCTGCTTGTCCCGACCCGGCCGTCGCTGCAGGGTTCGATCGCCGGGCTCAACCAGCTCACCGGCACCCTCAACGAACGCAAGGACGACGTGAACGAGGTGCTGCACAACCTCCCGATCAAGATGGAGAAGCTCGGTCGCGTGGGCAGCTACGGCTCGTGGTTCCAGTTCTATCTGTGCGGTATCGACATCGCCGTCGGGCCGGGTGTGTCGGATGCGCCGCAGCTCAACCTCCCGGCCGAGATGCCGACGATCAACCAGCCGCTCTACACCAACGCCGCGCCGCGCTGCCATGGGAAGGGCCGCTAGATGGACGACCGGATCCTGCTCGGTAAGCGCAGCCCCGCATTCATGGGTGTGCTCGGCCTCGTGATGGTGCTGCTGGTGACGATCTCCGCGTTCTTCCTGGACCGGCTGCCGATCATCGGCGCAGGCACCAAGTACACCGCCGAGTTCACCGAGGCGGCGGGCGTCAAGAAGGGCAATGAAGTCCGCATCGCCGGCGTCAAGGTCGGTGCGGTGTCGGATGTCCGACTGGCCGGTGACCGGGTGCTCATCGACTTCCGCACCAAGGACGCCTGGGTCGGCAACGAGACGACCGCCTCCATCCAGATCAAGACCGTGCTCGGGCAGAAGTACCTGGCGCTGGACCCGAAGGGCTCCAAGCCCGCCGATCCGAGCAAGCGAATCCCATTGTCGCGCACGCTTTCTCCGTACGACGTGGTGGATGCGTTCAGTGATGCGGCAAAGAACATCGACGACATCGACACCGCGCAGCTGGCCACCAGCATGCGGGTGCTGTCGGAGGCCTTCGCGACCACGCCGCCGGAGATCCGCGCCTCCATCGATGGTGTCGCGAGACTCTCGGAGACCCTCGGCAAGCGCGACCAGGAACTGAAGCGGATGTTCGCCGCGACCAAGCAGACCACCCAGGTACTCGCGGATCGCAACGCCGAATTCGAGCGGCTGCTCGCCTCGGGCGGGCAGTTGCTGACCGAGCTGAATGTTCGTCAGCAGTCGATCTCGCAGTTGCTCACCGGAGCAAAGACGGTGGCGGCCGAGCTCAGCGCGCTGGTGCACGACAACCAGAAGCAGATCGGCCCGGCGCTGACGAATCTGAAGGCGTCCATCGACCTGCTCAACGCCAACCAGCAGAACATCTCCAAGACATTGGAACTCGCGGGTCCGTTCTACGGCCTCTACGCCAATGTGCTCGGTACCGGTCGTTGGTTCGACGCGGTGATCGTCAACCTGGTTCCGCCGGGCCTGCCGGAGATTCCCGGTGATCGGCCGCCGGTGCGTTCTTTCGGCCCCCTGGAAGGTAACTGACATGGCGACGAGCTGGCGCGGTGAGCCGTTGACCGCACTGCGGTCCTCCAGTCGCGGCACCAAGGCGGCCATTGCCGTGGTGGTGGTCGCTGCCCTGTTGGCGGCGGGTGTGCTGTGGTGGTTGTTCGATCGGATGACCACCACCAAGATCACCGCCTACTTCGACCGATCGGTCGGCATCTACGAGGGTTCCGACGTGCGGGTGCTCGGGGTGCCGGTAGGACGGGTCGCCTCCGTCGAGCCGTTGGGTGATCAGGTCAGGGTCGTCATGGACGTCGACCGGAAATATGACGTGCCCGCCGACGCGAAGGCCGCGCAGATCACCCCCTCGGTGGTCTCCGACCGATTCATCCAGCTGACGCCGGTGTACACCGGCGGGCCGAAGATGGGCCGCACCGCGACCATTCCACGGGAGCGCACCGTCACCCCGGTGGAGGTCGACCAGCTGTACAAGAGCATCACCGAGCTGTCGGATGCGTTGGGCCCCAACGGCGCCAACGCCGAGGGCGCGGTGAACGAGTTGGTGCGCACGTCGGCGGCGAACCTGGCAGGCAACGGTGAGGCGCTCGCCAACAGCATCACGCAGCTCTCGCGGGCGGCGCGCTACCTGTCCGACGCGCGCGGGGACATCTTCGACACCGTCAAGAACCTGCAGAGCTTCGTGACCATGCTGGCCCAGAACGACTCGCAGGTGCGCCAATTCAACGCGCAGCTCGCGGACCTGTCCGGGTTCCTCGCCGGCGAACGGCAGAACCTCGGTGAAGCGTTGAATCTGCTGTCGATCGGCCTCGGTGATGTCGCCCGATTCATCGACGACAACCGCGACCTGATCGCCGACAACGCGCAGGCGCTCACCCAGCTCACCAAGACCCTCGCCGACAAGCGCGACGATCTCGCCGCCGCGCTTCCGGTGCTGCCGCTGGCGCTGAGCAATCTGATCAATGTGCACAACGGCGAGTCGGGCACGCTCGATATGCGCGCCAACTTCACCGATCTGCAGGATCCGTTCGGCGTGGTGTGCAAGATGCTCGACCTGGGCAAACTGATGCCGGGCGATCCGAAGTTCGAAGCCATCGGCAAGCAGATGCGTCCGCTGCTCGACCACTGCAAGGAGATCACCGATCAGATCACCGCCGGCGTGAAGACGCCGACGCTGATCCTGCCGTTCGGCATCCTCAGCGGCGAGAACGAGCAGCGCGCTCCGGTGCCGGGGACCGTGCCGGGCACCCCATCCGATCGGCTTCCGCCGTCGCAGGGAGGTGGCCGGTGATGAGCCGCAACATGATTCGCAAGGGCGCGGCGGCCGTGGCGGTGAGCGCGGTCGGCCTGTTGGTGGCCTCGTGCGCCTCCAACGGCATCTACAGCGTCCCGCTGCCGGGTGGCGCCGATGTCGGCGCGCACCCGATGCGCATCGACATCCAGTTCGACGATGTGCTCGACCTGGTGCCGCAGTCCGCGGTCAAGCTCGAAGGCGTGCCGGTGGGCCGGGTGGAGGAGATCGGCATCGGCAAGGACCAGTGGACCGCGAGCGTGCGGACCCTGGTGAACTCCTCGGTCGACCTGCCAGCCAACGCAAAGGCCGAGGTGAAGCAGACCAATCTGCTCGGTGAGAAATTCATCGAGCTGACCAGACCTACCGCGGATCCGGACCCGAAGAAGCTCACCGACGGTTCGGTGATCCCGGTTGCCAATACCCGGCACGCCACCGAAATCGAGCAGGTGCTCGGCGCGATGTCGTTGCTGCTCAACGGTGGTGGCGTCGCGCAGCTGCAGCCGATCGTCACCGAGCTGAACCGGACGCTGGGTGGCCGCGAGGACAAGGTGCGTTCGCTGCTCGACCAGGCGAACATGCTCATCACCGGACTGGACGTGCAGGTCGAGAACATCACCAGGGCCATCGACGGTCTCGCGACATTGAGCAGCCGGGTGGCCACTCAGACCGATCAGATCGGCAAGATCCTCGACGAGCTGCCCGAGGGCATCAAGATACTCGACGAGCAACGCCCGCAGCTGATTTCGATGCTGGCCCAGCTCGATCGGGTCGGCCAGGCCGGTTTCGAGGTGCTGGACCGCTCGAAGAACGATCTGATCACCGATCTGCGTGCACTGCGTCCGACACTGCAGGAGCTCGGCCGCGCGGCGCCGGATCTGGTGACGGCGCTGCCGCTGGTGCCGACCTACCCGTTCCCCGACTCCTCGCTGGAGGGCACCTTCGGTGGTCAGGTGAACACCTGGCTGTCGGTGGACCAGCAGATCGGCGTGACGCTGAGCAATCTCGGCGTCGGCAAGGGTGATCCGGTGTACATCCCACCGAAGACGGGTCCGACACCGGTGATCAACCCGACCAACCCGTACTACAACGGGAACGGTCCGCGGCCGGGCTGGCCCACGGTGTCGATCCTGCCGTTGCCGCCGAATATGGCGTTCGCGCCCGCGAACGGCGTTGCGCCGTCGACGAATCCGCTCGGTGCGATTCTCGACCAACTCGGTATGGGAGGTGGTCGGAGATGACCCGCCTTGTCCGTAATCAGCTGATTGTCTTCGTCGTGCTCGCGGTGGTGGGTGTGGTGCTCGTCAGCGCCAAGTACATCCGCCTCGACAACATGCTCGGCTTCGGTCTGTACACCGTGAAGGTGGAGACGGCGCACACCGGCGGCCTCTACAAGGGCGCCGAGGTGACCTACCGCGGCGTTCCTGTCGGCAGGGTCGGCGAGCTGGAGCTCTCCGACAAGGGCGTGGTGATGAATCTCGTCATCGACTCGAGCTCGCCGCACATCCCGGCCTCGGCCAAGGCCGTCGTCGCCAACCGTTCCGCCATCGGCGAGCAGTACCTGGATCTGCAGCCCGATTCCGATCGCGGTCCCTATCTGCGCGAGGGCTCGGTGATCACCTCGGCGACGACACCGGTATCGATCGAGGAACTGATCGGCAGTGTGGACTCGTTCACCAGCTCGGTCGACCTGGCCGCGCTGAACACCACCGTCACCGAGCTCGGCAAGGCGTTCAACGGCAAGGGTGACGACCTCCAGGTCTTCGTCGACTCGCTGAACAAATTCACCATGACGTTCAACGAGACATTGCCGCAGACGATTCAGCTGATCAAGGACGGCCGGATCGCGCTGGGCACCCAGGCCGAGCAGGACAGCGCCATCCGCCGATTCAGCGATGGCCTCGATCTGCTGACCGCTCAGCTGCGTGCCAGTGACCCCGATCTGCGCAGGCTGATCGGGACGGGAACCGACGCCAGTGACCAGATCGGCGCGCTGGTGAGCGAGAGTGGCTCCGCACTGACCGAGGACTTGGCGAACCTGCGCCAGGTGTTGCAATCCATCTCGCCGAAGTTCTACGCGCTGCGGCCGCTGCTGATCATGCTGCCGTCGCTGTCCATCGGCGCCTCCTCCACCGCTCCCGGCGACGGCACCAGCCACTTCGGTCTCGTCCTCGAAGCCAACAACCCACCGGCGTGCACGGTGGGCTACGAGGGGACGCAGCGGATCCTCGAGCAGATGAAGCGCGAGAACCCGGATTTCGATGACACGCGTGACGAGTTCCCGTTCAACCGGGATGCGAAATGCACTGTGCCGTTTGGTAATCCGACTGCGGTGCGCGGTGGCGCGCGGGCCGATCTCGCCGACCCGAGCATCGTGCAGCCATGGGATTCCAACCCGAAGACCGACCCGGAAAAACTGAACCTCAACCCGATCGCTGTTCAGATGGCCACCCTGTTGGGGGTCACGCCGAAGCGGTGACCAGGACCGACGCGGCGTCGCCGCAATAATTACTGACGTTAGGGTGTGCAGTCGTGAGTGAGCGCAGCGAGCGAACCATAGGCACAGCGCCACGGGGCACGACGCAACCGTGCGTCAGCGAGGTGCGGTCGTGAGCCCCGATCTTTCCAAGGAACAGCCGGAACCCACCGAGCCCGATTCCACGGAATCCGACGCCACGGCCGTCCCTACCGAGGCTGCCGTCGAGTCGCCGATCACTGACCCGTCCACCGAGGAGCGGGCGGTCGATTCCGGGTCCGCCGATAGCACGGCGGGCCGGCCGCCGTTCGTCGTCACCGTGGTGGCCGCGGGCGCTCTGGTGATCGCGCTGGTCGCCGCGGTCTGGTTCGGCGGGGGCTGGGTGCGTGCCGCGTTCTTCACCGACGGTCCGCGCACCGAGGCGCGTGATGCCGCGCTCACCGATGCCAGGCAGGCCGCGATCAACCTGATGTCGATCGACCCGGCCGATGTGGACGGCTCGATCGCGATGATCCAGTCCTCGATGACCGGCCAATTGCTCGACGAGGCGACCAAGGGGCAGCAACAGCTGCGGACGACGGCCTCGGAGTCCAAGACCAAGCTGGAGTCGAAGGTGCTCGGCGCCGCGCTGACCTCGTTGAACTCCGAGCGGGACCGGGCGTCGGCGCTGGTGGTGCTGCAGGTGACGCGCAGCGCGCCCGATACCGCGCCGGTCAGCTTCCGGCAGTCCTGGACGCTGAACATGATCAAGGAGGGCGAGGTCTGGAAGGCGGAGAAGGCGGAATCGCTCGGGCAGCCGGTGCCGCTGGACGCACCGAAACCGGGCAGCGCGCCCGGTGCGCCGCAAGTGCCCGGTGCCCCCGCACCCGCGCCCCCGACCAAGCCCGGCTCGTAGGAGGACCGATTCATGGCATCCAAACGACCCGTCAACCGCGTAACGCCCAGGAATCGGGCTGCCACCGACCGTGCGGTCGCAGGCGCGGGAGCGCGCGATCGGCGAGCCGCTGAGCCTGTCGCGCCGAAGCGCAGGCCGACCGGCAAGACCCGGGTCGCCGAGGAGCCGCGCACCGCGGGCACCCGCCGTCCGAGGGTCGCTGGCAACACCGAGACGGTCGAATCCGGCACGCCACCGCAGCGCGGCGTCGAGCAGCGGCCTGCTCGACGGCCA
The DNA here is from genome assembly GCF_040681975.1 of Nocardia sp. NPDC051463. Lineage (NCBI taxonomy): Bacteria > Bacillati > Actinomycetota > Actinomycetes > Mycobacteriales > Nocardiaceae > Nocardia > Nocardia sp. NPDC051463. Next base: position 133,457 of record NZ_JBFBAB010000007.1, read on the forward strand.
CTGCGGCGCTCGAACACCGGCTGGGGCGTCGTCATCGCGGGTGTCCTCGCCACGGTGCTGCTCGCCGGTTTCGCGGTGTTGGCGGCCTTCCGTCCCGGCATCGACGATTCGAACCAGGCGTTCGTGCGGACCAAGGCCACCGAAGAAGTGACCGCGGCGGCGGAGCACGCGCTGCGCACCGTGTTCGCCTACGACGTGAAGCAGCTCGACGGCTACAAGGACGCGGTCCACCAGGTGGTCACCGGGCAGATGCTGACCGACTTCGACAAGTACGCCGACACCAATATCGCCGCCATCAAACAAGCCCAGACCAGCGCGGATGTCGATGCCAAGCCGATCGGAGTGACCTTGCTCACCGACGACAAGGCCGAGCTGCTCGTCAATATGGTCGTCAGCGCGAACAAGGACGGCGTCGCGCAGGAAAGCGCCTCCGGTCCGATCGTTTTGCGCATGCAGAAAAACGACGGACGTTGGCGCGCCAGCGACATCGTCGATCGCAATTGAGCAGCGCGACCTGGTGATCTTGTAGCGCGGCAGGCGATCTCGGTGCGCCCCTGGTCGGCGCTGCCACTTGACGAGTTTCGCCCGACCCGTCACGCTATTCACAACAGCGGCAGCTGTCACAGTGGCTCCAAGCGCCCCGTGGCTCCCGACGCAGCCAGCGATTCGGACACGGCGCGCCAGCCATATAGGTCACGGCGCGCCGCCACGCGGAGGCTCGGTCGAGTGGTACTTTGACACCTCGGCGTACATAGGTGTAGGTTTGGACGTTGCGCTGGCTGCCTCCTGTCCATACCTCGATTCGCACACGTGAGTTCCACCCTTCCGGTGTTACTTCTGTTGTCGCTTGTTCGGGTTTCGTTCGGGTTGTAACCAGCGGAATTCGTAGCAGACAAGCGACGGTCGCGGACCACCACGCGACGCGCGTGAGGTGCTGGAAGGACGCATCTTGGCAGTCTCCACCCAGACCAAGGCAGTTGCCGGAATCCCCGGAGCCCCATTGAGGGTGTCTTTCGCGAAGATCCGTGAACCCTTGGAGGTGCCCGGACTTCTCGATCTACAGACGGACTCATTTGCATGGTTGATCGGCTCGCCTGCATGGCGTGAAAAGGCCGCGCTCCGCGGCGACGGCGGACTAACGGGGGGTCTCGAGGAGGTGCTCGAGGAGCTCTCGCCGATCGAGGACTTCTCGGGCTCGATGTCCCTGTCTTTCTCGGATCCTCGTTTCGAAGAGGTCAAGGCCTCCATCGACGAGTGCAAAGACAAGGACATGACCTACGCGGCGCCGCTGTTCGTCACCGCTGAGTTCATCAACAACAACACCGGTGAGATCAAGAGCCAGACGGTCTTCATGGGTGACTTCCCGATGATGACCGACAAGGGCACGTTCATCATCAACGGCACCGAACGCGTTGTCGTTTCGCAGCTGGTGCGTTCGCCGGGTGTCTACTTCGACAACAGCGTCGACAAGAGCACGGAAAAGGACCTGCACAGCGTGCGCGTCATTCCGAGCCGCGGCGCGTGGCTGGAGTTCGACGTCGACAAGCGCGACACCGTCGGTGTCCGCATCGACCGCAAGCGTCGCCAGCCGGTCACCGTGCTGCTGAAGGCGCTGGGTTGGACGACCGAGGAGATCGTCGAGCGTTTCGGCTTCTCCGAGATCATGATGTCGACCCTGGAGAAGGACAACACCGCCGGTCAGGACGAGGCGCTGTTGGACATCTACCGCAAGCTGCGTCCGGGCGAGCCGCCGACCAAGGAGTCCGCGCAGACCCTGCTGGAGAACCTGTTCTTCAAGGAGAAGCGCTACGACCTGGCGCGCGTCGGTCGCTACAAGATCAACAAGAAGCTCGGCATCCACCTCGGCGAGCCGATCACCGCGTCGGTGCTCACCAAGGAAGACATCGTCACCACGATCGAGTACCTGGTGCGTCTGCACTCGGGCGATCGGAACATGACGGCTCCCGGCGGTGAAGAGGTTCCGGTCGAGGTCGACGACATCGACCATTTCGGTAACCGTCGCCTGCGTACCGTCGGTGAGCTGATCCAGAACCAGATTCGGGTCGGTCTCTCCCGTATGGAGCGCGTGGTGCGCGAGCGGATGACGACTCAGGACGTCGAGGCGATCACGCCGCAGACCCTGATCAACATCCGCCCGGTCGTCGCCGCGATCAAGGAGTTCTTCGGAACCTCCCAGCTGTCGCAGTTCATGGACCAGAACAACCCGCTCTCGGGTCTGACCCACAAGCGCCGTCTTTCGGCGCTCGGCCCGGGTGGTCTGTCCCGTGAGCGCGCCGGCCTGGAAGTCCGTGACGTCCACTCCTCGCACTACGGACGTATGTGCCCGATCGAGACCCCGGAAGGCCCGAACATCGGCCTGATCGGTTCGCTGTCGGTGTACGCGCGGGTCAACCCGTTCGGTTTCATCGAGACCCCGTACCGCAAGGTCGTCGATGGTCGCGTCACCGATGAGGTCAAGTACCTCACCGCCGACGAAGAGGACCGCCACATCCGTGCGCAGGCCAACTCGCCGGTCGACGCCGAGGGTCGCTTCCTCGAGGACAAGGTCCTCGTCCGTCGTCTCGGTGAAGAGGTCGAGTTCGTCTCGGCCGCCGAGGTCGACTACATGGACGTCTCACCGCGTCAGATGGTGTCGGTCGCGACCGCGATGATTCCGTTCCTCGAGCACGACGACGCCAACCGCGCCCTGATGGGTGCGAACATGCAGCGTCAGGCTGTGCCGCTGATCCGTTCGGAGTCCCCGATCGTGGGCACCGGCATGGAGCTGCGCGCCGCCGTCGACGCAGGCGACGTCGTCGTCAACGAGAAGTCCGGTGTCGTCGAGGAAGTCTCCGCCGACTACATCACGGTGATGGCCGACGATGGCACTCGCAAGTCCTACCGGATGCGGAAGTTCGCGCGTTCGAACCAGGGCACCTGCGCCAACCAACGTCCGATCGTGGACGAGGGTCAGCGGGTCGAGCAGGGCCATGTGCTCGCCGATGGTCCGTGCACCGAGAACGGTGAGATGGCGCTGGGCAAGAACTTGCTCGTCGCGATCATGCCGTGGGAAGGCCACAACTACGAGGACGCGATCATCCTGTCGCAGCGCCTCGTGGAAGAGGACGTCCTCACCTCGATCCACATCGAAGAGCACGAGATCGACGCTCGCGACACCAAGCTCGGTGCCGAGGAGATCACTCGGGATATCCCGAACGTCTCCGACGAGGTCCTCGCTGATCTCGACGATCGCGGCATCATCCGGATCGGCGCCGAGGTTCGTGACGGCGACATCCTGGTCGGCAAGGTCACCCCGAAGGGTGAAACCGAACTGACCCCGGAAGAGCGGCTGCTGCGCGCGATCTTCGGTGAGAAGGCGCGTGAGGTCCGTGACACCTCGCTGAAGGTGCCCCACGGTGAGTCCGGCAAGGTCATCGGTATCCGCGTGTTCTCGCGTGAGGACGACGACGACCTGCCTCCCGGTGTCAACGAGCTGGTGCGCGTGTACGTGGCGCAGAAGCGCAAGATCCAGGACGGCGACAAGCTCGCCGGTCGGCACGGCAACAAGGGTGTTATCGGCAAGATCCTCCCGACCGAGGACATGCCGTTCATGCCCGACGGCACCCCCGTCGACATCATCCTGAACACCCACGGTGTGCCGCGTCGTATGAACATCGGTCAGATCTTGGAGACCCACCTCGGGTGGATCGGCAAGGCGGGCTGGGATGTCGGGGCCGATGCGGACGGCGCGAACCGTCCGGATTGGGCCAAGGCGCTGCCGGAAGAGATGCTGGCGGCTCCTGCCGATTCCAACATCGCGACCCCGGTGTTCGACGGCGCCCGCGAAGAAGAGCTGACCGGTCTGCTCGCGTCGACCCTGCCGAACCGCGATGGTGAGCGCATGGTCGACGAGAACGGCAAGTCGACCCTGTTCGACGGTCGCTCCGGCGAGCCGTTCCCGTACCCGGTCGCGGTCGGCTACATGTACATCCTGAAGCTGCACCACTTGGTCGACGACAAGATCCACGCCCGTTCGACCGGCCCGTACTCGATGATCACCCAGCAGCCGCTGGGTGGTAAGGCGCAGTTCGGTGGTCAGCGTTTCGGCGAAATGGAGTGCTGGGCCATGCAGGCCTACGGCGCTGCCTACACGCTGCAGGAACTGCTCACCATCAAGTCCGATGACGTTGTCGGCCGCGTGAAGGTCTACGAGGCGATCGTCAAGGGCGAGAACATTCCGGAGCCGGGCATCCCGGAGTCGTTCAAGGTGCTCCTCAAGGAACTCCAGTCCCTGTGCCTCAACGTCGAGGTGCTGTCTTCCGACGGCGCCGCGATCGAGATGCGCGACGGCGACGACGAGGACCTGGAGCGCGCGGCGGCGAACCTGGGCATCAACCTGTCCAGGAACGAAGCAGCCACCGTCGACGATCTGGCGAACTAGGCGGTCGGCCGGATGTCGTTCACTTCGAACGGCATTCGGCCCCGCGTTCCACCAACTAGTGAACTTTTTGCTCGAATTCGACCCGAATAGGGGAAAGGAAGTTACGTGCTAGACGTCAACTTCTTCGATGAACTCCGGATCGGCCTGGCCACCGCCGAAGACATTCGGCAGTGGTCCTTCGGCGAAGTGAAAAAGCCGGAGACCATCAACTACCGCACGCTCAAGCCGGAGAAGGACGGGCTCTTCTGCGAGAAGATCTTCGGTCCGACCCGGGACTGGGAGTGCTACTGCGGCAAGTACAAGCGCGTCCGCTTCAAGGGCATCATCTGTGAGCGCTGTGGCGTCGAGGTGACTCGCGCCAAGGTGCGTCGTGAGCGGATGGGCCACATCGAGTTGGCCGCTCCTGTCACCCACATCTGGTACTTCAAGGGCGTGCCTTCGCGCCTGGGCTATCTGCTCGACCTGGCGCCGAAGGATCTGGAAAAGATCATCTACTTCGCCGCCTACGTGATCGTCGGCGTCGATGAAGAGCTGCGCCACAACGAGCTCTCCACTCTCGAAGCCGAGATGGAGGTCGAGAAGAAGGCGGTCGCCGACCAGCGCGACGCCGACCTGGAGGCCCGCGCCCAGAAGCTCGAGGCCGACCTGGCCGAGCTCGAGGCCGAGGGCGCCAAGTCCGACGTCCGCCGCAAGGTCAAGGACGGCGGCGAGCGCGAGATGCGACAGCTGCGCGATCGGTCCCAGCGTGAGCTGGACCGGCTCGAGGAGATCTGGACCACTTTCACCAAGCTGTCGGTCAAGCAGCTCATCGTCGATGAGGTGCTCTACCGCGAGCTGGTCGACCGCTACGGCGAGTACTTCACCGGCGCCATGGGTGCGGAGTCCATCCAGAAGCTGATGGAGAACTTCGACATCGACGCCGAGGCCGAGAGCCTGCGGGAGACCATCCGTAGCGGCAAGGGCCAGAAGAAGCTGCGCGCGCTCAAGCGCCTCAAGGTCGTCGCGGCGTTCCAGACCAACGGCAACTCGCCGATGGGCATGGTGCTCGATGCTGTCCCGGTGATCCCGCCGGAGCTGCGTCCGATGGTTCAGCTCGACGGTGGCCGTTTCGCCACCTCCGACCTGAACGACCTGTACCGCCGCGTGATCAACCGCAACAACCGCCTCAAGCGACTGATCGACCTCGGCGCGCCCGAGATCATCGTCAACAACGAGAAGCGGATGCTGCAGGAGTCCGTCGACGCACTGTTCGACAACGGCCGTCGTGGCCGTCCGGTCACCGGACCGGGTAACCGCCCGCTGAAGTCCCTGAGCGATCTGCTCAAGGGCAAGCAGGGTCGTTTCCGTCAGAACCTGCTCGGCAAGCGCGTGGATTACTCCGGTCGCTCCGTTATCGTGGTCGGTCCGCAGCTGAAGCTGCATCAGTGTGGTCTGCCCAAGCTGATGGCGCTGGAGCTGTTCAAGCCGTTCGTGATGAAGCGTCTGGTCGATCTGAACCACGCGCAGAACATCAAGTCCGCCAAGCGGATGGTCGAGCGTCAGCGTCCCCAGGTGTGGGATGTCCTCGAAGAGGTCATCGCCGAGCACCCGGTGCTGCTGAACCGTGCGCCCACCCTGCACCGCCTGGGCATCCAGGCCTTCGAGCCGCAGCTCGTCGAGGGTAAGGCGATCCAGCTGCACCCGCTCGTCTGTGAAGCGTTCAACGCCGACTTCGACGGTGACCAGATGGCCGTGCACCTTCCGCTGTCCGCGGAGGCGCAGGCCGAGGCCCGCATCCTGATGCTGTCCTCGAACAACATCCTGTCGCCCGCCTCGGGTCGTCCGCTGGCCATGCCGCGTCTGGACATGGTGACCGGCCTGTACTACCTGACTCGCCTCGTCGAGGGCGCGAAGGGTTCCTACCAGCCGGCCTCCAAGGATGCTTCCGAGCAGGGCGTGTACTCCTCGCCTGCCGAGGCGCAGATGGCGGTCGACCGTGATGAGCTGACCGTGCGTTCGCTGATCAAGGTGCGGCTCACCGAGCAGCGTCCGCCGAAGGACGTCGAGGCGGAGCTGTTCCCGGAGGGCTGGAACCGCGGTGACGCGTGGCTCGCCGAGACCACGCTGGGTCGGGTGCTGTTCAACGAGTTGCTGCCCGCGGACTACGCGTTCATCAACGAGCAGATGCCGAAGAAGCGTCAGGCGACGATCATCAACGATCTGGCCGAGCGCTACCCGATGATCGTGGTCGCGCAGACCGTTGACAAGCTCAAGGACGCGGGCTTCCACTGGGCCACGCGTTCTGGTGTGACGGTCTCGATGTCCGACGTGCTGGTGCCGCCGGAGAAGGCCGAGATCATGGAGCGCTACGAGGCGCTTGCCGATCAGATCGAGAAGAAGTACCAGCGTGGCGCGCTCGATCACACCGAGCGCAACAGCGCGCTGGTCAAGATCTGGCAGGAAGCGACCGAAGAGGTCGGTACGGCACTGCGTGCGCACTACCCGCCGGACAACCCGATCATCACGATCGTCGAGTCGGGCGCGACCGGTAACTTCACCCAGACTCGTACCCTCGCCGGTATGAAGGGCCTGGTTACCAACCCGAAGGGTGAGTTCATCCCGCGGCCGATCAAGTCCTCCTTCCGTGAGGGCCTGACGGTTCTGGAGTACTTCATCAACACCCACGGTGCCCGTAAGGGTCTGGCCGACACCGCGCTGCGCACCGCCGACTCGGGTTACCTGACCCGTCGTCTGGTGGACGTCTCGCAGGACGTCATCGTGCGTGAGCACGACTGTGGCACCGAGCGCGGCATCATCGTGACGATCGCCGAGAAGCAGGCGGACGGCTCGCTGATCCGGGACGCGCACGTGGAGACCTCCGCGTACGCGCGCACCCTGGCATCGGATGCGGTGGACGCCAAGGGCAACCTCGTCATCACCAAGGGCGCCGACCTCGGCGACCCGGCGATCGAGGCGCTGTTGGAGGCCGGTATCACCGAGGTGAAGGTCCGCTCCGTGCTGACCTGCACCACCGGCACCGGCGTGTGTGCGACCTGCTACGGCCGCTCGATGGCGACCGGCAAGCTGGTCGACATCGGTGAGGCCGTCGGTATCGTCGCCGCGCAGTCCATCGGTGAGCCCGGTACCCAGCTGACCATGCGTACCTTCCACCAGGGTGGTGTCGCGGGCGAGGACATCACCGGCGGTCTGCCGCGTGTCCAGGAGCTGTTCGAGGCCCGCGTGCCCAAGGGTAAGGCTCCGATCGCCGAGGTCTCCGGCCGCGTGCGGATGGAAGACGACGATCGCTTCTACAAGATCACCATCGTCCCTGATGACGGTGGCGAAGAGGTTGTCTACGACAAGCTCTCGAAGCGTCAGCGTCTGCGTGTCTTCAAGCACGACGACGGCACCGAGCGTCTGCTCTCCGACGGTGACCACGTCGAGGTCGGCCAGCAGCTGCTGGAAGGCGCCGCGGATCCGCACGAGGTGCTGCGCGTGATGGGCCCCCGTCAGGTGCAGATCCACCTGGTCCACGAGGTCCAGGAGGTCTACCGCTCGCAGGGTGTGTCGATCCACGACAAGCACATCGAGGTCATCGTGCGCCAGATGCTGCGTCGCGTGACGATCATCGATTCCGGTGCCACGGAGTTCCTGCCCGGCTCGCTCACCGAGCGTTCCGAGTTCGAGGCCTCCAACCGTCGCGTCGTGGCCGAGGGCAACGAGCCCGCGGCCGGTCGCCCGGTGCTGATGGGTATCACGAAGGCGTCGCTCGCGACCGATTCGTGGCTGTCGGCGGCATCCTTCCAGGAGACCACTCGAGTCCTGACCGATGCGGCGATCAACTGCCGCTCGGACAAGCTCATCGGCCTCAAGGAAAACGTGATCATCGGCAAGCTGATCCCGGCCGGTACCGGTATCAACCGCTACCGCAACATCACGGTGCAGCCGACCGAAGAAGCCCGTGCCGCGGCGTACGCGGTGCCGTCCTACGACGACACCTACTACAGCCCGGACAGCTTCGGCGCCACCACTGGTGCCGCGGTCCCGCTGGACGATTACGGTTTCAGCGACTACCGGTAATTCGGTAGCCCTGCAACAGCATTCGGCCCCCGCTCCTACTGGAGCGGGGGCCGATGTGCGTTTCGGGTCCGCGGAATCAGCCCAGAAACAGTCGGTTTCGTCCTGCGATGTGATGGCGGGCTATCGCCTGTGGGCTGTTCGTGGCGCGGACTATCGGCCGACCCGCCGAGGCTGCCGCCTAGCTAGGCGAGCTCACCAGTCCATGCCCCGAGCGTGACATGCGACATTTCCGGATGTTCGGCCGGACATGCCAACGTGACCAAGCAATCGGTGATCAGTTCAAGGTTGTTCTCCCACAACCGATAACGCCTGGCGAATGACATCTTCGAATACGGCTACCCTCGGGTTTCGGAGCGGCTCGACATATGCACCAGAATGAGCCCGACCGCGGCGAGGAGGAAATTCTGCAGCGCCGCCGAGGAGGCGTTCACTTGTTTGTTCGCCCACATCCGGAACCACTCACCGCCGATGGTCAGGAAGCCACCAGCGAACAGCAGCACTGCCATGGTCCAACCGAGACTCGACAACTTCGCGGCCACCGCCGTTCTGGCGGAGCTCTGGCCGATCAGTGCCCACCAGCCGGTTGCTGCCGCGACGAGCAGCACGAGCGCGATCAGAAACTCCCAGATCACGATCAGGATGTAGGCGATCAGCGCGACGGTGCCGTTGGTGATGGCCCGCCACTCGGTACCGGAGTGGTGGATCGTGGCTTGCATCGATAGCACCGCTGCAACACCGCGTCGGTTGGTGTCGGTATCGATACAGTTGGTGACCGCGACGATCAGGTAATACAACCCGGTGATCGTTGCCAGGACCGCCACAGCCGCTTCCCTGCTCCCGGCCAGATCGAGGAATCGCTTACCACCCAGACCCATATCCGCCACCTGTGTCGACCAGCACGACATACAAGACGGTCGGATAATACTTCGGGCCCAATAGTTTTCGCCGAATATCGGGCGGACTTGCGGTAGGGCGACCGCGCTGCCCGGCCCGTTGTCCAGCCCGTGATCGGCATGGACAATCGTGAAGGGCCCGAGTATGAAAGTGGAACACGTTTCAGTTTGAGGGCAAGTGGGAGATTCGATGGACAGCGCGACCATGGGCGAGCTGGTGATGGCCGGGTTCCAGAAGCTGGGTTTCATTCAATACACCGGCATCGAAGGGGTGGAGTTCGGTCCCGGACGCAATGTTGTGTCGATCGTGCCGCGCACGGAGCACTTCAACCACAACGGTGATGTGCATGCCGCGGTGTTGTTCGGGCTGGCGGAGACGGCGGCGATGGGGGCGTCCATCTCCGGCATCGTCGATCTGATGGGGGAAACATTCATCGTCGCCAGGGACGGGCGGATCGAATATCTGGCGCGGGCGAAGGGCGCGGCGGGGCCGTTCCTGGCGACCTCCGAGGTATCGGCCGAGACGCTCGCGCGGGTCCGTGCGGATATTGCGGCGCGCGTCGCGATCGAATTGGAGGTCCCCGTGCGCATTACCGACAACACCGGCAAGGCCGTCGCCACTGCGGCATTCACCGCTGTCATTCGACCGAAGCGGTCGTAGACGAGCCATCGGGAGGGTGCGATCACCGGTGCGGTGGACGCAGCCTCCCGATTGCGGCTCAGCGCTCGCTGTCGAGCAATGCCATCTGTGCGCTGGCGTAGCGGTCGCCCGCGATTCGATCGGCGGGCACGGCCCCCTCGATGACCGCCAGATCTTCGGCGCTCAGCCGCACGTCCAGTGCGCCGCGGGTTTCGCTCCAGCGCTCGCGACGGCGCGCGCCGATGACCGGGACGATGTCCTCACCTCGGGTCAATGCCCAAGCGATGGCCAGCTGTGCCACCGAAACACCCTGTTGTGCGGCGATTTTCGCGAGCGCATCGACCAACTCCAGGTTCTGGGTGAGGTTCTCGCCCTGGAAGCGCGGGCTGTGGGCGCGGAAGTCGTTGGCGGCGAGAGTTGTTTCCCGGCGCACGCTGTCACTGAGCAGGCCACGCGCCAGCACGCCGTAGGCGGTGATGCCGATGCCGAGCTCGCGAGCGACGGGCAGGATTTCGGCCTCGATACCGCGGGAGATCAGCGAATACTCGATTTGCAGGTCGGCGATCGGATGCACGGCGGCGGCCCGGCGCAGGGTGTCCGCACCGACCTCGGACAGTCCGATGTGGCGGACGTATCCGGCTTCGATGAGTTCGGCGATCGCGCCGATGGTGTCCTCGATCGGGACATTCGGGTCGAGTCGGGCGGGGCGGTAGATGTCGACGTAGTCGACGCCCAGGCGTTGCAGGCTGTAGCTGAGGGAGTTGCGCACCGCCGCCGGGCGGCCGTCGAAGCCGTCCCAGGTGCCGCCGGGGCCGCGCAGTGCGCCGAACTTCACGCTGAGCACCACGTCTTCGCGGGGGCGCTCGGCGATGGCCTTGCCGATCAGCATCTCGTTGTGGCCTGCGCCGTAGAAGTCGCCGGTGTCGATGAGGTTGGCGCCGGAGTCGAGTGCGGCGTGGATGGTCGCGGTCGACTCGACGTCGTCGGTGGCGCCGTACATGCCGGACATGCCCATCGCGCCGAGGCCGATCCGGCCGACGGCCGGTCCGGTGCTGCCGAGCTGGGTGGTGGAGATCTTCGATGTCGTCATGGGACAAGCCTGACGCCGCGGCGGCGGTCGCGGCAGAGAGCGTTTATCGGGGGAGCGGCGATCCCTGGTTCGCGCCGCGGGGTTCGGGGACAGTGGAGGCATGGACCGATCCGAACTGGCCGATTTCCTCCGTCGCCGCCGCGAACAGCTGACGCCGGCCGACGTCGGCCTGCCGCCGGGCGTCCGGCGTCGCACCCCTGGGCTGCGCCGCGACGAGGTGGCGTTGCTGGCGGGCATGTCCACGGACTACTACACCCGACTCGAGCAGTCGCGAGGTCCGCGACCCTCCACCCAGGTGCTGGCGTCGCTGGCGCGGGCATTGCGGTTCAGCAGTGACGAGCGCGATTACCTGTACCACCTCTGCGACCACGCGGCACCTGGCGGTGACCTCGGCGACAAGCACGTCGGCCCCGGCCTGTTACACGTGCTGGCCAAGCTCGACGACACCGCCGCCGCGGTGGTCACCGACCTCGGCGAGGTACTCGTGCAGAACCGAATGCACATGTTGCTCGTGGGCGACCACGGAACTCGCCGCGGCATGGACCGGTACTACGCGTGGCGCTGGTTCACCGAGCCGCGGTCCAGGTCCATATTTCCCGAGGAAGACTGGGATCGCTTGGGTCGCAACCATGTTGCGGATCTACGGGCCACCGCCGCGCGGCGTTCCGGGGATGCCGATGTCGCCGAGTTCGTGGGCAAACTCCGTACCGCGAGTGCGGAGTTCGAGCGGCTCTGGAACGAACACGAAGTGGCGGTGCGGGTCTCCGACATCAAGCGGATCCTGCATCCCCAAGTCGGCCTGATCGACACCGTCTGTGAACCTTTGCTGACGCCGAACTCGGCCCAACGCCTGCTCGTCTATTTGCCGCGCCCGGGCACCGATGCCGCCGACAAGCTGGATCTGTTGCGCGTCATCGGAACCCAGACACTGGTGTCCGACGACATTCACCGATAGTTCGGCAGGAGCTCAGCCTGTCGGAAGTGTCCGGCCGGGCGGCAGTGGCTGCCTTCGGTATGACCGTCTCGATTGCGTGAGTCTGTGCGAGATTTGAGATTGCGCACCCGTCGTGCACCGCCATTCGGAAGAGTGCAAATACTTCGCGGAGTCCTGGTGTCGAGGCGGCAGCCGACGAGGCGCACATGCTGGGCGGATGCGGAGACCGGCGGGATTCGAACCCGCGGACGGATCGGAGCAGGACCGCTCGTCTCCATCACACCGGCAGTCGAGGTTCCTTCGCCTGCCGGTCTGCATTGGGCCGCTCTGCCACGGTCCGCATCCTGCGGGATTTGCGCGATCCCGCTGGCGACATCCTAAGAACCAGCCGCCTCACTTGTAGAGCGGTTTTCCGCACGCGGTCCGACGAAGTATTGACAGGCTGGTTCAGCGCGTCGATACTGAACTAGATGGTTCAGTATGACTTCCTCGATAAATCGTTCGGGGCGCTCGCAGATCCCACCAGACGCGGGATTCTGCAGCACCTCGGGCGGGGGCCCGCATCGGTCAGCGAATTGGCGGAGTGCTTCGAGATGACCCTGACGGGCATCAAAAAGCACATCCACCTGCTGGAGACCGCGGGCATGGTGGTCACGGAGAAGCGCGGACGAGTCAGGTACTGCAGGCTCGGCGCGAATGTCTTCGATCGCGAACTGGCGTGGATGCAGGAACATCGGCGCATGGTGGAAGCCCGGATGGACCGTCTCGGTGAATTCCTCGAGCGAACGGAGCACGACCAATGAGCGCAGACACCACAACCGACGCAACGGTCACCACCCCCGCGGATCGTGAGATCCACATCGAACGGACCTTCGACGCGCCCCTCGAGCGGGTCTGGAATGCCTACAGCCGGATCGAGCAGCTGGTCCAGTGGTGGAGCGGCGGCGATCGCTTCGACGTGGAGCGCTGGGAATTCCACAAGGGCGGCCACTATCGTTTCGTCCAGCATGCCGGCAGCGAAGTTCACGGGTTCGAGGGACGATTCCGTGAGGTGACGCCGATGGAGCGAATCGTGCAGTCCTTCGAATGGGATGGCATGCCCGCCTACATCGCAATCGACAGCACCACTTTCGTCGATCTCGGCGACGGCAGGACAAAGGTGGTGACCGTCAGCCAGTACCACACCTGCGAGGAACGCGACGGAATGCTGCGCTCCGGCATGGAGGCCGGGCTCAACGCAAGCTACCGGGCGCTGGACGTGCTGCTCGCCAAGGGTGCGTGAGCCATCCGAAAGACGTTCCTGCGCTGTGCGATCCGGCCCTGCCTCGTCGACGGAGGCGGGGCCGGAGTGTCGAACGGCGAAATCAGGTGCGAGCAGGGCCGATTCGACGCCTGCGCGGCTTCAGATGCAATCCGGGCAGGGGCGGCGCGGGGATCCGCTGACCAGGCGGGTGGCCCGCGATATCGGTGAACCGCTCGACATTCCGGTTCTCCCAGTCATTGCGGGCCGTGACTATGTCCTCGTGGCTGCGGCCGACGAAGTTCCACCACATCACCAGATCCTCGCCGAAGGGCTCCCCGCCGATCAGCGCGAAGTGCGCGCCGTTCACGCTGCTGAGCGGCAATTCGGTGCGCTCGGTGCCCAGGTACAGCAGCGGGCCCGCACCGACCTCGGCTCCCGCGACGGTGACATCGCCCTCGATCACCATCACCGCGTATTCGAAGCCGGGTTCGAGCGGAAGGGTGGCCTCGGTGCCCGGCTCGATCCGCACATCCGCGCCTACGAGGGGCGTGTAGGCAATCGCTGGCGAGGTGTAACCGCCGAGCGAGCCGATCAGCACAATCGCACGCACGCCGGGCGTTGCGTACACCGGCAGTTCGCGATGCTGCTCGAAGTGCGGTTCGATCCCGGTTCGGTCGCCGGGCAAGGCGATCCACAGTTGCAGCCCGTGTCCCGAGTGCGCGCCCGCGACCTTGTATTCGGAATGCGCGATGCCACGTCCGGAGGTCATCAGGTTCAGCTGACCGGGCTCGATCTCCACATCGGACCCGACCGAGTCGCGATGCCGGATCCTGCCGTCGAACGGCCAGGTCACCGTTTGCAGGCCGATGTGCGGGTGTGGGTCGATATCGGGGGAGGCCCCCGTCTTGGTGACAGTCGGCGACCCGAGTGATCGAGGAAACACCAGGCTCCGACAGTCGGTAGATCACGTTGCGGCAGTACGCGTTCGACGAAAACACCGCGCACACCGCCGAGCGGCACCTCGCGCGCGGGGAAGAACTCGGTCACCGGACCCGGACACGGACCCGCCTCGCACAGCGCTTCCTCGGGATGCGGATCCAGATCGCTCACCGTGTGATGCCCTTGCCGACCACGTGTTCGTCGTACTGCGGGTGCTTGTCGAGGTAGGCCTTGATGAACGGGCACAGCGCCCGGATCACCCGGCCACGCGCGATGACATCCTCGATGGCCTGCCCGGCGAGAATGCTGCCGAGGCCCTTGCCGGAGAAAGCGCCATCGATCTCGGTGTGGATGAACACCGTCTCGTCGTCGCGCTCCTCGTACTCACTGAAGCCGGCGAGTTCGCCGCCGTAGAACACCTCGTAGCGGTTCTGCTCGTCATTGCGGACGACCTTGTTCTCCGGAGCCGATTCGGTCATGTTCGCCTTCTCCTTCCGCGTGCGCACCGGGTGCATGCTCATGATCGACACGCGGTTGAACGCGCCGATCGTCGTCGCGACCCAGATGACGGTGGAAACCTGATCATCCGATAGCTGCTTCCGTGCGAAAGCGTACTCACGCTCCATAGTCGGCTGATCCGGCAACGCGGTGGTGAGCTCCGCGAGGGCGAGAGCGGCGCATTCGAGCGGGGTGAACAGCTCGGTGCGGCGCCAGGCCGGCAGTACGGCGAGTTCGCGCTCGGTGGCACCCGCGGCGATCGCGGCGCGATGGTGCACGTCCAGACAGAAGGCACAGCCGTTGATCTGCGAAACGCGAAGGTTGATCAGTTCGATCAGCCTGCGCTCGAGCCCCGCCGCGGCGCCCGCGGCACGGACCGCGCTCGCGACGGTGTTGAGCGCACGAAACGCGTCGGGTGTTTGCTTGTCGATCCAGACGTTGTCGTCGTGGCCTCGGGACTCCATGAGTCCGGATAGTAGAACAGCAGCACGGCGACCTGGTCGGACTGTGCTCCAGATCGACCGCGCTGCCGGGTAATCGCGCTCAGGAGATCTCGCTGAACCGCCGAATCTGGAACGGCTCGGCCAGGATCTCCTCGAGCGCCGCCGCGCCCTGCTTCAAGTGCGGTGTCGCGAAATGCTCCGCGAGGGCCGCTGCGTCGACCCATTCCTCGAGCAATACCATCCGGCTCGGATCGGTCGGGTGCAGGTAGAGCTCATAGCGCAGGCAGCCTGCCTCGGCGACCGTCGGTGCGACAAGGGCCTCCAGCGTCTCGCGCAGGTCGGCCTCCCGTCCCGGCTTCGCGTGGAATCGGACATTGAGCGTCAGCGTGGACACAGATGATCTCCTGCTCTCTTGGGTGGGTCGATGGTCGCGGAGGTCACGCCTCGAGCTTTCCGCTGTGGTCCGCGGTGAGAATTGCCGGTCGGATCGCCGAGGCTTTGCCCTCGTACACATCGATCTTGTAGTCCAGTACGGCCACGGTCTGGCGCAGTTCATCGATCTTGGCGAGTACCTCGGCGCGAGTGTTGCGGAACATCTCGAGCCGTTGCGGGAACGTGGAATCGCCTGCCCGGACCAGTTCGGCGTAGCGGACCATATCGGCCACCGACATTCCGGTGGTGCGCAGCCTGCCGATGAGCGCGAGCCACTCCAGATCGCGGTCGCTGAACCGCCGCTTCCCGGTGTGATCGCGCCCGATATAGTCCATCAGCCCGATCCGCTCGTACCAGCGCAAAGTGTCCCGGCTGAGGCCCGAGCGGTCGGCGGCATCGCCGATCGAGTACCTCGGGCGCTCCCTGTCGGCATTGACAACACTCTGACGTGCGGTTTCGCTCACTGCACTCGCCCTTCCCACGGAACACCGACGACGTTACCCACCTGGAGCGCACTCCAAGCAAGGCTATTCTCGCGCCGAACCGGAACGTCGTCGAACGGGCGAGGCGCCGAGGCGGCCGGGTCAGTCGCGCTTCGGCAGTTCCTGGACGGCCCACTTGTTGCCGTCGGGATCGGCGAAGAACGTGAACAAGCCCCAGCCCATGTCCTTGACCGGTGAGGCTTCCACACCAGCCGCGACCAGCTGTTGATAGGCCGCTTCGGCGCTGGCGACAACGACCTGCATGCCCTCGACGCTGCCGGGTGCGGCCTCGGTGATGCCCCTGCCGATACAGATCGAACAGCCGGAACCGGGCGGGGTCAGTTGGACGAAACGAATGTCCTCGGTGGGGCTTTCATCGTGATCGGCATGAAAGCCGATCTTGGTGTAGAAATCCTTGGCCCGGTCGACGTCGGTGACCGGAATGGCGACGAGCTCGATTTTCCAATCCATGGTCCGAGCATCCCACCGAGGCCCGACAAAGTCTGGGATTCGCGCCTACGCTGGGGGCATGCCAGGTAAGGACATCGATCGGGTCAGGGCGCGTGCGGCCTGGGCCACGGTCAAGGAAAGCCCGGTGATCACCGCCATCGCGGTGGCGCCGTTCGTCGTCGCGCTCGGTCTCGTCTGGTGGCTGGTCGGCGGGTTCGCTGCCTTCGTGCTGCTTGTTGTGCTCGGCATTGTCGTTGTTGTCGGCGGCAAGCTGCTGCACTGACATCGCGGCCGATGCCGTTGGGCATCGGCGACACGGCCCGGGAGCTGGTCAGCGTGGCATCGAGGAACCCCTCAGCGTGGAATGTGGAAGCGCACGAGTTCTCCGGTGCCCGGGTCGACGTCGGCCCACGGGCGGTCGAACTCGAGCACCGCGAGTGCCGAGGTGGGGAA
This sequence comes from Nocardia sp. NPDC051463, assembly GCF_040681975.1. Classification (NCBI taxonomy): domain Bacteria; kingdom Bacillati; phylum Actinomycetota; class Actinomycetes; order Mycobacteriales; family Nocardiaceae; genus Nocardia; species Nocardia sp. NPDC051463. Next base: position 150,454 of record NZ_JBFBAB010000007.1, read on the forward strand.
CTTCCTGCTGAGCTCGACCGCCTGCATCGAGTCACGGTTGCCCGCCAGCTCCCATGCCGTCCACGGCATTCCGGGCGCGTGCCCGATCACCAACAAGGTCGAGACATCGTCGTCGCTGAGCTGGACCAGTTCGATGAGAGTCCGCGGCGAGGCCTCGTAGATACCGGATTCATAGACGACCGGCGCGTCGATCCCGGTGGCGGCCAGCGTTTCCCGGGTGCGTGTCGCGGTCGAGCACCGCACGGCATCGATCCGCGGCTGAGTATCGCGCAACCATCGCCCCGCCAGGCCCGCTTCGCGCTGTCCGCGCGGCGCGAGCGGGCGTTCGTGGTCGGCGACACCGTCCGGATAGGCCGATTTTCCGTGCCGCATGAGGATCAGAGTCCGCACCATAGGGATACCGTAGGGCCTCCGGTCGAGAGGCATGAACCACACTCGAGGCAAACTGAAAGCGGCGTCACAACGCGGCGCCCTGCGGGACCCTCCCGCGGGTCCACTGTCGTCACGCTTCTGCCCACCTTCAACCCTTGGGTGGCCTACAGCCCACGCACATTTTCGAGGATCTGCACACTATGGCCTACGTAATCACGCAGCGTTGTTGCAACGACGCCAGCTGCGTCTCCGAGTGCCCGGTCGATTGCATTCGTCCCACACCGGATCAGCCGGAGTTCGCGACGACCGAGATGCTCTACATCGACCCCGACACCTGCATCGATTGCGGTGCCTGTGTCGACGCGTGCCCGGTGGAGGCCATCTTCTCCGAAGATGATCTGACTGCGTCGCTAGCCAGGTATCGCGATATCAATGCCGCGTACTTCCAACGACACCCGCTCGAATCGAACTTCGATCCGATCGTGACACCCGCGCGGCCGCCGAAGGACCTGGGTACCTTGCGGGTTGCGATCGTCGGCGCCGGACCCGCGGCCTGCTACGCGGCCGACGAGCTGCTGCGCCGGGCCGACGTGGAGGTCGAGATGTTCGACCGGCTGCCGACACCGTGGGGTCTGGTGCGTGCGGGTGTCGCCCCCGACCATCCCGGCACCAAGACCGTCTCGGGTCTGTTCGAGTCCGCGTTCCGGCGGGAGACGTTGCAGTATTACCTCAATGTCGAGGTCGGCACACACATCACGCACGAGGAACTGCTGGCCCACCATCACGCCGTCATCTACGCCGTCGGCGCTGCCACCGACCGTCACATGGGCGTGCCCGGTGAGAACCTGCCGGGCAGCCACTCTGCGACCGAGTTCGTCGCCTGGTACAACGGCCACCCTGATTACGCGGACCGTCAGTTCGATCTCTCCGGCGAGCGAGCGGTGATCGTCGGCAACGGCAATGTCGCCCTCGATGTCGCGCGTGTGCTGACCGTCGATCCGGACGAGCTCGCCAAGACCGACATCGCCGACTACGCCCTCGATGCGCTGCGGCGCAGCAATATTCGCGAAGTGGTCGTGCTCGGCAGGCGTGGCCCGCTGCAAGCGGCGTACACCTCGTCGGAATTCCTGGCGCTGGCGCACCTGAAGGGTGTGGACATCGTTGTCGACGAGGCCGATCTTGCCCTCGACGCGGGCAGCCAGGCTCTGCTGGACGACCCGAAGGTCGAGCCGTCGCTGCAGCTCAAGTACACCTTGGCGAAGGAGTACGCCGCAGGTCGGCGCGATCCGGCCAACCGGCGGATCGTCTTCCGCTACCTGGGCTCGCCGACGGCGCTCACCGGCGCCGAGCATGTCGAGACAGTCGAATTCGTGCACAACGAATTGGTCGATGAGGGCGGCCGATTGGTGGCGCGGGCAACCGAGCGTACCGACAGTGTGGATGCCTCGCTGGTGCTGCGGTCCATCGGCTACAAGGGCGAACCGATCAAGGACCTGCCCTTCGACGAGCGTCGCGCGGTGGTGCCCAACGAGCACGGACGAGTGCTCGGTGACGATGGCATCCCGATCCCGGGCGTGTACGTCAGCGGCTGGATCAAACGCGGTCCGCGCGGCGTGATCGGCTCCAATCGGATCGACTCGGAGGAGACCGTCGAGCAGCTGATCTCCGACTTCACCGCCGGCAAACTCGGTGTGCCGCAGGGCGATCGGGCGGCGCTGAAGGCGCTGGTCAGTGAGCGCCAGGCCGACCTGGTCGACCGGCAGGGCTGGAAGGCGATCGATCTGGCGGAGAAGTCGGCGGGCAAGGCCGCCGGTCGCCCTCGGGTCAAGTTCACCAGCCGCGAGGACCTGATCAAGGCCGCACGCGGCTGAGGAAAATGACGCCGGTCGGAAGTCCGACGATCCGACCGGCGTCTCGTCTTCGCGACAGCAGCTACTGCGGTGGGCCGCCTCAGGCGGGCAGCGGCATGATGCGAACCACCGTGGTGGTGGTGCCGCCGACGACGAACCACAGCCGCAGTACCGGGTGACCGGATCGGTCACCCGGTTCATAACGGCTGCGCACCGTCACATGCTGACGCGCGAGTACCGGCGCCACGTACTCGATCACCGCACGGTGCGGTGCGGCGACCAGCTTGGGGTACTCGGCGAGATACTGCTCCACCGCCTGCCAATAACAGGCGTTGTTGACGTGGTTGTACTGGTCGATGTCGGTGGCGCGCACCGGGAACGGCATGTCCGTATCCGACTCCGCCGGCGTGGTGTCGGTGAGATACGGCCGCCAGCGCAGCCGATGCTCGGTGGTGGTCTGTGCCAGGTAGGCCAAGCCGTCATCGCTGATCCGCGCGGGCATGTTGTTCGACTCACTGATATTGATCCAGAAGCCCTCGGTCTCGATCAACCCACCGTTCGAGCTGGTCACCCGCACCCGCATGTTCGTCCACCTGGTCGACATGCTCGAACACCACCGCAGCAGCTGCACCTTGTCCGGCCAGAGAATCGGCCGGATCACGTCGATAACAGTGCGCCGGACAATCCAGTTCGGATCGGTTCGGTTGAGGAAGGTCTGCTCCAGCTCTTCGCCCGCAATGTCCTGCAGATAGCGGGCGACCGCATCGAATCGCAAGCGGTTGTACGGATCTACATCGCCAGCCCGCAGAGGCCACGCCGAAGCAAACCCCATGCCCTCCTGGGGAAGCGGGGCGAGTGGCTGTTCGAGTGACACTGGTGCTCCTCGCGCTGCACGTTGTGCCGCGTTCTCGTGCGGTGCTTGTTCTGAGATGACTTTACGGGTTGTACGTCACACCCTCGCGGCGAGTCGCCTGTACTCCCGCATATGTCATCTCAGCAGGCAAAATAGGCGCTATGACCGACTCAGACCTCCCCGGGAAACTCGGCAGACCCGCCGAACGAGCCCTCGCCGCGGCCGGAATTCAGCGCCTCTGCGACCTCACCTCATGGACCGAACGCGACGTGGCCGCGTTGCACGGTGTCGGGCCCACCGCCATCGTCAAGCTCCGCGCCGCGCTCGCCGCGAACAATCTGACCTTCGGCCCGACCAGATAGCACCGGCGGTCAGTAACCCTGATACGCCCCGCCGCTGTTGACGGCGGCCACACCCGGAACATTGGACAGCGAGCCGTACCGGTCGATCGTATAGCGCGTACCGGCGATGATGTTGTCGACCGGGTCGTAGATATCGTCGTGGCCGGGTGCTTTGTACGCGTTGAACGTGCTGTCGATGGTCTGCATCAACCCCTTCGAGGGGTGACCGGCGGCCGCATTGCTGTCCCAGTTGTTGACGATCTGCGGGTTTCCGCCGGACTCGTGCTCGATGATCATCGCGAGCGCGCGCTCATCGATCTGATCGGGGCTGTAGCCCATCGCGATCAGTTTCTCTTTGGCCTTCTTGATCCATTCGGCGACATCACCGGAGGGCATCGGCCCGGTCGGGGAGCCGGAACTGGTCGGGGAGCCGGAACTCGGGCTGCCGGTAGACGGCGTTCCCGAGGACGAATGGGAGCCACCGCCACCGCTGTTGTTGTGATTGCCGCCGGTCGCATAGTTGGGCTTGCTCGAGGCGACGGGTGTCGCGGTATCGGTCGCGGCCGGTGTGGTCGGCGTCGGTGCGGGTGTGGTGCCGGATTTCGGTTCGCCGAGGGCGTCGTAGGCGGCCTGTAGGTTCCCCACAGCCTGGGCGACCTGCGTTTTCGCCTGTTCCGCAACGCTTTCCGCCTGCTGCAGCGCGTTGGTGATATCGACCTGCCAGGTTGCCGCATCCCGAAGAATGCGCAAAGACTCGTCCACCCGCTGCTGGCCGTTCATCAGTGCGCAGACCTTCGCAATCCGGTCGTCGGCCGTGACGGTTCCATTGGGCTCGACCTTGAAACCGGGTACGGGTTGCGCCCCGTCCTGGGCGGCACTCGGCGCGGTGGCCAGGTCGCGTAGCTGCAGCACCTTGGTCTTGGCGTTCTTCAGGTTGTCCACCTGGGAGGTGAACGCGGTATGGAGGCCTTGCAGTGCCGCGCTGACGCTGCCCGCGCGCGTCTGTTCGATGTCCATCCGCGCATTCGCCGCGGTGGCGGCAGCGCCGGACCAGGTCAGCGCCCGGGTCTTGTCGGAGCCGCCCTTGACCGCGGTGTCCAGCTTGCTCGCCATTCCGTCGGCGTGATCGCCCGCGGTGGTCAGCTGGTCGGGCGCCCACTTTTCTACATCAGGAATGGTCAGCGTCATGACACCTGTAGTCCGATCGTGCGGAGTTTCGCAGCGAAGTCGTCTTCGGTCAGCTCGTATGCGCCCGCCGCATTGTGCATATTGCCCGCGACGGTCGTGAGACGCTCACCGATTCGCTGCAGGCAACGGTTGACCACATCGGTTGCCTGCTGCACAGTGCCGCCGAATTCGGTGCCCGGCAGTGCATTGCTCGCGACGCCGAAGCCCGCCCCCTCGTTGAACTTCTGAATGGCGCCCGCTTCGGCATCGAGGTTCGTCGCGAACGATTTCAACGTTTCCGGATTGACCTGCATAGGAAATCCCCCTTCCCGCCCGACCATAAGTCGCGGCCAGCATAACAAAATGCGCTCGTCCGGACAGGTGCGCCGAAGTGGGTATCGGGCGCTGCGCATTATGTTGGTCACAGCGTCGCCGGCGAGTTCCGCGTCGGCGAGTGGACAGAGAGGTCGGCACATGCGCGCAGCCCAGCTCAGCAAGTTGGAGGGGCCCGAAGCGATCGAGATCGTGGAGATCCCGGAGCCCGCGAAGTATCCGGGGGGCGTGGTCATCGACGTGCATGCGGCGGGGGTGGCTTTTCCCGATGTCCTGATGACGCGTGGTCTGTACCAGATGAAGCCGGAGCTGCCGTTCGTCGTCGGTGGCGAGGTGGCGGGCATCGTTCGGGAGGCGCCGGAGGACGCGCACGTCAAGGCGGGTGATCGGGTGGTGGCGCTGACATTGCTCGGCAACGCCATGGCCGAAGTCGCTGTCGCGCCCACTCAGATGGTGTTCCGCCTGCCCGACAACGTGTCGCTGGAGGCTGGGGCAGGAATCCTGTTCAATGACCTGACCGTGCATTTCTGCCTGCGCAACCGCGGCAGGCTCGCGGCGGGCGAGACCGTGCTCGTGCACGGTGCCGCGGGCGGCATCGGCACCTCGACGCTGCGGATGGCGGTCGCGCTCGGCGCGGGCCGGGTGATCGCGGTGGTCAGCACCGAGGAGAAGGCGGCGGTGGCCCGCGCCAACGGTGCCACCGATGTGGTCTTGACCGAGGGCTGGCTCGCCGCGGTCAAGGAACTGACCGGCGGCCGCGGTGTGGACATCGTGCTGGACCCGGTGGGCGGTGACCGTTTCACCGACAGCATCCGATCGCTGGCCTCGGCGGGCCGCCTGCTGGTTGTCGGCTTCACGGCCGGCGAAATCCCGACGGTCAAGGTGAATCGGCTGCTGCTCAAGAACGTCGAGGTGACCGGCGCGGCCTGGGGCGAATGGGTGATGACGCATCCCGGCTACCTGACCGAGCAGTGGGCCGAGGTCGAACCGCTGCTCGCCTCCGGCAAGATCGCGCCGCCGGACCCGGTGCGGTACCCGCTCGAGCAGGCCGCCGCGGCGGTCGCGTCACTCGACAATCGCACCGCCACCGGCAAAGTCGTGGTTACGGTGCGCTGAGAATGTCGGTGCGGCGCCGTACCCTGAGCGAGTCATGAGGCAGGCCCACCTGTCGCCCCACCACCCTCAGAGGAATCGCGGCACGATGCTGTCCAATCGGGTATTGAACCGGACCCTGCTGGCCCGCCAGCATCTGCTGGAGCGCTCGTCGCTGACCACGCCCGAGATGTGTGATCATCTCGTCGGGTTGCAGGCCCAGGACTCGACACCGCCGTTCGTCGGATTATGGAGCCGCATAGCGGATTTCGATCCGGCGACGGTGTCGGCAGGACTCGAGGATCGCGCGCTGGTTCGCATCACGTTGATGCGCGGCACAATTCACCTGGTCACGCCGCCGGATGCCTTGCGCATCGCACCGCACGTGCAGCCCGAGCTCGAAAAGGTCCCGTTCCGTAAGGGGTTCAACTATGGCGCGATGGTCGGACTCGATCCCGAGGAGGTCCGCGCGCGTGGCGAGCGGGTGCTCGGGGACGAGCCGATGTCGGCGGCGGACCTGCGCGCACAGGCGGCCGAGCTGTGGCCGGATCGGGACGCGGGCGCGGTCGTGCAGACCTGGCTCTATCAGCTGCCGGTGCTCCAGACTCCGCCACGCGGGAAGTGGAAGGACAACAGCAGACCGGTCTGGTCCCGGGTCGAGCCGTGGCTCGGTGCGCCACTGGATCCGACCTATCCGTTGGCGGAGTTGGTTTTCCGGTACCTGCGTGCCTTCGGTCCGGCCAGCACCATGGACATGCAGACGTGGTCGAAGCTGACCGGCATGAAGAAAGCGGTCGAGCTGCTGGGCGACAGGTTGCGCACCTACACAGACGAGCGTGGTCGCACCCTCTACGACGTCGCCGACGGGGTACTGGCCGACGCCGATCTGCCCGCCCCGGTGCGCCTGCTCGGCTGGTACGACAACGCGCTTCTCTCGCACCAGGATCGGAGCAGGATCGCGCCCGACGGCCGGCCGGTGCCGCTGCGCGCGTTTGCCGCCGCGGTGTCGCCGGTGCTGCTCGACGGCTACCTTTCCGGGTTCTACAAGATCTTCCCGGAGAAGGGCGTCGCCCGCCTGCGCATCACTCCGACCAGGAAGTGGTCGTCGGCCGAGCGTCGGGCTGTCGAGGCCGAATCGCATGCGCTGCTGGGGTTTTTGGAGGCCGACAAGCAGCCGCGCGTCGAGATTCTCGAGGTGGACGCCGACCTGCGCCCCTGATCGCGTTGTCCCGCGAGCAGGCAGGCACAACTCGCTGACGAACCGACCCGCTCGGAAGCCCTGGCCCACCGCTACCGCGGCGACATGAGGTTCGATGCCGGTGCCCCGATCGTGAAGCAGATACGCCTTGATCCCCGAAATCTCATGCGACAGTGTGTAACTGGTCCGAATGCGGTCCTGATAGCAATCGCGGTGGCGCAGGAAGTGAGGGAGATCCATCGCAGGCCCGTCGCCACGTCTGATCCTGGTGTGAATCATGGAGTGCTTTGTGTCGGACATCATGCCTGCACTGATGACGCAGGCCACCAGACGAATCGGCAATGCGACCGATAGTGCGACGAGAGAGGTCAGCAGCTTCGTCCGCGGTTTCGGTTGGGAGAGTGGCGAATCTGCTCGTCGGCTGGTGCGCGGTGATACGGACGGTGGAGTCGCGGTCCGCCGTGCCTGGGACACTCCCCCGAGCGGCACAGTCGATCAACCGTCTATCGCTGACACCCTCGTCGACGATGAAGGGTTCGACCGCCCACCGATCCCACTCTACGGCCTCGATCGAAACAATCATTACATCGAGTTCGCCTTCGAGCAGGTGCGGAGCGTTCCGGTGAGGTCGCACGACGGGAGAATGATCGGTGTGTCGTTCCCCAGCAAACGGGGTGACATCACATTGATTCAGCAATGGGCACGCTCGCGGCACACCTCGAGCAACAAGGAGTATTACCCGAGGTGGGCAGTCTCGGAAGTGGCGACTCGCAGGCGGCGCGGTACGCCCTTGCGCGACTCTTCGCCGGAGACAGCTCCGTGGTACGACGCCGAAAACGGGTTGGAGCCGACTGTCCTGAATGCGCATGCCAGTGGGACTGGATATTCGATCAAGGTCAAGAATCTGCAGATCCAGAAATACGATGTTGTCCACGTCGATGGGATCGTTTTCGGTCGTCTGGCCGAGCAGAGCAACTACTTCCAGCGGGCCTGCCAGCTGCATCCGGGTAGCTCATTGCTGCAGGTGTCGTGCAGCCCTGCCGCGGCTGGCGGGGATGCACACGCGCTACTCGCCAGATATTTGCATGGCAACGGTTTCGCCGGAGACGTCTGGGCCGCCCGAGACCTCATGTCTACCAGTCGTGACGGTAAGATAGGCGCGCTGGCCTCGATCGATCCGGATGGCTCCATGATCCCGCCCTTCGTGGTTAGTCGTGCGCCGCGCTCATCGCCGACCACTTGACCGCCGAGGGCAATAATTGAGCACACGCTCGGCAGCGTGCATGGGCGTTCTGTCCTCGCCCGGCCCGAGGTGATCGTCACGGATCCCTCGGTATTGCGTATCCGCTGGCTTGCTGCTGTCGGTATTCGGCATCGAACCCGTTGAGACAGCTCAGGCCACGAATTGGTCGACTATCGCTCGTGGGCGTCGCGGTAGGCGGGGGCCTTGGTGGTGCCGGTGGGGGTCAGGGTGCGCAGCAGCGGCAGCGTGCGGCGTTGGATCACCGTCGACAGCACGATGACACTGTGTGAGCGCACTACCGAGCTCGTCCGATCGATGCTCAGCAACACCGATTGCAGGCCGGCGTGCGAGTCGGCGCCGATCCGGCACAGCACGTCGCCGGATCCGGTGGTCGCGTAGGCCTCCAGCACGCCGGGAATCGCGTCGAGCTCGGCGGCGACGGTGTCGAGCGCACCCTGCGCGATCTCCAGCGTGACGAACGCCTGCACATCGAAACCCGCGGCGGTGACGTCGATTTGCGGGTCGTAAGAGGCGATGACCCCGGATTCCTCCATCCGGCCGATCCTGGATTGGACGGTGGCCCGTGCGACCTTGGTGCGGCGCGACAGCTCGAGAATTCCCGCCTTCTGGTACTCGTGCATCGCGGCCAGGATGGCGAGATCGAGTTCGTCGAGTTTCGCCGGCGTGTGCGACATGTCGGCCTCCGTTCGTGGCGCGGGTTGTGCTCGGTGATGCTATTCAAATTGTCCAGCATCTTGTGGGTCTTGCTAGCCGAATTCGCCAGAGTGTCTATCGGAATCCACCGCTATTGCCTACCGCCATAGGGGACGATTTCCTTGGATCATGACCATCGAGAACCTGCCGAATTCCCGGCCGACGGCCCGACCCACCGACGGTGAGCTGCGCAGGCTCGTCGGACTGGTCGAGCACGACGACAGCGTCGATCCGTTCCCCGTCATCGGGTGGGACGCCCTGGTCTGGGTGGTCGGCAACGCAACGCAGACCGCGCACTTCCTGGAGTCCGCCTTCGGTATGCGGCTGGAGGCCTACGCGGGACCGGAGACCGGCAACCGTGACCACAAGGCGTTCGTGCTGCGCAGTGGTGGCGCGCGGTTCGTGATCACCGGTGCGGTCGATCCGGACAGCCCGCTGGTCGGCCATCACGACCGTCACGGCGACGGCATCACCGATATCGCACTCGAGGTCCCGGACGTGGACCGCTGTATCGCTTGGGCGCGCACCCACGGCGCGACGATTCTGGTCGAACCACACGATGAGACAGACGAATTCGGCACAGTCCGCTCGGCGGCCATCGCCACCTACGGCGAGACGCGGCACACGCTGGTCGACCGTTCCAAGTACTACGGACCCTATCTGCCCGGCTATGTCGCCCGCCGCTCCATCTATCAACCGCGCGCGGGTGCGCCGGTGCGGCTGTTCCAGGCGATCGACCATGTCGTCGGCAACGTCGAGCTCGGCATGATGGACCAGTGGGTCGAGTTCTATCGGCGCGTCATGGGTTTTACGAATATGGCCGAATTCGTCGGTGACGACATCGCGACCGAATACTCCGCGCTGATGAGCAAGGTGGTCGCCAATGGCAATCACCGGGTGAAGTTCCCGTTGAACGAGCCCGCGCTGGGCAAGAAGCGTTCGCAGATCGACGAATACCTCGAGTTCTACCGCGGGCCCGGCGTGCAGCACATCGCCCTGGCCACCAGTGACATCCTCACCTGCGTCGACACCCTGCGCCGTGAGGGCGTCGAATTCCTGGAAACGCCGGATACCTACTACTCCGACCCCGAATTGCGCGCCCGTATCGGCCATGTCCGCGTGCCGGTCGACCAGTTGCGGCGTCGCGGCATCCTGGTGGACCGGGACGAAGACGGCTACCTGCTGCAGATCTTCTGCAAGCCGCTCACCGATCGCCCGACCGTCTTCTTCGAACTGATCGAGCGACACGGTTCGCTCGGCTTCGGCAAGGGCAACTTCAAGGCTTTGTTCCAGGCGATCGAACGCGAACAGGAAGCCAGAGGCAACCTGTGAGGTAGCGCCGAGTCAGGACGCCGAGAGGTTGTAGACCTCTTTGCCATTGATCACGATCGGCTGGCAACGAGCATGGGGATTCCCATGGTTGTGATACCAATTCGCGTGATCGAGGCAGTCGCTCGGCCAGTAGTAGCGGCCGAGGAAATTGCCTCCAGCGGAGGTTGTTCCCGCGAGGCCGCCCCACAGCCCCGCAATGATCAAGACAGCAACGGCCGATTTCATCAGCATGGGTTCCCCCCAATTGCTCACGCGGTGAAGCACTTTGATGATAGCGAGCGCAGCCGCGCTGCGGAACCCGCCGCGGCTGCACCGTCATGTCCGGCCGGGTGGGGTGTCGATGGGTAGAGTTCACGGCATGCGGATTCCGTCGGCAATCGTCATCGGTGCGGCCTTGGCCTTGGCACTGTCGGCATGCGGTTCGGGCGGCGACTCCGATTCGTCGAACACACCACTGCGTCCGCCGCCGAAGGTCGCCACCCTGGGTCCGTTCGCCGGCGAGTGCGGCCATGTCACCGACGACGAGGTGCGCGAAATCGCGGGTTTGGCGCAGCTGTCCCGGGTGTTCAAGAACTCGGTCGGCTGCAATTGGCAGTCCGCGGGACAAGGTTCGACCAGCGTCACCTTCGCCGGGTATCGAGGCAGCCCCATCGATCGGGAACGGGCGTGGGTGACCACTCAGGGGCGTGGCGTGGAGAAGATCGAGGTCGGTGGCCGCGTCGGATTCCAGGCGCTGGAGCCCGGCAGCACGGTCTGTGATCTCGCCGTGCAGCTCGACGACGACTTCTTCGAATGGTCGATGTCGTTCGGTCTCTTCGCGGCGACCGGCAATCCATGCGACCGGATGCACAAGCTCGCCGAGCTGACCGTGCAGCGGCTGCAGTGAGGGAGTTCGCGATGAGTCTTCGTGCCCGTTCGACAACTCGCGGCCTGATCGCCGCGCTGGCCGTGTTCGGGGTCGCCGTTTCGGTCGCAGGCTGCGGGCACACGGTGCCCGGGTCCGCGCATCCCGCCGGATCGGGGACCGGATCGTCGGTCAATACGAACTTCGACAAGCTGTTGCGCGAGTGCGATGCCGTCTCGATGGACCAGATCGGCAAGGCGGTGGGCGAGGGCGCAGACGCCGGGGCGTCGTTCTACGGCGCGGTGTGCATGTGGGACGTCGACAATGCGCCCGGCGGTACCGCCATGGTGACCCTGAACTGGTACGAGGTCGGCTCGCTGAACAACGAGAAGACCAACAACGACAAACTCGGCTACCTCACCAACAACATCACCGTGCAGGGCCAGCGGGCGCTGCAGACGCACCGTCCCAACGATCCCGACTCCTGCGGTGTCAGCGCCAGCGCGGCCGACACCGGAGTGGTCGGCTGGTGGATCAATTACCGTCCCGGCTCCGGCCATCCCGACCCGTGCGTCGGTGCGCAGAAACTCGTCGAATTGACCCTGAATATCGCGAGGTAGGTACCCTGGAATCGAACTGCTGGTCGTGGTGGTTACCCACCCCACTTTGACCCTGTGTCGCGACCACGAGTATCGTGGATCGCTGTGCCCGGAAGCATGCGGGCAAGTTCGTGTGTGGACGTAAGCCAGCGAAAGCGGCTGACCTTCCTGGCGTGCCCGGAAAATCGGTCCTGCTCCGCGCGCGACACGCCCGACCTCGGGACGCGAGAAACGCGGCTGGGCGTGCGGGTGAAAGCTCGATGACAGCGGCGTGAACGACGGGCCCGGAGGCGGTAGCTTGCGTGACCACGGAGGGCGCCGAGAACGCCGCCAACTGAACACCGACATGAAGTTCCAGACACCGCGTTAACTAATTAAGGAAAGCCGGTCTATGCCAACCATCAACCAGCTGGTCCGCAAGGGTCGTCGCGACAAGGTCTCCAAGACCAAGACCGCGGCCCTCAAGGGGAGCCCGCAGCGCCGTGGCGTGTGCACTCGCGTGTACACCACGACCCCGAAGAAGCCGAACTCCGCGCTGCGTAAGGTCGCGCGTGTTCGCCTGACCAGCGCGGTCGAGGTCACGGCCTACATCCCGGGCGAGGGCCACAACCTGCAGGAGCACTCGATGGTGCTCGTGCGTGGCGGTCGTGTGAAGGACCTCCCCGGTGTCCGCTACAAGATCATCCGTGGCTCGCTCGACACCCAGGGTGTGAAGAACCGCAAGCAGGCCCGCAGCCGTTACGGCGCCAAGAAGGAGAAGAGCTGATATGCCACGCAAGGGCCCCGCACCCAAGCGTCCGCTGATCAACGACCCGGTCTACGGGTCGCCGCTGGTCACTCAGCTGGTCAACAAGATCCTGCTGGACGGCAAGAAGTCCACCGCCGAGCGCATCGTCTACGGCGCGCTGGAGCAGGCACGCGAGAAGACCGGCACCGATCCGGTCGTCACCCTCAAGCGTGCGCTGGACAACGTCAAGCCCGCGCTCGAGGTGAAGCCTCGTCGTGTCGGTGGCGCCACCTACCAGGTGCCGGTCGAGGTTCGTCCCGGCCGCTCCAACACCCTGGCGCTGCGCTGGCTGGTCAACTACTCGCGGGCTCGCCGTGAGAAGACCATGGTCGAGCGTCTTGCCAACGAGCTGCTCGATGCCAGCAACGGCCTCGGCGCTTCGGTGAAGCGTCGCGAGGACACCCACAAGATGGCCGAGTCCAACCGGGCCTTCGCGCACTACCGCTGGTGACGTCTGCCCGGCCCGTCGTTATTGGGTCGGGAGGCACAGCCGGACGCGGCACTTACCGCCGCTTCCGGCGTTGACATAGTGACGACCACAGGGTCGTCCCCGAAAATCCCAACTAGCTAATCAGAACCAAGCAGAGCGGGGAAGATTTCCGTGGCACAGGACGTGCTCACCGACCTGAACAAGGTCCGCAACATCGGCATCATGGCCCACATTGATGCGGGCAAGACGACCACAACTGAACGCATCCTCTTCTACACCGGCATCACCTACAAGATCGGTGAAGTCCACGATGGCGCAGCCACCATGGACTGGATGGAGCAGGAGCAGGAGCGTGGTATCACCATCACCTCCGCGGCAACCACGTGCTTCTGGAACAACAACCAGATCAACATCATCGACACCCCCGGGCACGTCGACTTCACTGTCGAGGTGGAGCGGTCGCTGCGCGTGCTCGACGGCGCCGTCGCGGTGTTCGACGGCAAGGAAGGCGTCGAGCCGCAGTCCGAGCAGGTGTGGCGTCAGGCCGATAAGTACGACGTGCCGCGTATCTGCTTCGTCAACAAGATGGACAAGCTCGGCGCGGACTTCTACTTCACCGTGCAGACCATCAAGGACCGTCTCGGTGCCAAGCCGCTGGTGATCCAGCTGCCGATCGGCGCCGAGGACACCTTCGAGGGCATCGTCGACCTGGTCGAGATGAACGCCAAGGTCTGGAAGGGCGAGACCAAGCTCGGCGAAGAGTACGAGGTTGTCGAGATCCCGGCCGACCTCGCGGACCAAGCGGAGATCTACCGCCAGGAGCTGCTGGAGACCATCGCCGAGTCCGACGAGGCGCTGCTCGAGAAGTTCTTCGGCGGCGAGGAGCTCTCGATCGACGAGATCAAGGGCGCCATCCGCAAGCTCACGGTCAACTCCGAGCTGTACCCGGTGCTCTGTGGTTCCGCGTTCAAGAACAAGGGCGTCCAGCCCATGCTCGACGCGGTCATCGACTACCTGCCCTCGCCGCTGGACGTGGAGGCCACCACCGGCCACGTGCCCGGCAAGGAAGAAGAGGTGCTGACCCGGAAGCCGAGCGCCGACGAGCCGTTCGCCGCCCTGGCGTTCAAGATCGCCGTGCACCCGTTCTTCGGCAAGCTGACCTACGTCCGGGTGTACTCGGGCAAGGTCGACTCCGGCGCCCAGGTCATCAACTCGACCAAAGGCAAGAAGGAGCGTCTGGGCAAGCTGTTCCAGATGCACTCGAACAAGGAGAACCCGGTACCGGTGGCCTCCGCGGGCCACATCTACGCGGTGATCGGCCTCAAGGACACCACCACCGGTGACACCCTGGCCGATCCGCAGAACCAGATCGTGCTCGAGTCCATGACCTTCCCGGACCCGGTCATCGAGGTCTCTATCGAGCCGAAGACCAAGTCCGACCAGGAGAAGCTGGGCACCGCGATCCAGCGCCTGTCGGAAGAGGACCCGACCTTCTCGGTCAAGCTCGACCAGGAGACCGGCCAGACCGTCATCGGCGGCATGGGCGAACTCCACCTCGACATCCTCGTCGACCGTATGCGTCGCGAGTTCAAGGTCGAGGCGAACGTCGGCAAGCCGCAGGTGGCCTACCGCGAGACCATCACCAAGAAGGTCGAGAAGCTCGAGTTCACCCACAAGAAGCAGACGGGTGGCTCCGGCCAGTTCGCGAAGGTCATCATCGCCCTCGAGCCGTTCGTCGGCGAGGACGGTGCGACCTACGAGTTCGAGAACAAGGTCACCGGTGGTCGCGTTCCGCGCGAGTACATCCCTTCGGTGGACGCGGGCGCGCAGGATGCTATGCAGTACGGTGTGCTCGCGGGCTACCCGCTGGTGAACCTGAAGGTCATCCTGCTCGACGGCGCGTACCACGACGTCGACTCCTCGGAAATGGCGTTCAAGATCGCCGGCTCCCAGGCACTGAAGGAAGCGGCCCGTAAGGCCGGTCCGGTGATCCTCGAGCCGCTCATGGCGGTCGAGGTCATCACGCCCGAGGACTACATGGGTGATGTGATCGGCGACCTGAACTCCCGCCGTGGCCAGATTCAGGCCATGGAGGAACGCAGTGGTGCCCGTGTCGTCAAGGCGCTGGTTCCGCTCTCGGAGATGTTCGGTTACATCGGTGATCTGCGGTCGAAGACCCAGGGCCGGGCGAACTACTCCATGGTGTTCGATTCGTACGCGGAGGTTCCGGCCAACGTGTCGAAGGAGATCATCGCCAAGGCGACCGGCGAATAATCCGACGGGGCAGGCCGCACGGCTTGCCCCATCAGCCGGGAGTCAGTACGACCCCCAGTAATAACCGCACTGCTGCAACTGCACGCACCAACAAGTCCAGGAGGACACCACAGTGGCGAAGGCGAAGTTCGAGCGGACGAAGCCGCACGTCAACATCGGCACCATCGGTCACGTCGACCACGGCAAGACCACGCTGACTGCAGCGATCACCAAGGTGCTGGCTGACAAGTACCCGGATCTGAACGCGGCGTTCGCGTTCGACCAGATCGACAAGGCGCCGGAGGAGAAGGCTCGTGGTATCACGATCAACATCTCCCACGTCGAGTACCAGACGGACAAGCGCCACTACGCGCACGTCGACGCGCCGGGTCACGCGGACTACATCAAGAACATGATCACCGGTGCGGCGCAGATGGACGGTGCCATCCTGGTGGTCGCCGCCACCGACGGCCCGATGCCCCAGACTCGCGAGCACGTGCTGCTCGCCCGTCAGGTCGGCGTGCCCTACATCCTGGTCGCGCTGAACAAGTCGGACATGGTCGACGACGAGGAAATCCTCGAGCTCGTCGAGATGGAGGTCCGCGAACTGCTGGCCGCCCAGGAGTTCGACGAGGAAGCGCCGGTCGTGCGTGTCTCCGGTCTGAAGGCGCTCGAGGGCGACCCGAAGTGGACCGAGTCGATCGTCGAATTGATGAACGCGGTCGACGAGTCGATCCCGACTCCGGTTCGTGAGACCGACAAGCCGTTCCTGATGCCGGTCGAGGATGTCTTCACGATCACCGGTCGTGGCACCGTCGTCACCGGTCGTATCGAGCGTGGCATCATCAACGTGAACGAGGAAGTCGAGATCGTCGGCATCCGCGAGAAGGTCACCAAGACCACCATCACGGGCATCGAGATGTTCCGCAAGCTGCTCGACAACGGTCAGGCGGGCGACAACGTCGGTCTGCTGGTTCGTGGTATCAAGCGTGAAGATGTCGAGCGTGGCCAGGTCGTCGTGAAGCCGGGCACCACCACCCCGCACACCGAGTTCGAGGGCCAGGCCTACATCCTGTCCAAGGACGAGGGTGGCCGCCACACGCCGTTCTTCAACAACTACCGTCCGCAGTTCTACTTCCGTACGACTGACGTGACGGGCGTTGTGACCCTCCCCGAGGGCACCGAGATGGTCATGCCCGGTGACAACACCGAGATGTCCGTCAAGCTGATCCAGCCGGTCGCCATGGACGAGGGCCTGCGCTTCGCGATCCGCGAGGGTGGCCGCACCGTCGGCGCCGGTCGCGTCACGAAGATCGTCAAGTGATTCTCTGACTCACTGACCAAACGGCGTCGCCCCGAAAGGGGCGGCGCCGTTTGCGTACTTGCGCCGTTGCCCAACGCACCGACCAGGCGAGTAGTACGACATCATCTCGGAGGTCATGGACTTCATCGGCAATCCGACGCACTGTCGTAGGGAGAGATTGCGACTATTCGGAGGATGCATGGCCAAGAACGCGCAGCTGGACGTCACCGAGGGCACGCTCGAGCACGAGCTGCCCTATCTGGCGCTCGGCTCGGGGCGGCCGCTGGTGTTTCTGCGGTGGTTCACACCGGACCACGCCAACCCGCGCGGGTGGATGCGTGACTCGGAGATCGCCACGCTCACGCCGCTGGCGAGGCATTACCGGGTCTACGCGGTGAACCGTGCTCCGGGCATGCCCGATGGCACGACGATGGCCGATATCGCCACCCAGCACGCGGCGGCGTTGCGTGCCGAATTCGGTGGTCCGGTAGATGTTCTCGGTGCTTCCTCAGGAGGCTCGCTCGCGCTGCAACTGGCGGCAGACCATCCCGCAGCGGTGCGCAGGTTGGTGATCGCCTCCTCGGGTTACCGACTGGAGGACCATGCGCGCCGATCCCAGCTGCGCTACGCGGAGGCGGTGGCCGAGGGCCACCGCGCGTTGCACCACATGGCCCCCATCACAGCCTCCTCGCCCCTCCTCGGACGGCTCGGCGCGGCGGCCATGTGGTTGGCCGACCCGTTGGCACGTCCGAAGAATCCCGCCGACACCCTCGCCTTCGTGCGGGCCGAAGACGGCTTCGACCTCTCCGGCCGCCTCGGTGACATCACGGCCCCGACCCTGGTGATCGGCGGCGAGCGCGACAGCGCCTACAGCCCGGCTACATTCCGCCACACCGCCGATGGCATCCCGAATTCCCGCTTGATCATCTACCCCGGCACCAGCCACATGGGTGCGATCAAGCACCCACGCTTCGCCGCTGATATCGCCGACTTTCTCGACGCGGCCTGAGCGGCGGCGCTGCGGGCCTACGGCCGGCGCCGTTCAGCAATTCGTCGGCGCAGGCTCGCCGCGGAATCGGGCCTCCAGCCAGGCGAGTGCCGCGGGGATGCCCAAGACAGCGGCGGTGAGGTGTTCGGGGGAGGCGGTGAGTTCGGTCTGCAGCCGTACGCCGGCCTGGCAATAGCGACGGTTGGTATTGATGGTCGCTTCGACCGGAATGAGCGGGTCGGTCGGTGAATGCCATTCGAATATCGGCATTTTGGGCACGCCGTCGAACAGCTCCAGGCTGTTTTCCTCGACGACGCTTCGCGCGTTTCGATCGTTGGCGAGTGACATGTTGCTTGCGAAATCGCGCGCGCTGCGCCACGCTCCGGCGGCCAGAATTTCACTGGTGCAGCTGTTGGCAATGCGGTCGCGGGCTGCCATACCTTGGGAATTGAGGTAGTCGCTGATCGGGAATCGGTCGGGGTATTCGCGTTCCAGCCCGATGGCCGCCGCCATCAGCAGTCCGAAGGCTGGATGTGGATCGAACCTGATGCCTTCCAACATTTTCACCATGTTCGTCGGCACACCGCCTGCCGCGGCGCCCACGATGTCGAGCTCGGGTGCATAGCGAGGTGCGAGTGCGGCGGCCCACGCGGTCGCCATGCCACCGCCGGAATAGCCTGCCATCGCGACCGGGCTGTTGTGCACACCGAGCTCGGGAACCTGACGCGCCGCGCGGATTCCATCGAGAGTGATCTGCCCGCCGAGCCGAGCCGCACCGTAGGCGAAGTTCGGGCCGAGATGATCGGGCAGCGCGACGCTCCAGCCGTGCAGCAATACCGCGTTCAGCGCCGCCGCTTCCTTGAACTGCAGATTGAAATCGTCGGAGTAGAGCGTCCTGGAGATCGCGCACTTGGTTCCGAGCGAGTTGATGATGTGCTGGTAGGACAGCAGCGGTCCGTCGGGCTGACGGCTGTGCGGTGTCAGGACGGTGGTTGTCGCCGCGATGGGTAGTCCGCGGGAATTCGTCGAGCGGAATTTGATGAGCGTGACGTCGGTATCCGGGAAGACCAGTAGCGGGGGTAGCGGCCGGGTCGCGATCACCTCACCCGGCCGTTTTGCCGCGATATCGCCCGGCGCGGCATAGAAAGGATCGGGATCCGCGACAGGGTAGATCGGTGTCGCCGGCGCCGTGCCGGTACCGATCAGCATCGTCGTGAGAATCCCGGTCAGCAGCCCGGTTATCAGTGTGCCTCGCGTGGGTATACCAATGCGCACTGATTACACTTATCACGGCCCAGCCGCGCAATTGCGAAGGCGCGGCCTTTCAGAATGTTGTCAGCCGAGCTGTGTCATCCCTGCGGCGACAACCTGAGCCACATTCAACAGTTCGTCTGTTGTCGGCAGCGGCAGACCGTCGAGCGCATGCAGACGGTCGGTGCTCGCGATCGCGAACATGGCCGAAACCCAGGCGGCCGCACAAGCGCGCAGGGTGCCTTGCTGAACCGGTGTCGACGTACTCGCTTGGAGGACTCGGGCGGTGATATCGAGCATTTGGTCGCGTAGGTGGCGCAGTTGGCGCCGGACGTCCGGGTGGGTGTCGGCTTCGCGCCACATGATGACGCGCAGTACCGAGGAATGGTTGTCGCGCAGATTGAGCGCGGCATCGAGATTGATCAAGCTGGCGGCCGGGTCACCGGGGGCAACCACCGTGCCGATGTCGTCGATCGGATGGTGGGGTACCCGTTCGGTCATGAGCGCGGACAGGATCGCATCCTTGGTCGGGAAGTAGTAGAAGACCAGGCCTTTGGGGACGCCTGCCGCGCCGGCGATAGCCGCGGTCGCGGTCGCATCGAATCCTTGTGCCGCGAAAAGTTTTTCGGCGGCATCCAGGATGAGCTGCCGGGCGTCGCCGTCCACCTTGGCGCTACGGCGACGCCGTGCTCGATGCGGTTTCGGCATCTGCATCAGTGGTGTGGAGCCATGTCGTGCAGACGTGCCGACATCGCCGGCAGCGCCGCGATCGCGACCACTACCGTCACTACCCCGACTACCCATGCGGTCCAGGATGCGCCGCGGTAGTCGGTGAAGTCCATTGCCCATGGGGAAATGAACAGCAGTGCGCCGAACAGGCCCATCGCGTAGTCGGTGGCCTGCACGGCGGGCCGGTAGATCTGCGCGAGTCCGGTGAGAGCAATGAGAACGCCCAGGACGATCAGTGACCACTGGCCGTTGTCATTCGTCTCTACCCAGAGGGGTGAGAGCGCGGCGAAGACTCCCAGCACGATGGCCAGGTAGTCCTGTGTGCGACTTTCGGTGAACATGGAGTGCCTCCTCGAGCTATGGAATGTTCTCCTGCCTATGATTCAACTCTGATTGACCGCCCGATCAATATCGATACGGACACGGTTGCGGCACCAATCGGTGGTAGTCGCGGTCCGGTCGGCACAGTGACGGCCCTCACTATGAACGGTGACCAAGCGGAAGTTAGGGTGAGCTGCGTGTCACCTTCAGTTACGGATGCCCACTCGACCCGGCGACTGCCCGGCCACACCGAAGGAGAGGCCGCATGAACGGGCCGATCGTGATCGTCGGCGCTGGGCTGGCCGGCCTGCGCACCGCGGAGGAACTGCGCCGCGCAGGATACGAGGGCGCCCTGATCCTCGTCGGTGAGGAGTCGCGGCTACCTTACGACCGACCGCCGCTGTCCAAGCAGTTCGTGCGTGGCGAGACCGACGACACCACACTCCGGCCGGAGGAATTCTTTGTCGAAAAGCAGATCGATCTACGTCTGAATACCGCGGCGGTCGGCGTCGACACCGTGGCGCGGCAGGTCGCTCTCGCCGACGGAAGCACGCTGGACTATGCCCAGCTGATCATCGCGACCGGTCTGCGGCCGCGCCGACTGCCCGGCCTGCCGGACCTGAAGGGTGTGCACGTGCTGCGCGGGCACGCCGACGCCGCCGCGCTGCGGGCCGAATTGTCCGGTGCGAGTACGGCGCTGGTGGTCGGTGCGGGGTTCATCGGATGTGAGTTGGCGGCCAGTTTCCGTGCGGGCGGGGTGCGCGTGGTGCTGATCGAACCCCAGCCGACGCCGCTGGCCTCGGTGCTCGGCGAGCAGGTCGGTGCGCTGGTCGCCAGGATGCATCGCGCCGAGGGCGTGGATCTGCGCTGCGGCACCGGACTGGATACCTTCCTCGCCGACGACGCCGACCGGGTGCGCGGTGCGCGACTGTCCGATGGCAGCGAGGTGTCCGCCGACCTGGTGGTCATCGGGGTCGGCTCGCGGCCGGTCACCGAATGGCTCGCCGATTCCGGCATCGCGCTCGCCGAGCCGACCGCGGGCGGCGGCGTCCTCGCCGATGAGGTGGGCCGCACGTCCGTCGAGGGTGTGTGGGCGGTCGGCGACGTCGCCGCGTGGCTGCACGAGACCGGTCAGCGCAAGCGGGTCGAGCACTGGACCAATGCGGGCGAGCAGGCAAAACTGCTGGCCTGTGCGCTGCTGGGCGCGCAACCGCCGACCGCGGCGCGGGTGCCGTACTTCTGGAGCGACCAGTACGACATGAAAATCCAGGCCCTCGGCACCCCGACAGCGACCGACGAGGTCCACATCGTCTCCGACGACGGCCGCAAGTTCCTCGCCTACTACACCCAGGACGGCAACCTCACCGGCGTGGTCGGCGCGGGCATGACCGCGCAGGTCATGAAAGTCCGCGCGAAGATCGCCGCGGGCGCCCCGGTGGCGGAACTGCTCGGCACGACTCGTTAGGCGGCTGCCTCGCCTGCGTGCGGGTTCGGTGCGGCTGTCGGTGGACGGTGTTCGGGGGTGTTCGTCAGGCGGCTGTTTTGCCTGCGTGCGGTTCGGTGCGGCTGTCGGTGGACGGTGTCCGGCGGTGGTCTTCAGGCGGCCTACTAAGGTTGGACCACGTGATCGTCGCGCTCATCGATTCCGGCCTCGGGTTGCTGACCACAGCTGCGTGGCTGCGCAAGCTTCGACCGGATGTGGACCTGCTGCTGCAACTGGATCCGGATGGTGCGCCGTGGGGGCCGAAGCCGGAGCAGTGGACCATCGATCGGGTGGTCGGCGCGGCGCGCACTTCGGTCGATTTCGGCGCAGAGGTAATCGTGCTGCCGTGCAATACCGCAAGTGTCACCGCGCTCGATCATGTGCGCGCCGAGGTCGGTCCCGAGGTGCCGGTGATAGGCACCGTGCCCGCGATCAAGCCCGCGGCTGCCGTCTGCTCATCGGTGGCGGTGTGGGCCACCGCGGCGACGACGGCCAGCCGCTATCAGGCGGATCTGATCGCCCGGTTCGGTGGCGCGGCCGACGTAGTCGGTGTCGCCTGCCACGGCTTGGCCGATGCTATCGACGCGGGCGATCTCGCCGGAGCCAAGGAGTCGATCGCACGGGCCGCCGAGCAAACCCCCGCCGACGTCGAGGGTGTAGTCCTCGGCTGTACGCACTACCCGCTGGTGATCGATGCCATCCTCGCCGCGCTGCCCGACGGCGTCCGTCTCTTCGACAGCGCGCAAGCCGTTGCCACGCAGACGATTCGGCGCATGGACGCGCTCGGCAGGCCCAGCACCGGAAATGGCGCGGTCCGGGTGCTCAACAGCGGTCGTCCCGGTGAACTGCCCGGCAGCGCCGCCGTCTTCGAGTCGGGGCGAATCCTCGGCGCACTGAGCTGATTCCCGCAGCTGTGCGCCATCGCGCCCGTCGACTGGACACGTCGACCGGCTGACAGGAAAGGTTCGCCGATGACGGCAGCTACCGAGACCGCTGCGCAGCTGCGGGCGGCGCTGGCGGAGGTCGCCGATCCCGCCGATGCAGTCCAGCTACAGCGGTTCTTCAAAACCGGCCCCGGTGAGTACGGCGCGGGCGACCTCTTCCTCGGGGTCCGGGTGCCGGTGACTCGCTCGATCGCGAAACGCTTTGCGACACTGCCGCTCACCGAAATCGACGACCTGCTCGACAGCCCGGTGCACGAGCACCGGCTCGCGGCGCTGGTCATCCTCAATGGCAGGTTCGCCGCGGCATCCAAGCCGCGCACCTTCGACGACAAGGCCCGCGCGGCCATAGTCGAGCTGTATCTCGCCGCCGTGCGCCGTGGCCGCGTGAACAACTGGGACCTCGTCGACGTATCGGCGGAGAACATCATCGGCCCATGGCTGCTGGACAAGCCGCGCGATCTGCTCTTCGAGCTGGCCGAGGCCGAGTCGCTGTGGGAGCGCCGAGTCGCCCTGCTTTCGAGCTTCGCATTCATCAAAGCGGGCGATGCCACCACGACTTTCGAACTGTCCGAGCGTCTGTTGGGCGACCGTCGCGACCTCATCCAGAAGGCGCTCGGCTGGATGCTGCGCGAGGTCGGCAAGCGCATCGATGAGCAGCTGTTGACCGACTTCTTGGACAAGCACGCACCCGAGATGGGCCGCACCGCACTGAGTTATGCCGTTGAGCGTCTCGTTCCTGCGCAGCGTGTTGCCTATCGTGCGATGTGTTGAGGCTGGCGGTGGTCGAATCTGGTGACCGGTGTGGAGTGAGTTTGTGGGTGACTGTTGGGGGTTGGTTCGCGTCCGAGATGGGTCGTGCTGCGTTGGGTTATGTCGTTGACCGTCTGGTTCCTGCGCAGCGTGTTGCCTATCGTGCGATGTGTTGAGGCTGGCGGTGGTCGAGTCTGGTGACCGTTGTGGTGTGGGTTTGTGGGTGGCTGTTGGGGGTTGGTTCGCGTCCGAGATGGGCCGCACCGCACTGAGTTATGCCGTTGAACGTCTGGTTCCCGCGCAGTGTGTTGTCTATCGTGCGATGTGTTGAGGCCGACAGTGACCGAATCTCGCAACCACCACGGAGCGAGTCTTACGAGCGACCGTTCGCGGCCGGCTCGCGTCCGAGTGGCCGAAGCGCATGCGACGCAGTCGCGAGTCTCGGCCGCTCGGACGCGAGCCCTGGGGGCCGCGAACCCGCAGCGCCGCAGGCGCTGCCAAAAACTCAGAACTGAATTTTCAGGTGGTTGGTGACCGGCCTGGCCTGGCAGCCGAGGATATAGCCGTTGGCGATGTCCTCGGGGTCGAGGATTTCGGCGTTGTCCATCTCGACCTCGCCCTCCAGCACCGTGCAGGCGCAGGAACCGCATTCGCCTTCCTGGCAGGAGTAGGGCACGTCGAGTCCTTTGGCCAGCATGATGTCGACCAGGGTCTGCTTGCGCGGCCAGGACAGCTCGTGCACCTCACCGTCGAGTTCGACCTCGACGGTGGCGGCGGCCGCAGCCTCCTCGTCACTGACCTCGACCGGTGCCTGGTCGGCGAACGGGTCTCCGGCAAGGGAATTGAATACCTCGGCGTGGGTGCGCGAGCGTGGCACATCGAGCCGTGCGAGCGCATCGTGCACCCGGTCCATGAACGGTTTCGGCCCGCACATGAATGCGTTGTAGGTGGCATAGGGCGAGACCAGGGTGGCCAGCGCGTCCGGTGTGGGCAGGCCCTGCAGGTACTCCAGCCAGTGGATCACGGTGAGCCGTTGCGGATGCTTGTCGGCCAGCTCGCGTAATTCGGCCGCGAAGATCACCGATTCGTGGTCGCGGTTGGCGTATATCAGAACGATCTTGCCGTTGCCCCTGGCCAGCGCCGATTTCAGGATGGACATCACCGGGGTGATGCCGCTGCCGGCGCCGAAGAGCAGCAGATCGTCATCGAGGTCCTTGGGGGTGAAAACGCCCGAGGGCGGCAACACCTCGATCTGGTCGCCCGCTTTGACGTTGTCGCATACCCAGTTCGATCCGTAGCCGCCGACGGTGCGTTTGATGGTGACCTTCGGCCGGTCGTCGGTGTGGGGCGAGCTGGCAAGGGAATAGCAGCGCGCCACCGAGCCGGTCAGGTCGCTCGGGATGCGCAGTGTCAGGAATTGGCCGGGCTGGTAGCTGAAGCGCTCACGCGATTCCTCGGGCACGTCGAAGACCAGCGAGCAGGTGTCGACGGTCTCGGTGATGACAGCGGCTACCCGCAGCACGACCGAGCGGGAGCCGTGTGGAACTTCAACGGTGGTCATGGCGTCCTCTCGAACGTGGCGCGGCCGGCGGTACCGACAAAACTAGAACGTGTTTCAGTTTCATGGTACGTCGGTCTTCGGCTGCCGGACAAGCTGGGCCTCCAGACCGGCTACCAACACCTCCATGCCGAAGTCGTATGCGTACTTCCCGCGCAGGTCCGCCATGTGCTTGGTGGCGCGCTCCACCACGTCGGGCAGCGCTACATCCGACAACGGCGCGCGGTCCCGCGGATTCACCCGGCTGCGGCCGAACAGGTAGGTGTGGATCGTCGCGTAAGCGGCGAGCACATTGCGGTCGGTGAAGCCCGCTTCGAACAGGATCTCCATCAGTGCGGCGATCAAGTCGAGCTGTTTGCCGAGCATCTGCTCGATCAGTACATCGCCGAGGCCGGGATGCTTGCGCAGCTTCTCATCGATCTGGTCGATGAGATCGCGCAGCCGCTGTTGCCACGGCCCGGATTCGGGTGGTGGCTTGCGAACTCCGGTCAATGCCGCGGTGGCGACCAGGTCGAGCAGCTCCCGTTTATCGGCCACGTAGTAGTACGGCGCCATCGGGGAAACCCCGAGTTCGCGGGAAAGTCGCCGCATCGACAATTTCTCGACGCCGTCTTCTCGAACCACCCGCAGTGCGGCCTCGACGATCTCGGACTCCGACAGAGTATTGCCGCCCCCGTTCGCCTGCATTCGTCCGACTCCCATGCCACCTCTACCACCGCGGGCATTGATCGCCCGTCACGTCCCGTTCAGCTGCTTGCCACCGAAAGTCTAGAGCGCCCGCCGCCGAACCGGTCGGTGTGCGTGCGACTCGGCCCGCAGGTCGGACGGCCCGGGCGGGCGCGTCCACTCAGTGGGACGGTGCACGTCCACCTCGATCGATCGAGTGGAACCTGTTCCATTTTGTCAGTGTATGACGTTATCGTGTGAGCGCGGCTACATCGGGTAGCCGTGGACACCGATCGTCATCTCGGAGGTAGCCATGCCGGAATACGGATCGCTCGGAAAGACCGACACCGACAGCGCCGGGCCGATCACCACGGTCGATGCGCGTTCGGCCGAGGAAGCGCCGCTGGTGGAGGAGACCCTCATCGAAGAGGTCTCCATCGACGGTATGTGCGGCGTCTACTGAACGGCGGAGCGACCATGCTCGATCTCGATACTCGTTGGGAGCTGCACCCCAGGGTGGCGCTGCGGCCGGAGTCGTTCGGTGCGCTGCTCTACCACTTCGGCACGCGCAAGCTCTCGTTCCTGAAGAACCCGCAGATCCTCGAGATCGTGCGGTCACTGCCCTCGCACGCCTCGGCGCGCACCGCGCTGCGGGCGGCCGGCCTGTCCGACGATGTCGCAGGCCCGTATGTGCGGGCACTGGAACAGCTGGCCGAGTCGAGCATGATCACTCCTTCGGCACCAGGCAGTTCTCCGGAAGTATTGCGGCACAGCGCATTCGCCGCAGCTGCCGCCCGACCGGACACGGTGCCGGCTCCGGCATCGACCGGTGCGGTGCGCCTGATCGACCGATTCGAAACCGGTCTCGCCGCACCCATCTGCCTCACCTGGGAGCTCACTTACGCCTGCAACCTGTCCTGCGTGCACTGCCTGTCCTCCTCGGGTAGGCGCGATCCGCGCGAGCTGAGCACCGCACAGTGCAAGGCGCTGATCGACGAGTTCGAACGCATGCAGATCTTCTACGTGAACATCGGTGGCGGCGAACCCACTGTGCGCCCGGACTTCTGGGAGCTGGTCGACTACGCGACCGCACATCATGTCGGAGTGAAGTTCTCCACCAACGGAGTTCGTATCACGCCGGAGGTCGCCGCGCGCCTGGCCGCCAGTGACTATGTGGACGTTCAGATTTCGTTGGACGGCGCGGACGCCGAGGTCAACGACGCGGTGCGCGGACCGGGCTCCTACGACATGGCGATCAGGGCATTGGACAACCTGGCCGCGGCCGGGTTCTCCGACGCCAAGCTGTCGGTGGTCGCGACCCGCCACAACATCGCTCAACTCGACGAGTTCAAGGCGATCGCCGACAAGTACGGCGCCACACTGCGTTTGACCCGATTGCGGCCCTCGGGGCGCGGCGCCGATGTGTGGGACGAACTGCACCCGCTGCCCGAACAGCAACGGGTGCTCTACGACTGGCTGGTGCGCAACGGCGACGGTGTGCTCACCGGCGACTCGTTCTTCCACCTTTCCGCGTTCGGCGAGGCGCTGCCTGGGCTGAACATGTGCGGTGCGGGCCGGGTTGTCTGCCTCGTCGATCCACTCGGCGATGTGTACGCCTGCCCGTTTGCCATCCATGATCGCTTCATGGCCGGAAATGTGGTGGCGGACGGTGGTTTTCGTGCTGTCTGGCAGGAGTCGGAGCTCTTCGCGGAGCTGCGCGAGCCCAGCGGTGGGGGCGCCTGCTCCGGCTGCGCCCACTACGACTCCTGTCGCGGCGGCTGCATGGCGGCGAAGTTCTTCACCGGCCTGCCCGCCGACGGACCGGACCCGGAGTGTGTGCAGGGCTACGGCGAGGCGGCGCTGGCCGATACAGGGCGGATGGTCCCGCGCTCGTCGGTCGACCACTCTCGGCGGGCGGCGCCGCGGAAGTCGGGTCCGCGGAAGTCGGGTCCGATTCCCCTCACGCTGTCGGTGTCCCGGCCGATCGTCACACCCGAGCGACGCCCGTCGCGGGCCTGCGACGAGAGTCCGCTGACATGATGCCGGGTCGGTAGCCAGTGATGCGCTGCCATATCGCTCGAAGGTCGCCGTCGATCGGATGGCCGGAGGATTGCCCTTTTGTTGCCGAGCGTCCGAAGTGGGTCGCCAGCGACCGCTCGGCAACACTCGGTGTCGGGGGTCGCCGGTCCACTCGGACCAATTCGCACGGAATTCTGTCCTTTTTTCCGGGTGGATGATGCTCGTGCGTGAATCTCCGCCTAGCATGCCAAGAATGCGCAATGATCGCCTGCCCGACGGGTTCGGGGTGCGGATCGATCCACGGGTACGCGCATACTCCGGGGGGCGCATACTGATCGGCGGTTCGCCCGCCCGGTTGCTGCGGCTTGCCCCGGAGGCCGCCGAGATGATCGGCGACGGGTACCTGGAGGTCACCGGCCCCAAGTCTGCTGTTGTTGCCAGACGGCTGCTCGATTCCGGTGTCGGCAATCCGCGTCCCCGGCTGTTGCCCTCGCCGGAAGACGTCACCGTCATCGTTCCGCTGTACAACAACGCCGACGGGCTGGTTCGACTGCTCTCGGCGCTGCGCGGGCACAACGTGATCGTCGTCGACGACGGCTCCGATCAACCGGTGCGCATTCCGAGCAATCGGGGCACCCGGTGCCGGGTGACCGTACTGCGTCACGATCGCAAGCATGGGCCCGCCGCAGCGCGCAATGCCGGATTGCGGGCCGCGACAACCGACTTCGTCGCCTTCCTCGACTCCGATGTCGTCCCGCGCAGCGGCTGGCTCGAAGTGATGCTCGGGCACTTCAGCGACCCGGAGGTCGCGCTCGTCGCGCCGCGCATCGTCGCGCTCGATCCGGAGTCGAACGCGCTGGCCCGTTACGAGCACACCCGTTCCTCGCTCGACCTCGGCAGGCGCGAGTCGGCGGTGCAGTCGCGTGGCCTGGTGTCCTATGTGCCGAGCGCGGCACTGCTGGTCCGGCGCCGGGCTCTGCTCGCCGAGGGTGGCTTCGACGAGACGATGCAGGTGGCCGAGGACGTCGACCTGTGCTGGCGGCTCGAGCAGGCGGGCTGGCGGCTGCGCTACGAGCCTGCGGCGCACGTGGCACACGACCATCGGATCTCCTTCCGCGACTGGTTCGGCCGAAAGCTGTTCTACGGCACCGGGGCCGCACCGCTCGGCGACCGGCATGCCGACATGGTGTCGCCGCTGTCGGTGCCGTCGTGGACGGTGGTTGCCGCGCTGCTGTTCGCGACGCTGTCGAAGTGGGGCCTATTCGGTGGACTGATCACCCTCGTCACCGCGCTGATCCGACTACGAAGAGTCTTCGCGGAGCTGGACAACCCGACCAGGATCGCAGCCATCTACCTCTCGCGCGGATTCTTCGCGGGCCTTTGGCGTTTGGCGTCGGCGATGTGCAGGCACTATTGGCCGGTCACCATGCTGGCCATGCTGGCGTCGCGGCGTATCCGGCGCATCGCGGTGACCATGGCCGTCGCCGACGGCCTCGCCGACTGGTTCACCCACCGCGATTCGGGCGGGCTCGATCCGTTCCGCTACGTGGCCTACAAACGGATGGACGACATCGCCTACGGCAGCGGGCTGTGGCTCGGCGCGTTTCGCGCGCGCAGCCTCGAGGCACTCAAACCCACCACGCCGTCCAGCTGAATCGGACCGCTGATGCTGTGATGTTGATGTAGATGGCAGACACTCTGATCGTCGGTGGCGGCACGGCGGGTTGTGTACTCGCAGCCCGGCTGAGCGAAAACCCGGACCACACCGTGCGCCTGCTCGAGGCGGGCCCGGTGTGGGCGACGGCGGCGGAGATGCCCACCGATCTGCTCGACGCCACCCGGCTACCGGTCGGCCACGGGTCGCCATGGCTGTGGACCTACCCGGTCACTCTCGCGACGGACGATACGGGCACCGAAGTCGCGGGAAATATCGTGCGCGGCAGGGTGATCGGTGGCTCCGGTGCGATCAACGGCAGCTATTTCGTGCGCGCCACGGCGGCCGACTTCGCCGCGTGGAGCAGCGAGATCGCCTCGACCGCCTGGTCCTTCGACACGGTACTGCCGTTCTATCGGCGACTCGAGCACGACCACGATTTCGGTGACCGCCCATGGCACGGCCGAAGCGGACCCGTGCCGGTGCGCCGGATCGCCACACCTGTGCCGTTGAGCGCCGAGTTCGCCGCGGCCTGCGCCGCCGCAGGCATTCCCGAGGTCGCCGATCTGAACGCTCCGGCAGGCACCGGCCCTGCGGACGGCTTCGGCCCCGTGCCGTGCAGTATCGAGAACGGCAGGCGGGTCAGCACCGGATGGGCGTATCTGCTGCCCGCATCAGCGCGGCCGAATCTGACCGTGGTCGGTGGAATCCGGGTCACCCGCATAGAATTCCGGGGCTCGCGCGCCATCGGCGTGGAATTCCTGCGCGACGGTGTGACCGGCACGATGTCGGCCGATCGGATCGTGCTCTGCGCGGGTGCGATCGAATCGGCGGCCCTGTTACTGCGTTCGGGCGTCGGCGGTGTCGAGCAGCTTCGAACACTGGATATTCCGGTGCGCCATCCCGCGCCGGTCGGAATCGGATTCAGTGATCATCCCGAGATCGGTATCGAATACCGGCTCGATCCACCGCTGCGAACACCGGAGACGGTGCCGTTGGAATATGTGCTGAGTCTGGACGATATCGAAATCCGGCCCTACACCGTCGCGTTCACACCGGGGGTGCAGCGGCTCGGGGTGGCTTTGATGCGACCACATGCCGAAGGCGTTCTGCGACTGCGTTCGCCCGATCCTGTCGTGTCGCCATATATCGACCACCGTTATCTGTCGGCGGCACACGATCGACACCGTTTGCGGGAGGCTGTCGGCACCGCCACCGAATTGTTGCGCCGGATATCTGTGGCGCGGGTACCGAACCCGATCCCGGGATCATCCGGCGCTGCTGCCGATATGTGGCTGTGGGCGAATCTGGCTACCTCGCAACATCTGTCCGGTACGTGTCGGATGGGGCGCGCGGATGACGAACGTGCGGTGGTGGACGAGCGGTGCGCAGTGCACGGCGTGACCGGATTGTCGGTGGTTGATCTTTCGATTATCCCGGTGCCGCTCAGTCGCGGTCCGCAGGCTACGACCGTGCTGATCGCCGAGCGCGCCGCTGATTACCTCTCTCGGTGATCTGAAAGATGGGTAGGTCACATTTGTACGAGGTATGAACCGGGTGTGACCTGGCGGACAAACAAGAGCATCCGCCCTTCCACCGGAATACGCGCCGGTACAGTTCGGGGCGGAAAGAAAGGCAAATGGTCAGCAATCTTGCAGGTGGGCGGCCCCCACGGCATGGCGTCGAACCCGGCACTCAACTCGGCGCCCTCGAAGCCTATGCCGCACAAGCACACGGATATCTTAGCGCGGGTGGCGAGCAGCTTTCGCAGCTTGCCGGACTGCTGCGTCCGGTCGTGCTCGAATCATGGCTGCGCAGCGTGCGCGGCGGCGTCGATCCCATGGATATGCTCGACGGCCGGGGTCTGCGCGGCGCGGATTTACAGCGATACCGCGATGCGCATCCGATTGCCGCATTGATGCCGCTGATCGACAAACTTCTCGTACAGGACACGGCCAGAACAGGTTTGATTGTCGCGGTCTCCGATCAATTCGGTCGCGTGCTCTCGATTCACGGCAATGCCGACCATGTCACCGCGGCGGCCGAGATCGGTTTGCGGGCAGGCGACGATCTGAGTGAGCGGCGCATCGGCACGAATGCGGTCGGTCTTGTGGTGCGAACCGGAAGGGCCGCATGGATTCACGGCCCCGAGCATTTCCTGCATCGCATGCATCAGATCACCGGCGCCGCGGCGCCCGTCCACGATCCGGATGGCAGGTTGGTCGGGGTGCTGATGATCGCCGGCGGCGTCCGTGTCGCAAAGCCGGAGATTCTGGCGTTGGTCAAGGCGGCGTCGACCGCCGCGGAAATGGATCTACTGCTCACCGCGATGCGAGCGGGACAGCACGGTACGGTGCATCGGCCCGGCGGTCAGGAGGCCGTCGATGCCGCGGCGGGCCGGTTGGGTCTCGACGTGCTAGGCCTCGGCCAGCCGTTGTTGACCGTCGCGGGCGATCGAGTTCCGTTGTCGCAGCGGCATGCCGAGATTCTGCTGCTGCTCGCCGAGCACCCAGAAGGGCTGGGTGCCGACCATCTCGCGCTGCTGCTCGACGATACGGATCTGGACAACGGCACCATTCGCGCTGCCGTGTCGCGACTGCGTTCGGTGGTCGGTCCGGCCGTATTCGGTTCGCGCCCTTACCGCTTGCGCATGCATGTCGCAACCGATGTGGAGGCCTTGCGCGCCGCGCTCGACTCCGGTGATGTCGATGCCGCATTACGGCTTTATGCGGGCCCGGTGCTACCACGCTCGACCGCTCCCGGGATTGTCGACCTCCGCGACGAGCTTCGGGTCCGGCTGCGCGCTGCGGTACTGAGTTCCGGTGACGCCGCCGTCCTGCGTCGGTGGACCGCGGCCGCCGAGGGGCGCGACGATGCCACGGCGTGGACCGTCTACCGCTCGGTAGTCGATCGGGATTCGCCGCTGTATGCGCAGATCGAAGCCAAGATTCGAGTTCTCGACCGGCGCTTGGGCGTCGATGCAACGCGAATGCAACGTTCCGGCTCATAGTCTGCACATCTGAAAGTGTGGTGGCTCACACACGCGGCCCTGATGTGGTCGCGAACACAGCTCTGTCCAGGGCTTTCTGCTCACTCAATCCCGCTGGACGATCGTCCAGAAGTTTTTGGGGGAAAAAGTTCCTTTTTATTAACGAAGCGCCTAATGTTCGCATGCATGGATCTCATCCATGTGATGTAGCTGACATAGCCGCGGTGCCCGCCCGCATCGCGGCGGCGGAGTTGGAGGAACGATCAAGAGCTAGGCGCAACCGTGGCGATCCGAGTTCGCCACGGCGGTGACGCGAAGTCGCCGATCTCGTTTCACACAAATCTGTTTCGGACCCCGCGCGAGCGATGCTGCCGCGTCCCGCGCTTTCGTCGAATCGCCCCAAGGTCGGCATTTCTGCCCTGCGCCGGAGCTCGAAGGCTCTGGTGCAGAGGCTTATTCGTGCTGCCCAAAAGCATTCGGCCAGCTGTTGTTTCGCAAAACGAGGAGGCTCTGGTGCACGGTACAGAGTTGGGTGAGTTCGGTGCACGGCCGGATGAGACCGCCCATACCGGGGCGGTGCCACCCGCGCCGACACCATTTCCGCTCGCGCCCGCGCAGCTGGGGGTGTGGTACGCGCAGCTGATCGATCCGGATGTGCCGATCAATATCGCGCAGTACGTGGATGTGCGTGGTGAACTGGATTTTGCGATCCTGCAAGAGGAATCGATCGAGGCGGCCTACGAATGCCAATCGATCCTGGTGCGACTGGGCGAATCCGACGGCGTGCCCTATCAGTGCGTCGACCCGGAACTTTCCACAGACATCACACTGATCGATCTGCGCACCCACGCCGATCCGATTGCCGCCGCGCACGAATGGATGCGGACGGATATGAGCGCACCGGTCGATGTGATCGCCGATCGCCTTGCCGAATGCGCCGTATTGCGGGTCGCCGACCAGCGGTACTTCTGGTATTTGCGGGCACACCATCTCGTCTTCGACGGATACGGTGCGCTGACCAGCACCAACCGGGTCGCCGAGCGCTACACCGCGCGGGTGCTCGGCACTGAGCTCGCCGCGGCGACGCCGAGCAAGCTGGCCGCGCTGGTCGAAGGCGAGCGCGCCTACCGCGACAGCACGCGATACGCCACCGACCGTGCGCACTGGGCGCAGCGGGTCGCCGGCCTGGACGGCGCGACCAGCCTCGACGGCCGCACCGCGCCGCGGGCGGCGATGAATCTGATTACGGGCCGTGTGTTGCCAGAGCGCCTCGTAGAAGAGCTGAATATCCTTGCTTCGAGCCAGAATTCGACCTTCGCGGTGGTTTTGCTCGCGGCTTTCGCCTGCTACCTCGGACGGCTCACCGATCGGGACGAAGTGGTGCTCAGCCTGCCGGTGACCGCGCGCACGACGGCGGTGATGCGGCGCTCGGCGGGGATGCTGTCGAATATCGTGCCGCTGCGACTGCCGGTCGGCGGCACCCGGTCCGGTGCCCCGGTGACCTGGGGGGAGATACTGCGGGCGACCCGGGTCGAGGTGGCAGGCGCACTGCGGCATCAGCGATACCGGCACGAGGACATCCGCCGCGATGCCGAACACGATGGGCAACCCGCGCGACGTGCGCTGTTCGGTCCGTTGGCCAACATCATGCTGTTCGGCAACGACCTGACCCTCGGCGACACGGTGGCCAGGTATCACGTGCTCTCGACCGGGCCGGTGGAGGACCTCAGCTTCAACGTGTACTACGGCGAGCGCGACAGCGTGCACGTGGATTTCGAGGCGAATCCGAATCTGTACAGCGCCGACGAAATCGCCCGCCACCACGCGCGTTTCCTGCAATACCTGCAGCGGCTGCTGGCATGCGATCCCGACGCACCGGTGGATGCGGTTCGGGTCGCGACCGAGTTGGAGCTCGAGGTCAGCACCAGGATCTGGAATGCGACCGCCTACGACGTCGGCGCGGTACTGCCCGGTCGATCGGCAGGCCGGGCTCCGGTCGCGACACTGGTCTCCTTGTTCGAGGCGCAGGTCGCCCGCACGCCGGATGCGGTAGCAGTGCGATACGCCGACCAGTCCGGGCAGGCCATGACCTATCGCGAGGTGGCCTCCCGCAGCAACCGGCTGGCACGGCAGCTGATCGAGCTCGGTGTCGGGCCCGAAGCCACTGTCGCGCTGAACATCCGGCGCTCTCCGGAACTGCTCGTCGCGATCTACGCGGTGCTCGCGGCCGGTGCTGCATATGTTCCGCTCGACCCCGACCATCCCGCGGAACGCACCGCGCACATCCTGGCCACCGCTCGCCCGGCCTGCGTGCTGACCACCGAACGCGATGGCGCGCCTGCTGTTTCCGGTCTTCCTGTCGTGTCCGTCGATCGGTCGGATCCAGGCTGTGGCGATGGGCCGGTCTGGGATCGGGAACGCACCGCAGCATTGCGGCCCGATCATCCGGCGTACGTGATCTTCACGTCGGGTTCGACCGGGCTGCCGAAGGGTGTGGCGGTCACCCATGACGCGATCGTCAACCGGTTGGTGTGGATGCAGTCGATGTACCGGCTCGGCGTCGAGGACGTAGTGCTGCAGAAGACTCCCGCCACCTTCGATGTGTCGGTGTGGGAGTTCTTTTGGCCGCTGCAGGTCGGTGCGA
The DNA here is from genome assembly GCF_040681975.1 of Nocardia sp. NPDC051463. Lineage (NCBI taxonomy): Bacteria > Bacillati > Actinomycetota > Actinomycetes > Mycobacteriales > Nocardiaceae > Nocardia > Nocardia sp. NPDC051463. The sequence goes on from NZ_JBFBAB010000007.1 coordinate 185,161, forward strand.
CCCTGGTGCTCGCGCAGCACGACGGGCACCGCGATCCGGCTTACCTTCGCGCTGTCATCGCCGAATACGGCGTGACAGCAGCACACTTCGTTCCCTCGATGCTGGAAGCTTTTCTGGCGCATGATGAATTCACGGCGCGCAACGCCCTGCGGATGGTGTTCGCCTCCGGCGAGACGCTGCCCGCCGCGCTGGCTCAGCGGCTGCGCGTGCGCACCGGCGCGCGGCTGCACAACCTGTACGGCCCGACCGAGGCCGCCGTCGACGTGACCTTTCATGAAGTCACCGACGCCGATACTCTCTCGGTGCCGATCGGCGGGCCGGTGTTCAACACCCGGCTCTATGTACTCGATTCGCGGCTACGGCCGGTACCGGTCGGGGCGCCGGGTGAGCTGTATCTGTCGGGGGTACAGCTCGCCCGGGGTTACCTCGACCGGCCGGGACTGTCGGCGGGCAGGTTCGTCGCCGATCCGTTCGGCCGACCGGATGGCCCGTCCGCGTCGGGTGATCGGATGTACCGCACCGGTGACCTGGTGCGCTGGACCACTGCCGGTGAGCTCGAATATCTCGGTCGCACGGACTTCCAGGTCAAGCTGCGAGGGCTGCGCATCGAGCTCGGCGAAATCGAATCGGTGCTCGGCACGGTCGATTCGGTGGTGCGTGCGGTGGTCGTGGTGGGTAATGATGCCGGGATCGGTGAGCAGTTGGTCGCCTATGCCGTGGAGTCCGAACCGGGATCGGTGCGGCCGCGGCAGTTGCGCGCGGCGGCGATCAGGGCGCTGCCCGGTTACATGGTGCCCGCGGCCTTCGTGGTGCTGGACGCGCTGCCGGTCAATGCTTCCGGCAAGCTCGATCGTGCGGCATTGCCCGCGCCGGAGCGGACCACCACGGAGTACGTCGCCGCGGCGACACCGGTGGAGCAGACCATCGCAAGGGTGTTCGGCGAGGTGCTCGGCCACGAGCGCGTCGGCCGCACTGACGATTTCTTCGCACTCGGCGGAAACAGCTTGGTGGCCACCCAGGTGGCGGCCCGGCTCGCCGCCGATTTGGGCTGCCGGCTCGGAGTTCGCGAATTGTTCACCGCCACCACGGTGTCCGAACTCGCCGAACTGATCGAGCGGGCGGGAGGAACCGGCGGCGGGGGCGCTGTCGCGCTGCTGCGGGCGCGGCCGCGGCCGCCGCTGGTTCCGCTTTCCCCCGCACAGCAGCGGATCTGGTTCCTGAACCGGTTCGACAGTTCCGGCGCGGGGTACAACATGCCCTTCGCGGTGCGACTGCGCGGCGAGGTCGATATCGCCGCGTTGTGGTCGGCGCTCGATGATGTTCTCGCCAGGCACGAGGTGCTGCGTACTATTTTCCCCGCCGTGCGCGCGGACGAAGGTGTCGCGGCGCGGCAGGTTGTCCTTCCGACGGCCGAGACTGTCGGCGTTGCCGAACCTATCGGCGCCCGCGAGCTCGATGCGGAACTGCTCCGCTTCGCAGCTCGCGGTTTCGATCTGGAACACGAGATTCCTTTTCGTGCCCGCATTTTTACAGTGGACGACGGCAGTCACGCGGTTGTTCTGGTACTGCATCACATCGCCGCCGACGGCCTTTCGCTGCGGGTGCTGGCGCGCGATGTGATGACCGCCTACGCCGCGCGACGCGGCGGTGTCGAGCCGGGGTGGTCGCCGCTGAGCGTGCAGTATGCGGACTACAGCCTTTGGCAGCGTGAGCTGGGTTGCCCTGCCGGACACCTGGAATTCTGGACCGCGACCCTTGCCGGGGTGCCCGACCAGCTCGAGCTGCCGACCGACCGGCCGCGGCCGCCGGTGTCCTCCGGTGCGGGCGCGGTGTTCGGTTTTGTCCTGCCGCGACACCTCTATGCCGATATTGCCGATCTGGCTCGCGCCGAGGGTGTCTCGACGTTCATGGTCGTGCACGGTGCGCTCGCTGTGCTGCTGTCGCGGCTGTCGGGCACTGCCGACATCGTGATCGGCACCCCGGTCGCCGGTCGCGGCGAGCGTGCACTCGACGATCTCGTCGGGATGTTCGTGAACACCCTGGTGTTGCGCACCGAGGTCGATGCCGCCGCCTCGTTCGCCACCCTGCTCCGCCGGGTGCGCGAGGTCGACCTCGCCGCCTTCGGTCATGCCGAGCTGCCGTTCGAGCAGCTGGTCGAGGCCATCAACCCGACACGCTCGCCGGCGCGCCACCCGCTGTTCCAAGTCATGCTCGCCTTCGACAACACACAGGAAATCACCCTCGAACTGCCCGACATGTCGGTTGCCACCAGTACTCTGGACACTGGAGTGACCAAGTTCGATCTCCAGCTCACGGTCACCGAAAGCTTCGTCGGTGCCGGACTCGAGGAAGGTTCGGCACCGACGGGGGTCCGTGCGGAATTCACGTACGCGACCGATCTTTTCGACGAAGCCACCATCGCGGACTATGCGCGGTGGCTGGTGCGGCTACTGCGGGCGATCACAGCTGATGGCGATCTGCCGGTGGGCGACCTGCCCTTACTCGACGCCGCCGGACAGCGGCGGGCAATCGAGCGGGGTCGGGCCGCGCGCGTAACTCCTGCTACGGGTACCGTGCTCGCCGCGTTCGAGGAGCAGGTGCGCCGGACCCCTGATGCGGTGGCGTTGCTGGACGGCGATCGCACGTTCACCTACGCGGAATTGTCCTCCCGGGTCAATGGTCTCGCGCGGGCGCTGATCGATGCGGGTGTCGAACCCGAGTCGCTGGTGGTACTCGGGATGCGTCGCTCGGCCGAACTGGTGGTCGGCGCATACGCCGTGCTGACCGCGGGCGGCGCCTATGTGCCCGTCGACCCCGACCAGCCTGGCGCCCGGATCGCACACGTCATCGCCTCGGCACGGCCGGTGTGTGTATTGACCACCGCCGCCGATGGTTGGCAGGTCGAAGCCGATGTCCCGGTCATCGCGCTCGATGCGCTCGATGGCGCGCGGTACTCGGACGCGCCGGTCGGCGATGCGGAGCGCGCGCGACCGTTGCGTGCGCTGAACACCGCCTACGTCATCTTCACCTCCGGCTCCACCGGGCGGCCGAAAGGCGTTGCTGTCCAGCACGCCTCGATGGTCAATCAGATCACCTGGATCGCCGACGAATACGGCATGGGCCGCGATGACGTCGTGCTGTTCAAGACGCCCGCGACCTTCGATGTGTCGGTGTGGGAGTTGTTCGCGCCGCTGGCCAGGGGCGCTCGGGTGGTGGTGGCCGAGCACGACGGGCATCGCGACACCGGCTATCTCGCAGCCCTCATCGCGGCGCACTCGGTGACCATGACGTCGTTCGTGCCGTCGATGCTGACGGTGTTCGCCGACGCCGCTCCCGGTGCGGCGATCGAGTCGCTGCGCACCGTCTTCGTCGCGGGCGAGGCGATGACCGGCGAAGCCGCTGCGGACTTCGCCGCGGTGAGCTCGGCCCAACTGCACAATCTGTACGGGCCGACGGAATTCACGGTGCACGCCACGCACGCACCGGTCGACGCGGCGCGCACCGGTCCGGTGCCGATCGGGCTTCCGGTCCGCGCGAGCCAGGTACTCGTGCTCGATGCGCGGCTGCGTCCGGTGCCGGAAACGGTGGTCGGCGAGCTGTATCTATCCGGTGTCCAGGTCGCACGTGGGTACTACGGGCGGGCAGACCTGAGTGCCGAACGGTTCGTCGCCAACCCCTATGGTCCGCAGGGATCGCGGATGTACCGGACCGGTGATCTGGTGCGGCGTACGCGTGCCGGTGCGCTGGAATACCTGGGCCGCAGTGACTTCCAGGTGAAGCTGCGCGGACAGCGGATCGAGCTCGGGGAGATCGAGGCGGCGCTGGTCGCCGCGCCGGACGTGCGGGCGGCCGCGGTGCGAGTCTTCGCCCATCCCGCCGGAGACATGCTCGTCGCCTACGTGGTCACCGCCATTCCCGAGCGGGAGCTCGCCGCGATGCTCGCGCGGCGGCTGCGGGCGGCGCTGCCCTCCTACATGGTGCCTGCCGCCTATGTCGGGCTCGCGGCGATGCCGCTGACCAGTTCGGGCAAGCTGGATCGCCAGGCACTGCCGGACCCGGTGCAGGCCCCCAGGGCATTTCGCGCGCCCGCCACCACTGCCGAGCAGGTGGTCGCCGAGGCGTTCGGCGAGGTACTCGGCCTCGCCCGGGTCGGCCTCGACGACGACTTCTTCGCACTGGGTGGAAATTCGCTCGTGGCCACGCAGATCGCGGCGCGCATCGGGGCCGTCGTCGGCACCGATGTTCCGGTGCGAATGCTGTTCGAACATCCGACAGTCTGCGCGTTCGCCGCGAATCTGCCTGCGGCGAGCGGGACCGCGAAACGTCGGCCGCTCGTCGCCCGGCCGCGTCCGGACCGGGTGCCGTTGTCTTATGCGCAGCAGCGGATGTGGTTTCTCAACCTGTTCGACGCGGACTCGGTCGCGAACAATCTGACCGCGGCCGTTCGGCTCACCGGTGTCCTCGATCGGGCCGCGCTGTCCGCCGCGATCGGCGATGTGCTCGCCAGACACGAGACGCTGCGCACCAGCTACCCGGCGGTGGACGGCATTGCCTGCCAGCAGGTGCTGCCGATCGACGAGACACCGGCACGATTGATCGTCGAGCCGGTCGAGGACGCGGACCTGCACGATCGGATCCGTGCCATCGCGGCATTGCCTTTCGCCGTCGACAAGGCCGCCCCCGTGCGGCTGACCTTGCTGCGGACGGGTGCGCGCACCGACACCACTGATGGCGCAGTGCACGTGCTCGTTGTCTCGATACACCACATCGCCGCGGACGGCTGGTCGATCGCGCCGCTCACCCGCGACCTCATGCTCGCCTACGCCGCACGGTGTGAGGGCACCGAGCCCGCCTGGACACCGCTGCCGGTGCAGTACGCCGACTTCACGCTCTGGCAGCGGGAAACACTCGGCGCGGAAGCAGATCCCGACTCGCTGATCGCCGAGCAGCTCCGCTACTGGTCCACCGAACTGGCCGGCCTGCCCAATACCTCGACCCTGCCCGCGGACCGGCCGCGTCCCGCGCTCGCCTCCGGCCGCGGGGACCGCCACGTGTTCGCCATCGATGCGGCGACCCACCGCCGACTGCGCGAGCTCGCCGACGAGTCGCACGCCTCGCTGTTCATGGTCGTGCACGCTGCCTTCGCCACCCTGCTCGCCACACTCGCGGGGCAGCAGGATGTTTCGATCGGCACGCCGATCGCCGGTCGCGGCGATCAGGCGCTCGACGAGCTGGTCGGCATGTTCGTCAACACCCTGGTGCTGCGCACCGTCGTGCGTCCGGAGCTGTCGTTCGCCGACCTGGTCGCCGCGGTGCGCGAGGGCGACCTGCGTGCCTTCGCCAACGCCGATGTCCCCTTCGAGCGGCTGGTAGAGGTGCTGAATCCGGAGCGTTCCACGGCACGGCATCCACTGTTCCAGGTCATGCTCGATTTCCAGAACACCGCGCGGACCTCGCCGGTCCTCAACGGTCTGGAGGTGTCCGTCCTCGACATCGACTCGCGGACAGCGAAATTCGACCTGCAGTTGACCCTCACCGAGTCCACCGACAGCACCGGCGCTGCGGCGGGCATCGCGGCGGTCCTCGAGTACGCCACCGATCTGTTCGACGCGGATACCATCGCTGTGTTCGCCGCCCGGCTGCGCCGAGTACTCGACGCAGTCGGCACCGACCCACAGCTTCGGGTCGGTGACATCGAACTGCTGTCCGGTCCGGAGCGCGTCCTGGTACTGGACACCTGGAACGCGACCGCACACGACATGGACCCCACCGCGACGCTGGTGTCGCTGTTCGAGGCGCAGGTGGCACGCACCCCGGACGCGATCGCCCTCTCGTTCGACGGTGCCGCGCTGTCGTATGCGGAGTTCGCGAGCCGCGTGAATCGGCTGGCCCGCCTGCTGGTGTCCATCGGCGTCCGCCCCGGCACGGCCGTGGCCTTGGGTATGGCTCGCTCGGTGGACCTCGTCGTCGCGATGTACGCCGTGCTCACGGCGGGTGGTGCGTACGTCCCGATGGATCCGGACCATCCGGCCGAACGGATCGAGCACGTGCTGCGGACCGCGCGTCCGGTGTGTGTGTTGAGTCGCTCAGGCGACGGACTGGATCTCACCGGCACGGATCGGCACCGGGTGTGGGCGGTGCTCGATGTCGACCTCTTCGACGACAGCGACTATTCCGATGCGCCGCTGACCGACACCGATCGGCTCGGTGCGCTCGCACCGGACAACGACGCGTACGTGATCTTCACCTCCGGTTCGACCGGGCGGCCGAAGGGGGTCGCGGTTTCGCACGCCGCGATCGTGAACCGGCTGGTGTGGATGCAGGACACCTACGGGCTGGGCCGCGCGGACACGGTATTGCAGAAGACGCCCGCCACCTTCGACGTGTCGGTGTGGGAGTTCTTCTGGCCCTTGCAGGTCGGTGCACGGCTGGTGGTCGCCGCGCCGGACGGGCACCGCGATCCGCGCTATCTCGCGCAGGTCATCCAGCACGAGCGCGTGACGGTCGCGCATTTCGTGCCCTCGATGCTGATCGCCTTCGTCGCTGATGCCGCAGCGGCGTCGTGTGATTCGTTGCGCCTGGTGTTCTGCTCGGGTGAGGCGCTGCCGCCCGGACCCGCACATCGACTGCGCGAACTGACCGGCGCCCGGCTGCACAATCTGTATGGTCCGACCGAGGCGGCCGTCGACGTCACCGCCCACGAGGTGACCGACGCGGACGTCGACACCGTGCCGATCGGTGTGCCGGTGGCCAACACCCAGGTATACGTGCTGGATGGCCGACTGCGTCCGGTGCCGCCCGGTGTGCCGGGTGAGCTGTATCTGGCCGGGGCGCAGCTGGCGCGCGGATATGTGGCGCGGCCCGAGCTGACGAGCGATCGGTTCGTCGCCAATCCATTCGACCCGTCCGGAGCGCGGATGTACCGCACCGGTGATCTGGTGGCCTGGACCAGTGGTGGCGCACTGCGCTACCTGGGCCGCACCGACTTCCAGGTGAAGGTGCGCGGTGTGCGGATCGAGCCGGGGGAGATCGAATCCGTCCTCATCGGTAGGGATTCGATCGCGCAGGCCGTCGTCATGGTGCACGCAGGCACCCAATTGGTCGGGTACCTCGTCGCGGAGCCCGGTGCGACGATCGGCCTCGACGCTGTGCGGTCCGCGCTGAGCAGGCGGCTGCCGGGCTACCTGGTGCCCTCGGCCTTCGTGGTGCTCGACGAATTCCCGCTCAATGCCTCCGGCAAGCTGGATCGAAAGGCGTTGCCCGCACCCGTGTTCGAGGCCGCGGCGTTTAGCGCGCCGACGACTGCGGTGCAAGAGATTGTCGCGCGTGTCTTCGGTGCGGTGCTCGGGGTCGATCGGGTCGGGCTCGACGACGACTTCTTCGGGCTCGGCGGGAACTCGCTGAATGCCACTCAGGTCCTCGCTCGGCTCGGTGCGGCGTTGGATGCCGAGCTTCCGGTGCGGATGCTGTTCGAGGCGTCGTCGGTCGCCGCGCTGGCGGCACGGGCCGAAGCGCACGCGGGGGAGGGCGGCCGCACCGAGTTGGTGGTGCGGCCGCGTCCTGAGCGGGTTGGGCTGTCGCCTGCCCAACAGCGGATGTGGTTGCGCAACAGGTTCCTGTCGAATGCCGAGATCGGTCCCGGAGCTGCCGTCGACAACATTCCGGTCGCGCTTCGCCTCACCGGAGCGCTGAATGTCGCCGCGTTGAGCACCGCGCTGGCCGATGTGGTCGACCGCCACGAAACGTTGCGCACGGTCTATCCGGACGGACCCGACGGTGCCGAACAGGTGGTCCTTCCGAGCGCAACGGCTGTCTCGGTGCTGCGGCCGGACCCGATCACCGAATCCGAACTAGCGCACCAGCTCACCACCTTCGCCGCGACGACATTCGACGTGACGAGCGACCTGCCGTTGCGTGCCGCGTTGTTCGTCATCGACGGGCCGAACTCCATCGACCATGTCCTGGCGCTGGTGCTGCACCACATCTCGGCCGACGGGTTCTCCCTCGGGCCGCTGGCGGGTGATCTGATGACCGCCTACGCCGCACGCAGCGCGGGCACGGCCCCGGCGTGGGCCGCACTGCCCGTCCAGTACGTCGACTACACACTGTGGCAGGCCGAAAACCTCGGTGCCGCAGAGGACCCCGCGTCCCGGACGCATCGTCAACTCGAGTACTGGCGACAGACCCTCACGGGCCTGCCCGAACATTTGGCACTGCCCACCGACCGCCCGCGCCCCCTCGTGTCGTCCTATCGTGGCGACACCCACTGGCTGCGCATCGATTCCGACCTGCACAGCGAACTGAGCGAGCTGGCGCGCAAACGGGACGCCACCTTGTTCGCCACTATGCATGCGGCGCTCGCGGTACTGCTCGCCCGGTTGTCGAGCTCCGAGGACATCGCGATCGGCACGCCGGTCGCCGGTCGCGGCGCGGCCGCGCTGGACGGCCTCGTCGGCATGTTCGTCAACACGCTGGTACTGCGCACCCACATCGACACCAGAGCGCGCTTCGAGACCGTGCTCGACACGGTGCGCGCTCAGGACATCGAAGCACTCTCGCACGCGGACATTCCCTTCGAACGGCTGGTGGAACTCCTCGCCCCCACCCGGGCGCAGAACCGCCATCCGCTGTTCCAGGTGGCCATGACCTTCCAGAACTTCGCGTTGCCGCGGCTGGAAATGGACGGTCTGCTGGTGCGTCCGGTCGAGTTCGACGGGGTCGCCGCCAAGTTCGATCTGCAGTTCACGGTGCTCGAGTCGAACGATGCGGGCGGTCGCGCCGACGGCATGGATATCGAAATCACCTATGCCACAGATATTTTCGATGCTACGACAATCGCGGAGCTGGGTCGCCGCTATACGCAGGTGCTGGCCGCGATCGCCGCGGATGCGACGGTGGTCGTCGGTGACATCCAACTGCTCAGCGCGCAGGAGCAGCATCGGGCGCTGTACGAGTGGGCGGGCACACCGGGGCAGCGGACTGCCGTGACCGGCACCCTGGCCGATCGGTTCGCCCTGGCCGCGGTGATCGACCCGGCCGCCGTCGCGGTACGGGCAGGTGATCGGTCGCTGACCTATGCCGCACTCGACGACCGGTCCAATCGGCTCGCCCGGCGGCTCATTGCCGCGGGCGTCGGGCCGGAAGCGCTGGTCGCGGTGGCGCTCCCGCGTTCGGTGGACCTGATCGTCGCGCTGCTGGCGGTGGTGAAGGCCGGTGGCGGCTACCTGCCGATCGACCCCAACTATCCGGCGGACCGGATCGAGTACGTCCTCGACGATGCCCGGCCGATCTGCGCGATCACCAGCGCGGAAACCGGATTGGCGCGCGGCTGGTTCGGTGGTCCGGTCATCGAGATCGATGCCGCCGATCTGGCCTCCTTCGACGGTGCACCGGTGACCGACGCCGATCGTCGCCGACCGTTGGACCCGGCACATACCGCCTACGTCATCTACACCTCCGGCTCCACCGGTCGACCCAAGGGTGTCGTCATCCCGCACCGCAATGTGCTGCGGCTGCTGGACAACACAACGGGCAGGTTCGAGTTCAGGCCGTCGGATGTCTGGACGCTGTTCCACTCCTATGCCTTCGATTTCTCGGTATGGGAGCTGTGGGGCGCGCTGCTCTACGGCGGCAGGCTGGTTGTCGTCGATTACTACACCTCGCGCTCGCCGCAGCAGTTCCTGGAACTGCTCGCCGCGGAAGGTGTGACGGTCCTCAACCAGACACCCTCGGCGTTCTATCAGCTGATCGCGGCCGACAACATGGACCAGTCACGGCACGAATTGTCTTTGCGCTATGTCATTTTCGGCGGCGAGGCACTGGAACCGCAGCGCCTGAAGGCGTGGCTCGAGCGGCGTCCGAACGGGCCACGACTGGTGAATATGTACGGCATCACCGAGACAACGGTGCACGTCTCGCATCGCTCGATCGAGGCGGGCACCGGATCGGCGAGTGTGATCGGCAGCGCGATCCCCGGTGTGGCCGTGCGGGTGCTCGATGCTCGGCTGCGCCCGGTGCCGGTCGGGGTGCCCGGCGAAATCTATGTTTCGGGTGGGCAATTGGCGCGCGGATACCTCGGCCGCCCCGCGCTGACCGCGAGTCGGTTCGTGGCCGACCCGTACGTCGGTGGCGGCGCGCTCGCCTATCGGTCCGGTGACCTCGCCCGTTGGACGGCGGACGGCGAGTTGGAGTATCTGGGCCGAGTCGATCAGCAGGTGAACCTGCGCGGGTTCCGTATCGAGCTCGGCGAGATCGAGGCCGCGCTGCTGGACGAGGCCGCGCTGACGGTCAGCGAGGTCGCGGTCGTGGTGCGCACCGACCTCGTCGACGAGCCGCGCATCGTGGCCTACGTGGTCGGCGCGGGCCTCTCCGACACCGCGGCGTTGCGGCTGGCGCTCGCGCGCAGGCTGCCGGAGCACATGGTGCCCGCCGCGATCGTGATGGTCGATCGCATTCCGTTGACGGTGAACGGAAAGCTCGACCGCGCCGCGCTGCCCGCGCCGGTCTTCGAGGCGAAGACCTATCGCAAGCCGACGACCCTCGCCGAAGAGATCGTCGCCGGGGTCTTCGCGGAGGTGCTCGGCTTCGGCGTGGGTACGGCCGAGCCGCGTCCGGTCGGCGCCGACGACGACTTCTTCGCCCTCGGCGGCAGCTCCCTACTCGCCGCCAAGGCAGCCGCCAGGATCGGGGCCGCACTCGGGCGTGCCGTAACGGTCCGTGCGCTGTTCGAGGCGTCACGGGTGGCCGACCTCGCGGTCGTGGTGACCACCGGTGACGGAGCGGCCGCCCGGCCCGCGCTGGTCGCGGGCGCGCGTCCCGATCGGCTCCCGCTCTCGCCCGCCCAGCAGCGGATGTGGTTGCTGAACCGCTTCGACCGATCGTCGATCGCCTACAACATCCCGCTGGCCCTTCGGCTCTCCGGCGTCCTCGACGTCGCGGCACTCCAGGCCGCGGTCGGCGATGTCATCGGCAGGCACGAATCGCTGCGTACCCGCTACCCCGAGTTCGACGGTGCGCCGACGCAGCTGATCATGCCTGCCACCCAGGCGATTCCGTCGCTGTATCCGATCGAGGTGACCGAAACCGAGCTGCCGGACCGGATCAGGGAACTGGCCGCGACCACCTTCGACGTCACCGTGGACGTCCCGATTCGGATGCGGCTGTTCGCGATCGGCCCGGACTACGTGCTCGCCGCCGTTGTGCACCACATCGCCGCGGACGGGTCGTCGATCACGCCGTTCATTCGGGACCTGATGGTCGCCTACACCGCACGCTGCGCAGGCAATGCGCCCGGCTGGACGCCGCAGGCCGTGCAGTACGCGGACTACGCGCTGTGGCAGCGCGCATTGCTCGGCGCGGAAGACGATTCCACCTCGCTGTCCGCGCAACAGATCACCTACTGGACCGAGACCCTGACCGGGTTGCCCGAGCAGCTGCCCCTGCCTGCCGACCACCCGCGGCCCGCGCGTCAGAGCATGCGTGGCGGCAAGGTCGGGATCGGCGTCGACGCGCACCTGCATGCGGGGCTCGTCGCACTCGGCAGGCGCACCGGCGCAACCTTGTTCATGGTGGTGCACGCCGCCTTCGCCGCCCTGCTCGCGCGGTTGTCGGGGACCTCGGACATCGCGGTCGGTACGCCGATCGCGGGCCGTGGCGCGGCCGAACTCGACGACGTCATCGGTATGTTCGTCAATACGCTCGTGCTGCGGACCCAGGTCGATGGCGGCGAGACCTTCGAACAACTGCTCGGCCGGGCGCGGGCAGTGGACATCGCGGCTTTCTCGCACGCCGATGTTCCTTTCGAGCGATTGGTCGACGTGCTGAACCCACAGCGCTCGACGGCACGGCACCCGCTGTTCCAGGTCGGTTACTCCTTCCAGAACCACGATCGAGGAACACTCCGTTTGCCGGGCCTCGAGGTGCGGGAAGTCGAATTCGACAGCACTGTCGCGCAATTCGATCTGCACCTATTCGCGGTGGACAATTACGCCGCTGACGGTGCGCCCTGCGGCATCGACCTTGCCATCGGCTACGCAACGGACCTGTTCGAGACCGCGAGCGCACAGCGATTCGCGGCCGCACTGCACCGGGTGCTCGAATCAGTGGCCACTCGGCCGGACACGCTGGTCGGCGACCTCGACCTGCTCGGCGAGGTCGATCGGGCACAGCTGCTCGACGAGTGGAATCGCACCGCGCACCACGTCGAGCCGGTCACGCTCGCGGATCTGATCGACGCTCAGGCGGCGGCGACACCGCATTCGGTGGCGCTGATCGACGCGACAGTCGCACCCGAAACCACCCTCACCTACGCAGCATTCGATGCTCGGGTGAACCGGCTCGCACGCAGGCTGATCGCCGAAGGCGTGGGGCCCGAGTCGACCGTCGTGCTGGCGATGCGTCGGTCCGTGGATCTGATCGCCGCCATGTACGCGGTGGTGCGGGCGGGCGGAGCCTACGTTCCCATCGATCCGGACCAGCCGGTCGAACGGATCGCCCACATCATCGATACCGCGGCGCCCGCATGCATTCTCACCACTTCCACCGACGGCCTGCCGATCGAAACCCGCGTGGCAGCACTGGAAGTCGACAGGATCGACCTGACGGGCTGTGCGCCGACACCGATCCGGGACACCGACCGGATCCGCCCCTTGCGACAGTCACACCCGGCCTACGTGATCTTCACGTCTGGTTCGACGGGCCTGCCCAAGGGCGTCACCGTCGCGCACTCGGCGATCGTCAACCAGTTGGCGTGGCTGCGAGACAGTTTCGCACTCGGCGCGCAAGACTGCGTACTGCTGAAGACCCCGGCGACCTTCGACCTCTCGGTATGGGAGTTCTGGTCGCCTCTGGTGACCGGCGGTCGCCTTGTGGTGATCAGAGCGGGCACCGAACGCGATCCCGACCGCGTGCGTGCGCTGATCGAGCGGCACGGCGTCACGGTGCTGCACGCGGTGCCATCACTCGTGGGCATGCTGCTCGCCGCCGCGCCGGATGCGCCGTTGCCGTTCTCGCTGCGCCAGGTCCTCGCCATCGGTGAAGCACTGCCGCCTGCCACCGCGGTCGAGTTCCGGCGGCGCGCGGCTCGCACCCGGCTGTTCAATCTGTACGGCCCCACCGAGGCCGCGGTGTCGATCACGGCGTTCGAAGTGGGTGCGGACCCGTCACACGTGGTGCCCATCGGTGCGCCCGCGTGGAACAGCCGGGTCTACGTCCTCGATGCCCGGCTCCAGCCGGTCCCCGTCGGCGTGCCCGGCGAACTGTATTTGGCCGGTGCGCAATTGGCGCGCGGCTATCACCGCAGACCCGCATTGACCGCGGACCGCTTCGTCGCAGATCCCTTCGTGGCCGCGGCCGAGCCGATGTATCGCACCGGCGACATTGTTCGCCGGCGTCCGGACGGCGTCCTGGAGTATCTCGAGCGATCGGATTTCCAGGTCAAGATCGGCGGCTTCCGCATCGAACTCGGTGACGTGGAGTCCGCGTTGCGGCGACTGCCCATGGTGCGTGCGGCGGTGGCGGTGGCGCGCGATGACGAGCGGGCAGGCACTCGGCTCATCGCCTACGTCGCGGTACCGGAATCGGGTTCGGCGGCCCGTGCCGACCTGGCCGTCGAACTGCGCAAGGCGGTGGCCGTCGAGCTGCCCGCATACATGGTGCCCGCCGCGATCGTCGTGCTGGAGTCGTTGCCCCTCAGCGCGAATGGCAAGGTCGATCGAGCGCAACTGCCCGACCCGGTGTACACCGAAGTCGCTTTCCGCGCGCCGCGCACCGAGCACGAACAGCTCGTGGCCACCGTCTTCGCCGCGGTGATCGGCGCGGCGACAGCAGGTCTGGACGATCACTTCTTCGCCATGGGCGGCAACTCGCTGATGGCGACCCGGCTGGCCGCGCAGCTGAGTGCTGCCCTCGGTGTCCGGGTGCCGGTCTCCTCGGTATTCGAGTCGCCGACGGTGGCCGCGCTCGCAGCGCACGTCGCCGAGCTGGACGACACCGAGGGGCGGCCCGCACTCGGTCGTCGTTGCGATGCCACGCCCGCCGCGCTCTCGCTCGCACAGCAGCGGATGTGGGTGGTCAATCGGCTGGCCCCGGACTCCTCCGCCTACCACATCCCGGCCGCCCTGCGGCTGACCGGCGTGCTCGACCTCGACGCGCTCACTGCCGCGGTCCTCGATGTGCTGAGTAGGCACGAAGCCTTGCGCACCAGGTATCCCGACACCGAGCACGGGCCGGTGCAGGAGGTCCTCGACCCCACCGCGGTCAGCATCGACCTGACGCCGATTCCGGTGCGGGTTTCGGACCTCGGCACGCAACTCGACGAGTTCCTCGCCACCGGTTTCGATATCACCACCGCACCACCGGTCCGGATCGCGCTGTTCGAAACCGGTAGGGACGAGCACGTTCTCGTGGTGGTGGCACACCACATCAGTGCCGACGGCTACTCGGTCGCACCGATGACCCGCGATCTGGTGCGCGCCTATCTCAGCCGAGTCGCCGGGCAGCGACCGGACTGGGCCCCCCTCGAGATCCAGTACTCCGATTACAGCCAGTGGCAGCGCGAAATCCTGGGTTCCGATCGCGATCCGGCGAGCTTGCTGTCGCGGCAGCTCGCGTACTGGACCACCGAATTGGCCGGCCTACCCGAGGTTCTCGCACTGCCGACCGATCGGCCACGGCCCGCGCGCCGGGAAATGCGCGGCGCCACGCTCGATCGCGCGGTCGATGCCGAGCTGAACCGCCAATTGAACCGCGTCGCCCGTGAGCACGGCACGACGTTGTTCACACTGATCCACAGCGCATTCGCGGTGCTGCTCGCCAAACTGTCCGGTACCGGTGACATCGCCATCGGCGCTCCGGTCGCAGGTCGCGGTGAACGTGAGCTCGACGATCTGATCGGCATGTTCGTCAACACGGTCGTGCTGCGCACCGAGATCGACCCGCGTACCGGCTTCGCCGATCTGCTCCGGCAGGCCAGGGACCGGGATGTGGCGGCGCTCTCGCACGCCGATGTGCCGTTCGAGCGCGTGGTCGACGCGCTGGAGCGTACGCGGTCGAGCACCTACACCCCGCTGTTCCAGGTCATGTTCACCTTCCAGAACATGCCCGCGGGCCGGGTGGCGCTGCCCGGGCTCGCGGTCGAGGCACTCGATCTGGAACTGGCCGAGGCGAAGTTCGATCTACAGCTCACTGGCATCGAAAAGTTCGACGCCGCAGGCGAACCGGCCGGACTACAGCTGAGATTCGGTTACGCGACCGACATTTTCGATGCCGCCACGGTCGGGCTGTTCGCCGATCGGCTACTGCGGGTGTTCTCGATCGTGGTGGCAGAACCATCGATCGCGATCCGGGCCATCGACATCCGCACCGGCGCGGACCAGGTGCGGCGCGCACCGAGCGCGGCCATCGAGCCGCCGGCAGTGGCCGAGCTGCCCGCGCTCATCGAGGCCGCGGCGGACATCGCGCCCGACGTCATCGCCTTCGAATACGGCGCGCACACAGTGACCTACGGCCAGCTCGCCGCCAAGATCGCGGCGGTCGCCGCGGCGATGGGCGCGGCGGCGAAACCGGAAGCGCTGATCAATGTCTCTCTCGCCGGGCTGGTGCCCGGCGTCTTGGCCGCGCTCGGCGGCAGTGGTCTCGCCGCAGTGCTGCGGACGCTGCTCACCGACACGCACACCGTCGTCGCCAACTCTGGGTTGGCCATCGATTCGGAAGGAAATAGCTGATGTCCCACGCAGAATCGGTCGCATCCAGCGAGCTCGGCAACGATAGTGCCGCGCATCCTCGTGCGGCGCTGCGCCGCGCCTACGGAATCGATGATCTACCAGGCTTGATCGGGACGGTCGCCGAGCTGGATCCGGATCGAATCGCGTTGCGTCATGCCGACACCGCGATCACCTACGGTGTGCTGGCCACCGAGCTCAGGGTGCTCGACGAGGCCATGGGTGGTGCGCTCGGCCCGGACGCACTGGTGCCGGTGGTGGTGTCGGGTCAGTTGCCGGAACTGATGGATTCGGCAGACGGCGCGCTCGGCGCGATTCTCGAGCAGCTGCTCGATGACGCACTCGACGCGGCGGTGGGGGTGCTGCCGACGAATTTCGCACCGACCGAGACGTTGATCAGCGAGTTCGAGGCCCAGGTTCGACTGACGCCCGATGCGGTCGCGCTGGAGTACGCGGGCGCGACTCTCACCTACGCCGAGTTCGACACCGAGGTCGATGCGCTTGCCCACCACTTGGTCGAGCGGGGTGTCGGCCCGGACTCGCTGGTCGGACTCGCGGTGCACCGTTCGTTCGAACTGCTCATCGGCATGTACGCGATCCTCAAGGCAGGCGGCGCCTATGTGCCGATCGACCCCGAACACCCCGCCGAGCGCATCGCCTATGTGCTCGAGGTCGCCGCACCGGTACTGGTGCTCACCACCACCCGCGATGAGCCGGAGCTGCCCGCGGGTATCGACGTGCTGCGGATCGATCGGTTCGACGCGGTCGCACCGGAATCGTTCGATGCCTGGCCCCGGCCGCTGGGCGACAGTACCGCCTACGTCATTTTCACCTCGGGCTCGACCGGCCGGCCCAAGGGTGTTGCGGTATCGCACCGGTCGATCGTCGCCAATCTGCGCTGGCGCGAGCGGCTGCACCGGCTGAACACGACCGATGTGGTGCTGCAGAAGACACCGTTCACCTTCGATGTCTCGGTGTGGGAGTTCTTCTGGCCGTTGCAGGTCGGCGCGCGGCTGGTGATCGCCGAGCCCGATGGCCACCGCGATCCGGCCTATCTGGTTCGCGTGATCGCCGAATGCGGTATCACCGTGGCACATTTCGTGCCGTCGATGTTGGCGGTGTTCATCGCGGAGGTGGATCCGGCGAACGCGGCGGCAGTGGAAACGCTGCGTCTGGTGATCGCTTCGGGTGAGGCGCTGCCCGCGGCGACCGGCGCCGCCTTCCGTGCGATCAGCGGGGCGTGCCTGTACAACACCTACGGTCCGACCGAGGCCGCGGTGGATATCACCTCACACGAAGTGACCGCCGCGGATGTCACGACCGTGCCGATCGGCGCACCCGCCGATGACTCCGAACTTCTGGTGCTGGACGACAATCTGCGGCCCGTGCCGAGCGGCGTCGTCGGGGAGCTGTATCTGGCCGGTGTGCAATTGGCCCGCGGTTACGTGGCGCGCCCCGGACTGACCGCCGACCGGTTCGTGGCCGATCCGGAAGGCCCGCCCGGTGAACGCATGTACCGCACCGGTGACCTGGCCCGCTGGCTGCCCGCTGTCGACGGCGGCCCGGCGGAGCTCGAGTATCTGGGCCGCACCGATTTTCAGGTGAAGTTGCGTGGCCTGCGCATCGAGTTGGGTGAGGTGGAGGTGGCGTTGCTGCGCAACCACCAGGTCGCGCAGGCTGTGGTGGTGCTGCACCAGCATGCGGGCGGCGACCATCTGGTCGGCTACGTCGTTGCCAACGGCGCTGCCGTGCTCGATGCCGCCGCGGTGCTCGAGGCCACCCGAGCGCAGCTGCCGGAGTACATGGTGCCGTCGTTGGTCATGGTGCTCGACGAGATGCCGGTGAATGCCAACGGCAAGCTGGATCGTCGTGCGCTGCCGGAGCCGGTATTCGGCTCCGGCGCTGTGGCATACCGGGAACCGACCACCGCGGCAGAACGGGCTGTCGCGGCGATCTTCGGTGAGCTGCTCGAGGCGGACCGGGTCGGAGCCGACGACGATTTCTTCGCCCTCGGTGGCAATTCGCTGATGGCGACGCGGGCCATTGCCCGGGTCGCGGCCGCGCTCGGGGTCGGCGTCGATGTTCGTGACTTCTTCGACCGTCCGACTGTGGCGGCGCTGGCCGCTTTGTCCGCCGCAGGCGCACCGGCTCGTCCTGCTCTGGTGGCAGGGACTCGGCCGGAGCGTATTCCGCTGTCGCCCGCGCAGCGGCGGATGTGGTTCCTCAACCGGTTCGGTACCGACACCGAGTCCGCGTACGTCTTCGACGCCGCGGCGGTGGACAACATTCCGGTCGCCCTACGGCTGCGTGGCGCGCTCGATGTCCAGGCGCTGTCGGTAGCGATCACCGATATCGTCGCGCGGCACGAGATCCTGCGCACCGTCTACCCACAGACCGACGCCGGACCGGTCCAGCAGGTGCGTTCGGTGCATGCCGTGTTCGATCTGTCGCCCGCGGAGGTCCCGGCGGCGGACCTTGCGGGCGCGGTCATGGCGATCGCCGGTCAGGGATTCGATGTCACCGAGGAGATCCCGGTCCGGGTGCGGTTGCTGCGCAGCAGCGCACAGGACCACACGCTGGTCCTGGTGGTGCACCACATCGCCGCCGACGGCGTCTCGATGGGGCCGTTGATGCGTGACCTGATCACCGCGTATTCCGCCCGCGGCAGCGGACGCGGGCCGGACTGGGCGCCGCTGACGGTGCAGTACGCGGACTACGCGCTGTGGCAGCAGCGGGTGCTCGGGGACGAAGCCGACCCCGAATCCACGGCCGCACGTCAGCTCGACTTCTGGGCCGCCGAACTCGCCGAGCTACCTGGCCAATTGGAGCTACCCGCCGATCGTCCCCGGCCCTCGACCGCCTCCTACCGCGGCGCGACTCACGCGTTCGCCATCGATACCGCGCTGCGGGCGCAGCTCGATGCGATCGCCGCACGGTATCGGGCCACGCCGTTCATGGTGCTGCACGCCGCGCTGGCCGCGCTGCTGGCCAGGCTTTCGGGCACCTCCGACATCGCGATCGGAACCCCGGTCGCCGGTCGCGGTGATCGAGCCCTCGACGACCTCGTCGGCATGTTCGTCAACACTCTCGTGCTGCGTACCGAGGTGCGTGGTGCGGCGTCCTTCGCCGACCTCCTCGCCCACGCCCGCGACCGCGACCTGCGGGCCTTCGCGCACAGCGACATCCCCTTCGAGCGCCTTGTCGAGGTGGTCGATCCGGCCCGTTCCCAGGCCAGGCACCCGCTGTTCCAGGTCGCGATATTCATGCAGAACATCGGTCCGATCGCACTGACCATGCCGGGCCTGGCCGCGGACATCGTCGATTTCGATCCCGGGTTCGCCAAGTTCGATCTCCAGCTGACCATCTCCGACACCGGTGCGGCCGACGCCGACTACCGCGCCGAATTCACCTATGCCACCGACCTGTTCGACCCCGCTACCGTCCGCGAGTTCGGCGTGAAGTTCCTGCGGTTGCTGCGCGCTGTCGTCGCGACGCCGGATATCCCGGTCGGCGATATCGAACTCTTGGACGCGGGCGAACTCGACTATGTCACCGCGAGCTGGAATGCCAGCGGGCACAAGGTGGTCGACCGGTTCCTGCACGAGGGGTTCGACAACCAGGTTCGGCGTACCCCGAATGCGGTGGCACTGGTGAGTGATACGACGGAGCTGACCTACACCGAGCTCTCCGAGCGCGCCAACCGACTGGCTCGGCTGCTGATCGAGACCGGCATCGGACCGGAGACGCTGGTGGTGCTCGCGCTGCCACGATCGATCGAACTGGTCGTGGCCATGTACGCGGTGCTGCGGGCGGGCGGGGCCTATGTACCGATAGACCCCGATCACCCTGCCGAACGAATTCGGCACATTCTCCACACCGCACGGCCGCACGTCGTGCTCACCACGCGCTCGACCGGCTTCGCGTTGCCCGACGCGGCCGATCTTCCCCTGATCCACCTCGACGAGCTCGAGCTGTCGGGCTACTCGGTCGCCAAGATCGGCGACCGCGAACGGCTCGCGGCGCTGCGCCCCGAGCATCCGGCCTACGTCATCTTCACCTCCGGCTCGACCGGCAGGCCGAAAGGCGTGGCCATCGAGCACCGCGCTATCGCCAACCAGCTGGCCTGGATGCACGACGAATACCGCATCCGCACCGGCGATGTGTACTTGCAGAAGACCGCGACCACCTTCGATGTCTCGCTGTGGGGCTATTTCTTGCCGCTGCGCGCGGGTGCGACCCTGCTGCTCGCCGCCGCGGACGGCCATCGCGATCCCCGCTACCTCGCGGAAATGATCGCTCGCCATCGGGTTACGCTGACCGACTTCGTACCCTCCATGCTTTCGGTGTTCGCTGCCCACGCCGAGCCGGCGGAACTCGACTCGCTGCGTGAGGTTTTCGTCATCGGCGAGGCGTTGGCGCCCGAGACCATCGCCGCCTTCCACGCCGTCAGCGCCGCTGCTGTACACAACCTCTACGGGCCGACCGAGGCCGCTGTCTCGATCACCGCACGCGAGGTGACCACCGACGACGCCCCGCTGGTGCCGATCGGTGAACCGGAGTGGAATTCCCAGGTCTACGTGCTGGATTCGCGGCTACGCCCGGTGCCGATCGGGGTCCCCGGTGAGCTGTATCTGGCGGGCGATCAGCTGGCGCGCGGCTATTACGGGCGGACGGACCTGACCGCCGATCGCTTCGTCGCGAACCCGTTCGGCCGCTGCGGTGACCGGATGTACCGCACCGGCGACCTGGTGCGGTGGAGCCGGGACGGCGAACTGGTCTACCTCGGCCGCGTCGACTTCCAGGTGAAATTCCGCGGCCAGCGTATCGAGCTCGCCGACATCGAGACCGCCTTGCTCACAGTGCCAGGGGTGAGTCGGGCCGCGGCGCGGTTGATCAGTGCCGATACCGGTGACTACCTCGCGGGGTATGTGGTTGGCACGTCGGACGGCGAGCTCGACCTCGACGCGGTACAGGCGGCGGTGGCCGGGGAATTGCCCGGATACATGGTGCCCACCGCACTCGTCGAGCTGACCGAGTTCCCGCTCAACACCAGCGGCAAGCTGGACCGCGGTGCGCTACCGCTACCGGTATTGCAGCCCAGACGATTTCGAGCGCCGATCAATGCCACGCAGCGCCTGGTCGCCGCCGTGTTCGCCGACGTGCTTCGGGTCGAGCGGGTGGGGTTGGACGACGACTTCTTCGCGCTCGGCGGCAGCTCGCTGGACGCCACCCAGGTCACCGCGCGGGCAGGGGAAGCCCTCGGCACCCGAATTCCGGTTCGTGCGCTCTTCGAGGCGTCGACGGTGGCGGGCTTGGCTGCGACGGTGAGTGAACTGAGCACGACCGGTGCGCCGCGCCGTCGACTGGTACCCGAGGGACGCCCCGACTTGATTCCGCTGTCACTGGCGCAGCAGCGGATGTGGTTTCTCAACCGCTTCGACACCACCTCGGCAGTGCACAACATCCCGGTCGCGGTCCGGTTGACCGGCGATCTGGATATCTCGGCGTTGCAGCAGGCAGTCACCGATGTCCTCGGCAGGCACGAGGCGCTGCGCACGGTCTATCCGGAGCAGGATGGTGTCGCCTACCAGCTGGTGCTGACCCTCGACGAGATGGCTGTGGACCTGACACCCATTCCGGTGGAGGTCGAAGCGCTCGGTGCACGCATCGCCGAGGAGGTGTCCGGCGGCTTCGATGTGACCAGCGAGGTCCCACTGCGAGCCGAACTGTTCCGGATCGTCGGCGCGGAACTCGACGCCGGTGCGGAGTACGTCCTGGTGCTCGTCGCGCACCACATCAGTGCGGATGGGTGGTCCTTGGGGCCGCTCACGCGCGACGTCATGGCGGCCTACGTTGCGCGTGCCGCACGGGTCGCGCCTGCGTGGGTGCCGCTGCCGGTGCAGTACGCGGATTACAGCATCTGGCAGCGCGAGGCGCTCGGTGCGGAATCCGATCCGGACAGTCTGATCTCGGCACAGGCCGCATACTGGCGCCGCGCCCTCGACGGCCTGCCCGCAGAGCTGAATCTGCCCTCGGACCGGCCGCGACCCTCGGTGCCGTCGTATACCGGTGGGCGGGTGGAGTTTTCGATCGAGGCCGAGCTGCGGGAGGGCCTGCAGCGGATCGCCCGCGCCAAGCAGGCGACCCTGTTCATGGTCGTGCACACCGCACTCGCGGTCTTCCTCGCCCGCTTGTCCGACACCGAAGACATCGCGATCGGCACCCCGGTCGCAGGCCGCGGCGACACCGAACTCGACGACCTGATCGGCATGTTCGTCAACACCCTCGTGCTGCGCACCCACGTGCCGGGGCACCGGAGCTTCACTGCGTTGCTGGAGCAAATCAGAGACGCCGACCTGCAGGCGTTCGCACACGCCGATCTGCCGTTCGAGCGGCTGGTCGAGCTGTTGAATCCGGAGCGCTCGACGGCGCGGCACCCGCTGTTCCAGGTGGCATTGACCTCGGAGGACCTGCCGCAGAGCCGGTTCGAGCTGCCCGGGTTGCTCGTCGAGGCGGTCGATATCGAATTCGACGCCGCGAAGTTCGATCTGTCGCTGGCCATCCGCCGTACCGAATCCGGCATGCTGGCCGAATTCCGCTATGCGCGGGATCTGTTCGACGAGGCCACCGTTCGGGTATTCGCGCAGCGGTTCACCCAGCTGCTCACCGAGATCGTCGCCCGGCCCGACGCCGCTGTCGGTGATCTGCCGCTGCTGGCCGAGTCCGAGTACACCGCGCTGACCCGCGTGCCCGAGGACGAGGTGATGGCGACCGCGCTGCTGCCCGACCTGCTCACCCGAGGGGTGCGATTCGGCAGGAGCCGGATTGCGGTGCGGTACGAGGGCAGATCGATCACCTACGGCGAGCTCGACGACTATTCCTCGCGGCTGGCCCGTGTCCTCATCGATCGTGGAATCGGCCCGGAAAGCCTTGTCGCGGTGTCCTTTCCGAGATCGTATGAGATGGTGACAGCGGTGCTCGCCATCGCCAAAGCCGGTGGTGCGCACGTGCCGGTCGATCCGACCTATCCGGTGGATCGGGTGCGGCACATGGTGATCGACTCCGCCGCAGTGCTCGGCATCACGGGTTCCGATCACCTCGACCGTCTGCCCGACGACGTGGACTGGCTCGTCCTCGACGCGCCCTCGACGATCGCGCGGTGCGCGGCGAAGTCCGCCGCACCCGTGACCGATGCCGATCGCGTGACCCCGCTGCGAATGCAGCACCCGGCGTATGTGATCTACACGTCGGGGTCGACCGGTATGCCCAAGGGCGTCACGGTGACCCATTCCGGTCTCGGCGGTCTCACCGACCACGCGACCCGGCTCTACCAGCTGGGATCCGAGCACCGGTTCCTGCACATCTGCTCGCCCAGTTTCGATCCGTCGGTGCTCGAGTGGATGAGCGCCTTCTCCGTGGGCGCGACACTGGTGATCGTGCCGTCGAGCATCATCGGCGGCGAGGAGCTCGGCGCCCTGCTGCGCGCGGAGGGCGTGACCCACACGATCATTACGCCCGCGGTGCTCGGCACCGTCGACCCCGCCGGTCAGCAGCAGCTGTTGATGGCCTCGGTCGGCGGCGATGTGACGACACCGGAACTGCTGGCCAAATGGCAGCCGGGCCGGCGGTACCTCAATGGATACGGCCCGACCGAGACCACGATTATTTCCTCCTACGCGCAGCTGTCGGCGGGGCGGCACATCACCATCGGCACACCGGTGCACGGTATGGCGGCGCTGGTGCTCGATGGCCGCCTCAACCCGGTGCCACCGGGTGTGACGGGTGAATTGTATTTGGCCGGTGGTGGGTTGGCGCGCGGCTACCGCAATCGTGCCGGGCTGTCGGCGGCTCGGTTCGTGGCCAATCCCTGGGGCGCGCCCGGCGCACGGATGTACCGGACCGGTGATGTGGTGCGCTGGTTGGACGGGGAGCTCGAGTACGTCGGTCGCTCGGATTTCCAGGTGAAGATCCGCGGGTTCCGCATCGAACTCGGTGAGATCGATGCGGTACTCACCGGACACCCGGATATCCAGTTCGCCACCACCATGGGACGCGAGCATGCCTCCGGCGCAACGATTCTCGTCTCTTATGTGCTGCCTGTACCGGGCCGGTCACCGGATTCGACCGAACTCACCTCCTTCGCCGCAGGCACGTTGCCGTCGCACATGGTGCCCGCGGCCATCGTGGTGCTCGCGCGGCTTCCGCTGACTCCCGTCGGCAAGCTGGACCGCAAGGCATTGCCCGAACCGGTGCTGGCCTCGGTGGAGTTCCGCGCGCCCGCCGGCGACACCGAGCCCATCGTGGCAGCGACCTTCGCCGCACTGCTGGGCGCCGATCGGGTCGGCGCGGACGACGACTTCTTCGCACTCGGCGGAAACTCGCTCATCGCCACACAACTGGCCGCGCGGCTGACCAAAGCACTGGGCACACAGGTTCCGGTGCGCGCGGTCTTCGACGCGCCGACCGTGCGCGATCTCGCCGGCAGGATCGCGGCGGCGGAAACCGAACAGCGGCCGCTGCCGCCGCTGGTCGCGCAGGCCCGCGACGGGGCGATACCGTTGTCGATCGCGCAGCAGCGCATGTGGTTCCTCAACAGATTCGACGCCCGCGGCGGCTACAACATCCCGTTCGCGCTGCGGCTGACCGGCATGCTGAACGTGTCTGCGCTCCACACGGCGATCGCCGACCTGATCGGCAGGCACGAAACGCTGCGCACTCTGTACCCGGAGCGCGACGGCGCGGCCACCCAGCTGATCCTGCCCGCCGGAACCCGGCTGGTCGAGCTGGTTGCGGAGCCGGTCGCCGCCGCCGAGCTGGCACGGATCGTCACCGCCGTGGCACAGACCGGCTTCGACGTCACCACCGAGGTGCCGCTGCGGGTGCGTTTGCTACGCCTGGACACGGAGCCGGGCACGACACCGGTGCGTGCCGACCAGCAGGTGCACATCCTGCTTTTCGTGGTGCATCACATCGCCGCCGACGGCTGGTCGGCCGCGCCGCTGACCCGTGACCTGGCCACCGCCTATGTGGCCCGCTGCGCGGGCCTCGCACCCGCCTGGGGTGCATTACCTGTGCAGTACGCGGACTTCGCGATCTGGCAGCGTGCCGCGCTGGGAGGCAGCGAGGACAAGGCGTCGGTGCTGACCCGCCAATTGCGATATTGGACACGGCGTTTGGATGGCATACCCGAGGTGCTGACTCTCCCCTCGGATCGACCGCGCCCGGCAGTGTCGACCCACCGAGGAGCCGCGATCACCGGCCGATTGGATCGTGCACTGCACCAGCAGATCCAGGACGTGGCGACAACGCACCGGGTTTCGCCGTTCATGGTTCTGCACACCGCGCTCGCGGTACTGCTCGCCCGCCTCGCGGGCACCGCCGAGGTAGTGATCGGCGCGCCGGTCGCGGGCCGGGGCGACGAGGCGCTCGACGAACTCGTCGGCATGTTCGTCAATACGCTGCTACTGCGCACCGACGTTCGATCCGACATACGGCTGGCCGAGTTGCTCGCCCACGTCCGCGACACCGATCTCGCCGCATTCGATCACGCGGCCGTACCATTCGAGCAGCTGGTCGAGGTGTTGAATCCGGTTCGCTCCCAGGCGCATGCGCCGCTGTACCAGGTGTCGCTGACACTGCAGAACCAGACCAAGCCGGACTTCCGGCTCAACCGGCTCGCCATCGCCGCCATCGATGCGGGTCCGGGTCCGATCCAGTTGGACTTGGACTGGACGCTCACCGACCGCTACGACACCGACGGCTCGGCCGACGGCATCGACGTGCATCTGCACTACGCACTCGACTTGTTCGACGAACACACTGCCGCCGGATTCCTGGCCGGTTTCGAACGGGTGCTGCGCGCCATCGCGCGCGACGCTCGCGCCATGGTCGGCGAGGTCGAGCTGATGTCGGTGGCCGAGCGCGGACTGCTGCTCTGCGACCGCAATGCCACCGTGCACCGGCTGCCCCGCGAGACACTCGGCGACCTGCTCGATCGCCGCGCCGCGGCGAGCCCCGATGCCGCCGCGCTGCTGTTCGAGGGTGGCTGTGTGACCTACGGCGAACTCGCTGCCAGGTCGAACCGGCTTGCCCGTCGGCTGATCTCGGAAGGGGTCGGCCCGGACACGATCGTCGGGCTCGCCGCGCGGAAGTCCGTCGAGATGATGGTGGCGATGTTCGCGATCGTGCAAGCGGGCGGCGCGTATCTGCCTGTGGATCCCGATCATCCTGCCGAACGGATCGAACACATCCTCGGTACGGCAGGCGCGCGGCTGGTGCTCGCCGCAGGCGGGGTGACGCTGCCCACGGTGCCCGGAGTCCGGGTGACCGTCGTCGAGCAGTTGGAACTCTCGGGCCTGGCCGCGGGCCCGATGCTCGGCAGCGACCGCATCGCACCACTGCGACCGGACAACGCCGCCTATGTGCTGTTCACGTCGGGCTCGACCGGTCTGCCCAAGGGCGTGACCACCAGCCATCGCGCCATCATGAACCAATTGCGCTGGCTGGAAAGCCGATACGAGGTCACCGCCGCCGATCGGATCATGCAGCGGGCGCCGCTCACCTTCGACGTCTCGGTGTGGGAATGCTTCCTGCCTGCCGCAGTCGGTGCGCCACTGGTGATTCCGCGCCCCGGTGGTCACCTCGACCTGGACTACCTGGCGGGGCTGATGCGCGAACACGCCGTCACCATCGCCGAGCACGTGCCTTCGGTGCTTGCCGCGCTGATCGCCGAAGGCCACGGCGACGCACTGCGCTCGTTCCGCCATTTGCATTGCGGCGGCGAGGCATTGCCGTCGGAGCTGCTCGGCGCGCTGCGCGCGCATGTCGGCGGGGCCGTGCACAATGCCTACGGGCCGACCGAAGCCGCGATCTCGACGATCTACCACGAATTCACCGACGCCGACCGCGGCCCCGATCTGGCCATCGGCCGACCGAACTGGAACACTCGCGCCTACGTGCTCGACACCCGGCTGCGTCCGGTGCCGACAGGTGTGACGGGTGAGCTGTATTTGGCGGGCGATCAGTTGGCGCGCGGCTACGAAGGCCGCACCGGACTCACCGCCGAGCGGTTCCTCGCCGATCCGTTCGGCGTGCCAGGGGCCCGCATGTACCGCACCGGCGACCTGGTGCGCTGGAACCGGGACGGCGATCTGGTCTATCTGGGCCGCAACGATTTCCAGGTGAAACTGCGCGGTCAACGGATCGAGCTCGGCGAAATCGAATCGGCGTTACTGGCGGTCGCGGGCGTCACGAACGCCGCGGTGCTGTTGGCACCCGACACCGCGGGCACCGAATGCCTGGTGGGCTATGTGTCCGGCACCGGACTGTCGGCAGCCACGGTGCACGCCGCGGTGCGCGACCGGCTGCCCGGTTACATGGTGCCCGCGCACCTGGTCGTGCTGGAGGAGATGCCGCTGACCACCGTGGGCAAACTCGACCGCGAGGCATTGCCGAGTGTCGAGTTCACCGGTTCGGCCACGGTATTCCGTGCGCCGCGCGAGGGGTGCGAATCGGTGCTTGCCGCGCTGATCGGTGGCCTGCTCGGGGTCGCCGATGACGCGCCGATCGGCGCCGACGACGACTTCTTCGCGCGCGGCGGCAATTCTCTGCTCGCCATGCGCCTGGTCGCCCGCGCGAATGCCGCGCTGGGCTGTGATCTGAACGTGCGTGCGGTATTCGAGTCGCCGACCGTCGCGGAACTGGCCGTGCACGCGACCCGGACGCCGCGACGGGCCCTTCCGCCGCTCGTTGCTGCGGCGCGCCCGTCGCGAATCCCACTGTCGCAGGCCCAGACCCGAATGTGGTTGCTCAACCGCCTCGACCCGGAATCGGCGGTCTACAACATCCCGATAGCCATTCGGCTCGCGGGCGCACTGGACCGCGCCGCCCTGAGCGCCGCCTTGCTCGATGTCATCGGTAGGCACGAGTCGCTGCGGACGGTCTTCCCGGACGACGGCGCGGGACCTGTCCAGGTGGTCACCCCCATGGCGGAGGTCGGTCTGCGGCTGCGTCAGGTGGACGTCACCGCCGACGAGCTGCCCAGCGCGGTCGTAGCGGCCCTCGGGCTCGGATTCGACCTGCGCACCAGCCTGCCGGTACGGGCCACGCTGTGGGGAGTCGGGCCGCACGATCACGTGCTGGTCGTCGTCGTGCACCATATCGCCGCGGACGGCGTCTCCACCGGCCCGCTGGCCAGGGACCTGATGGCCGCCTATGCCGCGCGCACGGCGGGCACGCGGCCGCAATGGCGTCCGCTGCCGGTGCAGTACGCGGACTTCACCCTGTGGCAGCACGAAGTATTGGGCTCGGCCACCGATCCGGAATCGGTGCTGGCGCACCAGATCGCGCACTGGCGCACCGAACTCGACGGGCTCGCACCGGTTCTCGAACTGCCGACCGACCGGCCACGTCCCGCGGTCGCCTCCGGCCGTGGCGCTGCGGTCGGCTTCGAGGTCGCCGCCGAGCTGACCGCGGCGATTGCCGATCTCGCGCGCAGGCACGGAGTATCGACCTTCATGGTGGTGCACGCCGCCTTCGCCGCCGTGCTCGCGCGGCTGGCGGGAAGCGATGATGTCGCGATCGGCACACCCATTGCCGGCCGGGCCGAGGAAGCCCTCGACGATCTGGTCGGCATGTTCGTCAACACCCTGGTGCTGCGTACCGCAGTGTCGCCCGACGCGTCGTTCGGCGTGCTGCTCGCACAGGTGCGCGACACCGATGTCCGTGCCTTCGCGAATGCCGATCTG
Organism: Nocardia sp. NPDC051463; assembly: GCF_040681975.1. NCBI lineage: Bacteria > Bacillati > Actinomycetota > Actinomycetes > Mycobacteriales > Nocardiaceae > Nocardia > Nocardia sp. NPDC051463. The sequence goes on from NZ_JBFBAB010000007.1 coordinate 213,626, forward strand.
CCCTTCGAGCGGCTGGTCGAGGAGCTGAATCCGGTGCGTTCGCAGGCACATTCGCCGATCATTCAAACGCTGCTCACCTTCGAGCATCGCGACGACACGATGCTGCGGCTGCCCGGGCTGGCGGTCTCGGCGTTCGAGTTGGACAATCCGATCGCGCAGTTCGAGTTGTCGCTGGCGCTGACGGAGGTCGCCGCGGCAGGCGGCACCGCACTGCGTGCGGAACTGCGCTATGCGACCGACCTGTTCGACGAGTCGACGGTCCGGTCCTTCGCCGCACGTTTCGTGCGGGTGCTGGCGACCGTGGTGCTGGATTCGACGGTGCGGGTCGGTGACATCGAACTGCTGGATGACGCCGAGCGGATGCGCATCCTGGAATCCTGGAACGCCACGACCGTCGAGTTCGACGCCGCGGCGACGCTGGTGTCGCTGTTCGAGGCCCAGGTGGCGCGGACACCCTTCGCACCCGCGGTCACCCAGGCGGGCACCAGTCTGTCCTACTCGGACTTCGCCGCGAGCGTGCATCGGTTGGCACGGCTGCTCGTCGCGCAGGGTGTCGGGCCGGATTCGCTGGTGGCACTGGGGATGCGGCGTTCGATCGACCTGGTCATCGGCATGTACGCGGTGACCGTCGCGGGTGGTGCCTACCTCCCGCTCGACCCGGATCACCCGGCCGAGCGCACCGAATATGTGCTCGCGACCGCGCAGCCGGTCTGTGTGCTGACCGCGGGGCACGATCTGGAAGTCGGGGGAGTGCGGCAGCTCAGGATCGACCGTCTCGACCTCACCGCCTATTCGGCGCAGCCGCTGACCGACGCGGACCGACTAGGGGTGTTGACCCCGGACCATCCCGCCTATGTGATCTTCACGTCGGGCTCGACCGGTCGGCCGAAGGGCGTCACGGTATCGCACGCGGCGATCGTCAACCGGCTGCGCTGGATGCAGGCCGAATACCGGCTGTCCGATGACGATGTCGTCTTGCAGAAGACGCCCGCGACCTTCGATGTGTCGGTGTGGGAGTTCTTCTGGCCGTTGCAGGTCGGCGCCCGGTTGATCGTCGCGCGCCCGGACGGGCATCGCGACCCGGTCTACCTGGCCCGCCTGATGTCCGCCGAGCGGGTCACCGTCGTGCATTTCGTGCCCTCGATGCTCGCGGTGTTCGTCGCCGATGAACTTGCCGCGCAGTGTGTTTCGCTGCGCCAGGTGTTCGCTTCCGGGGAAGCGTTGTCCGCGGGAACAGCGCAGCGGTTGCGTGCACTGACCGGGGCCCACCTGCACAACCTCTACGGTCCGACCGAAGCCGCCGTCGATGTGACCTACCACGAGGTCACCGACGCCGACGTGGTGTCGGTGCCGATCGGGCGACCGGCGTCCAACACCCGGGTGTACGTGCTGGATTCGCGGCTGCGTCCGGTGCCCGCCGGAATCGCGGGCGAACTGTATCTGGCGGGTAGGCAACTGGCGCAGGGGTATGTGGCCCGCGCGGAGCTGACCGCGGATCGGTTCGTGGCCAGTCCGTTCGGCGCGGGCGAGCGGATGTACCGCACCGGTGACCTGGTGCGATGGACCATGGCAGGCGAACTGGAATATCTGGGCCGCACCGACTTCCAGGTGAAACTGCGTGGTCTGCGCATCGAACTCGGCGAGATCGAGGCAGCGCTGACCGCCCTGGCCGCCATCGGACAGGCCGTCGTAGTGGTGCGCACCGACGACCGGCTCGGCGACCAGCTGGTCGCGTATCTGATCGCGGCGCGGACGGCCCTCGACACCGACGGCGTGCGCGCCGAGCTGAACACCGTGTTGCCCGCGTACATGATGCCCTCGGCGTTCGTCGTGTTGGATACTCTCCCGCTCAACGCTTCCGGCAAACTCGATCGCGCGGCGCTGCCCGCCCCGGAGTTCCATACGGCGGCTTATCGCGCGCCGCAGAGCGATGCCGAGCACATGGTCGCGGGCATCATCGGCGAGCTGCTCGGCATCGAAAAGCTCGGCGCGCAAGACGATTTCTTCGCGCTCGGCGGCAACTCGCTGATCGCCACCCAGGTGGCCGCGCGACTCGGCGTCGCGGTGGACGCGGACATCCCGGTCCGGCTGTTGTTCGAGGCACCGACCGTGGCGGGGCTCGCCGCCGGCGCGGCCCGGCTGGCAGGTACCAGTCGTCGTCCGAAGCTCGCCGCGCGGCGACGGCCCGAGCTGGTGGCGCTGTCACCGGCGCAGCAGCGCATGTGGTTCCTCAACCGTTTCGATCCGGACGAGACGGTCAACAACATCCCGGTCGCCATCCGCCTGACCGGCGACCTCGACACCGGCGCACTGGCCGCCGCGCTCGCCGACGTGGTCGGCAGGCACGAGACGCTGCGCACCGTCTATCCGGATATCGACGGCGTCGGGTTCCAGCGCATCCTGGACCGCACCCACACTCCGTCGATCGTGGCGCTCGATCCGACGAATGTGGCTGCCGCGCTGGTGGATCTGGCGGCAGCGCCGTTCGACGTCACCGCCGCGGTGCCGCTGCGCGTCGGCCTGGCCCGGCTGTCCGATCGCGAACACATTCTCGCGCTCGTGGTGCATCACATCGCCGCCGACGGCTTTTCGATGGGCCCACTGGCTCGCGATATCGCCGGCGCCTATGCGGCGCGCGCCACCGGCGGCGCACCGGTATGGACCGAACTCGATGTGCAGTATGCCGATTACGCGCTCTGGCAGCGTGAGCTGCTCGGGGCCGAGGACGATCCGCACTCGCAGGCCGCCGCACAACTACGCTACTGGCAGCAGACGCTGCGTGGGCTGCCCGCACAGCTCGACCTGCCTACCGACCGGCCGCGTCCGGCAGTCGCGACCCATGCCGCGGCGACCACCACGCTCGCTCTCGATGCGACGCTTCGGGACGGAATCGCCGTCCTCGCACGGCGATACGATGCCAGCCCGTTCATGGTGGCGCATGCCGCGCTCGCCGCGCTGCTCGCCAGATTGTCGGGCGGGCAAGACATTGTCATCGGTGCACCGATCGCGGGCCGTGGCGCTGCCGCACTCGACGATCTGGTCGGCATGTTCGTCAATACCCTGGTGCTGCGCGCCGAGGTGCCCGGTTCGGACACCTTCGCCGCCGTGCTGCGACGGGTGCGCGAGGGCGACCTGGATGCCTTCGCGCATGCCGAGCTGCCGTTCGAGCGACTGGTCGAGGTGCTCGACCCGCCCCGGTCTCGGGCGCGCCATCCGCTGTTCCAGATCGCGCTGTTCTTCCAGAACCTCGCGCCGGTCGCGGTCGAGCAGGCTGGGGTGACCCTCGCCGAGCATGACGTCGAGTACGCGACGACCCGATTCGATCTACAGCTGACCGTCGCCGACGATGCGTTCCGGTTCACCTATGCGACAGATCTTTTCGACGAGTCGACCATCGTCACTTTCGGCGCCAGACTTACCCGCCTGCTGGCGGCGGTCGTCGCCGACCCCGAGCAGGTGGTCGGCGATATCGACCTGTTCGAGTCCGGCGAATGGGACCGGGTGGTACGCCGGTGGAACGACTCGGCGCACACCGCGTTCGTCGCGGAACTGCTGCACGACGAGTTCGAGGCGCAGGCCGCGGCCACCCCGGACGCCACGGCGCTGGTGTTCGCGGCCGAGCACAGCAGCGCAGGCACGACAATCACCTACCGCGAATTGGACCGTCGGATCAACCAGCTCGCCCGATGCCTGATCGCCGGGGGAGTTGGACCGGAATCGCTGGTGGCGCTGGCTATTCGGCGTTCGATCGACCTGGTGGTCGCGATGTACGCGGTGCTCGAGGCCGGTGGCGCCTACGTCCCGATCGATCCGGATCACCCGAGCCGACGCATTGCGCACATTCTCGAGACCGCACAGCCTGCCGCGCTGCTCATCACCGAAGCCGATCGAACCGACTTCGGCTACGGCGGTCCGACGATCTGCGTCGACACGGTCGCTCTCAACGGCTACACCGACGAACCGATCGCGGCCGAGGAGCGGACCGGCGTCCTCGACCCGCACCACCCCGCCTATGTCCTGTTCACCTCCGGGTCGACGGGTAAGCCCAAGGGTGTCAGCGTCTCGCACGCCGCAATCGTCAACCAGATGACCTGGATGCAGTCGGAGTACGAGCTGACCTCGGAGGATGTGTACCTCCAGAAGACGGCGACTACCTTCGACGTCTCGCTGTGGGGGTATTTCCTGCCGCTGCGGGTCGGGGCGACCCTGGTCCTGGCCACCCCGGAGGGGCACCGCGATCCGGGCTATCTGACCGAGGTCATCGCCGAGCACGGCGTGACCGTCACCGATTTCGTTCCCTCGATGCTGAGTGCCTTCGCGGGGCACGCCGACGCCACCGCGCTCGCGACGCTGCGCACGGTGTTCGTCATCGGTGAGGCACTGCCCGCCGAAACTGTCCGCGCCTTCGGTGCGGTCAGCCGGGCCGGGCTGCACAACTTGTACGGCCCGACCGAGGCGGCGGTGAGCATCACCCACCGCGACGTCACCGGTGAAATCGACCGCACCGTCATGCCGATCGGCAATCCGGAATGGAACAGCCGGGTCTACGTACTGGACGCGCGCCTGCGCCCGACGCTGCCCGGTGCCGCGGGAGAGCTGTACCTGGCGGGCACCCAGCTCGCCCGCGGCTACCACGGTAGGCCCGACCTGACCTCGGACCGATTCGTCGCCAACCCCTTCGGCGGGCCCGGTGAGCGCATGTACCGTACCGGCGATCTGGTGCGCTGGGAAACCGGCGCGAACACCGCCGAATTGGTGTACTTGGGCCGCACCGACTTCCAGGTGAAGTTCCTCGGGCAGCGCATCGAACTGGGCGAGATCGAATCCGTGGTGGCCGCGGTGGCGGGCGTCGGCCAGGCTGCCGCCGGGGTCGTCAGCGCCGGTGTCGGCGAACACCTGGTGGTGTATGTGACCCTGCTCGGTGACATCGGCGCCGACGTCGAGAGTCGAGTACTGCGCGCCGCGTCCGACGCCTTGCCGTCCTACATGGTGCCCTCGGCGGTCGTGGTGCTGGATGTCTTCCCGCTCAACGCTTCCGGCAAACTCGATCGAAACACCCTGCCGGAGCCGGTGTTCGACCGGACCGTTTATCGCGCGCCGGTCACCCCGGCCGAGCGTCTCGTCGCCGCGGCATTCGAGGCGGTGCTCGGGTCCGCCCCCGTTGGTGCCGACGACAGCTTCTTCGACCTGGGTGGCAATTCGCTGATCGCCACCCGCGTACTCGCTCGACTCGGCGAGCGGCTCGGTCGGCGGGTTCCGGTGCGGTTGCTGTTCGAGGCGCCGACCGTACGGGAGCTGGCCGACAGACTCGCCGCCGAAGCGGACGCGGCCGAACAGGTATTGCCGCTGATCGCCGGACCGCGCCCCGAGCTCGTTCCGCTCGCGCCGGTGCAGCGTGGCATGTGGTTCCTCAACCGCCTCGACCCGGCGTCGGCGGTGCACAACATCCCGGTTGCCGTGCGCATCCGCGGCGGACTCGACGAGGTCGCCCTGTGTGCCGCGTTCGCCGATGTGGTCGCGCGGCACGAGGTGCTGCGCACGATGTATCCGGTGGATGCCACCGGCACCGGCCACCAGGTGATCCTGCCCGCCGCGCCGGCACCGGTGCGGCTGGTCATCGACACCAGGCAGGAGCGGTCGGTCGACGAGCGCATTGCCGAATTCATCGGTGCCGGTTTCGATGTCAGCACCGAGGTGCCGGTGCGCGCGGTGCTGCTGCGCGAGCACGAATCCAGTCACGTGCTCGTCGCCGTGCTGCACCACATCGCCGCAGACGGCTATTCGATGAATCCCTTGCTGCGGGACCTGCTGTCGGCCTATCTGTCCCGACTACTCGACACCGCGCCGACCTGGCCCGAACTCGCCGCGCAGTACGCCGACTACGCGCTGTGGCAGACGCAGTCGCTGGATTCGGTGGCCGCGCCGCAGCTCGCCCACTGGCGTGAAACCCTGCGCGCATTGCCGGAAGAGCTCACGCTGCCCACCGACCGGGCGCGGCCTGCCGTCGCATCCAAGCGTGGCGCGAACATTCGCGCGCGGATCGGTGGCGGAGTCGGCGCCCGCGTGCGCGAGCTTGCGAGGCAACACACTGCGACCTCGTTCATGGTCGTGCACGCTGCCCTCGCGGTGCTGCTCGCTCGACTGTCCGGATCCACCGATATCGCCATCGGCACGCCGGTCGCCGGGCGCGGTGCGGCCGCGCTCGACGACCTGGTCGGCATGTTCGTCAACACCCTGGTGCTGCGTACCCGTCCGGACCGCGACATGTCGTTCACCGAACTGCTCATCCAGACCAGGACAGTCGATCTGGCGGCCTTCGCCAACGCGACGGTTCCGTTCGAGCGAGTCGCCGACGAACTCGGCGTCGAGCGCTCACAGGCGCGCCATCCGCTCTTCACGGTCGCGCTCAGCTACGCCGACACCGGGAGCGGCACTGTCTCGGTGCCCGGCCTCGACCTGACGCCGGTCGAATTCGACGAGCCGGTGGCGCGATTCGATCTACAGTTCACTGTCGCCGCCGAACCGGATGCCGACGGTCATCTTGCGGTCGAGCTGAACTACGCCACCGACCTGTTCGACGCGGACACCGCCGCCACGCTGCTGCGCCGATTCGCCCGCCTCCTCGGCGCGCTCACCGCGAATCCCGATAGGGCGATCGGTGCGGCCGATCTGCTCGCGCCTGCCGAACGCGCCGCACTGCTCGGCAGGCGGGGCGCAGACCCGGTGCGGGCGCAGACCCTCGCCGAGCTGATGGCCGCGGCCGTCGCCAAGAATCCCGATGCCACTGCGCTGATCGCGACCGACAGGGAGCTGACCTATCGAGCCATGGACGCACAGTCGTCGCGGCTGGCCAGAATGCTCATCGGTCACGGCATCGGCGCAGAAGACTTCGTCGCCGTGGCCATCCCGCGTTCGGTCGAGTCGGTGCTCGCCGTGTGGGCGGTAGCCAAGACCGGCGCCGCGTTCGTTCCGGTCGACCCGACCTACCCGGCCGATCGGATCGCGCACATGCTGTCGGATTCCGGTGCGGCGGTCGGACTGACGACCACCGTGAGCCGGCCAGGGCTGCCCGGCAGCGCCGAATGGCTGCTGCTGGACGCGCCCGCCGTCGCGGCGCGGATGCGGCATACCAGCGCCGGGCCGATCGGTGCGGACGAACTGGTCCGGCCGGTGCGGATCGACAACCCCGCGTGGATGATCTACACCTCCGGCTCGACCGGCGTCCCCAAGGGGGTGTTGGCCACGCACGCCGGTCTCGCCGGAATCGCACGTGCCCAGCGTGATCGGTACGCGATCACCTCGGCATCCAGGACACTGCACGTCACCTCGCCGAGCTTCGACGCCTCGATGCTCGAACTGCTGCTCGCCCTGCCCGCCGGTGCGGCGATGGTCGTGGCACCGTCCGGTATCTACGGTGGTGCCGAACTGACTGCGCTGCTGCGCGACCAACGTGTGACCCATGCGTTCATCACACCGGCCGTGCTGTACACCCTCGACGCGGCGCAGCTGCCCGAGCTCACCCATCTGACCGTCGGCGGCGAGTCCTACAGCCCGGATGTGGTGCAGCGCTGGGGAACTACGCGTGCCTTCTTCAACACCTACGGTCCTACCGAGACCACGGTCATCACCAATATCAGTGCACGGATCCAGCCCGGCGACCCGTTCGACATCGGCACGCCGATCCACGGCATGTCGGCGGTAGTGCTCGATACCGGACTGCAACCGGTCCCGGTCGGGGTCACCGGTGAGCTGTACCTGCGCGGGCCCGGTCTCGCCCGTGGCTACCACGCACGGCCGGCATTGTCGGCAGACCGCTTCATCGCCGACCCCTACGGTCCCCCGGGCGGACGGTTGTACCGAACCGGCGACCTGGTCCGCTGGAGTATCGAGGGTGCGATCCACTATGTGGGACGCGCCGATCACCAAGTCAAGGTGCGCGGCCTGCGCATCGAGCTCGGTGAGATCGACGCCGTGCTCGCCGCGCACGAAACCGTCGAATACGCGGTGACTGTCGGCCACACCGATCGCGCGGGGAACGTGTCGTTGGTCGCCTACGTGGTCGCTGCCGCGCACGCGACGATCGACCCCGCGGAGCTCGCCGCCTTTGCCGGACGCGCATTGACGGCCTACATGGTGCCCGCCGCCATCATGGTGCTCGATGGCATGCCGCTGACCCCCACCGGAAAACTGGATAGAAAAGCCTTGCCGGAACCAGATTTCCGGACCGTGCAGGCGCGCGCCGCCTATCGCGCGCCGGAGACCGCCTTCGAGCGAGCAGTCGCCGAGATCATCGCGGAGGTGCTCGGCCTCGACCGGCCGAATGCGGTCGGAGCCGACGACGATTTCTTCGCACTCGGCGGGAATTCGCTGATCGCCACGCAACTGGCCGCTCGGCTCGGCAACCGTCTGGATCTGACGGTCGGGGTCCGGATGGTTTTCGAGCATCCGACGGTGCGCGCCATGGCCACCGCCCTTGCCGCCACCGATCCGGTCGCGGCACCGGCCCGTCCGGCCCTGACCAGGCGCAGCGGAACGGATCCGGTTCCGCTGTCGCTCGCACAACAGCGCATGTGGTTCCTCAACCGGCTCGACCGCCAATCCACCGCCTACAACATTCCGTTGGCGGTGCGGCTGACCGGCGATCTCGACGTCACCGCCTTGAACGCGGCGATCATCGATGTGGTGGCGCGCCACGAGGTGTTGCGCACCGTCTACCCGCAGCGCGATCGCGGCCCTGTGCAGGTGGTGCTTCCGATCGAGCAGGCGAGCGTGCCCACGCTCGCACCGATCCGGATTCCCCTCGACGACCTCGTCGCGGCGGTAACCGATTTCATCGGCGGCGGCTTCGACGTCACCGAATCGGTGCCGGTGCGGGCCCGGTTGTTCGTTCCCGTCGCGGCCGAGGCGGCAACGGCGGGCGAACATGTGCTTGTGGTGGTCGTGCACCACATCGCCGCCGACGGTTCGTCACTGGTGCCGCTGGCCCGCGACGTCATGGTCGCCTACGCCGCGCGCAAACAGGGCAGCATCCCCGCGTGGGCGCCACTTCCGGTGCAGTACGCGGATTACAGCGTGTGGCAACGGCGGCTGCTCGGCTCCGAGGACGATCCGCAGTCGCTGGTCTCTCGGCAACTCCGGTTCTGGACCGAAACACTCGCCGAACTGCCCGCGCAGCTCGCCCTGCCGACCGACCGGCCGCGACCGGCCGTCATCTCCACCCGCGGCAGGCATGTGGATTTCACGATCGACGCGCGGGCGCACACCCGCCTGACGGAGCTGGGTCGCGCATCCGGTGCGACGCTGTTCATGGTGGTGCATGCCGCATTCGCGGTCTTGCTCGCACGCCTGTCGGGTACATCGGACATCGCGCTGGGCACCCCCATCGCGGGCCGCGGCGAGGCCGCGCTCGACGATGTGGTCGGCATGTTCGTCAACACCCTGGTGCTGCGCACCCAGGTGGACGCGGCCGAAGGATTCACCGAGCTGCTCGACCAGGTTCGCACCAGGGATGTGGCGGCCTTCTCCCACGCGGACGTGCCGTTCGAGCGTCTGGTCGAGGTGCTGAATCCCGAGCGCTCGACCGCGCGGCACCCGCTGTTCCAGGTCGGCTTTTCCTTCCACAACCAGACCGAGGCGGAGTTCGCACTGGATGGGTTGACCGCCACCGCGGTCGATTTCGATTACGAAATCTCGCAATTCGACCTGCACCTGGTGGTGACCGACCGATACGACGCGCACGGCGATCCGGCGGGCATGTCCGCCTCGATCACCTACGCGACGGCACTGTTCGACGAGTCCACGGTCGCGGGCTTCGCCGGACGGCTGCAACGGCTGCTGAGCGCGGTGTGCGCCGCGCCGCACCAACCGGTCGGTGATCTCACGCTGCTCGATACCGCCGAACACGAGCGGATGATCGTGACCTGGAACCGGGCCGACCTGGCGTTCGTACCGGCCACTCTGGCCACCGCATTCGACGCGCAGGTGGCGCGGACACCGGACGCGGTGGCCGTCGTCGACGGCGAGACCACCCTGACCTACGCGGAGTTCGGTGCTCGGGTGCACCGGCTGGCCCGCGCTCTCATCGGACGCGGCATCGGTCCGGAAGCGCTGGTGGCTCTCGCTATCCCGCGCAGTCTCGACCTGATGGTCGCGATGTACGCCGTGGTGGCCGCGGGCGGCGCGTATGTGCCCCTGGACCCCACGCATCCGCTGGAACGCATTGTGAGCGTGCTGGCCGCCGCCAACCCCGCCTTGGTGCTGACCGCCACCGGCGTGCCGATGTTGCCGGTATCGGTGGCGCAACACGATGTGGTGCTGGATATCTCGATTGCCGACGCGGTGGCGGATGCGAGGCCGGTGCGCGCCGAGGAGCGGGTGGCGGCACTCACGCCATCGAACACCGCCTATGTCATCTTCACTTCCGGCTCGACCGGCACACCCAAGGGTGTTGCCGTGCCGCACGCGGCCGTCGCGCACCAATTGGACTGGATGCAGTCGGAGTACCGCCTGGATACCGACGACGCGAGCTTGCTGATGACCTCGGCGGCGTTCGACCTCTCGGTCTGGGAATTCTGGTGGGCCTTGCGCACCGGAGCCCGGGTAGTGCTCGCACCGCGGGGTGTCCAGCATGACCCGGCCGCGCTGGTGGATCTGATTCGACGCGCATCGGTGACTACGGTGACGCTGGTGCCGTCGCTACTGGCCATGGTGGTCGAGGTGTCCGGCGTCCGTCGTCTGCCGCGCGCCCTGCGCAGGCTGCTCGTCATCGGCGAGGCACTGCCGACCGCGACCGTCGATCGCGTGGGTGCGCTCACCGATGCCAGGATCGACAACCTGTACGGCCCCACCGAAGCGACCGTCTCGGTCACTCGATTCCGGGCCGGTGCGAGCACCGCGCACGCGGTGGTGCCGATCGGCACCCCGGAGTCGGGCAACCAGGTCTACGTCCTCGACGACCGGCTGCACGCGGTTCCGGCCGGTGTCACCGGCGAGCTGTACCTCGGTGGAGCGCAGCTGGCCAGGGGGTATCACGGACGGCCGGCGCTGACCGCGCAACGGTTCGTCGCCAACCCGTTCGGCACCCTGGGGACGCGCCTGTACCGCACCGGCGACATCGTGCGCTGGGGCGCGGACGGCAACCTGGAGTACGTCGAACGCCGTGACTTCCAGGTGAAGGTTCGCGGCTACCGCATCGAGCTCGCCGAGATCGAACACGCGCTGCGCTCGCAACGCAATGTGTCGGAGGCCGTCGTGGTCGCCCAACACACCGGGGACGCGAATGCGATGCTGATCGGGTATTTCACGGCGACCGAGCAACTCGAGCAGGACGCGCTGCGCTCGGCGCTGACCGATGTCCTGCCCAGCTACATGGTCCCGGCGCTGCTGTGGCAGCTAGAGGCGTTGCCGCTGAACGCGAACGGCAAGGTCGACCGGGCGGCCCTGCCACGACCGGAGCCGAGTACCCGCGAATTCCGGGCGCCGACCACCGAACTAGAGCGGACCGTCTGCGCGGTCTTCGCCGAGGTGTTGGATACCGGGCGAATCGGGCTCGACGACAACTTCTTCGAACGCGGCGGCAACTCGCTGCTCGCCACCAGGCTCGCCACCCGCCTGAGTGCTGCGCTCATCGAAGAGATCCCGGTGGTCTGGCTGTTCGCCGCCCCGACACCGGCGGGTGTGGTCGCGCGGTTGGCCACGCGTCGGTCCGGCCGCGGCCGGGTCGAGGCACAGGCGGCGTTCGACGTGCTGCTGCCGCTGCGGCCGGGCGGTGCCCGCGAGCCGCTGTTCTGCCTGCATCCGGTCGGTGGTGTCGCATGGTCTTTCGCGGGGCTCGCCGCGCATATCGACCCCGAGCGCGGCATCTACGGCCTCCAGTCGCCGGTGTTGAGTTCGGATGCCGCCCTGCCGGATTCGATCGAGGACTGGGCGCTGCGCTACGCACGCGAAATCCGCGCCGTACAGCCGGAAGGCCCATACCACCTGCTCGGCTGGTCGCTCGGCGGTGTGCTCGCGCACGCCGTGGCGATCCACCTGCAGGATGAGGGCAGGCATGTCGCCTTGCTCGCCATGATGGACAGCTCGCTGAACGTTGAGGTGGATGAGTCGGCGACAGTGTCGCTGGCCGATCTGCTCGGCGGCCTGCTCGGCGAACAGGCCGACGACGCGGACGCCGAACTCGACGCGTCCCGGCTCGCACAACGCATCGCCGTATTGCCGGAACCGTTCGCCTCCTTCGGCGCCGAGCGTCTGGGTCGGGTCCTGGAGGCGGGCACCCGCTCGCTGCGGCTCATCACCCGCTACCGCCCGCGCCCCTACAAGGGCAATCTCGTCTATTTCACCGCGGCGCTCGACGACCCGACCGGCGCTACCGGCGCCGCGAGCTGGTCGGACGCCATCGACGGCACCGTGCACAACCACGCCGTCCAGTCCTCGCACTGGCGGATGACTTCCGGGTCCGCTCTCGCCCGTATCGGCCATGTACTGACCACGGTGTTGGCCGATGCGGACCGTGCGTGATCCCGATTCTCCCGTTCCCACCAGAAAGGTCCCTCGATGAACAACCCGTTCGACGACGATGACGCCCAGTTCTACGTCCTGATCAACGAGGAGGGCGAACACTCGATGTGGCCGATCTTCGCGGCCGTTCCCGGCGGGTGGACCATCGCCTACGGTGCCGCGTCCCGCGCCTCCTGCCTGGAATACGTCGAATCCCACTGGCTCGACATGCGTCCCAATTCGCTGATCGCGGCGATGCACCCCGAAACCAACTGAATAACGGGGCGCGCCGGCCCACATCCCCCTGCCGGCCGGTGCGCCCCGGCAACACATCACACCAATCGGCACGTCATGCATACAGAGTTTGCCCAGGCGAGGATGATAGAAGACATGACAACCCGCCGAATCAGCTTGACACTGCCCGAGGAACTGGTCGCCACCGCCGAACATGCCGTGGCGGCGGGCCATGCCAGTTCGGTGTCCGCCTACATCGCCGATGCCGCCGAAGTCGGCCGGGCGCACGCGCCTTTCGCCGACCTCATGCCGAATTCCAGCGCTACCAAGACGGTCGGCGTGTGGTTGGCAGGCGTCATGCGGGGTAAGCGGCAGCGTGCGGCCCGCAGCAGCGTCGTGTGACGGTCTGTGAACTCGGCGTCCTCTGACGCTGGGATCTGCAGCGTCGTGTGACGCGTCGACCCGTCATGCCCGCGTCCGCGCGGAATCACAGATCAGCCGGGCCTGTTCGCGCCAATCGGATACCGCGCGGCCGCGCTGCCCGGTCAGGGTCGAGTCGAACTGTTCGGCGCGCTTGGTGACCGTCAGGCCGACGTAGGTGTGGCCGTTCGTGATCGCCCGGGTAGCGATCGCACACGCCTCATCGACCTCGCCGGAGCTGAGCAGTGCCGACGCGTGCTCGAATTGAACGAGGGCGGGTTCCATCGTCTCCTGCGGGTCGTACAGCGAAATCGCCCGTGCCGCGGCACTCGCGGTCTCCTCCGCGCGGCCGAGTCGGGAATATCCGATGGCCTGATAGAAGGCGAGTTTTTCCGGGCGAAAAGAAAAGATTCCGACCGGCAGGTCTGCGGGGGCGAAGTCATCGAGTGCGGCGGAAGATTTATTTATGCAATAGGCGAATTGGTCGGCGTCACCAAGACTGGCGTGTGCGCGCGCCGCCATTCCCCATAACCAGGCGACGGCGGGGCCGTGTCCCGGATTTTCTGCGAGACGTGGGTCGAGTAGGTGTAAAACTTCCTTCGGTTTATCGCTGTAGGTGGGCAGGTAGGTGAGGCCGGCCAACGCGATGTCTTCCGAGTAGCGGTCGCCGATGTCCTGCGCGGCATGAATCGCGGTCATATACCACAGCCTGGCCTGGCCGAAATGCCCTTCGTTGAAAAGGATTTCACCGACGATGTTGGCCAGTCGGCCCGCCGTGCGGACCAGCCGAATCTGATGATGGGTGGCCTGTCGCTCGGCGAGACAGCCTCGCACAGTACGGAATTGGTCGAGCGTGGCGTGCAGCAACTCGTAGGGCGGCACCTGTACTACGCGCGTGCCGAGCGTCTGCGCCGACTCCTCCAACAGGCCGAGTCTGCGCTCGCTGATCGATCCGGCATCGAGTGTGGCCAGCATCTTCTCGGGCTCGCTTGCCACGAGATCCGCCGCTCGGCCGGCCAGGCCGGCGCCCACGCAGGCTAATAGTTCACGCCGTCTCACGTCGTTGTCCTCGACTTCCTTGTCGAGCCCAGTTTCCCTACCGAGCTTGGTATTACGAACGAGCGCCGTGCTCGTGTCTTCGGTCTCGCCTGCCGCTGAGCGGTCCGCGAGGATCGCGTGCTCGAACCGTGCGACGACCACTGAATCGGCCTGCGACAGGACCCCGTCGAGTAGGCGCCTGCTTGCGTCGTGCATCCGGGTTGTCCGGCCGTTTTCCCACAGGACCACGGTGCGCGGGGTGACGCCCACCAAGCGCGCGAACTCGTAGCGACTTCGCTTCATCGCCGCGCGGAGAGCGCGTACCTCCTCGCCAGTCCAGTCGACCTCAACCATAGGTCTCGCTCCCTCGCGCCAGGTTGATTCAATCGGAAATTACTCGGATTTACCGGTTTCGGGACTGTTATACGCCGAATCGCAACGCGCACGCTTAGTCGGTACCCGGCATCGGGGGTTATGCCCAAACCCTGTCGGGGCGCCCGCTTTCCGGAAGACCGACGCACGGTCCCGACTCGGTCCGATCCAGCCGAGTCGAGCGCGGTTCCGGCGGTGCCCCTCGGTGTCGGGTGCATTTACTTTTCCTGGAGGTGAAAGATGGACGCATTGCGCTCGGATATCAGGGAATTGTGGCTCGTGCAGAGCCGCGATTGTGCACAGGAACCGATCGGTCTCACTTACGAGAGAGCCCGCTTCGTCCTCGCCGTCCACGCGGGTCACGGCGCGCACTGCCGCCAGTACCTGGCGTCGTCGGCCTACTGCTCCCGCCGCGCCGCCGAGAAATAGGCAGCTGCCGTCGTCGAGGGCTGCGCCGGCCCCTCGTCGCGCGCGCGGGGTGTGGTGTCGGCACCGACATCGGCCGGGGGCGAGAGACGCCGATCAGCTCACTGCGCGGTCGGCGAATACTTTACGTGCCACCGCGATTGCGTTGAGGGCGGCTGGGAAGCCTGCGTAGACCGCCATTTGGGTGATCACTTCGATGGCCTCGGTGGTGGTGCCACCGACGTTGAGTAGGCCGTGGATGTGCACATCCAGTTGGGGCGCGGCGGTGCCGAGGGCGGTGAGCATGGCGACGGTGGTCAGTTCGCGCGTCTTCAGGTCGAGGCCGGGGCGCGAGTAGATGTCGCCGAAAACGAATTCGAGGAGGTAGCGCGCCAGGTCGGGGGCGATGTCCTGCAGCGAGGCGATGACCTGCTCGCCGGCGTGGCCGTCGATCTCCGAAAGCCGGGCGCTGCCACGTTCGAACCGGTCACCGGTCGGGGCGGGCGCGGTGTCGGTCCGCGCTGGAAGGTCGGCGCGGGCTTCGAAAACCGCACGGGCCGCGGTCAGTCCGTTGAGCGCGGCCGGGAACCCCGCGTACACGCTGACGTGGATGAGGGTCTCCACGATATCCTCGCGCGTGCAGCCCACATTCAGCGCGCCGTCGAGGTGGAAGCGCAGCTGTGGCGCCGCATTGCCCATGGCCGCGAGCGCGGCCACCGTGGCGAGCTGACGTTGCGGCAGTGTCAGGCCGGGGCGGGACAGGATATCGCCGTAGCCGAATTCGACGGTCAGCCTGCCGAGGTCCGGTGCGATGTCGGCAAGGCTGTCGACCGCCGCGGGATTCGGGGTGCCACTGATGGTCCGCAAGAAGGCCGAGCCGCGTTCGAAGCGATCATTTTCGCTGGTAGAAGCCGCTGTTGTGGACTGTGTGTTTGTCATGTCCGAACTGTAAAAGCTGGAGCGCACTCCAACGCAAGCCCTTTCTCCGAGGCCGACGTCGAAATCAGGTGAATCTCGGGGTTCGGCCCGGATGTGGCGTTGCGCCGCGACTCCTAACGTCGAGGTATGCGCCTTCTTCCGATCGTGATGGCTACGTTCACGGTTACTCTTCTCGTCGGATGCTCATCGGACCCGAAACCGGCCACGCCAGGGGTGTCCGACAGCCGAAAGCAGGCCGTGCAGGCCGATATCGATCGTATGGTGGAGTCCGGGGTGGCCGGGGCGATCGCCACGGTCACCGAGAATGGTGCGACGGTCATCTTGACCAGCGGTGTCGCCGATCGAGACACTCGCGCGCCGATCCTCGCCGATCCACCGCAGCGGACACGAGTCGGTTCCATCAGCAAGTCGTTCATCGCTTCGGTGGTATTGCAGTTGGTGGCGGAAGACAAGATTCGGCTCGACGAACCGATCGACACCTACCTGCCCGGGATGCTGGTGGGCGACGGCATCGATGGCCGCGCCATCACCGTGCGCCACATACTGCGCCATCAGAGCGGACTGCCCGAATTGACCGACGACCCGCAGATCGACGAGTACCTGGCAGCGCTCGAAGGCCGCACGATGACCCCCGAACAGGAGGTCGCGAGCGCGCTGACCAGGCCGGCGGTGTTCGCGCCCGGCACTCGGTGGGAGTACAGCAATACCAACTACATCGTCGCGGGCATGCTGGTCGAGCGGGTCACCGGCGCGCCGTATACCGAGGAGCTGAACCGGCGCATCCTGCGCCCGCTCGCGCTCGAAGATACTTATCTCCCTGGCCCCGGTGAGCTGGACATCCGCGGGCCGCACCCGAAGGGGTACGCCTCCGTCGACGGGGTGATGACCGACGTGACCAGGATCGAACCCTCGGTGCCGTGGGCCGCGGGCGCGATGGTGTCCACGGGCGCGGATCTCAATCGTTTCTACTCGGAGCTGCTCGCGGGTCGGGTGGTGCCCCCGGCCCAGCTGACCGAGATGCGTGCGGGCGTAGCGACGGGGTCCGAGCTGGCAGGTATGAACTACGGACTCGGCATCGGGTCCACGCATTTGCCTTGTGGCGCAGAGTATGTCGGCCACACCGGCGGGATATTTGGGTTCCTCACGGTTTCCGGCGCCACGCAGGAAGGGCGCGCGATCACCTACGCCTTCACTCAGGTCCCGGAGTCGCGACCCGACATCCCGAGCATGTTGAGCCATGCCCTGTGCCCTTGACCGGACGCTGCCACCGCTGATACCGCCATCGACCGCCGCTACCCCACGTGATAGCCGGATCGAACGCAGTCGAATGGTTGCCGAGGCCCCTATTCGAGCCGCCCTTCGACTACCTTCGCCGAACTATCCGCAGGGTGCTGGTTGTCCACAGGGCTGGTGAGTGTGCTGGTGGGGTGGGATGGGTGGTGGGCGGGAGCGTCGATGCTGGGCGGATGCGGTCTGAGTTGGGACAATTCCGGGACAAGCAGTTCGGCGTGTTCACCGCGCAACAGGTGCGGCGGGAGTACACCCGCGCGGAACTGCGCGCCCGAGTCGACCGACAGGAATGGGTGCGGGTCTTCCAGGGTGTGTATCGCGAGGCGGCCATGCCGCCGACACCCGCGCTACGCGTCGAGGCGGCACGGCTTTCGATGGGCCTGCCGTTCCTCGCGGCCTGCTACGACACCGCAGCCGAGTTGCACGGATTTTCGGTGCTCGACGATCAGCTCACGCACGTGCTGGGCGGCCAAGTGTCGCGATCGCGGCGGCTGATCGTGCACCGCGATCGGATCGACCCCACGGAACTGGAGCTGATCCAGGGCTCGGTGGCCACGAACGCCGCCCGAACCGCGGTAGATGTGGCGCGCACCGCGAACCGAATGGATGCACTGGCAACTCTGGATCTAGCCCTTCGCCGCGGCCTTTCGCGCGCGGAGCTGGCCTTCGAGGTGGCCAAGCAGGTCGGCAGACGCGGCCGTAGGCAAGCCGTCGAACTGATCGAACTGGCCGACCACCGCGCCGAATCCCCCATGGAGTCGCGCACCAGACTGCAATGCATCGACGCAGGCCTGCCGCACCCCGAGCCCCAGGTAGAGGTTCGAACACGAGATGGCCTCCGCCGCATAGATCTGGGCTGGCGCCACTGGCGAATCGGCCTGGAATATCACAGCGCCACCTGGCATTCCGGCCCCGCCGCCGCGCTACGGGACAACCCCCGCCACAACTGGCTGACCACTGACGGCTGGACCATCTACTACGCCGACGCCCCCGACGTCTACCACCACCCAGACCACTTCACCGAACCCATCCGGCATGCGATGTATCGAGGGTAGTCGGTTGGCGGCTCGAATCAGGAGCTCCGGCCGCCATTCGACTACCGCCGATCGAGGCAGAGCTGACCCAGGTCGAGTCGGCCAGACCATCACCAGCAGGGGCACCCAGGGCAAGTAGGCGCCGGGCCGGTTGTGGATGGTGATGCGTTTGGCGAAGGTGGATGGAAAGTGGCTGGTCAACAAGGTGAAATCGCGCTCGCTGCGCGCAGGACGCCGTAATCAGATTGCGGGACGGCCGAACAGAATGAGCTGCATCAGGTGGATCACCCGCCGCCGCGAGCAGACCGGATTGTCGGGACCGAGCCATTGACCGAGGTCGACGACCAGCGCGAGCGCGGCGTGCACGAGCAGTCGCGCCTCGGCCGCGGTGAGCTCGGGACGAACAGCGGCGAGCAGCTTCGCCCACTCTTCGACGTTGAGCCGCTGGATGTTTCGCAGCACTGTGCGAGCCTCTGTCGGCACGTTGCTGATCTCGGCGTAGTAGACGAAGGTCAGGTCGCGCTCGGCGAACGAGCCCGTCACATACAGCTCGATCAGCGTCGTCAGCGCCTGTTCGGGGCTGTCGGATGCGGCGATCGCGGGCCCGATCGCCGCCGAAACCCGGTCCGCGGCACGACGGAACGCGGCGGCGAGGATATCGCCTTTACTGCGGTAGAAGCGGTACACCGCCGACGATGCGGGTAGTCCGGCCGCGTTGGCGATGTCCTCGACACTGACATTCGGATAGCCACGCTCGTGGAACAGTTCGACAGCGCGTTTGAGCAGCAGCTCGTGTTTGAACGTCAGCGGAATCTCGCTCGCCCCAACGGATTCGGTGTCGGTGCTCCGTGGTGGCAGCTCGGAGGTGGTCACCGAACGGCAAGCGGCACGCAACAGCGTGGTCAGCGGACGAACCGGCACCGAGACATGGTGATCGGAGATGCTGCCGATCACGCTCATGGCGGCGGCCGCGAGCACCGCTCGGTCCGCACCGTCCAATTCCGGACGTGTTTCGGCGAGCAGTGCCCGAACCACCGCATCGGTGGCCGTGAGTTGGTCGATCAGGATCTGGCGATCGGCATCCTCGAGGTAGCGGTTCTGCCAGCGCAACAGAGCGGCGCTGCGCCGATTCGCGATGGATGCCGCGATCAGGGCGTCGAGGATGTGGCCGAGACGTTCCTCGGCGGGCCGCTCGCGCAGCTGCGCGGGCAACGTCACGGCTTCTTCACTGAGTCCGCCCAGGCGCAGCGCCTCCTCCCGGAACAGCGCGTACTTGCTCGGGTAGTGCCGGTAGAGCGCGGTGGAGCTGATGTCGAGCCGGGAGGCGATGTCCTCCATGCTCACGCCGTGGTACCCGAAGGATCCGAATGCCTCCGCGGACGCCGCCGCGATCTGTGCCCGCCGGTCGCGCGGACGCCGCCGCACCGCGCGTGCGGAGCCGCCCGCGCCTGCGGCCACTTTCCGCGCAGTGCGGCGATCCTGGGCATCCATGCCGCGATGGTAGCCCAGTCGGATGCTTGGTATTCGCAGCTCTTCTGGCCTGTGATCGAATTGAATCGAAGATTACAAATTATCGTCGATACCGGCTTCTACATCGAGTATCTATTGCCAGCAGTATCAGAATTATTGATAACTTCATTGGCCGATCGGTATGGCATTCTGCCCACGTTTGGGGAGGATGCGGGACCCGCCCACGATGCGGGCGGACTACGCCCGCGCGGGACGCCCGAAGAGGACGAGTTGCATGAGCAGGGCCACCCGGGCCGGCGATGCGATCGGCTCGGTGCCGAAGGAGCGGCCGAGATCGACCACCAATGCGAACGCCGCATGAACAAGGAAGCGGGACGCCGCGGGCGACAGTTCTCCGCGCACCTCACGCACCAGCCTGGCCCATTCCTCCACACTGAGCCGCTGAATATTTCTCAGCACCGCTCGCTCGTCGGCCGGAACATGCTGGAATTCTGTGTAATACACGAACGTCAGCGCACGCTCGGCGAACGAGCCTTCCACGTACTGCTCTATCAGCGCGGTGATGGCTGCTTCGGAATCGGGTGCCGCGGCGACCGCGGGCCCGATCGCACCCGAAACCCGGTCGGCGGCGCGCCGAAACGCGGCGGCCAGCAGGTCGCTCTTGCCCCGGTAGAAGCGATACACCGCGGAAGCCGCCGAAAGTTCTGCGGCAGTGGCGATCTCCTCGACGCTGACATTCGGGTAGCCGCGATCGTGGAAGAGCTCGACAGCCTTGCGCAGCAGCAGCTCGTGTTTGAACGAATCCGGGATCTCCACCGCGGGCACCGGGTCCACCGCCGCCTGCTCGGGCGGCAGTTCCGCGGTGCTGATCGCCAGACTGGCCGAATTCAACAGGCGTGCAAGAGATTTCGACGGCAAAGTGGCGTGATGGTCGGCAATGCTGGTGATTGCGCTCAACATGGCCGCGCGCAGCACTCTGACGTCGTTGTCGCTGAGCGTGGGTCGCACTGCCGCGAGCTGATCGCCGAGCGCGCCGACGACGGTCAGCTGCTGTTCGGTGAGCACCTCGAGGTCCTCCGGTTCGAGGTAGCGCCCTTCCCAGCGGACCAGCGTGACCGTGGCGCGGTTCTCGATCGTCACGGCGATCAGCGAATCGAGCACCTCGCGCAGCCGCTGCCCGGGCGAGGAGTCCGCGGCCGTGTCCGGCAACTCGACGGACTGGGTCATCGCGGTGCCCACTCGCAGCAGTTCCTCCCGGAACAGCGCGTACTTGCTCGGATAGTGCCGGTACAGCGCCGCCGAGCTGATGCCGAGCCCCGAGGCGATGTCCTCCATGCTTACGCCGTGATACCCCAGCGCGCCGAAGGCCGCCGCCGATGCCGCGGCGATCTGAGCGCGCCGATTCTTCGGTCGACGCCGGATCTCGCGTGGTGCCGGGTCGCCGTTGACCGCCTTGCGCGCCGTACGGCGATTGTCGACACTCATGCCGACAATGGTAACGACCTGGCGGTCCGCATGATTTCCCCAGGTCGCGGTCCGACATCAGGCCCAGTGAACGCCAATGGTTTAACGTTTGATTTCTGCTTGATGTGGGAGGCTGGGCAATGAGTGCTCAACAAATCGCGATCGTTCTCTATCCGGGAATGACCGCGCTGGACGCGATCGGGCCGTACGAAGTGCTGCGGTTCGCGCCCGGCACCGAGATCAGGTTCGTCGGACACGAGCCGGGCCCGGTGATCACCGACAGCGGAGTACTCGCCCTCGGCGTGACGCATACCTTCGAGGAAACTCCCGCACCCCAGATCATCGTGATTCCCGGCGGTCCCGCCGCCACTGCCATCGCCAGCGACAAACGTGTTCTCTCCTGGTTGGAGCAGGCGCACGAAACCACCACGTGGACCACTTCGGTGTGCACCGGCGCGCTGGTCCTCGCCGCCGCGGGCCTGCTCGACGGAATACCCGCCACCACCCACTGGGCCGCACAGGGCGCACTCGGCCTGCTGGGCGCCAAACCCCAGCGCGACCAGCGCATCGTGCACGCGGACCGCATCGTCACCGCGGCGGGCGTTGCGGCAGGCATCGACCTCGCCCTCTGGTTGGTCGGTGAAACCCACGGCCGCGAACGCGCCGAAATCATCCAGCTCGACATCGAATACGACCCACAGCCGCCTTTCGACGCGGGCCACCCGAGCAAGGCCTCGGCCGTGGTGTGCCGCAAGGCGTTGGCCGATCAGGCCAGGATGGCCCCGGCCCTGCGGCGCAGCGAATCCTTCGTCCTGACCATCACCGGAGCTCAAAAAGCATTGTGGCGCAGCACAATTCGTCGAATCCGCAGCTGACGTCTCATGATGGATCGCGGTGCCCGTCGGACCCGCGGACTTGGCCTCGTAGTAGCCGACCTGATCGCAAAGGCAATTCCGGCGGAGCCGATATACGGCGCCTGAGCATTGACCGGAGGACCACCCCGGCTACGCGCTCACGCTGACTTCGAAACAGTGCGCGGACCGCCCCGTCCCAGATGCGCGGCGCCCACATGAGGTGCCGCGCACCCCGGATATATAGCCCACCCGAGGTGTACCGAGACCCCACTCACCCGACTTCAGCGCTGAGCGTAGTCGAAAGGCGGTTCTTACCCCTGCCTCCAGCCGCCACTTCACTACGCCCGAGAAAAGATTCCCAAAGATGGCAAAACAGTTGGCGCGCAAGATCTCATGGCTCTGCAATGATCGCCGCGTAGGGGCGGTCGACTGATACGCTGCGGCCCGTCCGGTTTCGAGCGTGACGAGGAGCCATCCGGTGAGTGCATCGCAATCGAACGCCCAGGGCGCCACCTGTCCGGTCCCGCATCTCGACTCACCGGTGACATCAGATAGTGAACGCGTCGCGCTGTACGCCCCGGAGTTCGCCACCGATCCGCATAACGCCTATCGGGCATTGCGCGATCGCTATGGCTCGATGGTGCCGGTAGACGTCGCCCCTGGCGTGCCTGCCACTTTGGTGATCAGCTACCGGACCGCGGTACGGATCTTGCACGATCCGGAACGGTTCCCGGCCGATCCGCGCACCTGGGAGCGCGACCTCCCCGCAGACTGCCCGGTACTGCCGGTGATGGGGTGGCGTCCGAACGCGCAGCACAGTGCCGGCCTCGAACACCACCGCTACCGGCAGGTCAACACGGCCAGTCTCGACGCGGTCGATCGGCACGCCATGCACGCCACCGTCGAGCAGATCGCCGTGCCGCTGATCGACAGCTTCTGCGAAACCGGTACCGCTGACCTGATCAGCCAATACGCCTTTCCGCTCGTTTTCGAGGCCGTCAATGCCATGCTCGGCTGCCCGCCGGAAATCGGCCGCCGGATCGCGGCGGGCATCGCTGTTGTCATCGAGAGCGTCGACTCCGCGGAGGGCAATGCGATGCTCGCCGAGGCGCTGATGGAGCTGGTCTTGCTCAAACGTGAACAGCCGGGTGACGATGTCACTTCACGGGTGCTACAACATTCGGCCGCACTCGATGATACGGAGGCGCTGCATCAGCTCGCCGCCCTCTACGGCGCGGGGATCGAACCGCTGCAGAATCTGGTTGTCAAAACCATGCTGCTGATCCTGGTCGACGAACGGTTCGCTGGTGATGTCCTGGACGGCAGATTGTCGACTCGCGATGCCCTCGACGAGGTCTTGTTCAACGACCCGCCGCTGGCGAATATGTGCTTCACCTATCCACGGCAGCCGATTCTGATCGACGGGGTCTGGCTGCCCGCCCATCAGCCGGTCGTCATCAGCATTGCCGCCTGCAATGACGACCCCGCGGTGAATACCGGCGACCGGGTGGGCAACCGCTCGCATCTGGCCTGGAGCATCGGACCGCACGCCTGTCCGGCCCAGTCGGTGGGCTACCAGATCGCTGAGGACGCCATCGACCAGCTACTCGACGCATTGCCGGAGCTCGGACTGGCCATCCCCGTTGACGAATTGGTATGGCGGCCAGGGCCGTTTTACCGCGCCCTGGCCGCGCTGCCGGTCACGTTTCCCCCGTCGTCGGCGTCGACGACGCTCTAACGCAGCGCCGCGTACCAATCGAGCAGGTCAGGGTTGTCGACGGCGCTGCGCTCGACGACGCGAGCCGGGTCCGCGCCCTGGAAGAGCTTCTTGATCGGGACCTCGAGCTTCTTCCCGGTACGGGTGTGTGGAATACCCGGGGCGACAAGGATTTCGTCCGGTACGTGACGTGGCGAGACCTCGGTGCGGATGGTGGTGTTGATGCGGGTCTTCAGCTCGTCGGTGAGTTCGGTGCCCGGCGTGAGGACCACGAATAGCGGCATCCAGTAGCCGCCGTCGGGTTGTTCGGCCCCGATGACCAGCGCCTCGGTGATTTCGGGAAGACGCTCGACGGCCTGGTAGATGTCGGCGCTGCCCATGCGAATCCCGTGCCGGTTGAGGGTGGAGTCGGAGCGGCCGTGCACGATGACGCTGCCGCGGTCGGTGATGGTAATCCAGTCACCGTGCCGCCAGACACCGGGGAACATGTCGAAATAGGCATCGTGGTAACGGGTTCCGTCGGGGTCGTTCCAGAAGCGCACCGGCATGGAGGGCATCGGCTTGGTGACGACGAGCTCGCCGACCTCGTCGCGCACGGGGTTGCCGTCGGTGTCGAAAGCATCCAGCGCTACGCCCAGGTAAGGCGCGGAGAGTTCGCCTGGCCAGGTGGGGACGGTGCGTGCGCCGCCGATGAAGGCGGAGACCACATCGGTGCCGCCGCTGATCGAGGCGACCTGTACGTGTGCACCGACGTTGTCGCCCAACCAGACTGCCGACGAGGGCGGCAGCGACGAACCGGTGATGCCGACCTGGCGCAGCGCGGACAGGTCGTGATCGGTGCGTGGCACCGCGCCCGCCTTGATGCAGGCGAGCACGTAGCCGGGACTGGTGCCCAGCACTGTCGCGCCCACCTGGGCGGCGTTGTGCCACAACGCATCCGGGGTGGGGTAGGTGGGGCTGCCGTCGTAGCAGACGATGGTCGCGCCGACGAGCAGGCCGGCGATCTGGAAGTTCCACATCATCCAGCTCGGACTCGTGTACCAGAAGAAGGTGTCGTCTGTTCCGATATCTGCTTGCAGCGCAATAGCTTTGAGATGCTCGAGTAGCACGCCACCGTGGCCGTGCACGATGCCCTTCGGCAGCCCTGTGGTGCCCGAGGAGAACACGATCCACAGCGGGTGGTCGAAGTCGACGGCCGCGGTCTCGATGATGGCAGCGGTGGTCTCGGCATTGGCGGTCGCCTCGCGCCAGGACAGCGTGTCGGCGACCTCGAGGCCCAGCTGCGAGACGGCCACGGTGGCCTTCAGCGAGCCGAGTCCGGTCTGGAGTGCGGCGATGTCATCGCGCTTGTCATGGGCCTTGCCGCCGAACCGGTAGCCATCGGCCGTGACGAGCACCGTAGGTTCCAGCTGGCCGAGCCGATCCAGCGCGGCCTTGGGCGAATAGTCCTGCCCGCAGGCGCTCCACACCGCGCCGATGCTGGCGGTCGCCAGGAACGCGATCACTGCCTCCGGGATGTTCGGCAGGTATCCGGCCACTCGGTCTCCGGCCCGCACGCCCAGTGAGCGCAGAGTGCGTGCGAATGCCGCAGTGCCGTCGATCAATTCGGTCCAGGACACCTCACGCAGCGGGCCGTCCTCGGTGACCTGGACGATGGCGGGCCGGTCGGTGCGGAACCGGCGTACCACCTGGTCGACATAGTTCAGCCGCGTGTCGGGAAACCACCGTGCACCGGGCATTTCGGCGCTCGCGAGCACCTCGCCGCCGATCTGGCCCAGCTCGAAGTAGTCCCACACGGCATGCCAGAAACCGGTCAGGTCATCGACCGACCACTGCCATAGCGCGCGGTAGTCCGCGGCGGCGACGCCGGTTCGGGCTTCGGCGAATCGCGCGAAGTCGGTGATCCTGGCGTCGGCGATATCGCGTTCGGTGGGCTCCCATTGTGGTTGCACCGCACTACCTCCTGCTCGGGAACTTGCTTATCTCAGCCAATCGGTGTGTGGCCGCAGGGCACTCTCAGCCGCGCGTGACACGGTCGGCGCGCCGCACAATCTGCTCAGCATGCCGTAGGACGGGAGCGTCGACCATGCGACCTTCGAAGGCGAACACGCCTCGATGTTTCGGCACCTCGTCGAGTACCCGACGCGCCCAATCCACCTCGTCGGGCGCCGGCGCATAGGCCTTCCGGATGACAGGAACCTGGCTCGGATGGATGGCCACCTTCGCGTCGAAACCGACCGCGACCGCATCCAGCGATTCCGCCCGCAACCCGTCGAGATCGCGGAAATTCAGGTACACCGAGTCGAGGGCGAACTTTCCGTGCGCCTTGGCCGCGAGCAGCGAGGCGGACCGAACATGCCGTGCCACATCGCGATAACTGCCGTCGGCATACCTGCTCGAGTTCCCGCCGAGCCCGGCGACCAGATCCTCGGCTCCCCACATCACGCCGATCGTATTGCGCGCCATCGCCGCCCTGCCGACCACGAGCGCGCCGAGCGGCGATTCGATCAGCGCGATCACTTCGTACTCCGACAGCGCGGTGAGTTGTTCGGCGGATTCGCACTTGGGCAGCATGATCCGTCGATATCCGGTGTGGTGCAGTGCCTCGAGGTCCAAGTCGTGGTCCTCGGTGCCGACGGCATTGATGCGCACGACGGTGGTCTCGGGATCGAGCGGGGTGTCGGCCAGCGCCTTGCGGGCCGCCGTCTTGTCACCGGCCGCCACGCCGTCCTCGAGGTCGAGGATCACCACATCGGCCGCGGCCGCGGCCTTTTCGTAGCGTTCGGGGCGATCGGCCGGGCAGAACAGCCATGCGGGACCCGCCATCTCCCAGCTCATGCGCGGCTCGGATCTTTGCGGACCAGCGTCTTGCGCACCGCCGTCGCGACGATATCGCCGTGCTGATTGCGTGCGGTGTGCGCGAAGGTGGCAATGCCCTCACCGGGGCGGCTCTTGGACTCCCGCTTGTCGGTGACCACGGTTTCGGCGTACATGGTGTCGCCGTGGAACAGCGGCTTCGGGAAGGCGATCTCGGAGAAGCCGAGGTTGGCGACGATGGTGCCCTGCGTCAGCTGCGCGACCGACAGGCCGACCAAGGTGGAGAGGGTGAACATCGAATTCACCAGGCGCTGGTGGAACGGCGGCAGCTGCTCGCTGAACGCCGCATCCAGGTGCAGCGCCTGGGTGTTCATCGTCAGCGTGGTGAACAGGACATTGTCGGCCTCGGTGATGGTGCGGCCCGGCCGGTGCTCGTACACCACGTCGGTCTCCAACTCCTCGAACCACAGGCCACGCTGCACAATCCTGCGCGGCTGCGCCGGTGCGTTCACAGCCCCAACTCCCGCCCGATCAGCATCAACTGCACCTCCGTTGTGCCCTCGCCGATCTCGAGGATCTTGCTGTCGCGATAGTGCCTCGCCACAGCGTATTCGTTCATGAACCCGTAGCCGCCGAAGATCTGAGTGGCGTCGCGGGCGTTGTCCATAGCCGCCTCGCTGGCCACCAGCTTCGCGATCGCGGCCTGCTTCTTGAACGGCTTGCCCGCGAGCATCAGTGCGGCCGCGTCGTAGTAGGCGGTGCGCGCGGCGTGCGCCCGCGCCTCCATGCGGGCGATCTTGAAGGCAATGGCCTGATTGCGGCCGATGGGCCTGCCGAAGGCTTCGCGGTCCTTCGCGTAGCGCACGCTTTCGTCGACGCAGCCCTGCGCGGCGCCGACCGAAAGCGCGGCGATGGCGATGCGGCCCTCGTCCAGGATGCGCAGGAAGTTCGCGTAGCCGCGGCCGCGTTCGCCGAGCAGGTTCTCCGCGGGCACCCGCACGTCGGTGAAGCTCAGCGGGTGGGTGTCGGAGGCATTCCAGCCCACCTTGTTGTAGGCGGGCTCGGCGACGAAGCCCGGGGTGGTGGCCGGCACCAGGATGGTGGAGATCTCCTTCTTGCCACCCGACTGGCCGGTCACCGCGGTGACCGTCACCAGCTTGGTGATGTCGGTGCCGGAGTTGGTGATGAACTGCTTGCTGCCGTTGATGATCCATTCACCGCTGTCGAGCGTGGCGGTGGTGCGGGTGCCGCCCGCATCGCTGCCCGCGCCGGGTTCGGTCAGCCCGAACGCGGCAAGGGCGCGGCCACTGGTCAGCTGCGGCAACCATTCCTGTTTCTGCTCGTCGTTGCCGAAGCGGTAGATGGGCATCGCCCCGAGCGACACTCCCGCCTCGAGGGTGATGGCCACACTCTGATCGACCTTGCCGAGTTCTTCCAGAGCCAGGCACAGCGCGAAGTAGTCGCCGCCCATGCCGCCGAACTCCTCGGGGAACGGCAGGCCGAACAGGCCCATCTCCGCCATGCCCGCGACCACCTTGTACGGGAAGGTGTGGTTCGCATCGTGTTCTGCCGCCACCGGCGCCACCACCGACTGCGCAAAATCACGCACGGTCATGGCGAGGTCGCGGTAGTCGTCGGGCAGTGTGCCCGTGGACAGGAAGTCGGTCATCGGGTGTTCGGCGCGGTGTCTGCCTCGTTCCGGAGGGAGAGAGCAAGCGCCATCCTCCTTTCAGAGGTTCGGTCGCGAGAATGTGTCGGTGTGCTGATCAGGGTGTCGAGTCAGCGGTATTCGTCTCGGTAGGCGCGGCGGGCGCCGCCTCGGTCGGTGCCGCGATGACGCGCGCGAGGGGCTGGCCGAGTCGAACCTGGTTGCCCGGCTCGACAAGCAGTTCGACGATGCCCGCGATCGGCGCGGTGAGCGAATGCTCCATCTTCATCGCCTCCACGACCACCACCGGTGCTCCGGCGGCCACGACGGCGCCGGAGCGGACCGGCGCCGCGATCACCGACCCCGGCATGGGGCTGACGATCTCGGCGTCGCCGACATGTTCATCGCCGCCGCGGACCTTGACCTCGGCCAACTCCCGCAGCGCGGTGACGCCGCCGGGTCCGGCCACCCAGAGCTGTTCGTCGTGTTCGGCGACGCGGTATTCGCGCCGCAGACCAGCCAGTGTGAGGGTGAGAGCACCGGCCGTTGCCGAGCTCCGCGCGACGAAAGCAGCGGACAGCGCGGCCGGTTCGCCGTCACCGACCCGCACGACCGCCGCATCCGGAGTCCCGCTCAGGTACACGTGCTCGATGCGATCGCCACCGGCCAGGCGGATCGGCGTGGGTGCGGCAGCCCCGATCCGCCACCCCGAGGGCACCGCCCATGGGTCGCCGGCAGTGCTGGGCCAGCGCCGCAGCCAGTGATAGGTCGCGGCCGCGATGAGGTCGTCATCGGTGACCGGCGCGGGGCGGAAGTCGGTGACCCGGCGATCGAGCAATCCGGTGTCGAGCTTGCCCGCGACCACATCCGGGTCGGCCAGCAGAAAGCGCAGGAACTCGATATTGCTCGTCACGCCGAGCAGCACCGTATCGGCAAGTGCCCGATCCAGTTTCGCGAGTGCCGCACCTCTGTCGTTGCCGTGTGCGATGACCTTCGACAGCATCGGGTCGTAGTCGCTACCGACCACCGTACCGATCCGCAGCCCCGAATCCACCCGTACGCCATGGCCTTGCGGCTCCGACAGATCGAGCACGGTGCCGCCGGTCGGCAGGAATCCGCGGCCAGGGTCTTCGGCGTACACCCTGGCCTCGATCGCATGCCCGACGAGCCGGATCTCGTCCTGCTCGACCATGAGTTTCTGTCCGGCCGCGATGCGCACCTGGCATTCCACCAGGTCGACGCCGGTGACCAGCTCGGTGACCGGATGTTCCACCTGCAGACGGGTATTCATCTCCATGAAGAAGAATTCGTCCGGCCGGTCGGCGGAGACGATGAATTCGACAGTGCCCGCGCCGACATAGTTCACGCTGCGCGCCGTGTTGCAGGCGGCGGCGCCGATACGGGCGCGTGTTTGCGCGTCGAGTAGTGGTGAAGGGGCCTCCTCGACCACTTTCTGATGGCGGCGTTGCAGGCTGCATTCTCGTTCGCCGAGATGGATCACGTGGCCGAACTGGTCGGCGAGGATCTGCACCTCGATGTGCCGCGGTCGCGTGACGAACCGTTCCAGGAACAGGGTGTCGTCGCCGAATGCCGCACCGGCTTCGCGGCGCGCACTCGCCAGCGCGCCCGGAAGCTCTTGGGGTGCTTCGACCAGGCGCATGCCCTTGCCTCCGCCACCGGCCGACGGCTTGACCAGCACCGGATATCCGATATCCGTGGCCGCGACGATGAGTTCCTCGTCGGTGAGGCCGGGCTTGGCGATACCGGGCACCACCGGCACGTCGAAGGCCGCGACGGTGTTCTTGGCCGCGATCTTGTCGCCCATGATTTCGATGGCCCGGGCGGGCGGTCCGAGGAAGACGATGCCCGCCTCGGCCAGCGCCGCGGCGAAGGCGGCATTCTCCGAAAGGAATCCGTATCCGGGGTGCACGGCCTGTGCTCCGGTGCGCACGGCGGCCGCCACCACCTTGTCGATGGCGAGATAACTCGCCCTGGCCGGGGCCGGACCGAGTCGCACCGCGACATCGGCCTCGTGCA
Source organism: Nocardia sp. NPDC051463 (assembly GCF_040681975.1). NCBI lineage: Bacteria > Bacillati > Actinomycetota > Actinomycetes > Mycobacteriales > Nocardiaceae > Nocardia > Nocardia sp. NPDC051463. The sequence goes on from NZ_JBFBAB010000007.1 coordinate 243,860, forward strand.
CATGCCTGGCGTCGGCGTCGGCGTCGCTGTACACCGCGACGGAGCGAATTCCCAAGGTACGCAAGGTACGCATGACCCGCACCGCGATCTCGCCGCGATTGGCCACGAGCACAGTGTCGAATTCGATGGGATGAGAATTGTTCAGCATCGCGCTCACATCCGGAAGACGCCGTAGGAAACGGGTTCGAGCGGCGCCTGCGCGCAGACCGAAAGGGCAAGTCCGAGTACGGTTCTCGTATCGGCAGGGTCGATGACGCCGTCGTCCCAGAGCCGCGCCGTCGAATAGTACGGATTGCCCTGGTGCTCGTACTGGTCGCGAATCGGCGCTTTGAACGCCTCCTCGTCCGCTGCCGACCACGGCTGTCCGCTGCTGTCGAGTTGATCGCCGCGGACGGTCGAGAGCACCGAGGCCGCCTGCTCGCCGCCCATCACCGAGATCCTGGCGTTCGGCCACATCCACAGGAAGCGGGGTGAATACGCGCGTCCGCACATCGAATAGTTGCCCGCACCGTAGGAACCGCCGATCACCACCGTGAGTTTCGGCACCCGCGCGCACGCCACCGCGGTGACCATCTTGGCTCCGTGTTTGGCGATACCACCTGCCTCGTAGTCGCGGCCGACCATGAATCCGGTGATGTTCTGCAGGAACAGCAGCGGGATCTTGCGCTTGTCGCACAGCTCGATGAAATGCGCGCCCTTCATGGCGGACTCGCTGAACAGCACGCCGTTGTTGGCGACGATGCCCACCGGGTGCCCGTGGATGTGGGCGAAACCCGCCACCAGCGTTGTGCCGTATTCGGCCTTGAATTCATGAAAGCCGCGCTCACCGTTCGATCCGCCGTCGACGAGCCGGTTGATCACCTCACGGACGTCGTAGGGCGTGCGCAGGTCGACCGGCACCACGTCGTAGAGCTCGGATTCCGGCGCTGCGGGCGCGACGGTGGGCAGCACTTCCCACGGACTGGCCGGACGCGGGCCGAGCGTGGCCACGATGCGGCGCACGATGCGCAGCGCATCCTGGTCGTCCTCGGCCAGGTGGTCGGTGACTCCCGAAGTGCGCGAGTGTAATTCACCGCCACCGAGCTCCTCGGCAGTCACCACCTCGCCGGTCGCCGCCTTTACCAGCGGCGGGCCGCCGAGGAAGATCGTGCCCTGGTTGCGCACGATCACCGCCTCGTCGCTCATGGCGGGCACATACGCGCCGCCCGCCGTGCACGACCCGAGCACCGCGGCGATCTGCGGGATCGCCTTGGCGCTCATGGTCGCCTGGTTGAAGAAGATGCGGCCGAAATGCTCCCGATCGGGGAACACCTCGTCCTGGTGCGGCAGATAGGCGCCGCCGGAGTCGACCAGGTACAGGCAGGGCAGCTGGTTCTGCAACGCGATCTCCTGCGCGCGCAGATGCTTCTTCACCGTCATCGGGTAGTAGGTGCCACCCTTGACGGTGGCGTCGTTGGCCACGATCACGCATTCGCGCCCGGACACCCGCCCGATGCCGGTGATGATGCCGGCGCCGGGGGAGTCCTCGCCGTACATCCCGGTGGCGGCCAGCGGGGAAAGCTCGAGGAACGGGCTGCCCGGATCGAGCAGCTGATCCACGCGTTGCCGGGGGAGCAGCTTGCCGCGCGCCACGTGGCGTTCCCTGGCCTTCGCGGGCCCGCCGAGCGCGGCTGTCGCCAGCCGAGCCCGCAGGTCGTCGGTCAGCGCCTGATGCGCCGTGCGGTTGTCGACCGCCGTTTCTACTGCCGTCATCACGCTGTCCTGCCATCCAGTTAGTCGCCGATAACTGGAATTCAGGTTAATCTTGATTAACCGAGATGTCCAGGTCGGCCGAAAGGAGCGCGTGTGACCAGCCTCGAACCTGTCGCGCTCACCCGCAGGGAGCAACTGAAAGCGCAGCGCCGCACGCAGCTGAAGGAGGCGGGTGCGCGGCTCATCGCCGAACGCGGGTTCCTCGGTATGCGTCTCGACGACCTCGGCGCGGCCGTCGGCATCAGCGGCCCCGCGGTCTACCGCCACTTTCCCAATAAAGAGGCGCTGCTCGTCGAGCTGCTCGTCGGTGTCAGCCAGCGGCTGCTCGACGGCGGGAAGGCGGTGGTGGCGGGGATGGGGTCGGCGGAGGAAGCATTGGCGGGCCTCGTCGACTTCCATCTGGATTTCGCGCTCGGCGAGCCCGAACTCATTCGGATCCAGGACCGCGACCTCGACAACGTGCCCGCCGCCGCCCGCCGCGAACTCCGTCGCACCCAGCGGCAGTACGTCGAGATCTGGGTCGCGGTCCTGCGTGACCTGCATCCGGATCTGCCGGAGGAGGTCGCGCGCGTCCAAGCTCACGCGGCCTTCGGCCTGATCAACTCCACCCCGCACAGCGCGATCTCCGCCACCGCGACCCGCGCCCGGCCGGTCCTGCGCCGGATGGCGCTCTCGGCCCTGGGGTGAGCAGTCACCGCGCGCTCCACCCGCCGTCCATGGTGTAGGAAGCGCCGGTCACCATGCCCGCTTCGGCGGCGGCGAGCCAGCCGACAAGGGCGGCGACCTCCTCCGGTTCGACGAGACGTTTGATCGCGCTTTCGGTCAGCAGCACCTGCTCGAGCACCTGCTGTTCGGCGATTCCGTGCGCCCTGGCCTGATCGGCGATCTGCTTGTCCACCAGGGGTGTTCTGACGTAACCGGGATTGACGCAGTTGCTGGTCACTCCGTGCCTGCCGCCCTCGAGCGCGGTCACCTTGGACAGCCCCTCCAGCCCATGCTTGGCCGTCACGTACGCGACCTTGTATTCGGACGCGCGCAGACCGTGCACCGACGAGATGTTGATGATCCGGCCGAACCCCTGCCGGTACATGTGCGGCAGTGCCGCACGAATGAGCAGGAACGGCGCTTCGACCATGAGGGTGAGCAGGTCGCGGAACTGTTCCGGCGCGAACTTCTCGATCGGGTTGATGCTCTGCACCCCGGCGTTGTTCACCAGGATGTCCACCGCGAGGTCCAGGTTCTCCAATGCGGTGACATCGAGAAGGTCCACCGCCCAGGCTTTGCCGTCGAGTTGCGCGGCCAGCGTTTTCGTGCCGACGTCATCGACGTCGGCGATGGTGACCTGGGCCCCGCGTGCGGCCAGTGCGCGGGCGCACGCCGCACCGATGCCGCTCGCGCCACCGGTGATCAGTGCCGAACGTCCTGTCAGATCTGTCATTTCGCTTCCACCGGGGTGGTTTCGGCCGGTGTCGTCGCGGCCGGTTCCGTCGCGGACGGTGTCGACGCGGCCGGCGTTGCCGCGGCCTCCGCGGCCAGGGTTTCGGCGTCGGCGAGGTCGACGCTCTCCAGGTCGATGCCGCTGGTCTCCCTGGCGAAGTAGACGGCGATCGCGGTGACGGCGGCGGCCCCGGCCAGATACCAGGCGATCGGGACGGCGGAACCGAATTCGTCGAGTAGCCGCACGGCGACGATCGGCGCGAGCGAGCCTGCCACGATCGAAGTGACCTGATATCCCAGTGAAACACCGGAATAGCGCATCCGCGTCGGGAACATCTCCGCCATGATCGCGGGCTGTGCGGCATACATCAGCGCGTGGAACACCAGGCCGATGATTATCGCGGACATGATGACCGCGTTGTGCCCGCTGTCCATCATCGGGAACGCGAAGAAGCCCCAGGTGCCCGCGGTGATCGCGCCGACGAAGTAGACAGGCCGCCTGCCGAATCGGTCGCTGAGTCGGCCTGCCAGCGGGATGGCGAGCAAGTGCACCGCGTGCGCGGCAAGCAGCCACCAGAGGATTGTCTTGGTGTTGATGCCGACATGCACCTTCAGATAGGTGATCGTGAACGTGACGACCAGGTAGTACATGATGTTCTCGCCGAATCGCAGGCCCATGGCGGTGAAAACGCCACGTGGATAACGCTTCAGCACCTCGAGAACGGTGAACGAGCCGGCCTTGATCCGCTCGACCTGCTGCTGCGCCTCGACGAAGATCGGTGCGTCGGTGACCTTCGTCCGGATGTAGTAGCCGACGAGCACCACGACCGCGGACAACCAGAATGCGACTCGCCAGCCCCAACTGAGAAACGCTTCATCCGAGAGCGTCGAGGTCAAGGTCAGCAGCGCGACCGTGGCGAGCATGTTGCCCGCGGGTACGCCTGCCTGTGGCCAACTGGCCCAGAAACCGCGGCTCTTGCTCGGACTGTGTTCGGCGACGAGCAGCACCGCGCCACCCCATTCACCGCCGACCGCGAAGCCCTGGATGAATCGGAGTGTGACCAGAAGCGCGGGTGCCAAGTAACCGACTTGGCCGAAGGTCGGCAGACAGCCCATCAGGAATGTCGCGCTGCCCACCAGCAGCAGGCTGAACTGGAGCAACTTCTTGCGACCGTAGCGGTCGCCGAAGTATCCGAAGACGATGCCACCGAGTGGGCGCGCGGCGAAGCCGACCGCGTAGGTGACGAAGGCGGCGAGGATGGCGTCGAGGTCGCTGGTGCCCTTGGCGAAGAACACCTTGCTGAAGACCAGCGTCGCGGCGGTGCCGTAGAGGAAGAACTCGTACCACTCCACGACCGTGCCCGCCATCGACGCGGCCACCACTCGCCGCAGGCCCGCGGGCACTCCGCCGGGATCGCCGCCTGTCGGCCGCAACGCATTTCGCACGCTCATCGAACTTCTCCTTCATGACCGGGGCCACCTCTGGACCTCACATGTGATGGCCCCCACAATTTCATGGTCAGACCGAGTATTCGTGCAGATATCTAGGACCGCAATGTCCAGATGTGCACGACATATCTGCAAGAATGCAGATATGAGCCCGGTGTCTTCGGGGGCCGATCGCCCGAGCGCGGATGATCTGCTGGTTCTGCTCGCGGTAGGCAGGTCCGGCCGCTTCGTGTCGGCGGCCGAAGAACTCGGCATCAACCACACCACGATCTCGCGTCGAATCGCCGCGTTGGAGCAGACGCTGGGCGGGCGGGTGCTCGCCCGCGCCAGCGGCGGTTGGGAGCTCACCGACCTCGGGCGGGAGGCACTGGCCGCCGCGGAGGTGGTGGAATCGGCCGTCAAATCGCTCACGGTCGACGCGGGCGGTGCGCGGGTGCTGGAAGGCGTGGTCCGGCTTTCGGCGACCGACGGTTTCAGCGCCTATCTCGCCGCGCCCGCCGCCGCCGAAGTGCGGCGGCGCCATCCGAAGATCGCCGTCGAAATCGTGGCGACGACACGACGGGCATCCCAACAGCGTTCGGGACTGGATATCGAGGTGGTGGTGGGCGAGCCGCAGGTGCACCGCGCCAAGGCGATACACCTTGCCGACTACTGCCTCGGGCTCTATGGCTCCAGGGACTATCTGCGCGAACGCGGAACGCCGCACGACATCGATGATCTGGCGCGGCACCCGCTGGTCTACTTCATCGATTCGATGTTGCAGGTGGATGACCTCGATGTGGCCTCCAGCTTCGTGCCCGCGATGCGCGAATCGGTGGCATCCACCAATGTTTTCGTGCATGTCGAAGCGACACGGGCGGCGGCGGGACTCGGCTTGCTGCCCTGTTTCATGGCCGACCGGCACGACGACCTGGTGCGCGTGCTCCCCGACGCGGTGTCGATTCGGCTCGCGTATTGGCTGGTCACCCGCACCGAGACGCTGCGCAGGCCGGAGGTGGCCGCGGTGGTCGACGCGATTGGTGTCCGGCTGCGCGAACAGCGTGACGCCCTGCTGGGCGTGCGGTGAAATCACCGGTTGCACGGATCGGCGAGTGCGGGATCCATATTCGAAGTGGCGCAGGATGTTCGGTAGGTCTCGAACTGGATGGAGATCGGCAGCCTGCTCAGGCCGCCACTCGGTGAATCGCCTTCCCGATCCGCATGGCCACCAGCGTCATGGGTGCGGGCACCCGGCGGCGCGCGGCATCTCATCGATGCCGCCGCGTCCTGCTTCCCGGGGCGGCGCTGACCATTCGATGGCGGCTGTCCTGACTCGGGCCGCGCCCGATTCCGTTGTCAGGCAACGCGGGTGATGGTGCGGTCGATGTCGAGGGCACCGTCGACCATGCGATAGACGGCGTTCATCTGATGCAGGTGGGTGCGGTCGTGGGTGACGAGCAGGGTGGCGGCGCGGTGATCGTGGACGACGGTGAGGATCAGGTCGATGATGGCGGCGCCGCGTTCGGAGTCGAGAGCGCTGGTCGGTTCGTCGATGACCAGCAGTGCGGGGTCGTTCATCAGCGCGCGGGCGATGTTGACGCGCTGGCGTTGGCCGCCGGAAAGCTGGGCGGGGCGTTTGGTGTGCTGGTCGGCGAGACCGACGGCATCGAGGAGTTCCATTGCCTTGGTGTGGGTTTCGCGGCGACGCGACGGTGGGGTGAAGAGGTGCTGGCCCAGGCGTGACATCACCTCGAGTTGTTCGACCGCGGTGAGGGCCGGGATCAGATTCGGCTGTTGGAAGACAATGCCGATGGACGAACGGCGCAGCGCCGCCGCCTCGCGTCGACTCAATGTCACGAGATCGACTGTGCCGTGTGCTGTTTCGAGATGGATACGGCCGGAGTCGGGCCGGATCAGTGTCGACACGGTGGCGAGCAGGCTGGATTTGCCCGAGCCGGAGGGCCCGGTGATGGCGGCGATCTCGCCGCCGGTCACGTGCAGGTTCACTTGGTCGAGCGCGGTGAGTCTGCCTGTGCCGTCCGGGTACGTGAGGGTGACATCGTCGATGGTGAGTGCGGTGGCGGTCATCGGGTGTTCGGCGCGGATTCTCCCTCGTGCACCGGGAGCAAAAGCGCCATCCTCCTTTCAGAGGTTGGGCGGGGAGGCTTTGTAGGCGGCGGGGTCAGCGGGAGTGAGCTGACAATCCCGCCTGCACACCGGGGAAGCGTTGAGGTCCAGCGGCCTCGTAGGTCAGCGCGCCGCGTTGAGCGCGGTGAGCGGGTCGGTGGTGAACAGGAAGCGCAGCGCGAAGGCGGCGCCGAGTAGGCCGAGTGCGATCAGGGCCACCGCAGGGAGCAGGGTGGTGGTGAGGGCGAGCACGAACGGCAGCGCATCGCCCAGAAATGTGGCTGCGACCACCGTGATTCCGAGGCCGAGCGTGACACCGACGGCCAGCACTGTCGCGGCCTGCGCGAGTGCGTCGCGAACCAGGGAACCGGATGTCGCGCCGAGCGCTTTCAACGTCGCGATGTCGGGAGCGCGCTGGACCGTCCACACGGTGAAGAAGGCCCCGATGACCAAGGCAGAGATGGCGAACAGCAGCACCGTCATCAGTGTCAGGGAACCGTTTTCGGCTTGGTATGCGCTCAATGCCGACAGCGAACCGGAGACGGTGGTCGTGGTGGTGTGGGCAGTGGTGTCGACAGCGGAGATATTCGGGATGCCCGACACCGCGAGCACCGTGGCGGTCCCGCCGCGCGGGCTCACCGACTGCCAGTCCGCGAGGGTCGACCAGACCACCGGAGTGTGGCTGTACCAGTCGTCGCCGCCGACGGACGCCACGGTGAATGTTCCGGTGCCGAGGGTGACTGTGTCGCCGGTCCGTGCGTCGAGAGCCGCCGCCGCGCCGGAGCTGAGCACCACTGTGCCCTGCTCGGTTGCGACACGGTTGCCGAAAGCGGCGCCCGCAGCGCCGAACAGAGCAACCTGAGCGGACTCGCCGGCGGACCGGCCTACCACCGCCGCCTCGGCATGGCTGATGCCGACCGGGTCGACGGTGCCGTCCGGGCCCGCGGCCGCCTGCCAGGTCTCGACCTGTCGACTGGTCAGTGCGGAGGCGTCGAACGACGGATCGGCACCGGTGTCGGCGAACACGATGGCGTCGGCGGAGATGGACTCGACGGCCGAGATGTTCTGGTGCGCGAGCCCGGCCGTGAGCCCGCTGAGGAAGCTCACCAGGACGGCCACCAAGGTGACGACCAGCGTGATGAGCAGGAAACGGCCGCGTGCGGCCCGCAGATCCCGGAGTGCGACGAACATGCCTCCACCCTGCTGTGCGTCGGCCCCGCTGCCATCGCGCACGCGATGGAGTACGGGCCGATCGAACGGTGGCCGGTGTTTTACACCTTTCGATGGATGCCGCTGCGGTAGCCGCACATAAGCTGGCAACGTGCATTCGTCGCCGCTCACCCCTGTCTTCACCGCGCTGCGGTTGGGACTGCATGTGCTGGTGACAGCGTTGGCGGTGTTGATAGCCGTGCGGGCGCTGCTGCCGGGTGCCGCGCATCCGGCCGCGGTGCTCACGCTGACCGTTGTATTCCTGGTGACCTACTTTGCGGGCGTACTACCCGGCTCCAGTCCACGGGCGATCGGGCTCTGGCTGCTGGCGCTCACGGTGCTGTGGCTCGGTCTGGTCGTGGTCGCACCCGATGCCGGATACCTCGCCTTCGGCCTGTTCTTCCTCTACCTGCACCTGTTGCCGCGTCCGTGGAGTCTGCTCGCGGTGGCGAGCGCGGATGCCGTGGCGGTGGTGGGTTTCGGGCTGCACCGTGGCTGGTCGGTGGCCGGTGTGATCGGCCCGATCCTCGGCGCCGCCGTGGCGGTGGGTATCGGGCTCGGCTATCAGGCGCTGTTCGGTGAGTCCGCCGACCGGCAGCGACTGATCGACGAATTGCTCAGCACTCGAGCGACTCTGGCGGATCAAGAGCGCACCGCGGGCAAGCTGGCCGAGCGGGAACGGTTGGCGCAGGAGATCCACGACACGGTCGCGCAAGGGCTGAGCAGTATCCAGCTGCTGCTGCACGCCGTGGAACAGGCGGCGCCGGATCATCCCGCGCTGCATCGGATTCGGCTCGCCAGAGAGACCGCAGCAGAGAATCTGGCCGAAACCCGAAGGCTGATAGCCGAATTGACGCCCGCCGCGTTGGAAGGGCAGTCGCTCGCCCAGGCGCTGGAACGAATCTGTCTGCGGGCCGAGGGGCCAGGGCGCACCACCCAGATGGTGATCGAAGGTGTCCCCGAGCGGCTGCCCATGCCTGTCGAGGCCGCGTTGGTGCGGATCGCCCAGGGTGCTGTCTCGAATGTCGTCCGCCACGCCGGCGCGAGCCGGATGCGGCTCACCCTCACCTACGCCGATACCGACGTGTATCTCGACGTGGTCGACGACGGCATGGGCATCGACCCCGCCGTGCTGGAGCGTGCCCCGTCGGGCACCTTCGGGCTGGCGGCGATGCGCAGCCGAGTGGAGCAGCAGGGCGGAACCCTGGCGGTCGAGTCCGAACCCGGCCATACCGCCGTCACCGCCGCTTTCCCGCTCGACTCTGGCCCTGTCGAATCGAATTCGACTGCATCCCTCTCGAATTCGGACGAATCCGATTCGATCGACCAACGTGATCGCTCATGATCAGACTGCTACTGGCCGACGACCACGCCATCGTCCGCGCCGGACTGCGTGCCCTGCTCGAGAGCGGCGACGAAATCACCGTTGTCGGTGAGGCGTCCACCGCCGAGGCGGCTGTCGCCTTCTGCGCGACAACACCGGTCGAGCTGGTGCTGATGGATCTGAGCTTCGGCGCAGGCCGCTCCGGCGTCGACGCGACCACCGAACTGCGCGCCTTGCCCACCCCACCGAATGTGCTGGTAGTCACCAACTACGACACCGACGCCGACATCCTCGGCGCTATCGAGGCGGGTGCCTGCGGCTACATCTTGAAAGACACCCCACCCACCGAATTGCTCGCCGCGGTCCGTTCGGCGGCCGCAGGGGAGAGTGTGCTGTCTCCCGCGGTGGCCTCCAAACTGATGACCCGCGTCCGTCGGGCCGACACCACGCTGAGCCCACGCGAGATCGAGGTGCTGCGTCTGGTGGCCGATGGCCGATCCAATCGTGAAATCGCCAAAGAATTGTTCCTCAGCGAGACCACCGTCAAGTCCCACCTCGTGCACATCTACGCCAAACTCGGCGTCCGCTCCCGCACCTCGGCAGTAGCCCGCGCCCGCGAACAAGGCGCGATCTAGCCCGGGGTGTGCGGACGGCGGCGAGGTCTGGGGAGGGGCTCTAAGGTGGGGTTCATGGCCTCACTGTCGGATCCAGATGTGCGTGAATTCCTCTCCAACGGCACCAAGACGGCGAAGGTGGCGTTCGTCGCCGCCGACGGTCGCCCGATCGTGACTCCGGTCTGGTTCGTCCTCGAGGGCGAGGAGATGGTGTTCAACACCGGCAAGGGCTCGGCCAAGGGCAAGGCTTTCGCTCGCGATCCCCGGATCGCGGTGTGCGTGGATCTCGAGGAGCCGCCCTACGGTTCGGTCCAGATTCAGGGCACCGTCACCCTGTCGGAGGACCTGGACGAACTCGTCCGCACCGCCACCGAAATCGGCGGCCGCTATATGGGCGCCGACCGGGCCGAGGAATTCGGCAAGCGCAACGGTGTCCCGGGCGAGCTCGTGGTGCGGGTGCGACCGACCAAGGTCATCGCGCATTTCGACGCGACTGCCTGAGTCATGACGGACGAGGGGTCTGCATAGACTCGGCCGCATGACCGTGCACTTCATCGGGGCCGGGCCCGGCGCCGCCGACCTCTTGACGGTGCGCGCCGTGCGGCTGCTGCAGACTTCACCGGTTTGCCTGTACGCGGGCACCTATCTGGATCCGGAGGTGCTCGCGCACTGCGCGCCCGACGCTGAACTGGTCGACACCCAGCATCTGGATATCGACCAGATCACCGGCCACTTGGTCCGCGCACACGAATCCGGCAAGGACGTCGCCCGACTGTGCTCGGGCGACCCGTCGATCTACTCGGCGCTCACCGAGCAGACCCGTCGCCTCGATGCCGGCCACATCCCATGGGACGTCACCCCTGGCGTTCCCGCCTACGCCGCGGCGGCCGCCCTGCTCGGCGCCGAACTGACCGTCCCGGAACTCGTCCAATCGGTCGTGCTCACCCGAACCCAGGCCCGATCGACGGCGATGCCCGAATCCGAGGCCTTGGCGAATTTCGCCCACACCGGCGCGACAATGGTTCTGCATTTGGCTATCACCAGGATCCGCACGCTCGCGGCCGAACTGGCCGTCGACTACGGCGCCGACTGTCCGGCCGCGGTGGTGTACCGCGCGAGCCAGCCACAGCAGTTGATCCTGCGTGGCACCCTCGCTGATATCGCCGACCAGGTCGAGGCGGCGAAGCTCAGGCAGGCCGCGATCATCCTCGTCGGCCGAGCTCTCACCGAAGGTCAGCTCTGCGCGGGATCACACCTCTACGATCCGGCCCGTGGCCGCCCGGTCTCGAGTTGATCGATAGGCTGTTGTTCCTCAGCGCCCGAGCCACACGCCGTTGAGCAGACCGGCGGGTAGGTAGTCGGACTCGACCTCGATCGGGATACCGACAGCGCGAGCGAGGATCGCGATGGCCAGGGGTGCGGTCGCGGCGAAGCCCACGGGATTCTCGGCCAGCTCCGGCACCTCCCAGTAGGTGCGGTGCATGGTCAATGCCTCGGCGAGCGCGTTGTTGAAATTCTCGGCGTCCCGTCGAAGCAGGTAATAGAACATCTGCACCGGGGGAAACGCAATGAACAGCATGAAGTCCCGTGGCGTGTATCGCGCTGCCTCGGGTTCGGTCAGTCGCATGACCGTCTTGAACAATTCGGGCGGAACTTCTTCGTGCCGGAGAAAGCACTGCACGGTTTCCAGCCATGGGTAGACATAGTCGTCGACCTGGACGCCACTGGCGCGAATCGTGTACTGACCGACCGCGCACAATTCCTGGATACGCTGCTGGTTCTGGGTGATGACCGCCAGCCACGCCGCGCCGATCCAGTCTGTCGGGCCGCTGAGGCGATTGGGGCCGAGAGCGGGCAGCTCGTGCGGTGCGTCGATGGTGTAGCGCACCATGCCGTCGGAGATACGGGAGGCGGCGAAGACCGCATTCGCCGCCTGCGATGCGAGTACGGCCGCATGCCATGTTTCTTCGTCGCAGGCTCGGGAGTCGACAGCCAGCAAGTACCTCAGCCGATCGGCGCTGCGGCGACGGACAGCACTGAGCGCGTCGGCGTCGTTGTCGATGTCCTCGAGAGCCGAGGAAATCAACAATCGACCGGTCTCCGCGCGGCCGCGGGCGAAGTCCGTGTCGATGTGGTGTCTGTGAACACTGCGCATCCCGATGTACATCCTCACTCGAGGGGGAATCGTGGCTGGTAGTTGTATCCATCGAATGGTCGGTACTTCCAGCCGTCGAACTCGTGATCTGGTCCGCTTTCATCGACCTGGGAGCGGACTTCAAGATAGTCCAAACGCCCATCGCGGTTTGCTTTCCGCAGTTCTTCTGCCAGCAGAGCCTCGCTGTCGCTCCGGCGTTCCATCGCCTGCAACGTGTCCTCGAAATAATCGGGATGGCCCTGTTGCACGACTCGAATGCCGTCATCACCGTGCAGGGTCCGCTCACTGGCAGGGCCACTGGGGGCCTTGGCTTCGTGGATGACGTAATCGGGCGGATCCCCGTCCTGATAGTCGACCTTCCAGATCTGATCGAAGTTGCTCTGGCCCGGGGTGCCCTCCGAGTGCATCGGCCGGATTTCGGCGAACACCTTGCCGGTGTCGGCGTCATAGGCTTGCAGAGTTTTTCTGCTCGTATGGCTCGGGTCGAACTCTCCGCCGTCGGCATGCCTGAACTCGATCCGCGCATCCGGGAACGCGGCGGCGAATTGGCCGTGCACGCGCTCTCGGATGGCATGCGCGGAGACCTGCTCGCCGAACCGTTCGGAGACTTTCGTCTGCGTGCGAATGGTGTCCGACCGTTCCGCGGAACCCTCCAGGGTGTCTCGACGGGCCGCGGCGGCGGCCTCCATTGCCTCTTGCCGTCTCGATAGATGGCTGTCGATCTCGCGGTAGTCCGCCGGACGCCAGCCCTGAGTACCGGGGTAGCCGCCGGGCGCGACATTGGTGTCGCCGGGCAGCGGTCTGAGAATCCTGGATCGATCTTCGTCGAATCCGAGTGACTCGGCCGGCGGGCGATCCGATTTGAACTTCGGTACACCTTTGTCCAAATCGACCGGCGGCGGGCGCATTCCGTCGGCGTCCGGACTGCGATTGAATCTGACCACCAAGCTCACGCGTCCGTCGGCTTCCTGGCGCACGTGATAGTGGCGTTCGATGTAGTCGATGTCGGCGATCTTCTGGTTCGGCGTCATGCCGGTCACCCGTCCGGGCAGCGCCCGCCAATCCTGGGGATCCCTGAAGACCGTGGGCAGGTTCAGATGATCGAGCGCTCCCATGGCATTGACGTCGCCGGCGCCGAGCCCGTCGGCGTCCTCGTGTACGCCCGATCGCAGTGGTCTGCTGAAGTCGCCTATTGCCCTCGCAGTGGTGTCGCTCGCGGTGTCGGCGGCGTTGCGCATACGCGCCAGGGCCAGCCGGATCGCCTCGATGACCTCTTTGCTTACCGGCATCCGACTGCGCCGAGATCGATGGCTGCGGCACGATTCGGCCGTGCACGTTGTCCTCGGCGGTACGTCAGGTGGACACCCCCGGAATTCCCCACGTTGGCAGGCTAATCGGGTCGGTGATCCGACGGAGCCCCTCGCCTTCCCAGTTTGGGGGAGCTCGAGTGCGGCACGGCGGTGTATAGGGGCCTGGGCTCGGTCGAACTCGCGCGGGGATATCCTCTGCGTGCCTGGTGCCCAACGCCCCTGTTGCCGCCGCCATCGGTCCTTCGCAAGAAGTGTGAGAACGGCGACAGTGGGCTAGCAAACTTGCGATGATCCCACTGCCTGGGGTGATGTGGTACCGCTATGGGTATTGGTTGGTCGGGTGCGGTCAGCGACGGTAGATTGTCTCGGTGATCAGCAGCGGAGTTCCCGGCGAAGCCGGTCGGTGGGTATCGGGCACGGTCGGGCCTATGTAACAAGATCGCCCTGATCGACAGATAGTGCCAATGGACTTTTTACCTGATTGATATGAGAACTGAACCCGGTGACGCGGACGCCACGCTTGGAAAAAGCGGGCGTCCTGTCCCGGTGTCGTCGGGGAGCGCTTGCGTGGTGTTCCGGAAGCGAGGTTACGGTTGGACCGGCTGGATTTCGGCGGAAACGGCGAAACTGAGGACGCAAATGGGGGCGCTTCGCAGGCCGCTGCGGAGTACTTTCCGTTGTCGCCCGCACAGCTGGGCATCTGGTACGCGCAGCATGTAGACCCGCATGTCCCGATCAATATCGCGCAGTACCTCGAGCTGAACGGTGATCTCGATCTCGACGCGCTTCGGCAGGCCGGTATCGACGCGGGGAACGAGTCGCAGTCGGGTTGGCTGCGGATCATCGAGCGCGACGGGCAGCCGATGCAGGCGGTCGACACCTCGCTCTCGACCGAGGTCGGGTATCTAGACCTGCGCAACGTCGACGACCCGGAGGCCGCGGCCGCGGAGTGGATGCGGGCGGAATACAGCCGTCCGCTGGACATCGTCAACGATCGCCTGTTCTGGAATGCCGTGTTGCAGCTGGAGGACCAGCGGTGGTTCGTGTTCTCCAGGATTCATCACATCGTGCTCGACGGGTTCGGCGCGATGACCTATATGAAGCGGATCGCCGAGTTGTACACGGCGGCGGTGACCGGCACCGAGGCGTCGCCTGCCAAGGCCGACAGCCTGCGAACGCTGTATGAGCAGGAGATCGCGTACCGGGACAGCACTCGATTCCAGGCCGACAAAGAGCACTGGGCCCAGCGGGTAGCGGGTCTGGAGGACGGGACGAGCCTGGCCGGCCGTTCTGCGCCGCCGGCCCCGTTCAACAATGTGGCAAGCGCCATGCTGTCGCCCGAGCAGGACACGCTGCTGGCCGAGGCGGTGGCACGGCACGACAACTCGCCCGCGGGTCTGTTGATCGCGGGGTTCGCGGGGTATCTGGCGCAGTGGACCGGCGCCGAAGAAGTGATCTTGAGCCTGCCGGTGACCGCGCGCACCACCGCGGCGATGCGCCGCTCTGGCGGTGCGACGTCGAATATCGTGCCGCTGCGCATGCGCGTCGGCTTCGACACCACCGTCGCGGAGTTGCTGAAGCAGGTGCAGGTAGAGGTGTCGGGGGCACTGCGGCATCAGCGCTACCGGCACGAGGATATCCGCCGTGATGCGGCCGGTGACGGTGTGGTGACCACGGAGTTCTTCGGTCCGTGGGTCAACATCATGCTGTTCCAGAACGAGGTCGTGTTCGGCGACATGGCGAGCCAGCTGAATGTGCTCTCCACCGGCAGTATCGAGGACCTCGGCGTCAATTTCTACCAGTCGGGCGCGGGCACGCGCTCGCACATCGACTTCGAGACCAACCCGAACCTCTACACCGCGGCCGAAGCCACGCAGCATCATTCGCGGTTCCTGGAGTTCTTCGACAGGTTCCTCGCCGCCGACGCCGATACGACGGTGTGGGGCCTGCAGGCCACCACCGACGCCGAGCGCATCCGCACCCTGCACGAGTGGAATGACGCCGAGCAGTTGGTGCCGGACACCACGCTGCCCGCACTCCTGGACGCACAGATCTCGCGGACCCCACACAAGATCGCACTCGATTTCGAGGACGCGACGCTGACATACGCGGAATTCGCCGCACGGGTCAACCGGCTCGCCCGGTTCCTGATCGCCGACGGCGTCGGCCCGGAATCGCTTGTCGCGCTCGGTATGCGCCGCTCGCTCGAGCTGGTCATCGGCATGCACGCGGTGCTGAAGGCCGGCGGTGCCTACGTGCCGATCGATCCGGATCATCCTGCCGACCGCACCGCCTACATCCTCGACAGCGCGGACCCGGTCTGTGTGCTCACGCTGTCCCACGACGAGCTCGAACTGCCCGATACGGTGCGCAGGGTCGAGATCGACACCCTCGACGTATCCGCGTACTCCGATGCGCCGGTGACGGATTCGGAGCGGCTGGCGCCGCTGCGCCCTGGCAACACCGCCTACGTCATCTACACCTCCGGCTCGACCGGGCGCCCGAAGGGCGTCGCGGTCACCCATCACGCGATCGTGAACCAGCAGCTGTGGATGCTCGACGAGTACCAGCTCAGCGCCGACGACGTCTATCTGCAGAAGACCGCGACCACCTTCGACGTGTCGCTGTGGGGCTATTTCCTGCCACTGCTCGTCGGCGCGAAGCTGCTCATCGCCGCCCCGGACGGGCACCGCGACCCGTTGTACGTGGCGGACATGATCCAGCGCCACGGCGTGACGGTGACGGACTTCGTTCCCTCGATGCTGACGGTCTTCGTGGCGCACGCCACAGCGGCGCAATGCGTCACACTGAAAGACGTTTTCGTGATCGGCGAGGCGTTGCCGCCGGAGACCGCGGCGGGCTTCCGTGCCATCACCTCGGCGGGGTTGCACAACCTGTACGGGCCGACCGAGGCGGCGGTGTCGGTCACCTACTGGGAGGCCACCGCTGCTGACACCGTGACGGTGCCGATCGGCATTCCCGAGTGGAATGTCCAGGTCTATGTGCTGGACTCGCGGTTGCGGCCCGCCGCGATCGGTGCGCCCGGCGAGCTCTACCTGGGTGGCCGCCAGCTGGCGCGCGGCTACCGCGGCCGTCCCGACCTGACCGCGGACCGCTTCGTCGCCAACCCGTTCGGGCTGCATGGCGACCGCATGTACCGCACCGGCGACCTGGTGCGCTGGAACTCCGTCGGCACGTTGGAATACATCGGCCGCACCGACTTCCAGGTGAAGTTCCGTGGCCAGCGCATCGAGTTGGGGGAGATCGAGACCGATCTGCTCGCCCACACCGCGGTCAGTCAGGCCGCGGTGCTCGTCGTCGATACGGCTACCGGACAGCAGCTGGTCGCGTATGTCGTTCCCGCGCCGGGTTATTCGATCGATCCCGCCGAGCTCACCAGGTTCGCCGCCGAGCAGCTGCCGAGCTATATGGTGCCCGCGGCGATCATGGTGCTCGACGCGTTCCCGCTCAACACCAGCGGCAAACTGGACCGCAAGGCCCTGCCGGAGCCGGTGTTCACCGCGGACGCGGCCGGATTCCGTGCCCCGCGGACCCAGGCCGAGCAGGTCGTCGCCGGCATCTTCGCCGATGTGCTGAGCCAGGAGCGCATCGGCGTCGACGACAACTTCTTCGACCTGGGCGGCAACTCGTTGGTCGCCACCCAGGTGGTCGCGCGCATCGGTGCGGCGTTCGGCATCCAGCTCGGTGTGCGCGCGCTGTTCGAGACGCCGACCGTGGCAGGCATCGCCCTTCGCGCCGAAACCGCAACGCCCACAGACGGTTTCCGGCCACCGCTCGTCGCTCAGCGGCGCCCCGATCGGGTGCCGTTGTCGCTCGCGCAGCAACGCATGTGGTTCATCAACCAGTTCGACCCGACGGTGCCGACCTACAACCTGCCCTTCGTGGTCCGGTTGCGCGGCCATGTCGATGTCGATGCGCTGCAGCCCGCGCTCGCCGATGTGCTGACCCGCCAGGAATCGCTGCGCACGATCTTCCCCGAATTCGGCGACAGTGCCTACCAGCAGGTGCTGCCGACCGAGGACATCGACCTCGGCCTCACCGTGCAGCCGATCGAGGAGTCCGAACTCCTCACTGTGCTCACCGAATTCGCGTCCACGGGCTTCGATGTCTCTCGCGAACTACCTATCCGGGTGCGCGCCTATCAGATCACCGGCAGCTCGCGTAACGGCACCGCGGACTACATCCTCGCGTTCGTGGTGCATCACATTGCGGCGGATGGCTTCTCGTTCGGGCCGCTGGCCCGCGATGTCGCCACCGCCTATCTGGCCCGCTCGGCAGGGGAGCCGCCGGCCTGGGCTCCGCTGTCGGTGCAGTACCGCGACTACTCCCTGTGGCAGCGCGAATTGCTCGGCGCCGAAACAGATCCCGACTCCATGGCGGCCCGCGAGATCGCCTACTGGCAGGGCACGCTCGCCGGGCTGCCCGATCAGCTCGAGCTGCCCACCGACCGGCAGCGTCCGCCGGTGCAGAGTTTCCGTGGCGCCCAGTTCCGTTTCGAGATCGACGCAGAACTGCACGCCCAGCTGACCGGGCTGGCTCGCGCTCAGGGCGCGACTCCGTTCATGGTGCTGCACGCCTCGCTCGCGCTGCTGCTCGCCCGACTGTCCGGCACCACCGACATCGCCATCGGCACCCCCATCGCCGGACGTGGCGAGCAGGCCCTCGATGACCTGATCGGCATGTTCGTCAACACCCTCGTGCTGCGCTCGGAGGTCGAGCCCGCCCTTTCGTTCGCCGAATTGCTGGCGCGGACAAGGGAAATCGACCTCGCGGCCTTCGCCCACGCGGATGTGCCGTTCGAGCGACTCGTCGACGTACTGAACCCGACCCGCTCCCAGGCCCGGCACCCGCTGTTCCAGGTGATGCTGTCGTTCCAGGAGATGTCGCACGGCACCCTGGAACTGCCCGATCTGTCGGTCTCGGCCGATGAGCTCGAGGTCGACATCGCGAAGTTCGACCTGCTGTGGACAATGACCGAGCAGCGGGGTGCGCAGGGCGAACCCGACGGTGTGTCGGTGGTCGTCTCCTACGCTACCGATCTGTTCGACGCCGATACGGTCTCGTCGTTCGCCGATCGGCTGCTGCGGATCCTGCGGCAGATCATCGTCGAACCGGCGGCGGTCGTCGGTGATATCGAACTGCTCGACGAGCACGAATCCTTGCTGTCGCTGGCCGACTGGCACGGCGACGTACACGAGATCGATACAGCGGCAACGATTGTCGACCTGGTCAATGCTCAGGCGGCGGCGACCCCGGATGCGATCGCCGTGGTGGACCGTTCCGCCGAAGGTGCCCTGGACAATCCGGCATCGCCCACTGGTGAATCGCTGACCTACGCCGAATTCGGGGCCCGGGTGCACCGGCTGGCCCGCCGCCTGATCGAGGCTGGTGTCGGCCCCGATGTCCCAGTGGCGCTGGGGATCCGGCGTTCGATCGAGCTGATGGCCGCGATCCACGCCGTGCTCGAGGCCGGTGGCACCTATGTGCCGCTCGACCTCGACCAGCCGGCCGAACGCATCGCGCACATCCTCGATACCGCCGCGCCCGCGGTAGTGCTGACCACCTCGCGGGATTGGTTCCGGCCCGAGGGGCTGCCGGTCCTGGTGATCGATGACATCGAGCTGTCCGGATATGCCGATGGCCCGGTGACCGACGGCGAGCGCACCGCGCCGCTGCGGCCCGAGCATCTGGCCTACGCGATCTTCACCTCCGGCTCCACCGGGCGCCCGAAGGGCGTCGGGGTGTCGCACGCCGCGCTGATGCACCAGATGCGCTGGCTCATCACAGAATTCGGCATCAACGCCGACGACGTCGCGTTGTTCAAGACGCCCTCGACCTTCGACGCCTCGGTGTGGGAGCCGCTGGCGCCGTTGGCCACCGGTGCCCGGACCGTCATCGCGATGCCCGACGGCCATCGCGACGCCCAGTACCTCGCCGACGTCATTGCCGCGGACCGGGTGACGATTGCTTCGTTCGTGCCTTCGTTGCTGACGGTGTTCGCCACCAGCGTCGATGCGGATGCGTTGACCTCGCTGCGGACCCTGCTCGTCGGTGGTGAGGCGTTCACCAGCGATGCGGTGGAGGCATTCCGCAAGCTCGGCGCTTCCGATGTGGTGCTGGTCAACCTGTACGGCCCCACCGAGTTCACCGTCAACGCCACGCACGCGATCGCCGCCGAGGAGGTGCGCGGCGCGGTCCCGATCGGCCGCCCGGTCTGGAACACGCAGGCCTATGTGCTGGATTCGCGACTGCACCCGGTGCCCCCCGGTGTCGCGGGAGAGCTCTATCTCGCGGGCGCGCAGTTGGCCCGCGGATACCTCGGCCGGGCGGATATGACGGCGGATCGCTTCGTCGTGAACCCGTTCGGCCCCGACGGAACGCGCATGTACCGCACCGGTGACCTGGTGAAGCGCGACGCCGACGGTGTCATCGAATACATCGGCCGCACCGACTACCAGGTGAAGCTGCGTGGTGTCCGCGTCGAGCTCGGCGAGGTCGAGTCCGCACTGCGGTCCTACCCCGAGGTCTCCCAGGCTGTGGCACTGGTGCGCTCGGACAACCGGCTCGGTGACCAGCTCGTCGGTTATGTCGTGCCCGTCGAGGGTGGTGCAGAGGACCGCGCGGCATTCGACGTCGCCCTGCGTGCGCATCTGGCCACTCGACTGCCGTCGTACATGGTGCCCGCCGTCATCGTGCCGATCGATGCCATTCCGCTCAGCCCGAACGGCAAACTGGACCGGCGGGCACTGCCCGCGCCAGTGTTCGAGGTCCGGGCCTTCCGCGCGCCGAGCACGCCGATCGAGGAGATCGTCGCGCAGGTGTTCGGCGAGGTGCTCGACCTGCCTCGGGTGGGTGTGGACGATGATTTCTTCGACCTCGGCGGCAACTCGCTGATCGCCACCCAGGTTGTCTCCCGCGTCGGCAACGCCCTCGATACCCGGGTGCCGGTTCGGATGCTGTTCGAGGCCCCCACGGTGGCCGCGCTCGCCGCCCGCGTGGAGTCGCAGGCCGGTGACGGTGCCGGCAAGGCGCTGGTGGTTCGTGAACGGCCGGAAGAGATTCCGCTTTCGCTCGCGCAGCAGCGCATGTGGTTCCTGAACCGGTTCGACACGCAGTCCGCGGTCAACAACATGCCGATGGCGATCCGGCTGTCCGGTGAGCTGGACGTGGCGGCGCTGCAGGTCGCCGTCATCGATGTGATCGACCGGCACGAGTCGCTGCGTACCGTATTCCCGGAGACCAACAGTGGCCCGGTCCAGGTGGTTCTCGACGCGGCACAGATCGTTCCTGACCTGACGCCCTACCGGGTCACCGAGGAGACGCTGGTCCAGCACCTGATCGACCTCGCGTCGATGGCCTTCGACGTCACCAGCGAAGTGCCGTTGCATGCCCGCTTGTTCGAGATCAGCGAGACCGAGTACGTGCTCGGCATGGTGGTGCACCACATCTCGGCCGACGGTTGGTCGATGGCTCCGCTGTCGCGCGATGTCATCGTCGCCTATGCCGCCCGTACCTCCTGGGAGGCGCCGACCTGGGCCGAATTGCCGGTCCAGTACGCCGATTACGCACTGTGGCAGCGCGAGGTACTCGGGTCGGAGACCGATCCGAGCTCGCTGATCTCCACCCAGATCCGTTACTGGCAGCGCGAACTCGCCGACCTGCCCGACGAATTGGTGCTCCCGTGGGATCATCCGCGTCCGGCCGCCGCGTCCTATCGGGGCGGTACCTACGCGTTCGTGATCTCCGGTGAGACCCAGCGCGCACTGGTCGAACTGGGTCGTCGCTACAACTCGTCGTTGTTCATGGTCATGCACAGTGCGCTCGCCGTACTGCTCGCCAGGGCAAGCGGAACCTCCGATATCGCCATCGGCACCCCCGTGGCAGGCCGTGGCGAGGCCGCGCTCGACGACCTGATCGGCATGTTCGTCAACACGCTCGTGTTGCGGACGAACGTCGACGGCGCAACCAGTTTCGCCGACCAGCTCGCCAAGGCCAGGGAAACCGACCTGCACGCCTTCGCGCACTCGGACGTACCGTTCGAACGACTTGTCGAGGTGCTCAACCCGGCCCGTTCACAGGCGCGCCACCCGCTGTTCCAGGTGATGCTGGCGTTCCAGAACATCAAACAGGCCACTCTGCAGCTGCCGGGTCTTTCGGTCAACGGCATCGACTACGACGCGCAGCTGGCGAAGTTCGATCTGATGCTGACGCTGTCGGAAACCCAGGACGACCAGGGTGCCGCCGCCGGGATGTCGGCCGAATTCTCTTATGCGCTCGACCTTTTCGACGAGGCGACCGTTGCCGGTTTCGCCAGGCAGCTGGATCGGATTCTCGCCGCCGCTATCGCCGATCCGGAAGTACCGGTCGGCGATATCGACCTGCTCGCGCCGCAGGAGCGGGCGCAGGTGTTGGTGGACTGGAACGACACCGCACACGCGGTGCCCGCCGAAACGCTTGTCTCCCTGTTCGAGAACCAGGTTCGGCGCAGCCCGGATGCCGTCGCACTGGTATTCGAGGGCGAGCAGCTGACCTACGCCGAATTCGCGGGCCGTGCACGTCGTCTGGCGCGCAAGTTGATGGCGGATGGTGTCGGCACCGAATCGCTGGTGGCATTGGCGATCCGGCGTTCGATCGATTTGGTCGTCGCGATTTACGCGGTGCTGGAGGCGGGCGCGGGGTATGTTCCGCTCGATCCTGATCAGCCGGCCGACCGGATCGGCCATGTGCTCGACACCGCCCGTCCGGTAGCGGTCCTCACCACCGAACGCGACGGTTTCGCCACCGAGCTGGCGCCGGTGCTGGCCATCGATACGCTCGAGCTGGACGGGTTCGACACCGCGCCGATCACCGATTCCGAACGGGTGCAACCGATTCGGCTGGCCAACACGGCGTATGTGATCTTCACGTCGGGTTCCACCGGCCGTCCCAAGGGCGTGGCGGTGAGCCATGGCTCGGTGGTGAACCGGCTGCTGTGGCTGCAGTCCGCGCGTGTCCCGCTCGACCACACCGATGCGGTGCTGCAGAAGACCCCGCTGACGTTCGATGTCTCGGTGCCGGAGTTCTTCTGGCCTTTGCAGGTTGGCGCCCGACTCGTGATGGCTCGCCCGGACGGCCATCAGGATCCCGCCTACATCGCCGATCTCATTCGGCGCGAAGGGATCACCTCCGCCCACTTCGTCCCGTCGATGATGGCCGTTTTCGTCGCGGACCAGGGGGACGTACCGACCCTGCGGCAGGTGTTCGCCTCCGGTGAGGCATTGCCGGTGGTGACTGCGCAGCGGATGCGCGAACTGACCGGCGCACGGTTGCACAACCTGTACGGCCCGACCGAGGCCGCGGTCGAGGTCACCTTCCACGAAGTGACCGACGCGGACACCGTGTCGGTGCCGATGGGTGCCCCCGTGTGGAACACCCGCACGCTGGTGCTGGACGCCAGGCTGCATCCGGTCGCCGTAGGTGTCGCGGGTGAGCTCTACCTGGCGGGTGTTCAGCTGGCTCGCGGCTACCTGGGACGCCCGGAGCTCACGGCGGACCGATTTGTCGCCAACCCGTACGGCGCGCCCGGTGAGCGGATGTACCGCACCGGCGACTTGGTCAAGTGGACCGCGAACGCGGAGCTGGAGTACCTGGGCCGCACCGACTTCCAGGTGAAGCTGCGCGGCCTGCGCATCGAGCTCGGCGAAATCGAGGCCGCGCTGCTCGCCCTCCCCGGCGTCTCGCAGTCGGTGGTGCTGGTGCGCAGTGATGCGCACGCGGGTGATCAGCTGGTCGGTTACGTTGTCGCCGAACCGGACACCACAGTCGATATCGATGCGGCGAAGGCCGCGCTGGCCACCTCGTTGCCCGGGTACATGATCCCCGCGGCGCTGGTCGTGCTGGCCGAGTTCCCGGTCAATGCCAGTGGCAAGCTGGATCGAAAGGCATTGCCCGCGCCGGTCTTCGAGGCCAAGCGTTTCCGTGCGCCGTCCACGCCGATCGAGGAGATCGTGGCCGACGTCTTCGCCGATCTCCTCGGGGTCGCCCGCGTGGGCGTCGACGACGACTTCTTCGAGCTCGGCGGCAACTCGCTGGTCGCCACCCAGGTCATCGCTCGGATCGGCGCGGCGCTGAACGCCGAAATCGGTGTCCGGGTGCTGTTCGAGGCGTCGACCGTCGCCGGGCTCGCGGCCCGGGTGGAATCGCACGCGGGGACCGGTGGCCGCGAACGGCTGACCGCGCGTACCCGTCCGGAATATCCGCCGCTGTCGCTGGCGCAGCAGCGAGTGTGGTTCCTGAACCGTTTCGATGCCGACTCGGCCGCCAACAACATTCCGGTGGGCGTCCGACTGCAAGGCGCCCTGGATCTGCCCGCACTGCGTGGCGCGATCGCCGATGTATTCGCGCGGCACGAATCGCTGCGCACCATCTACCCCTCGCACGACGGAGTCGCCTACCAGCGTGTGCTCCCGTCCACCCGGGCCGTTCCGGAACTCGACGTCGTCGCGATCAGCGAGGACGAGATGATCGGCGCGCTGCACGAATTCGTCGGTCGCGGGTTCGACGTGACTGCTCAGGCGCCGGTGCGGTTGCGTGCCTATCAGCTCGGCGAGCAGGACTACGTGCTCATCGTCGTTGTGCATCACATCGCCTCCGACGGTTTCTCCATCCGCCCGCTGGTCCGCGACCTGATGACCGCCTACGTGGCGCGTACGTCTGCCTCTGAGCCCGGCTGGCCGCCGCTTGCGGTGCAATACATCGACTTCGCGCTGTGGCAGCGCGAAACGCTGGGATCCGAGGACGATCCCACCTCGCTGATCTCCGAGCAGCTCGACTACTGGCGCGGTGCGCTGGCCGGTCTGCCCGACGAGCTGCGCCTGGCCGGTCGACCGCGTCCGGCCGTCGCCTCCTATCAGGCGGGCACGCACCGCTTCCGGGTGCCGGGTGAGCTGATCGACGAGCTGAACCGGGTCGCGCACGCGCATGGCACCACGCTGTTCATGGTGGTGCACAGCGCCTTTGCCGCATTGCTCGCGCGGCTGAGCGGATCCGACGACATCGCGATCGGCATCCCGGTGGCCGGTCGTGGCGACCAGGCGCTCGACGACCTGGTCGGCATGTTCGTCAATACTCTCGTGCTGCGCGCGCAGGTCGATTCGACGGCCTCGTTCGCCGATCTGCTCGCGCAGGTGCGTGAGCGGGACCTGCAGGCCTTCGCGCATGCGGACGTGCCGTTCGAGCGGCTGGTCGAGGTGCTCAACCCGGCCCGCTCGCAGGCTCGCCACCCGCTGTTCCAGGTGATGTTGACCTTCCAGAATCTCGGTCGCACCTCGTTGGAACTGCCCGGCCTCACGGTGTCCGAGCTGGGTATCGACGCGCCGTCGGCCAAGTTCGACATGCAGCTCACGCTGAGCGAGGTGCCCGGCGGCACCGCCGAGATGGATGCCGAGCTGGTCTATGCCACCGACCTTTTCGATGCCGCGTTCGCGAATACCTTCGCCGAGCGCTTCGTTCGGGTGCTGCGTGGGGTTGCCATCGAGCCGTCGATCGTGGTCGGCGATATCGAGGTGCTCGATCCGTCCGAGCGCTCGCTCGTGCTCGAGCGGTGGAACGCCACCGAATTCCCGGTCGATGCGGCACTGACCTCGCCGGTGGGCGATGCGGCCGCGACGCTGGTCTCGCTGTTCGAAGCCCAGGTGGCGCGGACGCCCGACGAATACGCTGTCACCTTCGAGGGGACAAGTCTGTCCTACGCCGAGTTCGCCGAGCGGGTGCACCGCTTGGCGCGCTGGCTCAAGCACAACGGCGTCGGCCCGGAATCGTATGTGGCACTCGGCATGCGGCGCTCCATCGATCTTGTCGTCGGCATGTACGCGATCAACGCCGCAGGCGGTGCGTATGTGCCGCTGGATCCGGATCATCCGGCCGAGCGCATCGACTACATCCTCGACACCGCGCGTCCGGTGTGCGTGCTCACCTCGGGCACGGATCTGGAAACCACTGTCTCACGTCAGGTTCGGATCGATGAGCTCGATCTGTCCGAGTTCTCCGCCGAGCCGCTGACCGACGCGGACCGGCACCGGCCGCTGCGGCCTGCCAACACCGCGTACGTCATCTTCACCTCCGGTTCGACCGGACGTCCCAAGGGTGTCGCGGTCTCGCACGCGGCGATCGTCAACCGGCTGGTGTGGATGCACGCCGAGTACGGTCTCGCCGCCGATGACGTGGTGGTGCAGAAGACGCCCGCCACCTTCGACGTGTCGGTGTGGGAATTCTTCTGGCCCTTGCAGGTCGGCGCGCGCCTTGTCATCGCGAAGCCGGACGGCCATCGCGATCCGGCCTACCTCGCCCAGCTGATCACCGATGAGCAGATCACCACGGTGCACTTCGTGCCGTCGATGCTCTCGGTCTTCGTGAGCTCGATCGCGGCGTCCGCAGGTCCTTCCGTGGTGACGCCGGCTGCTGCCTCCGGGGCTGAGGCTCCCGCCGCGGCCGAATGCACAAGCCTGCGTAATGTTTTCGCCTCGGGTGAGGCATTGCCGGCGGTGACCGCACAGCGGTTGCGTGAGCTGACCGGCGCCAGGCTGCACAACCTGTATGGTCCGACCGAGGCCGCTGTCGACGTGACCTTCCACGAGGTCACCGACGTCGACATCGCGTCGGTGCCGATCGGTGCGCCGGTGTTCAACACCAGGGTTTACGTGCTGGATTCGCGGCTGCGACCGGTTCCGGTCGGTGTTCCCGGCGAGCTGTACCTGGCGGGCGCGCAACTGGCGCACGGATATGTGGCACGCCCGGACCTGACCACCGAGCGTTTTCTCGCCGACCCGTTCGGCACGGCCGAACGCATGTACCGCACCGGCGACCTGGTGGCCTGGACCGCCGACGGCGAGCTGGAATACCTGGGCCGCACCGACTTCCAGGTGAAGCTGCGTGGTCTGCGCATCGAGCTCGGTGAGATCGAATCAGCGCTCACGGCACTGCCGAACGTCGCACAGGCCGTGGTACTGGTGCGCACCGACGAGCGGACCGGCGATCAGTTGGTCGCCTACCTCATCGCCGCCGCACGCACGACCGTGGACATCGACGCGGTGAAGATCGCGCTCGGCGGGCGGCTGCCCGCGTACATGGTCCCGTCGGCCTACGTGGTCCTCGACGCGTTCCCGCTCAATGCTTCCGGCAAGCTCGATCGCAAGGCGCTGCCCGCGCCGACGTTCGCGGCCAAGGTGTTCCGCGCGCCGAGCACGCCGGTGCAGGAGATCGTCGCGAGTACTTTCGCCGAGGTCCTCGGCCTCGACCGGGTCGGCCTCGACGACGACTTCTTCGAACTCGGCGGCAACTCGCTGGTCGCCACCCAGGTGGCGGCCCGACTCGGCGAGGCGCTGGACGCGCAGATCCCGGTGCGCGTGCTGTTCGAGGCATCCAATGTCGCCGCGCTGGCTTCGCGGGTGGAATCGGCTGCCGGACAAGGCGGCCGGGCACCGCTGGTGGCGCAACCGCGGCCCGAGCTGGTTCCGCTCTCGCTCGCGCAGCAGCGCATGTGGTTCCTCAACCGCTTCGACAATCGCACGGCCGTCAACAACATCCCGGTGGCCATCCGGTTGACCGGCGCTCTGGACACCGGCGCACTCGACGCCGCCATCGCCGATGTGCTGGCGCGCCACGAGGCGCTGCGCACCGTATACCCCGAGGTGGAGGGGACCGGCTACCAGCGCGTCCTGACCGTCGACGAGGTGCGTTTCGAGCTCGCACCCGAGCCGGTGACGGCTGCCGCGCTGCCCGCGCGCATCGTCGAACTCGCCAGTGTGCACTTCGATGTGACCAGCGCGGCTCCGTTCCGGGCCGCGTTGCTGTCGCTGGACGCGCGCAACCACGTCGTCGTGTTCGTCATGCATCACATCAGCGCCGACGGGTTCTCGCTGCGTCCGCTGCTGCGCGATGTGGTGGTGGCCTATAGCGAGCGGGCCAGGGGCGAGGCCCCCGTCTGGGCCCCGCTCGAGGTGCAGTACGCCGACTACGCGCTGTGGCAGCGCGAAGTGCTCGGCAGTGCGGACGATCCGGAGTCGGTCGCGGCCGCCCAGATTGCGTACTGGACAGAGCAATTGCGTGATCTGCCCGATCAGATCGAGCTGCCCACGGACCGGCCGCGTCCGGAGATCGCCACCAATGCCGGTGGCATGCACAACTTCTCGGTCGACGCCGAGCTGCACAAGGCATTGACCGAGGTGGGCCGTGCGCACGGCGTCACCCTGTTCATGGTCGTGCACGCCGCGCTCGCCGCGTGGGCGGCCCGGCTGTCCAACAGCACCGACATCGCCATCGGCACCCCGATCGCCGGACGTGGCGAACGCGCGCTCGACGACTTGGTCGGCATGTTCGTCAACACGCTGGTGCTGCGCAACGAGGTCGACCCGGGCGCGAAGTTCAGCGACCTGCTCGAGCAGGTGCGTCGCACCGACCTCACGGCCTTCGCCAACGCGGACGTGCCTTTCGAGCAGCTCGTCGATGTCATCAGCCCGGCTCGTTCCCAGGCACATCATCCGCTGTTCCAGGTCGCGCTGACCTTCGAGGCGGCTTCGGCCGCCGAGATGGGCACCGTCACGCTGCCCGGGCTCGAACTCGACGTGGTCGAATTCGATACGGGCACCGCGAAGTTCGACGTTCAGCTGACCGTCGGCGAGGCCGCCGACGGTGTGCTGAACCTGTCCTGGAACTACGCGACCGAGCTCTTCGATCCGGAGACGGTGGCTTCGTTCGCCGACCGCCTGATGCGAATCCTGCAGAGCGTTGCCGAAGACCCGGCGATCATCGTCGGCGATATCGACCTGCTCGGTGAGGCCGAGCGGCTCGATGTGTCACAGCGCTGGGTGTCCTCGGGCGCCGACAATGGTGCAGGCCGGTTCGCCGAGGCCGACGCCACCCTGGCTGGGCTGTTCGATGCGGCCGCGCTGGCACATCCGCAGCGCACGGCGGCGAAGTTCGGCGCCGACACCCTGACCTATGCCGAGTTGGATCGGCGTGCGAATGTGTTGGCGCGCAGGCTGATCGCTGATGGTGCGGGTCCGGAGTCGTTGGTGGCGGTGATTCTGCCGCGGTCGCTGGACCTGGTGGTGGCGTTGCTGGCGGTGGTGAAGACGGGTGCGGGTTATGTGCCGGTCGATCCGACTTATCCGGCTGATCGTATTGCCTTTGTGTTGTCGGATTCGCGTCCGACGAGTGTGGTCGTCGATTCGACGGTCGAGGTCGCGGTGCCCGAGGGCCTGCCGACCGTGGTGGTGGACGGGTTCGCCGTCGAGGCCGGCGATATCGAAGACGCCGACGATGCGCCCATCACCGATGCGGACCGCAACGCGCCGTTGACTCCGGACAGCGTCGCTTACGTGATCTATACCTCCGGTTCGACCGGTCGCC
>NZ_JBFBAB010000008.1:0-252170 GCF_040681975.1 Nocardia sp. NPDC051463
CAGAACAAGCAAGTCACAACATTCAACGGCGGCAGCGCCATCGCAACACTCCACGGGGTTCAAGGGGTGGGTGTTGCATCCACCCCTTGAACCCAAGCCGTATTCGACCGCCATATGACTACGGTCGGCGAGCAGCTCAGGTACACATCGAGGGGACATGCTCTGCCTTCGGCGCCGTCTGGACGGCCGCGATGCGGTGGTTGAGTCCCGCGCGGTACGGTGAAGGCGATCGCGGCCGAAGTTGTGTTGAAAACAGTTGGGCCGCAGAATGATCCACTTTTTGCGGGAGCCGTGCGCGATCGACTCCCATGCGGCCATCGGGACCCGGTCCACCAGCAGTTCGGCACCGCACCCGAACGGTTACGTGGTTTCCTGGTCCAACCCTTTGAGATCGACTGCGCCGGTGGCTGATAGGAACAGGTGCGGTGGCTGATTCGGCAGAGTTCAGTGGCGCGTGGCGGCGGTCGACTCGAAGCGCGGTAGTTCGGCAAAAGTGCACGTACCGAGCCCGCACCCGAATCCCGCTCGGCCATCCCGGCGGTCCGATGCCACCAACGCATCATCGGCGACTATCTGACCGGCCATCCGGACGACGACCCCCTCGTAGCCCCGCTACTCGCCGACCTGACCAGCCTCCCACCCGTGCTCGTCCAGGCAGGCACCGGCGACAACCACCTGACCGACGCCCACCAACTCGTGGATCACGCCCGAGCCCACGGCGTGTCCATCAGTCTGGAGCTCTACCCCGTGGCCACCCACAACTTCCGCATCTTCTGGTCTTTCCTCCCCGAAGCCGCCGACGCCCTCCGCGTCGCGGGCCGCTTCATTCGAGACCACACCACCGGATCGCGCTCCGAAGTCCGGCCCAGCGCGGAGCGAGGCGAAAGCGGGAGAACCTGCCTGCGCGGCACGGGGTGGGAAGGTATCGCCGCACAGGCGTATTCGGAGGCCCATCAGCGTGGATCTCGGGTGCGCCGGATTGAGATCCGCGACATGGGTGACGCTGCTAAGTCGGCCCATGGAGCGTATTCCGAAGCGGCGGAGGTCAACTCCATGCTGATACGAGGCAACTCGTAGGTGACCGTCAACGTCGTCACGCAGTCGGCATGGGTCCGCCGACTGCTCAGCCGGTGACGCTAACGTCCCATGATGCCGAATGCCGTGCGTTCCGTCGGAGCGTCATAGTTCGGACCATGCGACCCCGAGCCATGGTGAGGTTCGTCCGGCTAGCAGCTGGAGGTGGAAGTCGGGGCCTTCATGTGTCCGATCCTCTTCGGGATCGGTGAGTTGACTGATGGTGCAGATGTAGTCGCCGTTCGGGAGTTCGATGCTGGACCCGTAGATATCCTTGTCGTCGTCCACGGCGGAGTCGGCGAACTGGGCAGCCATGGTGACCGTGTCCAAATTGACGACGACCAGTTCACCGCGCGTCACGGTGATGGGGCCGGCGATTTGCCTGATGATCGGCAGCCGCGGATCTACCGGCGAATCCGAAAGGTCGATCCGCCATTGCTCCTCGCCGCCGGTTCCCCACAGCAGCATCGTCCGCTGCCGTATCTCCGATTCGACGCGCTCGAACAGTATCTCCAAGGTCCAGTTTTCGCCGACGAACGACGTATACGCGTGTGGGTCGACAAGACCGAGGAATCCCGAGTCATCGGTCATTTCGTCGATCCGATGCTGAAGCTGCGCCATGCGGTAGTCCTCCCCGGATTGATCACCGAACCCTACAGGCACAATGCGCGGTCGAACACCGAGCTCACTCCATCGGCGTCCGCGGAGAAGGCGCAGCAGCGTTCCTGGAAGTGTTCTGGCGCAAGGGAACCGACAACCCCGGCGTGCCGGCCATGTTCGATGCTCGGGTCGTCGCTGCCCGGTCGAGCGGAGTAGGTCGCCCGTGTTGCCGACCACGCTCGCCGCGGTCGAGTGCTGGGCCGCATACGGGGCGACCGGACTCCAGGAGTCGAACCGCGATGAGTTTCGCCGTGGCTTCCCGTCTGTATCCATATACCCGATCAACTGCACCCGAGGAGAGCATCATGACCGCCACTTACACCTTCGACGTCTTTTCCAGCCTCGACGGCTACGGCGGCGTCAGCAGCGGCGACTGGGGCGGCTACTGGGGCAAGCAGGGCCCCGAACTGCTCGACCATCGCCTCGCCTTGTACGAGACGGAGCAGCGGATGGTCTTCGGGGCCAACACCTATCGGGCGTTCGCGCAGATGCTGGCCTCGGGCACCGACGAGTCGGTGCGTGACCCATGGGTCACCCGGATGAGGAGCCTGCCGGCGACGGTCGTGTCGACCACCTTGGATGGACCCCTCGACTGGCCGGACGCAGCCGTCGTGAGCGGTGACGCCGTCGACGTCGTCGCCCGGCTCAAGGAGGAGTCCGAGGTGCCGTTGCGCTCGCACGGCAGCCTGTCGATGAACCGGGCGTTGATGGCCGCCGGTTTGGTCGACCGCGTCCAGGTGACGCTCTTCCCCGTGATCACCGGCCAGACCGGTGATGACCCGATCTTCCAGGGTGCGGCCGACTTCGACCTCGAGCTGATCGAGAGCCGGACGCTCGACGGCAACATCCAAGAGCTCATCTACCGGCCCACCCTCCATGTCTGAGTTCATCCACCCCCCGTCGAGCGGCCGGACCGACCCGCGATCTCGGTGCACGCAGTCGCCGGCTGTTCAAGGGAAGAGTGCAGCCCGGACGCCACGGGCATTGAGAGCACTGGGCCCGACGCCAGACAAGGGTTTTGTCCCGGTGCGATCCGGGGGTAACCGGATAGCTGCGCAGCGGCGCCCCCCGGCCGGGTGATCTTCCTCAACGGCACATCCAGCGCGGGTAAGACCACGTTGGCGCGGGCCATCCAGGATGAGAGTGACGTCCCGTTCGTCTACTGGGGGATCGACACCTTGTTCGGTCTGGTTCCGCCGAATTGGGGTGGTGGGCGCGATGGCCCGCTCAGTCGTGACGGATTCTGGTATGACCGGACCGGCCACGATGCAGACGGTCACCCGCTGATGGTCATCCGCTACGGCCACGTCGGATACCGGATGCTGCGGTCGGCGTGCGCTGCGGCTGCCGAGTTCGCTCGTGGGGGCGATCACCTGGTTGTCGACGAGATGCTGTTGTCTGCGGATCTGTTGCCGATGTGGATGGATGCGCTGGCCGGCCTGGACATTCAGTTGATCGGCGTCACCTGTCCGTTGGCCGTCGCCGAGCAGCGGGAACTGGCTCGTGGCAAGACAATCGGGTTGGCGCGAGGCCATCTCCGCACGGTGCACGATCACGGCTATCCCTACGACACGATTGTCGACACGACTACTGCAACGCCCGCCGAACTGGCCAGAGTTGTACTGCATCGACAGCAGACTGCGGACATGTGACTTCGCCTCGGGCAGTGTTCCCCCCTGTGAACCAGGGCGTCCGACCCCGGACGCCGACCACGGATCCCGGTTGCAGATACAACCTGCAAGTGACAACTACATGCTGTCGCCACACAACCAGCGAAGATCAGGGTGTTTCCTGATGGTCGGTGTCCGTGGGGCGTGCCAGTATCGAAAGTATGTACCCGTCTGTGCCCGCGTTCGATGCTGCCCGGGGATATGACCCTGCGCGGGGGTTCGACCCTGGTCGGGGATTCGGGGTGCCCGGTGGATCGGGGGTGATGCCGGTGTTCGATCCCGGTCAACCGCCGTATGCACGGTTGGTGCGGCGCTCGGGTGGGCGAATTGTCGGCGGGGTAGCGGGCGGTATCGCCGATCACTTCGGGATCGATGTTTTCAAGGTGCGGATGGCGTTTGTACTGCTGTCCGCGCTGGCCGGGGCGGGCATCGTCGGCTATGGGTTGTTGTGGATCTTCACCCCGGGCGGTGCGGATGCGGATCGGCCTTCCGGCGCGGAGCGTCGGCAGGGCATCGGGCTCGCGCTGCTCGGGATGGGGCTGGCGGTCGCGGTGTCGTGGCTGCTCAGTGGAACCGCGGCAAAGGTGATCATGCCGATCGTGGTGGTTGCGGTCGGTGCGGCGCTGGTGTGGCGTGAATACGACACCGATGGTCCGCGGTCGCTGCTCGGGCTGCCCGCGCGTCCGTCGGTAGTGACCTGGTCGCGCATCGTCGCGGGGGTCACGCTGATCGTGCTCGGACTCGGTGTGGTGGTGCTGGCCAGGATCGATCTGAGTTCTCTCGGGTCCGCGCTGATCGCGGTGGCGGTCACCTTGGTGGGGGCCGGCCTGCTGACGGTGCCGCTGTGGCTGCGCATGATGCGGGCGCTGAATGCCGAACGCGCGGCCCGGATCCGCAATGAGGAACGCGAGGAGATCGCCTCGCACCTGCACGATTCGGTGTTGCAGACCCTGGCCCTCATCCAGCGACAGGCCGACGACCCGCAGGAGGTGGCCCGGCTGGCCCGCGGCCAGGAACGCGAACTGCGGAAGTGGCTTTTCGAGGATGCCGGTCCCGCGCAGTCGAGTTTGGCCGCGGCCCTGCGCACGATCGCGGGTGAAGTGGAGGACCAGCACGGGGTGAAGGTCACCCCGGTAACCGTCGGGGATGTCTCGATGGATCCCGGCGACACCGGCGCGGGCCTGCCCAAGGAACATTTCACTGCCCTGCTCGGCGCGAGCCGGGAGGCCTTGGTGAACGCGGCCAAACATGCCGGAGTCCCGGATATCGACCTGTTCGCCGAGACCGAGCCACACCAGGTGAGTGTGTTCGTGCGCGACCGTGGCGCCGGGTTCGATATCGCGGCCATCCCGCAGGATCGGCAGGGTCTGGCGAAATCCATCCGCGGGCGGGTCGAACGGCGCGGCGGGCAGGTGGAGATTCTGTCGAACCCCGGCCGGGGCACCGAGGTGCGGATCATCATGCCGCGCAATGATGCCGGTGGTCACGACGATCAGGATGACGCGTCCGCGCCGACCGCTGCCGACACGACAGACCAGGTCCGGCAGCCGGTGCATCCCGGCAAGTGACGCAGTTCGCGCGGTCGTGTCGGTTGTCGCGGATGGATCGGTAAGCCCGAGGGTCCGGGTGCGTCTTGTGGTACCGATTGAGTGCCGGCCGCCCGAGGGCGGTCGGCAGTCAGGGTGGGCGACCCACCGACAGATAGAGGAGAAGTAGGTGACCGTGCGGGTCTTTCTCGTCGATGATCACGCCGTATTTCGTTCAGGCGTCCGGGCGGAGCTGAGCCGCGAGCCCGATATGGAGGTCGTCGGGGAGGCCGGTGGGGTGGCCGAGGCGGTTGCCGGGATCAATACCGCCAAGCCCGATGTCGTGCTGCTCGATGTGCACATGCCCGAGGGCGGCGGGGTCGCGGTGCTTTCCGGGATCGAGGACGGGCCGGTGTGTTTGGCGCTGAGCGTGTCCGACGCCGCAGAGGATGTGATCGCGGTGATCAGGGCGGGCGCGCGTGGCTATGTGACCAAGACGATCTCGGGATCCGAACTCGCCGACGGCATCCGCCGGGTTGCCGGTGGCGACGCGGTGTTCAGTCCGCGGCTGGCCGGGTTCGTCCTCGACTCGTTCACCGGCAAGTCACCGGTGCCGGAGCCGCCGCTGGATCCGGAACTGGATTCGCTGACGCCGCGCGAACTGGAGGTGCTGCGCCTGCTCGCGCGCGGCTACACCTACCGCGAGATCGCGGAAACCCTGTTCATTTCGGTGAAAACTGTGGAGACGCACGCCTCCAACGTGCTCCGCAAAACCCAGCAGTCCAATCGCAATGCGCTGACCCGCTGGGCGCACCGCCGTCGCATCGACTGAATGCGCTCACATCACCGCGATGAGAATGGCGATGATGAGGATCAAGCCGATCAGCAGGCCGACGGCGATCGCCAGCGGTGCCATGCTCGGCTGCGGAGGCTTGGCGCGCTGTGGGGCCGGTGCGCTCACTCCCAATGCTTGGGTGCGATGCGGCCGCGGTAGCGGCATCGAATGCGGACTGCGCAGTCCCGACGCGGAATTCCGCGCGGCCCACGCCGGTATCGTGCCGTCCTCGGTGCGGACCGGAGCACCGAGAATATAGGGCCCAGTCCCGGGACCGAAGGCGGCGGTGAGGATTTCGTCCCTTGCCTGGGCCATCGTCGGCCGCCGCTGCGGTGCGGGTTCCAGCATGTGCAGCAGGGCGTTGGTGAGTATGCCGCTGCGACTCGGCGGAATGATCTGTGCCATCGCCGCGCGCGTGACAAGGACATCGGTATCGTCGTCGAGACCGAACGGCGGCTGCCCCTCGATTGCGGTGTAGAGGGTGGCCCCGAGAGAGAAGACATCGCTCGCCTCGGTCGGCTGTGCGCCGCGCGCTACCTCGGGAGGTAGGTAGGCGGGGGTGCCGGTGATCACGCCGTCCGGGTCGTCGGAGCTTTCGCCCGCGCCGCGCGAAATGCCGAAGTCGCTGAGCTTGGCCATGCCGACGACCGGACCGCGGTCGGCGACGAGGATATTGCCCGGCTTGATATCGCGGTGCACGATGCCCGCGGCATGTGCGGCGGCCAATGCATCGGCGACCTGGGCGCCGATCTGCGCCACCTCGATCGGCGGCAGCGTGTCGACCAGCGCCAATGCCTTCGCGATATTGCGCGAGGGCAGATGCTCCATCACCAGCCATGGCTCGCCCGCCTCCAGCACCACGTCGTAGACGGCGATGGCGTGCTCGTGCGAGAGCTTCGCCGCCACCCGCCCCTCGTGCATGATCTGGCTGCGGATCGCATTCGCCTCCGCTTCGCCGAGACCGGCGGTGGAGAGCACCTGCTTGATGGCGACATCCCGGTTCAGCAGCCGGTCGTGCGCGAGCCACACTGCGCCCATGCCGCCACCACCCAGCTTCGACTGCAGGCGGTAACGGCCTGCGACCAGATAATCCGGGCCGACAATGGGGCGGGGGCGATCGATCATGGGTGCAGGGTATCCGAATTCGGTGGTAGCTGGCCTGATTCGAGTCGAGAGTCCGCCGGCCACGGACGGTGATTTCAGCGCTCGTCCATACCCGGGTTCGCAGTGCGCGTGACAGTACTCGCGGCGTGCTCTTGACGGATCCCGGGGGTGGGTTTCTACTAAGGAAGTATCGAACGTATATTCGATACTGATCGATAGCTGGATCGGTGCTGGCCTCTTGCTTCCGCTGGCGGGAGTGGGCTGCCCCGCATGCTTCGCCGTCGGGTCCATCGTGGGAAGTAGGTGGTAGAGGTGGGTGCGGATGCGGAATCCCGAACGGGAGTCGGGCGGGATGGGACGCCACCGGACGCGGCGCGTGGCTCGTCGCCGACGCTGGATGAGCTGCGCAGGCGAATGGCGGCGATACCCGGCCGCGGTACGGCGGTGGCCGAGCGGATCCCGCTCGGCTCCGAACTGCGCCGTGAATCGCTTGCGGTTCCGCCTGCTCTTGCGGAGTTATTGCCCGATGGCGGCTTGGCCAAGGGCTCGGTCGTTGCCTACAACGGGACGAGCTCATTGCTGGCGGGTTTGCTGGCCGCGGTGACCGAGAGCGGAGGGCACGCCGCGGTGGTCGGGGTGCCACGGCTCGGTCTGCTCGCCGCGGTCGAGATGGGCGCTCAGCTCCAGCGGTTGGCGGTCGTCGCCGACCCCGGCCCCGATCCGGTGGAGGTGGCCGCGGTGTTGCTGGACGGCCTCGATCTGGTGGTGCTCGGCCTCGGTGGCGTCGCGGTCCCACCCGCTCGGGCTCGCGTGATCGCCGCCCGCACTCGCAATAGGGGAGCCACTTTGGTGGTCACCAATGGCGGTTGGGCCAATCCGTCGCTTCGCCTCGACACCCGGGTCGCCGGCTACGCGGGCCTCGGCGCGGGTCGTGGCAGGCTCCGCTCGGTATGCCTGGAAGTCGATGTCCGTAGCAAGGCGGGACCGCCTCGCCGCGGTCGGATAGCGCTGCGTCCGCGCGCGGGCCGAGTGGAATGGGTATCGCTCGAAACTCTCGACGTGACAGTGGAAACGCCGGACACGCGCGGTGCGGCATCGTGAGCGCGTACTTCGGGGGTGTGTCATTCGGGGTGGTAGATCCGGCAAGCGAGGTGACGCCCGATGTGCGTGGTGCGGCACCGTGATCCGAGCGGGCCTGTAGTGTCGCTCGCCGATGCGGGGTCGGATGCGCATGGCCGCGGCCCGCTGTGCCTGCCTGCGCGCGGTCCGGTGCAGTGGGGCCGTGGTGTCGGGTCGTTCGGAAGCGCAGGGGCGAGCTCGGATGATGCGGCCGATTCATGGGGCGTGGCGCGGTGATTCAGCCGGGCCGCGTGCGGAGCGGTTCTCGGGTGCTGGCGCTGTGGTGCCTGGATTGGCCCGCGGTAGCGGCGGCGGTGATGGCGCAGGTGCCGGCGACTCGCCCGGTGGCGGTGCTGGCGGCGGGCAAGGTGATCGCGTGTTCGGCGATCGCGCGGTCCGAAGGGGTGCGGCGCGGGCTGCGGCGACGCGAGGCACAGGCGCGATGCCCGAATCTTCTTATCGTGCAGGCAGATCCGGATAGGGATGCACGGTTGTTCGAGCCGGTGGTCGCGGCCGTCGATGCGACGGTGCCCGGGGTGGAGGTGTTGCGGCCAGGGCTGCTTGTGCTCGGTGCGCGTGGCGCGGCGCGGTTCTTCGGATCCGAGGAGGTGGCCGCGGAGCGACTGGTCGATGCGGTGGCCGCGGTCGGGGTGGAAGCCCAGGTCGGGATCGCCGACGAACTGTCCACGGCGGTGATCGCGGCACGGCGCGGTGCGATCGTGCCGCCGGGCGACGGTGCGCAGTATCTTGCTCCCCTGCCGATCGCCGAGCTCGCCGTCGAGCCGAGCTTGGCGGCGCCGGAGCGTGCCGACCTAGTGGATCTATTGCGCCGCTTGGGATTACGGCGGATCGGTAACTTTGCCGCGCTGTCCTCGGTCGAGATCGGATCGCGTTTCGGTGCCGACGCCGTGCTCGCGCACCGCAGCGCGCGTGGCGTGCCGGAGCGCCCGCCGTCGGCCCGCCGTCCGCCGCCGGATCTGACAGTGCAGTACCGCTGCGATCCACCGATCGATCGGGTCGATGCGGCTGCCTTCGCCGGTCGCATGCTCGCCACCCGACTGCATGCTGTGCTCGCCGCTGCCTCGGTGTCCTGCACCCGTTTGTCGGTATTCGCGGAAACCGAATCGGGCGAACAACTCTCGCGTATCTGGCGGTGTGCGGAGCCGCTGACTCCCGAAGGCACCGCCGACCGGGTGCGCTGGCAATTGGATGGCTGGCTTACTCGCCGCGACGGTGCCAGGCCCACCGCGCCGATCACGCTGCTGCGCCTGGAACCCGTCGAAGTGGTGGCCGCCGGCGCGCTCCAACTGGGTTTGTGGGGTGGGGTCGGGGAGGAAGACGAGCGGGCTCGTCGCGCTCTGATCCGGGTGCAGGGCCTGCTCGGCGGCGAGGCGGTGCAGGTCGGTGTGCTCAGCGGCGGTCGCGGCCCCGAGGAACGCATCACCATGGTCGCACTCGGCGACGAGCCGGTGCCCGCCACCGACCCGGCCCTGCCCTGGCCTGGCCGCATGCCTCAGCCCGCGCCCGCGGTAATCCTGGTGAACCGTCCCGCGGTGCGTCTGGAAGCGGCCGACGGCACCCCGGTCCAGGTCACCGACCGTGGCCTGTTCACCGCGGACCCTGCCCGCCTGCACTGGGGGAGCCGGAACTGGCACCTGGCGGGCTGGGCCGGACCATGGCCGGTGGACGAGCAGTGGTGGACTCCCGAATCGCCCACCGCCGCGGCAGGCATCGCGGCTCGCGCGCAGGCTCAACTCGCAGGCGAACCTGCCGATGTCCGCGTTCTGCTCCTCATCTACTACTCCGAAACCTGGCGCGCCGAAGGGCTTTACGACTGACCGGGCCGCGTCCAGACCATGGCCATGGTGAAGGGATGGCCGCGCAGGTCCGCCCATGTGGGCTTGGCCGCCAGCCAGGTGTCGTCCACGAGTGCCTCGACCATTTCGGTGAGCACCCAGCCCGCCGTCAGCGCCGCGGACATGTGCTCGCTCACCAGATGTAGATCGGTGCTGATCGCGATCGGCGCACCCGAGGCAGTCGTGTAATGCGTCGGCATTCCGGTCACCATCATGAACTGGGGGTGGTAACTGACCATGACGCAGCAAGCGCCCGGCGCGGCCAGTCGCCATGCCTCGGCGTAGTAGGGCGCGAGTTTCGGCAGGTGCTCGTCGATCAGCGAGGAGATCACCAGATCGTAAGCGCCGCTGGGCAATTCGGTATCGCGAACATCTGCCTGCGTCAGAGTGGTGTGCGCACCGCGGGTCCCGGCCAGCTCCAGCATGCCCGCGCTCACATCGACGCCGTCGATATTCGTGATCCCGCGACCACGCAGCCAAGCACCGGTGCGGCCGGTCCCGCAGCCCAGATCGGCCGCGCGCCGCACTCGCGCCCAATCCGGATGGTGCAGCCGCGCCAGCAGTGCGAGGTCCATCTCGTCCATGACGGTTTGCTCGTAGGTCGGAGCCCACCCGTCGTATCCGGTGGCGACGTCGACGGTGGGGTAATTGCGGCGGTCGAAATCCGCGAAGGAGGGCATGGCGCGAAGTATTGTCTGGACCGCGCGACACTCGCCAGCTGATTTCCGCGGGATACACCGATCGATCGCCACGTGCAGCGAGTCCGTGACCATCCTGATGAGGAAGCCCCGGGTCGTTGCGGAGGTGCTCCTGGGACTCGATGTGGTCGATGGTGCGCCTGGGAGTGATCCCCGCAACAGGTGGGGAGTCGGCGCATGGTGCCCTCGGTATCCTCGGAGATCGTGGATCTGACCGTGAGCCGGGCTGTGCTCGATGACGTACAGATCGCCTACCGGGATTCGGGGGCGGTCTCGCTCGATGCCGTACCGGTAGTGCTCGTGCACGGTATGGGTGGGGATGGGCATACCTGGGATCGGTTCGCGCACACGTTGGTGCAGGCCGGCCGCCGGGTGATCATCCCCGATCTGCGCGGGCACGGCCGCAGCTCCCACACCGACTCGTACCTGTTCGGCGAATTCGGCGCCGATGTGCTGAAACTGTGTGACCGACTCGGTCTGCACGCCGTGGACCTGGTCGGACATTCCCTCGGTGGCTACGCGGTGTCCTGCGTTGCGCAGGAACGGCCGGAATTGGTGCGGCGTCTGGTTATCGAGGAATGCCCGCTGCCGCTGCGCTCCGGCGACGAAGAGGTCACGCTGACCCGCCGCTTCCCGACCATCCCCGAACTCTGGCACGCCACAACCAGTCTGATCCGGCATCCGCGCGCGGTGCTGGCCTTCGACCGTTCGATGACGCGGACCGCGCTGGAGCAATTCCGCAAACCCAACCCGGAATGGTGGGACCGGTTGCGCGACATCACCGCACCGACCCTGGTGCTGCGCGGCGGCCCCGGCGGCATGGTCGACCCCGAGAAACTGGCGATCATGCGCACCGACATCCCGGACTGCACGGTGACGGCGTTCTCCTGCGGCCACAGTATCCACCGCGACCGCTACCACGAGTTCGAGGCCACCGTCCTCCCGTTCCTCACCTCGTACTGAGGAATCCGCACTCTTCTCGTGGGAGCAGTCAACAGAAGTTGCTTATTGCCGCCTTTGCGGTATCGGCGCTGCCAGGCAAGATCTACAGTAAAGCGATGTCCGCACTCGACCATCCGGTCTTGTTCTTTCCTGACGAGCTGTCGTTCCGTGCTCGGCTAGCGGACAACCACGGCTCGCGTGAACGTGGTCCGGCCGAGATTCGGCAACAGGGTGGCGGGGCATGTTGTGCTGGACCACGCGCGAACGCGGCGTATCGAGAAGTTCGTGCCGAAGTTCGCCGATGGCCGGCAGCTGGGCTGAGATGGTCCGGGTCGTGACGTGCCGATGAGCGTATTCGAGGGCATGGTGTGCTCGACGGCCGCCGCCGATATTCCCCTGCCGGGCACCGCGACTCGGGTGAGCGGCTGGCTGTGCGTCGAGCAGCCGGGCGCGTGGGGACGCGACGTCATCGGCGACGAGGTACTCGGGCCGGAGATCACTGCCGAACTGGCGGCCCGCACCAAGGCGGCGCAGGTCCGTCCGACGCTGATCCGGCGGCCGGGGCGCAGTGAATTCACCGGGGCCAGAACGGTTGTGATCGCAAGCTCGCGGCCAGCGGGTTCGTGGTGCGAACGCTTCGAGATCACCGATCTGAAGCAGCTGCTCGACCTGGATTTGCACCTGCTCAACGGTCCGCCACCGGGAATCGGTGCACCCGTCGACGATCCGCTCGTTCTGGTGTGCGCCCACGGAAAACGCGACCAATGCTGTGCGCTGCTCGGCCGCCCGATCGCCGCGAGCCTGGCCGCCGAATACCCCGGCCACGTGTGGGAGTGCTCGCACACCGGCGGCCACCGCTTCGCCCCCGCCGTGGTCCTGCTGCCCTCCGGCCTGACCTACGGACGCCTTGATGTCGCGGGCGCGAGGCAAGCGGTCGAAGCTGCCACCCGCGGCGAGGTCTCGATGAGGGGTCTTCGCGGCCGCAGCTGCTACCAACCCATCGAACAGATCGCGGAACTCGCTGTGCGCGAACAGATCTCCGCAGCTACCGATGACCTCACCGTGCACCTCGAGCCCACCGCGACTACCTTCGTCCCGATGGTCGCTCCGGTGGCGTCTGCGTCGGCTACTGTGCCGGTGGGCGACTCGGCGGCGTCTGGGCTGGTGGGGGACCCGGCAAAGTCTGCGTCGGCCTCCGCGCAGGCTGGTGTCTCGGCGGCGCCGATGAACACCGCCGCGGCGGCGAGCGCGTCGGCCGATCCGACGCTGGCAGGCGCGGCAGTGGTCACCCACCATGATGGTCGTCGTTGGCGTGTGACTGCACGTTCGGTGGCCTTCGCCCCACGTCAAGCCAGTTGTGGCGCAGCGGCGAAGCCGGTGACCGCGGTGGTCGCCGACGAAATCCAGCTTCTCGCCGACGATTAATGCTCGAGTCGCCGAATCTCGGGTGGCGGGTAACGTACGGGCGGCTGGAGCGTTCACCGAGGGAGTGCTTGATGACAGATCCGATGGCGGGCCCGAACATGCAAGGGGCACCTCCTCTCCCGGGTGGGCAGCACTCGCATTCCGGCGGTGATTCGGTGCCGCCAGATTTCCCGCCGCCGCCCGGATATGCACAACCTGTGGACGGGGTCCAGTCGCCGCAGCCGGAAAACCAGCCGCCGCCGGGGTATCAGCCGCAGCCGGGTAATCAGTCGCCGCCGGGGTATCAGTCGCCGCAGCCGGGTAATCAGTCGCCGCCGGGGTATCAGTCGCCGCAGCCGGGTAATCAGTCGCCGCCGGGGTATCAGTTGCCGCAGCCGGGTAATCAGTCGCCGCCGGGGTATCAGTTGCCGCCGCCGGGGTATCAGCCGCAGCCGGGGTATCAGTTGCCGCCGCCGGGGTATCAGCCGCAGCCGGGGTATCAGTTGCCGCCGCCGGGGTATCAGCCGCAGCCGGGGTATCAGTCGCCGCAGCCGGGTAATCAGTCGCCGCCGGGGTAT
This sequence comes from Nocardia sp. NPDC051463, assembly GCF_040681975.1. Classification (NCBI taxonomy): domain Bacteria; kingdom Bacillati; phylum Actinomycetota; class Actinomycetes; order Mycobacteriales; family Nocardiaceae; genus Nocardia; species Nocardia sp. NPDC051463. The sequence goes on from NZ_JBFBAB010000008.1 coordinate 13,467, forward strand.
CAGCTGCCGCCGGGGTTTCAGCCGCCACTGCCGGGGTTTCAGCCACCACTGCCGGGGTATCAGTCGCCGCAGCCGGGTAATCAGCCGCCGCCGGGGTATCAGTTGCCGCCGGGGTATCAGCCGCCTGCGCCGGGTAGCCAGCCGCCGCCGGGGTATCAGTTGCCGCCGGGGTATCAGCCGCCTGCGCCGGGTAGCCAGCCGCCGCCGGGGTATCAGCTGCCGCCGGAGTATCAGCCGCCGGCGCCGGAATATCAGCCGCCACCGCCCGGGTACCAGTCACCCGCACCGGGATACCAGCACGCATCGCAACCCTCCGAGCCTCATAGCGCACCACCGCAACCACCTACCCAGGACCCCGCCGCAGCGGGGAGCCCCGCGGTGCAGGCGTATCTCGCCGCAGTCGCAGAACACATGGCCGGTGGCGAGATGCAGATCTCGCAGAACTGGATCGGTCAGGTGTGGAGCCTGATCGGCGTCGCCGCGGCCGTCGAAACACCGGTCGATCCGATGATGCTCACGATCTGCGTCGCCAATGTGGCCGAGGTGTCGCCTGCCGCGCTCGCCGACTTTCCGCGCCTGGTCGACGATTTCGTGCGGTCCCTGCGCAAGCAGAGCATGTTCGAGGTGACGGCAGACACGATGGCCGTCGCCGCTCTGGTGTCCGAACGCGTGCATCCCGGCGTCCTGAAGCGATTGACCAACAAACCGATGACTTTCGGTTCGATGGTCGTGCCCGCGGTGGTCGACCTCGAGGCCCGGCAGCTCCACATCGCCGCCAACACTCCGTTCCTGGGCTTGGCGATGTGGGGGAGCATCCGCGTGCAGGCGCGCAAGTATCTCCCGGAACCCCGCCTGGTACTGGGCTGATCGCTGCTGCGCCATCGCCCCCTGCGCGACGGCGCAGCAGCGCTCACCAGTGGGTGCCGGGAACCCAGCGGGCGGCGCGGCGCAGGACCGTGCCGGTGACGCGGCGTGCCGTCGACCGCGGACGTGGCTCGCGTTGGGGGGTAAGGGTTTCCGGCACTTCCTCTGGGTCGGATTCCGTGCGCTCGCCCTTGGCCGCAGGAGAATCGGGCAGTGCGCGGTAATAGCGGTGCAGTATGCGGTCGCGGGTCTTGGGGGTGAGCAGGGCGCCGTATTCAGCGAAGGTGCCCAACGGTACGTCGATGCGTTTGGGGCGTTCGGTGAGCGCGCGCACGATGGTGGCCGCCGCCCACTCCGGGGACTCGGCCGGGCCCTGATCGCCGCTCGGAGTGATCATCGGAGTGCGCACCAGCGGCATATGGATGGTAGTGAAAGTGACGCCGTCGGCCATGGTTTCGACCGCAGCCACCTCGGTGAACTTGTCCAGCGCCGCCTTGCTCGCGAGATATGCGGCGAAGCGCGGGGTGGCCACCTGCACACCGGCGCTGCTGATATTGACGATGTGGCCGAACTTGCGTTCCCGCATCTGCGGCAGCAGGGCCAGCGTGAGCCGCAATGCGCCGAAGTAGTTGACCGCCATGGTGCGTTCGAAGTCGTGCAGCCGGTCGGTGGAGCGGTGGATGGCGCGGCGGATGGAGCGGCCCGCGTTGTTGACCAGCATGTCGACGTGACCGTGTTCGTCGAGAATGGTCTTGACGACCTGGTCGACGGATTCGGAATCGGTAATGTCGCACTGATATCCGTAGGCGATGCCGCCCTCGGCTCTGATCTCTTCGACCACGGTCGCGAGCTCATCGCCGCGACGCGCGAGCAGGAACACGATGGCGTTCTTGTCCGCGGCGGCAAGTGCCGCCGCCCGGCCGATGCCGGAGGAAGCGCCGGTGATGAGGATGTGTCGGCCGGTGAGGTCGCGGCGGTTGCGCCGGGTCTGCCCGCGCGGGCCGGTGTCGTCAGCGGATGCTCGGGTCATCGCTGCTCCTTTGCAGGTCGATTTGGCACGAACTTACTCCTAAGTAAGTTTACCTGCCAAGTGAGCCCCGTCACGTAGGGGGTCGCGCTCGAACGCATCTCGAATCCTTCGAACATATGTGCGATACTCTGCGCATGGCGGACGATCGGATGGCGGAAGTATTTGCCGCGGTGCGGCTCGGAAGTGGGGATCCGGAGGCGGCCCAGCGGCTGCTCGAGGAGTTGTGGATCGAGATCGGTGTCGGTGGAGATCCCTTGCATCGCTGCTTGATCGCGCATCATCTTGCCGATCTGCAGGACACCGCCGATGGGGCGCTGCTATGGGATCAGCGCGCGCTCGCCGCGGTGTTCGGTCCCGGCGTTCCGCTCGACGAAGGGCTCCGCGGCTTCCTTCCCGCGCTGTATCTCAGCCTGGCCGACAGTCACCGCCGCGTCGGCGATTTCGACACCGCTCGTATGCAATTGGCCATCGCGCGCGGCCATCTCGACATTCTCGCCAACGACGCCTATGGCGCCGTGGTCCGGGCCAAGCTCGACAGGGTCGGGGCCGCGCTGACCGCCGCGTCGAAAGAGTCGCTGCCGGCCGGATGACCTGCGGCGACGGGTGAATCTCCGAGGTTGCCGCCCCGTTGCCACTCCTTAACATTTCGAATGTATGTTCGATAATTGAGGAGGTGATGTGTCATGGGTTGGAGCAACGGTCCGCCGACCTGGGCGGAGCTGGAGCGGGTGCTGTCCGGTCGGCCCGGCCGGACCAACCCGGAGGCGATGTACCCCGGCGACGGCGGCGACAGTCCGGCGTGGTCGCGCAAGCGCGGTGCGTACCGGGCCGAGCCGGTCGAACCCGCTGCGGGACCGGTGGTGCCGTATGCGGAGTTGCACGCACATTCGGCCTACAGCTTTCTGGACGGGGCGAGCCAGCCGGAGGAACTGGTGGAGGAGGCGGTCCGGCTCGGGTTGGCGGCGATCGCGCTCACCGACCACGACGGCTTCTACGGAACTGTGCGCTTCGCGGAGGCGGCAAAGGAATGGGGGATGCCCACGGTCTTCGGCGCGGAGCTGTCACTCGGTGCGCAGCGGCGGGAAGGGGCGCAGGCCGCAGGCGCGGATTCGGCACCGCGCACCGGCTCGCCCGACCCCGCCGGTCCGCATCTGCTCGTACTCGCCAGGGGACAAGAAGGGTACCGGCGACTATCGCGTGAGATCGCGGTCGCTCACATGGCCGCAGGGGAGAAGGGCATTCTCCGTTACGACCTCGACGCGCTCACCGCCGCGGCGGACCGGCACTGGCACATCCTGACCGGTTGCCGCAAAGGCCATGTCCGCCGAGCTCTCGAGCGTGATCTCGGTGCGGGCGACACCCGCCTCGCCGAGGCGGAAGCGGCCCTGCGCGATCTGATGGCACGTTTCGGCGCCGACCGGGTGAGCGTGGAGCTCACCCACCACGGCATTCCGGAGGACGACGAGCGCAACGCCCATCTCCTCGCACTGGCCGACCGGCTCGGCCTACCCGTGCTGGCGACCACCGGAGCGCATTTCGCCGGACCCGGTCAGCGTCGCCGCGCCATGGCGCTCGCGGCGATCAGGTCGCGTCGGAGCCTGGACGAGATCGCAGGCTGGCTGGCCCCGGCCGGCGGTGCGCACTTGCGCTCCGGCGCGGAGATGGCACAGCTGTTCGCCGCTTGTCCGCAGGCGGTGGCGAACGCGGTGGCGCTCGCCCGCGAATGCGCCTTCGATCTGAAATTGATCGCACCGAAGCTGCCGCCGTTCGACGTGCCCACCGGACACGACGAGAAGTCGTGGCTACGTGAGCTGACACTCACGGGCGCTGCCGACAGATATGGTCCACGAGCGGGAAATTCCCAGGCGTACCAGCAGATCGAGCACGAGCTCGCGGTGATCGACAAGCTGGAGTTCCCCGGCTACTTCCTGGTGGTGCACGACATCGTCACCTTCTGCAAGGACAACGACATCCTGTGCCAGGGCCGCGGTTCGGCGGCCAACTCGGCGGTCTGCTACGCGATCGGCATCACCAATGTCGATCCCGTCGCCAACAATCTGCTGTTCGAACGGTTCCTCTCCCCGGAGCGCGACGGCCCGCCCGATATCGATGTCGACATCGAATCCGATCGTCGGGAGGAGGCGATCCAGCATGTCTACACCAAATACGGTCGCGACTATGCCGCTCAGGTGGCCAATGTGATCACCTACCGCGGTAAGTCCGCGGTGCGCGATGCCGCACGCGCACTGGGCTTTTCGCCGGGCCAGCAGGATGCGTGGAGCAAACAGGTGAGCCGCTGGAGCGGCGTCGGCGGCGAGACCGGCACCGATATTCCCGCAGAGGTGCTCGAGTTGGCCACCGAAATCGAGGGTTTGCCGAGACATCTCGGCATCCACTCCGGCGGCATGGTGATCTGCGACCGGCCCATCGCCGATGTCTGCCCGGTGGAGTGGGCGCGGATGCCGGGCCGCAGCGTGCTGCAGTGGGACAAGGATGATTGCGCCGCGGTCAATCTGGTGAAGTTCGACCTACTCGGCCTCGGCATGCTCTCCGCGCTGCATTACATGATCGATATGGTGCGTGAGCACAAGGGGGAGACGGTCGAGCTGCACAAGCTGGACCTGCAGGAAGCCGCTGTCTACGAAATGCTCTCGCGCGCCGACTCGGTGGGTGTTTTCCAGGTGGAGTCACGCGCTCAGATGGCCACGCTGCCCCGATTGAAACCGCGGAAATTCTACGACCTGGTCGTTGAGGTGGCGCTGATTCGACCTGGTCCGATCCAAGGCGGTTCGGTCCATCCCTACATTCGCCGCCGCAACGGGCTCGAAGAGGTGACCTATGACCATGAGGCCCTACGGAATTCACTCGCGCGCACCCTCGGCGTGCCGCTGTTCCAAGAGCAGCTCATGCAGATGGCCGTCGATGTCGCCGGTTTCACCGCCGCCGAGGCCGACCAGTTGCGCCGCGCCATGGGGTCCAAACGCTCGCCGGAGCGCATGGAACGACTCAAGGATCGCCTGTACGAGGGCATGCGCGAGCTGCACGGCATCACCGGCGAGGTCGCCGACCGTATCTACGAAAAGCTATATGCTTTCGCGAATTTCGGCTTTCCGGAAAGCCATTCGCAGAGCTTCGCCTCGATCGTGTTCTATTCGGCGTGGTTCAAACTGCATCATCCCGCGGCCTTCTGCGCCGGTTTGCTGCGTGCTCAGCCGATGGGCTTCTACTCTCCGCAGTCGCTGGTCGCCGATGCCCGCAGACACGGGGTGCTCGTGCACAGTCCAGACATCAACGCCAGCCGCGCCGAACCGACCCTCGAGCAGCGCGGCACCCAGGTGCGCCTCGGCCTCGCGACAATCCGCCACATCGGCGCCGACCTCGCCGAACGCATCGTCACGGCTCGTGGGGCGGTGCCGTACACATCCTTCCTCGACCTCGCCGGCCGCGTGGAACTCACTGTCGCCCAAGCGGAGTCACTCGCCACCGCGGGCGCGCTCGGCAGCCTCGGCGGTACTCGCCGCGCGGCGCTCTGGGCGGCGGGCGCCGCCGCGGGCGAACGTCCCGACCGCCTACCCGGCACCGGCGCCGCCACCACCGCCCCCGCCCTGCCCGGCATGAGCGCGCTCGAACTCGCCGCCGCCGACGTCTGGGCCACCGGCGTCTCCCCCGGCAGCTACCCCACCGAATTCCTGCGCCCCCAACTCGACGCCCTCGGTGTCATCCCGGCCTCCGGTCTGCTCGCCGTTCCCGACGGTTCCCGAGTCCTGGTCGGCGGCGCCGTCACCCACCGGCAGCGTCCCGCCACCGCCGCGGGTGTCACCTTCCTCAACCTGGAAGACGAAACCGGCATGGTGAACGTCGTCTGCTCGGTGGGCCTGTGGACCCGCTACCGCCGCCTGGCGCAGAGCGCCCCCGCGCTTCTCATCCGCGGCCGCGTCCAGAACGCCGAAGGCGCGGTCAGCGTGGTCGCCGAGCACCTACAGCGCATGGACCTGCGTATCGAGGCGAAGTCTCGCGACTTCCGTTGATGCTCAGAATATTCCGTTCTGGTTGACGGCATCCGCCGGGATCGGCTGGATGACATCCCAATGTTCGACGAGCTTTCCGCCGTCGAGCCGGAATATATCCATGATCGCCAGGCCGCGCTGCCCGGGTTCGCGTACTCGGTGCACCTGAGCGCAGATTTAATTACCTTCCGCGACAAGACATTTCACCTCGACACGCAATCTGGGAAACGCTTCCCTCGGGTGGGCGAGCCGGGCGAGCAGTCCTTCGAGTCCGTCGGCGATTTCCGGGTTGTGCTGGATGTACCGATCGCCGATCAGTGCGGCGGCGGCCTCGAAATCGCACGCGAATCGGCAGTGCCGCAACGTCGGTCTATCTGCTTCGCCGACCGCGACGCACTGGTGCTCGCCGCGCTCGAGCAGTACCACGGTGATCTGGTACGTGCCATCGAGGACGTGGAAGCCGCCTCCGACGATCCCGTCGAAACACTGCGCACGTGCACCCACGTACTCGGCGCATGAACGCCCGGCATCCGGCCTCTACAAGGTGCTGCACGAAAGCACCCTCAACCAGCGCGCGGCGATACTGTTCACACAGGAACTGACCGAACGCACCATCGCCGCCGTCCAACGATGCATGGATGCCGGTCTCGTGCCCGACGACGATGCGGCGTCGGTCACGCTCGATCTGCGTGCGGCAGTTCACGGTGCGGTGTCGATGCGACTCGACCGGCCGGACCAACCAGGGCCGCCGCTCACCGATCAGATCGAAAGATGCCTCGTCGGACTCGTCGGCGTCGCACCGGTTGGGATAACCCGGATGGCGAGCTCGGTGACCGAACTCACTGCAGCGGCTAGTCTTCGGTCATGCGCAAGCTTGCTGTCGTGATGACCGGCCTGCTGGGTTTGACGTTGCTCGCCGGGTGCGGTGACGACAACGGCAGCTCCGCCTCGGAGGGGTCGACCATGGCCACCGCCGTCGCTCCCGCGCCCGCGATCGTACCGCCGGGGTTCCGTGAACAAGGCCCGGCGACCAAACAGGACAACCGCGGGCAAAGCGGTGAATCGATCACGCTGCGTAAGGAGGTCGTCACCGGCAGCGTGTCGCTCACCGCGAGCGACCCGGTCGGCACCGCGGGCAAGGTCGCCGATCAGGTGCGGCTGCTCGACGGCCGGATCGATAGCCGCACCGAACAACCGGGAGGCGACGACGTCGACCCGAGCGCCACGCTCACCGTGCGGGTTCCCTCGGACAAGACGGATAGTTTCATCGACGGTCTCGGCGGCCTCGGGCGTGTCACCCAGGTGAGCACCAACCGCGACGACGTGACAATGCGGTGGGAAGACCTCGACGCGCGGATCAAGGCGCTGCAGGCCTCGGTAGACCGGCTGCGCGCACTCATCGCAGGCGCAACGAGCACCGCGGATCTCATTGCCGCGGAAAGCGCTCTGTCCAGTCGTCAAGGCGAACTCGACAGCCTCACCGCGCAGAAGCGTCACCTCGACGACCAGGTCGCACTGTCCACCTTGACCATCGATATCACCACCGTGGACAAGAAGTCCGACGACGGGCCGACCAATTTCTGGGATGGCATCGTCTCGGGCTGGCACTCGCTGATGGACTGGCTGAAGGACGCGGTCGTCTTCAGCGGCAAGGCGATTCCGTGGCTCGGTTTCCTCGTCGTGGTCGGCGCGGTGGTCTGGGGCATCGTGCGCATCGTGCGGCGGCCCGGCCGGAAACCGGGTGTCACGGCTACGGAAGAATCGGCCACGCCGAAGAAATCGGCGGTCGCGGCGGAAACGGTGGCCGAACCGACGGCCGCAAGCACCTCGAAGAGCCCCGATGCCAGCGGCGAGACAGGAGCGGCAGGTGTCGACGGTGGTCAGGGCGACGATAAAACCGAACAGCCGTAAAGGCCCGCTCATCGAGACCCTCGCCGACGGCACCCTGCAGTTATATGTGCGCGCCCCCGCCGTCGAAGGTAAGGCGAACAAGGCCGCCATCGAACTCCTTGCCGAGCACTACGGCGTCCCCAAATCCGCTGTCCGCCTGGCCGCAGGCGCGACCTCGCGCTTCAAACGCTTCGAAGTCGACCTCTGAAATCACCGGCGCCCGGCCGAGGGGCGACTGGTTCACACCCCGCCGGGAAATCCGAGTTGGCGCCAAGCTTCGTACACGGTGACCGCGGCTGCGTTGGACAGGTTCATCGACCGCCGCCCCGGCAGCATGGGGATCCGCAACTGCGTAGTGACATGCGAGTCGGCAAGTACCTCCGCGGGCAGACCGGTGGGCTCGGTGCCGAACAACAGCACATCCCCCTCCCGATAGGCCACCTCGGTGTAGTGCGTCCGGGCCTGCGTAGTGAACGCGAACACCCGCTCGGGCCGCAGTGCCTGCCACGCCGCCGCCAAATTCTCGTGCACCGTCACCGAAGCCAGATCGTGGTAATCCAAGCCGGCCCGCCGCAGCTTCGACTCCGAAAGGTCGAACCCCAGCGGTTCGACCAAATGCAGCTCGCACCCGGTCCCGGCGACCAGTCGGATCGCATTGCCGGTATTCCCCGGGATGGCAGGCTCATGAAACATCAGTCGGAACACCGGGCCAGTCAATCAGGTTCGGTGGCAGCCACCTTGTCGGCCTACCGTCGGCGATCGCAGGATCGGCCACGGTCCACTGACGGAGCTGTTCAGTCGGGTAACAGACCGAAGACGCTTACTCGGCGGGTCGCTCCGGTAAGGCGCAGGCCATGCCGTCCGCCATTCCGGTCGGACGCACGCCGAGGCCCTGGTTGAGGCGGGCCCGTTCGTTCTCCCAGGCGATGGTGGTGGCCAACTCGGCGACCTGCGTCTTTGTCAGCTGTGTCAGTAGGGCGGTGCGCAGGTCGTCGAGCTCGACGGCCGGCGTCGAGGTCATGGCTTCGGCGAAGGAGATGACGAGTCTTTCCAGGTCGCTGTAGGCGTCGCTGGTTCGGTAGCGCGGCAGGTCGGTGAGCTGTTGTTCGTTCAGGCCGGAGGAGCGGGCGATCGCGGAACCGATATCGAGGCAGAATTCGCAGTTCACCAGGCCTGCGGTCTTCAGTTGGGCCAAGTCCTTGAGCTTCGGATCCAGCCGATTGGCGAACAGCAACGACGTCTCGTAGACGATTGTGCCGAACAGCACCTGCGGTCGATGGACGAGCCAGCCGAATAGATCGGACCGATTTCGCTTCGCCTGCCGGATTGCCTTCAGATGGTGCCGAGTCTGTGTCAACGCTTTCATCGTTCCCACCACCCATCCTCGAGTTCTGGAGAAGTCCACGTTACCGCTAAACTACGTCCTGTAGTAGGGGTTTTCGTGGCGAGCGTCGCATCGCCGGGACCACCGCCGTAGCGGCGGCCGTTCAGGGAAAATCGGTCGGTGCGCGCAGGGCTTTCAGGGCAGCGTGATTTGTTGTGGCACGCTCGGCTGTCGAATAACTCGCGGTCCGACGACCGCTGTCGGTGACCGGCCGCCTGGTGTCTGCAAGAATCGGTGCCGTGACCGACGTGGACGCCTCTGCCGCTGGACGGCAGTCCGGTAGGAACCGGGGTGAGCAGTTCCTGCGCTCTCACCTGCCGATGGTCGTCGTGACGGTGGTCATCGTGCTCGCGGTGATTTTTGTCGCCTCGGATCGCTGGCGTCGTGGGGCGCTGTTCTTCGGTGGCGCGACGCTGCTGGCTGCCGCTTTCCGGCTGTGTCTGCCGACGGCTCGGGTCGGCCTGCTCGCGGTGCGCAGCAAGCCCTTCGATGTCGCGACCTTGAGCATCCTCGGCACCCTGATCGTTTTCATTGCCGCGACTATCAACACTCTCGGCGTCGGCTGACGGGTCAGCATTCGCGTCCGATCCGAGGCCGTGGGGCGAAACCTCGGTGAGCACGGGGTCGTTCAGTTGTCCTCGCCGATGTGTCGGCGAGGACGGCGCACGCATCGGCTAGTTCACCGGCCGGCGGGGTAGCGCTCGGTGAACACGGTGTGCTCGCGCGGGCGGCGACCGGGGTGCGGTGGGTTGGCGTCGCTGTAGCCGATGGCCACCATGACCGTGATGGCGAGGTCGGGGCGGTCGTCGATGCCGATGGCCTTCTTCACCAGGTCCGGGTCCCAGCCGTTCATCGGCGCCGAGGCCAGGCCGAGGCTGGTGGCGGCGAGCATGACGTAGGTTGCCGCGATCATCGCGTTCTTCACCGCGTTCTCGCGGATCAGCCCGCGCTGGTGCAGCGAGTGGAATTCGGCGCGGGAGTCGAACATCGCGGTGAACTCCGTGTTCCACGCGCCGTTGCGGCCCGCCAATTCGGCGATATCGGTATTGCTCGCCTCCCAGGCCGCGGTCTCGGCGACGAAGACCAGCACCACCGGCGCCTGCAGCGGCTGCGGCTGACCGTAGGCGGCGGTCGAGAGGTTGCGGCGGCCGGACTCGCTGGTCACCACCACAATCGAACGGTCCTGCATATTCCATGCGGTGGGTGCCTCGACTGCTAGGTCCAGCAGCTCCTCGAGCAGTTCCTGCGGCACCGGGTCGGGGCGGTAGTGGCGTGTGGTGCGGCGGGTGCGAATGGCGTCGGGAACCGAAAGTGTCTGTGTTGTCATGATTCTTACTATCGGAGAGTTACTCTTCAATAGGAAGACGGCACTTGAAAGTGCGTTACACTCGAAAACGTGCGTACGATCCATGAGGCCAGTGGGCTGCCTGCCGATGTCTATTCGGCGAAGTGCCCTACTCGGCAGCTACTCGACCAGGTCGCGGGTAAGTGGACGGTGTTGATCGTCGATGCCCTCGCCGACGGGACGATGCGTTATACCGACCTGTACCGCCGCATCGATGGCGTCTCGCAGAAGATGCTCACGCAAACTCTGCGGCAGCTCGAATCGGACGGATTCGTCACGCGCACAGTGCATCCCACCATTCCACCGCGCGTCGACTACGACCTCACGGAGCTCGGCCACAGCCTGCGCACTCCGATCGCGGCGCTACGCGAGTGGATCGAGACCAATATCAACCGGGTCGAGGCGGCCAGGCGTCTGGCGGCGGGCTGAGACCGGTGCGGATATCCCGACCCGAGCCACGCCGGGTGTCGCAGGTAGTAAGCTGAATCCTCCGGCTCGCAATGGTTTTCATGAGCTATAGCTTGGATGCCGAGCGAGTCCGAGGCCGTCCGGGAACCTGACGGTCCGGTCCGATGCAGCGACTCCAGTGCAGGGGAAACGGCATGAGTGATACCGATGGCGGGAGCGGCGGGGCGCATTCGCTGTGGACCGTGGTGGCCTTCGATGACAACGGCCGCGAGGGCGCGCCGCTCGTCGGGACCGCCATGGCGGGAGATCTGGATATGGCGGCGGGGCTGGTCTGCGCGTATCTACCCGCCCTGGAACAGGATTCGAAGGGCTACTATCTGGTCGCCACGCGCAGCAGGTCCGGCGCGGGCCGGTTGTCCGGCTGCCCCGCGCGTCCTGCGTGGATCAGCAAGCCGTTTCGCGACGGCGCGGAATGGGCAACGGGACCGTGGAGCGCGCTGGAGGACGACCGCGTGCCCGAGGGCTAGTGCACCTAGCCTGCTTCGGCCACGGCTGCGCGTCCGCTGCGCGCGCCGTAGCGGCTACGCGCCTGGGCCGGTGTGATCGTCTCGAGTTCGGCGGGCGGTTGTCCCTTCAGGTGCTGTTCCAGGATCTGGCCGGCCATCGGGGCGATGAACGGCGCCGCGACGATGAGGCCGAAGGAATCGAACGCCGACGCGCCCCACACGATGGTCCGGGCGGCGGGGCGGACCAGCAGATCGACGATGCGTGGCCGATCGAACCTGCCGAGTTTGCGCATCCACTTCGGCAGCGTGGCGACCGAAGCCAGCGACAGCAGCCTGCTGCCCGCGAAATAGCTGATGCCCGCACCGTTGCGCAGTGGGGTCCACAGCAGGTGGTGCATGCCCTTCTCGGCGCGCTCGGAGGTGCACAGTCGCGCGCGGACCTCGGCGAAATACGCGCGCACTTCCTCGCGGGAGCGCGGCACGTCTTCGGGCTTGCAGGTCTGCAGTTCGGCCGCGATCGCGCATTCGTGCCAGTAGCGCGTCTCTTCCTCGGCCGACAGCGGGCCGGGTCCGAACATTTCGTAGGCCTTCAGCACTGAGTGCCAGCCGGTGATGTGGATCCACAGCTGGGTCTCCGGGCTGTTGGCGCTGTAGCGCGCCCCGCTGATCGGTTCGATGCCGGTCATCGAGGCATGCACCCGCATCAGGTGCTCGGCGGCCTGGATGGCCGTGCGGCCGTCGGCGAGGGCGGCGATGAGGAAGTATGAGAAGGTGCGGTCGAGACGCTGACGCGGGTCGGTGTAGATGCCGCGGGAGTCGGCGACGGCCGCGGTCAGGAACGGGTCGAAGTGTTCGAGGACCACCGCGCGCTGGAAGCCGATCACGGCGGTCGGAGCGGTCCAGATCTTCCAGCTCGGTGAGCCGGGGCCGAAGAACCCGTAGTCATCGCGGCGAAGTGTGGTCGGATCGAAGGCCATCAGCTGCTCCTTTGCGTGCTCGTCCGCTCCATGGCGGCGAATGCAACGCAACCGTAGCAATTGGCCGCAGGCAATACAACGGTCCCGTAGCATTTATTGTCGAACGGATTCCATTTCCGGTGCCCGCGGGTGACACTATGAACCGGTGGAGGTGAAACGGCAGTGACTCGATCGCACACCGCGGCCGACCGTCCGCGCAGGCGATACGCACCGCGTCTGCCTCCGGAGCAACGTCGCGCCCAACTGCTCGACGCGGCCTTCGCCGTATTGGACAGGATGGAACTGCACGAGCTGAGTATGGAGGCCGTCGCGCACCAGGCCGGTGTCGGAAAACCGGTGCTCTACACCGTGTTCAAGACTCGCACCGAGCTGGTGACGGCGCTGCTCGAGCGGGAAAACGAGCGCGGCCTCGAGCAGGTCGCCGCGACATTGCCCACCGATCTGATGGGCGCCGATCCGGTCGTCGCGGCCTCGGCGACGGTCGAGGCGTTCGTCGGTGTGGCACTGGAGCATCCGACCCGTTGGCGGTTGATTCTCACCGCACCGGGCAATGCTCCCGGCGAATACCGTGACGCGCTGCAGAATTCGCGTGCGGGCATCTTCGATCAGGCCGAGGCGCTGGTCCGTATGGGTACCGCGCTCGAGCCACGGTGGGCGGGCGTGGATTCCGCGTTGCTCACCAACTCGCTGTTGACCGTCGCCGAAATGCTCGGCCGGTTGGCGGTCAGTGAGCCCGACACCTATCCCAAAGAGCGGCTGCAGGCCTACGTGCGTTCCATCGTCGGTCTGCTCGTCGGAGCACCCGTCGCCGAATAGACTCGGGGGCAAAGTATTTCGTGTGCCCTGGCAACCTGTGCCCGGGCTCCGCCGAAGAGCGGTGTCAGTCGACCGGCTTGCGGTGCATCCGGGCCAGCCGCATCGTCTCGGTCAGCAGCTTCGACACTGCGGCCGCCTCGGTGAGGAATCCGTCGTGGCCGTCGCGCGAATGCACGATCTCCAGTCCATCGCAGCCGGGCAGCCCATCGGCCAGCTCCTGCTGGGTGCGCAGCGGATAGAGCCGATCGGAATCGACGCCGCCGACCACACACGGCACCGGCGTCGCGGCAAGCGCGGCCTGGACCCCGCCGCGTCCACGCCCGATGTCGTGCCGGTTCATCGCCTCGGTGAGCAAGACATAGGTGGCCGGATCGAAACGGCTACAGAGCTTGTCGGCCTGATGGTCCAGATAGCTCTGCACCGCATAGCGGCCGCCGCGCCGTGGATCCTCGTCGCCCTGCGCGTTGTTCTCGAAGCGGTGATCCAGCTCGGACTCGGTCCGATAGGTCAGGTGCGCGATGCGCCGTGCGATGCCCATGCCGGTCATCGGAGCGCGATCGGTGTCGTGATAGTCGCCGCCCTGCCAGTCCGGGTCGGCCTTGATCGCGGCGATTTGCGTTGTCTGCGTGCCGATCTGATCGGCGGTGGCGCGTGCGCCGACGGCGAGCACCAGGGCGGCGCCGACCCGGTCCGGGGTACCGACCATCCATTCCAGCACCCGCATGCCACCCATGGACCCGCCGACGACCGCGGCCGGCCTTTCGATGCCGAGCAGATCCATCAGCGCCACTTCCGCGTTCACCTGATCGCGGATGGAAATCTCCGGAAACCTTGCGCCCCAAGGCTTTCCGTCCGGAGCCAGCGAGGTGGGCCCGGTGCTGCCCTTGCAGCCGCCGAGTACATTCGTCGCGATGACACACCACTCGTCGGTGTCGATCGGCGCGCCGGGGCCGACCATGCCGTCCCACCACCCCGGCAGTGGATGGATGTCGTCCGGGCGTCCGATCACATGCGAGTCACCGGTCAGCGCGTGCTCGACCAGCACCACGTTGTCCAGCGTGGGGGAGAGCTCACCCCAGCGCTGCACGGCCAGGTGCACGTCCCCGACCACAGCGCCGTTCTCCAGCCGCACGTCGCCGATGGCGATCATGCCGAGCCGCCCGTCCGGCGGTGGCAGGGCCACCGTCGGAGCGGGTCGCACGGCACTCGGTTCGGCGTGCACGGTCACGTCGCCGCCGCCGCGAAACCGGCTCGCAGATCGGCGAGGATGTCGTCGATTCCCTCGATGCCCACCGCCAGCCGAACCAGCCCCGGCGTGACGCCGGAGGCCAACTGCTCTTCAGGTGTCAGCTGCGAGTGCGTGGTCGACGCAGGATGGATCACGAGAGAACGCACATCACCGATGTTAGCGACATGGCTGTGCAGGGCTAATGCGTCCACGAACTTCTTGCCCGCATCGACACCGCCGCTGAGCTCGAACGCAACAATCGCGCCCGGCCCCTTCGGTGCGAGCTGCTTGGCGCGCTCGTGCCACGGCGAGGACGGCAGCCCCGCGTAGTACACCGCTTCGACGGTGGGCTGGGCGGTCAGGAACTCGGCCACCGCCTGCGCGTTGGCGACATGGCGCTCCAGGCGCAGGCTCAGCGTCTCGACGCCCTGACTGATCAGGAAGGCGTTGAACGGCGACACCGCGGCGCCGAGGTCGCGCAGCAGCTGCACGCGTGCCTTCAGCGCGTACGCGGGTGCGCCCAGGTCGGCGAACACCGCACCGTGGTAGCTCGGGTCCGGAGTGGTGAAACCCGGGAACCGTGGCGCGCCCTGCTCGTCGCGCACGGTCCAGTCGAACGTGCCGCCGTCGACGATCACGCCCGCGACCGCGGTGCCGTGGCCGCCCAGGTACTTGGTCGCCGAGTGCACGACGATGTCGGCACCGTGCGCGAGCGGCTGGATCAGGTACGGGGTGGCGACCGTGTTGTCCACGATCAGCGGCAGTCCGTTGGCGTGCGCGATCGCGGAGATTCCCGGGATGTCGAAGAGGGCACTGCTCGGGTTGGCGATGGTCTCGCCGTAGAACGCCTTGGTGTTCGGCCGGATGGCCGCCCGCCACTGCTCCAGGTCGTCGGGGTCCTCCACGAAGGAGACCTCGATACCGAGCTTGGGCAGCGAGTAGTGGAAGAGGTTGTAGGTGCCGCCGTAGAGGTGCGGGCTGGACACGATGTGGTCGCCTGCCGAGGCCAGGTTGAGGATCGCGTAGGTCTCCGCGGCCTGTCCCGAGGCCAGCAGCAGTGCGGCGACACCACCCTCCAGGGCGGCAATGCGCTGCTCGACCACGTCCTGGGTCGGGTTCATGATCCTGGTGTAGATGTTGCCCGGCTCGGCGAGGCCGAACAACGCGGCCGCGTGATCGGTGTCACGGAAGGCGTAGGAGGTGGTCTGGTAGATCGGGAGGGCGCGGGCGCCGGTGGTCTCGTCCGGGGCCTGCCCCGCGTGGACCTGCTTGGTCTCGAAGGACCACTGCGTCGGATCGGACGCGATCGAATCGATATCGGCCGCGGACGCGATGGGGTCACTCATGTCTTACTCCAAGGGGGTTGTTCGCCAGAACTACTTACTAATGGGATGTGGGCGACGGACAACAACACATGGGGGGTACCTCCTGAAGTGCGCGCTTGCTCTCGACTTTCGAGAGCCCGGTCATCACCCGGAGCACCCCACCGCTGCAGGAGGGTTGCCGTCCAGCAAGCCGGGGCTTCGCGCTGGCACTCATGACCTGACCGGCATCATAGCTGGCGGTCGGTCGACGATCGAAATCGTCGTCGAAAATCACCGGGTTGCGGTGGCCAACGGGACGCAGCAGATGCGCACGAACTCGTCGAAGGTGGACAGGAACGCGGTGCGGCCCGCCATGGCCGCCGCCGCCGGATCGCTGTCGTCGAAGATGTCGACCGAACATTCCATCCCGAGCTGACCGATCAGCTGCCAGGTGCCGACGATCAGCCGCACCTCGAGTGCGTCGGGCTGGGTGTGGAGTCGTTCGGCGAGCACCTCGGCGATCGCGGCGGTCTTGTTGTCGGCATGTTCGAGACTGCGCGCACTGACCGACGGACTGTTGCGCAAGATGCGCTGCATCTGCTGGAACTGCCGGAACGACAGCAGTCTGTCATTTCCGTCTATCGCCTGGTCGATGGTCCGCAGGAAAGCCTCACGCAATGCTTGCAGCTCGTTGCCGGTGACCGGGAGTCCGCGCAGCGTCTCGGCGACAGTGCGGCCGAAGTCCTTGATCGGCCCCAGGATGATGTCTTCTTTGCTGTCGAAATACCGGTTGATCGTCCGGGGCGAGACGTCGGCGGCATTGGCGATCTGCTCGACGGTGGTGGCATCGAAACCATGCGCGTCGCAGAGATCGAGTCCGACCTCGATGATGCGCAACCGGGTCTGCTGCTTCTTGCGCTCGCGCAGGCCGGCAGGCGTGGGAATCGCGGCGTGGTCCTGGTTCGGCTCGGCGCCGGCAGGGGAGTCCGCTGCGGCGCTCGCGCCGGTCGGCGTTGATGACTCGAGCATCTTTCCACTGTATCGCAACCGGGACTTTTCGTGTCGTTAGCAGTCAAATGTCTGATTGCGACATTTTTCTCTTGACGACAAATGTCTGACAATGACAGGATGGCATCACGACTTCGAGTTTCAAGGAGATCAAGGTGACCGAGACTGCGACAGCGGTAGACGTTCCGGAAAAACAAGGCAGTTCGGCACGCTGGTTGGCCCTGGGGGTGATCGCATTGGCCCAGCTCATGGTGGTGCTGGACGCCACCATCGTGACCATCTCGCTGCCGTTCGCACAACGTGATCTCGACATCAGTGATGGCAATAAGCAATGGATGCTCACCGCCTACACGCTGATTTTCGGCGGTCTGCTGTTGCTCGGCGGCCGGCTCGCCGACTACCTCGGCAGGCGCCGGATCTTCATCGTCGGTCTCGTGGGCTTCGCGGCGGCCTCCGCGCTTGCGGGTCTCGCGCAGAACGGTGTGGAGCTGTTCGCCGGCCGCGCACTGCAGGGCGCTTTCGCGGCTTTGCTTGCGCCGGCGGCACTTTCGCTGCTCTCGGTGACTTTCACCGAGGCCAAGGAACGCGCGACCGCGTTCGGTGTCTTCGCCGGAATCTCCGCGGGTGGGGCCGCGCTCGGACTGATCGCGGGTGGCGCGCTCACCGAGTACGCCTCGTGGCGCTGGTGCCTGCTGGTGAACACCCCGATCGCCATCCTCGCTCTGGTCGGTGCGCTGGCCTTTGTGGTGAAGGACATACCGGCCCCGCGCACCGGCGGCTACGACGTGCCGGGTGCCGTCACCGTGACGCTCGGTCTGATCGCGATCGTGTACGGCTTCAGTCGCGCCGCCGACGACGGCTGGTTGGCAGGCAGCACCCTCGGGCTGCTCGTCGCGGGTGTCGCGCTGCTGATCGCCTTCGTCGCGATCGAGCGTCGTTCCTCGAATCCGCTCTTGCCGCTGCATATTCCGGGTGAGATCAACCGTGGCGGCGCCTTCCTCGCCGCGCTGCTCATCCCGATCGCGATGTTCGCGATGTTCCTGTTCCTGAGCTACTACTTCCAGATCACGCTCGGCTACTCGTCGCTGAAGGCCGGCTTTGCGTTCCTGCCGTTCCCCGCGGGCATCGCGATCTCCGCCGGTGTCACCAGTGCGCTGCTGCCGAAGCTCGGCCCGCGGCCGCTGATGGTGGCGGGTGCCGTGCTCGGTGTCCTCGGCCTGCTGTGGCTGGCGCAGTTGAGCTACGGCGACAGCTACGCGGCGAGCGTGCTGCCCGCACAGGTGCTGATCGCGCTCGGTATGGGTCCGCTGTTCGTCGGCATGCAGACCGTCGCGCTGCATCAGGTCGAGGAGGAGGACTCGGGTGTGGCGAGTGCGTTGCTCAACGCCGCGCAGCAGGTCGGAGGCGCGGTCGGCACTGCCCTGCTGACCACCATCTCGGTGCAGACGGCCAAATCGTTCGCGGAGGGCAATCCGACGCTCGACAACCTGGTCGCCCGTGCCTCGATCCACAGCTACGACGTGGCGTTCTACGTCGGCGCCGGTTTCTTCCTCGCCGCGGTCCCGGTGATCGCGTTCATGATCAGGGACAAGCCGCAGAACCTGATCGAGGGCTCCGAGGACGGAGCTCGGGTCCACGTCGGGGTCTGAGATCTTCCTCTCACGACGTCGGAAGTCCGTGTATCGCCTCCGCTCGGCGGCGATGCGCGGACTTTCTTTTGCCCGCCGCAGGCCACACCGGGGTGACGGGCACAACGCTGCGTCACTTGCCGGTCCGCGAGTGATCGAGGCCACTCTCGACCTACTTGCCGGTAACCATTTCGGGCGCGCTCACTCGGGGGGCTGCCCGCGCGGTGAGATCCTTACCAGCAGTACGCTTGTCTTGTTTGCACCACACGTTCCGCGGACAACGCGGGGCATATACGTTGTCTTTGGAACAGCTGGGGTCCGCTCACAAGCGTGTTCGCCTGGCCGTGCAATGAGGGCACCATCCTAGGAGGACACGAAGATCCATGTCCAAGATCAAGGTTGAAGGCACCGTCGTAGAACTCGACGGCGACGAGATGACTCGGATCATCTGGCAGTTCATCAAGGACAAGCTGATCCACCCGTATCTCGACGTGAACCTCGAGTACTACGACCTCGGCATCGAGTACCGGGACAAGACGGACGACCAGGTCACCATCGACGCCGCCAACGCCATCAAGGAGCATGGTGTCGGCGTGAAGTGCGCCACCATCACCCCGGATGAGGCGCGCGTCGAGGAGTTCGGCCTGAAGAAGATGTGGCGGTCGCCCAACGGCACCATCCGCAACATTCTCGGCGGCACGATCTTCCGCGCTCCGATCATTATTTCGAACGTCCCGCGCCTGGTGCCCGGCTGGACCAAGCCGATCATCATCGGCCGTCATGCCTTCGGCGACCAGTACCGCGCCACCGACTTCAAGGTGTTCGAGGGCGGTACCGTCACCCTCACGTTCACCCCGGACGACGGCAGCGAGCCGATCGTGCACGAGGTCGTGAAAATGCCCGAGGACGGCGGCGTCGTGATGGGTATGTACAACTTCAAGAAGTCCATCGAGGATTTCGCGCGCGCGTCGTTCAACTACGGACTCGCGCAGAACTACCCGGTGTACATGTCCACGAAGAACACCATCCTGAAGGCCTACGACGGCATGTTCAAGGACACCTTCCAGGAGGTCTTCGACGCCGAATTCAAGACCCAGTTCGACGCGGCGGGGCTCACCTACGAGCACCGGCTGATCGACGACATGGTGGCCTCCTCCATGAAATGGGAGGGCGGCTACGTCTGGGCTTGCAAGAACTACGACGGCGACGTGCAGTCCGATACGGTCGCGCAGGGCTTCGGCTCGCTCGGTCTGATGACCTCGGTGCTGCTGACCCCGGACGGGCGCACCTGCGAGGCCGAGGCCGCACACGGCACGGTCACCCGGCACTACCGCCAGCACCAGCAGGGCAAGCCGACCTCGACCAACCCGATCGCGTCGATCTTCGCCTGGACCCGTGGTCTCGAACACCGCGGCAAGCTGGACAACACCCCCGAGGTGATCGGCTTCGCGCAGACCCTCGAGGACGTCGTCATCAAGACCGTCGAAGGCGGGCAGATGACCAAGGACCTGGCCGCGCTCGTGGGCGGCGACCAGGGCTACCTGACCACCGAGGAATTCCTCGGCGCGCTCGACGCCAACCTGGCCCGCGCCCTGCGCTGACCGAACCCCCACCACCACTCCCGGCGCTGGAACATTCCGGCGCCGGGCGCGAACCAACGGGCACCCGCACCACGCCACGGCGACCGCATGCCGGTCGCTCCGATCGGCAAGTGGTACGGGTGCCCGAACTGTTTCCTGGTCGGGCCGGTCAACTCCGCTCGGATACTGCGGCGCCGAGTAGACCGCTGACGACGCGGGTGAAGCTGTCGGCGCCATTGCCCAGTTCCGCCTGTTCATCGAACATGCGCTGCAAAGGGTCGAGCAGGTCTGTCGCGACGCCCTGATCGTGGCTGGCGGTCCGGATATTGCGCAGACCGGCCCGATTGCCCGCCAGGTCGGAGAAATTGACCTCGAACTGCCGTGAGTCGATCTCCTCGGCCAGGGTCGGCAGCACGTCGATGATGGAGCGCAGCCACGGCATCAAGAACTCTGCGGTGAACTCGCCCGCGGGGAAGCCCGCGCTGCCGACCATCGCCGCCGCTTGGAAGAAACCGCCGAACAGCCCGTACATACCGGCCAATACCGCCATGTCGTGCAGTGCGGCGAGGCCCGTGTCCGCACCCAGGTATTTCGCGGTGCCGAGCTCGGCGATGGTGCCGCCGTGCGCCGCGTGCGCTTCGGGCGAGCCGCTGTAGGTGACCATGGTGTCCGGCGTGCCGAGTGTCTGTGGCACGCCGAGGATCCCGCCGTCCAGGTAATGCCCGTCGCGCTCGGCGATCCAGGACGCCAGCTCGCGTGCCTCGTCCGGACGGCCGGTCGCGAGATTGAGGACGGTGCGTCCGCGCAGCGCGTCGGGAGCGGACGCGAGAATCGCGGCACCCGCGGGGGTGTCGGCCGCCGTGACCACGATCAGCGCGCCGGCGGCCACGGCCGCCGCGGGCGTCGCAGCGCGCACGGCTCCGAGTTCGTCCAGATGTGCGGCCTTGCCCGATGACCGGTTCCACACGGTGGTCGGGTGGCCGTTGCGCAAGAAGATCTCCGCGACCGTCGCGCCGATGCGGCCGAGGCCCAACACGGTCACCGATGTCCGATTGTCGTTCACGATTCCTCCGTCGATTCCTGAGTTCGGTTGGTGGGCGCCCGAACTCAGTCTTCGCGCTCCGACGGGAAAATATCAGTGGCAGAACTGACGACAAGCGAACGATTACTGCCATAACATCGACTCATGACCGGTCGAACTGTCGCGTTGGCCGTCGCTCCCGGTGCGCTGCATCCGTGGGATCTCTACGAGCTGGGCGTGGTGGCCTCGATCTTCGGCACCCCGCAGCCGGATCTCTCCGACTCCTGGTACGAACTGAAGGTCTGCGCAGTGACGCCGGAGCAGCACGCCCAGCCGATCGGGTTCGGCACCTACCTGCGAGCCGAACACGGTCTCGCCGACCTGCTGGCCGCCGATACCGTGATCGTGCCCTCGGTGGCACACGACTTCGTGACCGCCGAACGCGAAATACCACCCGAACTCGTCGATGCGCTCGCCGCGGCGCACCGTCGCGGTGCACGCATGGTCGCGCTGTGCGACGGGATCTTCGCCCTCGCCGCCGCGGGCATCCTGGACGGGCGGCGGGCCACTGTGCACTGGGAGCACGCAGAGGTCCTGTCCAGGCGATATCCCGACATCGAGGTCAACGAGTCGGTGCTCTACGTCGATGACGGCGATGTGCTCACCAGTGCGGGCATGGCGGCCGCCCTCGATCTCTGTCTGCACCTGGTCCGCCGTGACTTCGGCGCGGTGATCGCCAACCGGTTGGCGCGACGGATGGTGATTCCGCCGCACCGTTCCGGTGGTCAGGCGCAATTCGTCGAACTGTCCATTCCGCCGCGGGCCGACGACGGCATCGGACCGGTGCTGCAGTGGGCCATCGCCAATCTCGACCAGCCGCTCACCGTGGACACGCTCGCGGCGAAGGCGAACATGAGTCCGCGCACCTTCTTCCGGCACGTGCAGCAGGCGACCGGCGCGACGCCGATGCAATGGCTGCTCGGCCAGCGGCTCTCACACGCCCAATCTCTCTTGGAATCCAGTGATTTCGGCATCGATCGGATCAGCAGCATGTCCGGCCTGGGCACGGCGGCCAACCTGCGCCGTCATTTCGCCGGCGTCATCGGTGTGTCACCCGCCGAGTACCGGCGCACCTTCGAACGACGCGAGCCACTGCATCCCGGCTGAGCGTCGGATTGCCCGGTGGCTGCTCATATGGGGTGTGCGCACGTTGACCTGTGCGATATATCGACGCTGAGGTGGGCGAACTCACGTTTGCTCGGGAAGCGGAAGCGGCAGGCAGGCGGTTACATGACTACGTGACCAGTCCCGTAGCCACGTCGCCCACCGCACCAGTCGAGGCCGAGCGGACGGATTGGCATATTCCGGCGATGCTCGCGCTCGCGCTCGGCGGGTTCGGGATCGGGACGACCGAGTTCGTCACGATGGGTTTGCTACCCGACATCGCGAGCGCCATGAGTGTCGCGGAGCCGACGGCCGGGCACGCGGTGTCGGCGTATGCGCTCGGCGTGGTCGTCGGCGCTCCGCTGATCGCGGCCCTGTGCGCCCGGGTGCCGCGCAAGCGGCTGCTCGTTGTGCTGATGGTGGCGTTCACCATCGGAAATGCTTTGACCGTCCTCGCGCCGACCTTCGCGACCCTCGTCGTCGCGCGTTTCCTCGCCGGCCTACCGCACGGCGCCTATTTCGGCGTCGCCTCGCTGGCGGCCGCGACTCTTGCCCCGGTGGGGCAACGGGCGAAGGCTGTTGCTGCGGTTATGCTGGGTTTGAGCGCCGCCAACGTTGTCGGCGTTCCCGGAGCTACCTGGCTGGGTCAGCATCTCGGCTGGCGGGACGCGTTCATCGTGGTCACGGTGATCGGACTGGCGACCGTGGCCGCCCTCCTGCGTTACGTGCCCGAGCTCACCGGCATCAGAACCACCAACCCGATGACCGAACTCGGTGCGCTGCGTCGTCCGCAAGTTCTGCTGACTCTGCTCGTCGGCGCGATCGGTTTCGGCGGCATGTTCGCCGTCTACACCTACATCACCACCACGCTCACCGACGTCGCCGGTATGCGAGCGGGTCTGGTCCCGGTGGTCCTCATGCTCTTCGGCCTCGGCATGGTGGCAGGCAATATCATCGGCGGCGTCCTGGCCGACCGCGGCGTCGATTTCGCGATCTTCGCCGCCCTCGGCGCGATGGTCGTCATCCTCGCGGGATTTGTCGCCGCCGCACACAACCCGTACACCGCTGGTATCGGCGCCTTCCTCATCGGCGGCTCGGGCGCGGCACTTGCCCCTGCCCTCCAGACCCGGCTGATGGATGTCGCCGCAGACGCCCAAACCCTCGCCGCTGCCCTCAACCATGCCGCTCTCAACATCGCCAATGCCGCGGGCGCGTGGCTCGGCGGTCTCGTGATCGCCGCGGGCCTCGGTTACACGGCTCCCGCGACGGTCGGTGCCGGCCTCGCGATACTCGGCGTCGTGCTGTTCACCATCACGGTCTGGACCGCGCGGCGCACTGTGCACTCCTGATGGGCCGCGTCCGGGCGTCTGCCTCTCGCTGGCTGTCTCGCAATGGAGGAGCCGGGTCTACGACGGCCTTGACGTGTTCGTGCCAGTCGTTCATCGAACGGCCTGAATGACCTTCACGGCCTTCGGGAGGTCTTCGGGTCGATCCGGTTTGGCCTGTCCCCCTTATTTTCCCAGCTACTTTCGGCTGCGCTATCGATCCTCTCAGCTTTCGCGCGCTACGGCCGATATGCGCCGTCCGTCGCGGGTGTTCACGTAGACGCTCGGATCGTCATCGACGCGCGCTCGAATGACGGCGAAGACGAGACCGTCATCAGTGACGGATGCGACGGCTTCGTCGAGTCCGGAGCCCATCGAGACCGACACCGCGTCGTGGGCGGCGAGACCGGTCATGGCTAACCAGCCTCCGTCGCCCTTGCTGTCACTGTGAAACCTAATACGCAAACGTTGGAGCGGCATGTTATCCGGTGAGCGGTCGCTACGCGGCCCGGCCGGTCGCGGCGCACCGAACGTAGTGCCCTCCACGAACCATTCGCCGCCACGCGGATCGGCGAACACGATCCATCGGCCCTGTGCACCGTCGATGAGGACGGCAGCGACATCGTCCCGGATGACGGCAGTGACCGGGTTCAGGTCCCGGTCACTGCCCGTGAGGGCGCGGGTTGCCACTGCGACCGCTGGGTGTTGCTCGAGAGTCGTCATTCGGCTACGCCCTTCCGTTGTTGTTAGCAGATCGCCGCGATTGTGCTGCTGTTGTCGGGTTCGCGGTCCCAGTTGCCATTAAACGCGTTCACGATCGCCTCGGTGTGGAACTGGTAGAGGACCCCGGCCGACGAGCACGACGCCGAGTACAGCGTTTCGACGTCGGGATCGGTGGTGTTGTCGTTGCGTTCGGAGTGAACATAGTGCTTGCCGTCCTTCGGGTCGTAGCGCCAGAGCTTCGTAGTCACGTTGCGCAACGCGGGCTTTCCGGTGCAGTGCACCTTGAACCCGAAGTTGATCGGCGCTATCGATTTGTGGTCGGTTTTCCATGGCTCGATCGCGTGGATGAAACACACGACGTTGTCGGCCGAAGCGGCACCGGTAGCGCCGCCGACGAGGGTCGAGCCGACGCCGAATCCGGTGAGCAACGCCACCCTGATCAGGTTCCTCATCACTTCCCCTATCTATCTACTTACCGCTGTCTGTTGAGAGCGGTCGAGGCCGTCGGCCATCGCGATCGGCGGTCAGAAGTCGCCTTCCTTCCGGGCAGTCGGATTTCTCCGACTCGACCCGTCGTCGAATGGCCTCGACAGTCCGGTCTTTCGGGATGCGTTCGGGCCAGAAGATCGCTGCAAAGACCACGGTCAGGGGCAGGCCGAACACGACCACCCACCCGAACACGACCACCCACCCGAGCGCGATCATCGGTGCACCCCGCCGAGCAGGGACCAGCGGGCGAAAGACTCACGTGGGCAAGCGCATTCGACATCAGCAAACCCCATCAGTCGATTCAGGGTTTGGGCGTCCAGGTGTGCCGAGGACGGCAACAGCACCACGTCGACGCCTAACCCGGCGGCCTGTTCGACCAGACCGAGTACCGAGCCTGCGTCGGCCCAGTGCAGCACGTAGCCCAATCGCCGGGCCAAACGACGAATTTGGGCCTCGTCCCATTCCGAAGTCGGTGATGTCGGGTCTAACCACGCGAGCGCTCCCATTCCCCTGCGCCTTCCGCTGTCTAGTTGGTAGGCACCCGCCGCCGAGGACTTCGCATCAACCCGGCGGCGGGCTGACACTAGCTTTGCAACGCAGGTACGGAAGTGTGTTCCTCCGTGGAACAATGCACGTAAGGCGTGGGAACGTGGCAGGGAAAGCGCAGGGAGCGCACATGACCGACGAACCGAATACCTACATCGGCCAGCGGGTACGCGCGATCCGGGCGCGGCGGGGGATCACCCAACAGGTGCTTGCCGATAGGGCTGGATTGGGCCGATCGGTGCTTGCCAAGTATGAGGCGGGACTACGGCCGATCGACTCCCGCCGGACCATGCTGGCGCTGGCGCAAGCGCTCGGTGTGACGCTGGGTGACCTGACTGGGCACGAGCAAGACAAGCTCGACCCGTCCACCGCCGGATTCCATTCCGTGGTGCCGGAGTTGGAGGCTGTGCTCTGGTCGCAAGGCAACGTGACCGACACCCGTCTACCGCGCAGCCTCGAGGAATTGGCGACAGCGGCCAAGGAGGCCACCCTCTACCGGCAGAATGGCGACTACGCAGCGCTCGGGCCACTGTTGGTTCCGATGCTCACGGACTCGTTTCGTCATGTGCGCGACAATGGCTCCCCGCAGGCGTGGGACATCCACGGCGCGATCGTCTACGGCGTGGCCTCTGCGCTGCGCTCACGCGGGTATGAGGCGTTGTCCTGGACGGCCGCGCAGGAATCCGAACGCGCCGCCCGGGAGACCGGAGGTACCGCATCGCTCGCGGCCGTTTCCTATCTGCGCAGCCAAATCTTGATGTCACGGCCCGGCGCACTGCCCGCTGCGCTCGAGCAGTCCGAACAGGTCGCCGATCGCCTTGTGCCCGATGTGCGCACCCGCGGCGATATCGAGACGGTAGGGATGCTGCACCTGCAAGCGTCGTTGGTGTCCGCCACGATGGGTAAGGACCCACAACCGCACCTTGCCGAAGCGGCCGAGCAAGCGGGCAGGCTCGACGATGCCCCAGCGGGAGCGAGTCAGGCACGGAATCGAACCTTCGGCGCGGCGAACGTCACCTTGTGGAAGATGTCCGCTGCCATGGAGCGGCGCGAACCGGGGCAAGTGCTCGACCTCGAGCCAACGTTGTCACCGGCCGATCTGCCTGCCGATGCGCGCCGCGCTCAGTTCTTCGTGGAGGTAGGACGCGCGCACACCATGCAACGTGACCACCGGAGCGCGCTGAATGCCCTGCTGCGTGCCGAACACGCCGCGCCCCAGCACGCACGAGCGATGCCGATCGTGCGGGAACTCGTTGGGCACATGATGCGCACCGCGCGCCGCGATCTCACGACCGGGGATCTCGGTCGGCTGGCTCAGCGGGTCGGTGTTGTGCCCGTGTGAGAGCAGTACAGCGGCACGGTCGAGGACAATTCGCTGTGACCTCCTGACGGGCTGTCGTCCGGTGCGTCCTACGGCTGAGTGCCGCGACACGATGGGGATGGCGCTACCGCTCATCGTCTGCTGGTGGTTGCTGCCGGTCGCGGATGCCGCCTGTCACGGTGCGGCCCGAACAGTGCCGAAAGAGTTGCTCGGCGTCGTAGGGTCGGCGTAGCGAAGTTGTAGCGATCCCGTCACACCGACGACCTTCGACCGGTAGGGAGTAATCGTGGCCGATACGTTCCATCCGCTCGATCCGCTGTCGTCCGACGAGTTCCGTGGAGTTGTCGCCGTACTGAGCCGTACGCACGGTGTCGGCCCCGGCTGGCGGTACGCGTCGATCGAACTCGCCGAGCCCTCGAAGTCCGAGATAGCGGCGTTCGATGCCGACACAGTGGTGCCCGACCGCAGGGCACACGTGGTGTGTTTCGAGCGGGCCGAGAACAAGACCTACAAGGCGCTCGTCTCGCTGACCACCGGCACCGTGCTGTCCTGGACACATCTGCCCGGAGTGCAGGCGAACTTCACCCTCGACGAATGGGAGGAGGCCGACGAGGCGCTGCGCGCGCATCCCGAAGTGATCGCCGCCTTGGCCGCGCGGGGGATCACCGACATGAGCCTGGTGTTCATGGACACCTGGACCTACGGTGACGCGGTGCTGCCGCCGCGGTATCGAGGTCGCAGGCTCGGCTGGTCCGATACCTGGGTCAGGGCCGCCGACGGCGCGAACCCCTATGCCGGGCCGGTCAACGGATTCCACTGCGTCATCGACATGAACACCATGGAGCTACTCGAGATCGAGGACACCGGCTCGGTCGACACCCCGGAGATCATGGGCGAGTACGTCCCCCGCCACGTCCCGGACCGGATTCGCGCCGCGAGTACCCGGGAACCATTGCGTCCCTTGGAGATAACCCAGCCGGATGGGCCGTCCTTTTCGGTGGCGGCAATAAGGTCGAGTGGCAGAACTGGTCGCTGCGCGTCGGTTTCAACTATCGCGAGGGCATGACACTGCATGCGGTGAAGTACAACGACGGCGGCCGCATCCGCTCGATTGCGAACCGGCTCTCGTTCGCCGAGATGATGGTTCCGTACCGGGATCACTGCACCGACCACTACCGCCGAACGGCCTTCGACATCGGGGAGTGGGGCATCGGATTCATGACCACCTCGCTCGAACTGGGCTGCGATTGCCTCGGTGAGATCCGCTACCTCGATGCGGTGGTGCACAACAGCAGCGGTGCACCCGTCACGATCAGCAACGCCATCTGCGTCCATGAAGAGGACAACGCGGTCCTGTGGAAGCACGTCGACCATCACGCCGGCGCCGAGGTGCGCCGAATGCGCAGGCTGACAGTGTCTTTCCACGTTACCGTCGCGAACTACGAGTACCTCGTCTACTGGCGCTTCTACCAGGACGGCAATATCGAGTGCGAGGTCCGCGCGACCGGAATCATGGTTGTCGGTCATTTCCCGGCAGGCGGCGCGCACCCGCACGGCACAGTGGTCGACCAGCGCACCTACGCGCCGTTCCATCAGCATTTCCTGGTCGCTCGCCTGGATCTGGACATCGACGGCACCGAGAACACGGTGTACCGCAGCGAGACCGAGATCGTCCCGATGGGACCGGACAACCCCTACGGACTTTCGTTGCGGCAGAACAACACTCCATTGCGCACCGAAAGCGAAGGTAAGCAGGACTTCGACTGGTCGACGCAGCGCGCCTGGAAAGTGGCCAACGACAACACCACCAACGGACTGGGCACCGCACCGGCCTACAAGCTGGTGCCGGGGGGTGCGATTCCGGCCATGTTCGATCCGCGATCGCCGATCCTGGCGCGCTGCAAGGCAATCGAGCACACCCTGTGGGTCACCCCGAATGCCCCCCACGAGCGCTGGCCCGCGGGTGAATTCGTCACACAGAGCAAGGTCGATCACGGGCTGCCCGAGTGGACGGCGGCGAACCGGTCCATCGTGAACACCGACGTAGTGCTCTGGTATGTCTTCGGCATCCACCACATCACCCGCCCGGAGGACTGGCCGATCATGCCGGTCGACACCGTGAGCTTCTGGCTCAAACCTGTCGGCTTCTTCGACCGCAACCCCGCGCTCGACGTCGCACCGACGCCCCCGAAAGCCTGCCACCAGCACCCATGACAGCGCTTCGGTTCAGTCAGTGGTGGTCGATCCTGCCCAATTCGCCGACGATGCGCGCCAGCGCGCGGATCTGATCGGTTTCGAACTCGCGGTGCCAGACCAGCGCCCAGCGGAGCAGGTGCGCGTCTGTGGTGTGGCGGAAGCTGCCGCCGGGCCGGTTGTAGTACTGGGGCGGCTGGTCGGGCGTGATATGGATGGCGTCGTCGGAGCCCATCACGTATGTGGATACGTCGTCACCATTCGACACCCTCGAGATCCGTTGCTTGGAGCGGCCTTTGACCCCGGCCAGTTCGCGGTTGTCGGACATCGCCGCGACCATCGGCTCGGACAACAGCACCGGTCCCACCGTGAGATCGGACTCCTCGACCGGTAGCCGGGCGATGACGACGTCGGTCTCGCCGCGGCGCAGCGGGCCGAACGGGTCGGTGAACGACACGGACCGGATCTGCAGCACGAATTCGGGGTGTCTGGTGCGGAAGGTCTGCCAGATCGATCGGTAGTCGTGGGCATTCCCGCCGACCATGCCGATGCGCAGCATCGTGGAGGCGCTGCCCGCGGCCGACCGCGCCCGGTCCAGTGCCTGTCGCACCTCGCGATACGCCGGAAGCAGGTCGGCGCACAGTTGCGTGCCGAGCGGTGTCAGCCGGATATTGCGTGGGTTGGTGCGATCGACGAGAAGCGCGCCGAGACGCCGTTCCTGGCCCTTGATCGACTGACTGATCCGCGCCTGGGACAACTGCAATCGCTGCGCGGTGCGGCCGAAGTGCAGCTCCTGGGCCAACGTCAGCAGAATCTCGATATCCCGCATTTCCACGGCATTACCGCCTTCCGATATCGCCCGGTTCGCGCAGTCGTGCAACGCCGGGAGTGGGAGATCATTCCGAGCACCTGTGCGTCGCTGCGATGACCGACCCCACGGAGGGGGCGAGCAGCGGCGGGGCGGTGTCAGTGCACCTTCGCGAAGAAGCCGCGGATGTCATCAAGTAGCAGGTCGGGCACTTCGTGGGCCGCCCAGTGACCGCCGATCTCGTACTTGTTCCACTGCACGATGTTGGCGTGGTCGCGTTCGGCGAACTTGCGCGGCGGCGTGAAGTCGTAGCCGAAGGAAGCCAGTCCGATCGGCACGGTGGTCGGCGCGTCCGCGTGGCCGGTTTCGAAGGAGAACCGGGCCGAGGGCGCCGCGGTGCTGGTGAACCAGTAGATCGAAATATTGGTCAGCAGCTCGTCCGGCGTCATCGAATCGGTGAGCATCTGCCCGCTCCAGGTGGGCTGCCCGCTCCACGCGATCAGGGCGGCGGGCGAATCCGTGCGTGCCGGGCCGATGGCCTGCCGTTGTGCCCGCCAGGTGGAGTCGTGGATGGCGCGTTCGAGGAATTGCTGTCCGAAACCCATCAGCTTCAATTCGAATTCACTGAGCCCGTTCAGTTCGTCCGGTTCCCCCTTGGCGAAGGAGAAGATCTGGTCGACGTGCACGCCGATCACCTTGTCCGGGGCGAGTCTGCCCATTTCCGGTGCGACGATGGCACCGCCGTCATTGCCGTGCACGCCGAACCGGTCGTAGCCGAGTCTGGCCATCAGTCCGTTGAAGACGGCGGCGATCCGCACCGGATGCCAGCCGACTCGATCCGCAGGCTTGGAGAACGCGAAGCCGGGGTAGGACGGGATAACGACATGAAAAGCCTGGGTGGGGTCGCCGCCATACGTGCGTGGATCGGTCAACTCGTCGATCAGGCCGAGAAATTCGGTGAAGGAGCTGGGCCAGCCATGGACGAGAAGCAGTGGTGTCGCGTCCGGTTCCGGGGAGCGGACGTGCACGAAATGAACGTTCTGTCCGTCGATCTCGGTGGTGAACTGGGGGAAACTGTTGAGCCGCTGTTCTTGCGCGCGCCAGTCGAACCGATCGCGCCAGTATTCGAGCAGGGGTTGCACGTATGACCGTGGTCCCCGGTAGTCCCAGCTGAGCTGGACCGGCAGCTCGAAGTCGGCATTACCCCCGAGCTGATCGAAGGGACGCTCCGACCGGGTGTTCGCCAGGCGCTGCGCCAGATCATCCAGGTCGGCCTGGGGAATTTCGATACGGAACGGTCTGATCTCGGACACTGCCTTAGCCTGCGAGAACGGCCTGCCGGGAACAACACCGAGTTCCCGATCAGTTTGGCTTATCGGTCGCGGACAGCGGCGTCGGAGCAGGCGAATCACTCGGGGTTCCGAGGCTGAGCAGGCGGTCGACCAGGGTGCCGACGTATGCCTCGCGGAGGGGGCCGGTGCCGAACAGGGCGCGGGTGTACATCGGTGCCAGGATCATGTCGACGACCTCGAGCACCTCGGGAGCGGCTTCGCCGCGTGCGGTGGCCCGGTCGAGCATGCGCTGGATCTGGTCGACGCGGTCGGAGAGGAATCGGTCGCGGGTGTCTTCGCCTGCCGCGCCTGTATCGATCAGCGCGAGGATCGTGCGCAGCAACGCAAGTCCGTTGGGGCCGCTCACATCTCGGGCCGCATTCGCCGCGTAGGCGCGCAGATCGCCGTCGAGGGTTCCGGTGTCGGGGATCGCGGACTCGGTGGTGAGTCGATCGACGGCAACCTCCATGGCCAGCGCCTCGAGAGTGCCCCAGCGGCGGTAGATGCTCGTATCGGCCACGCACGCGCGGGCCGCGACCTCGGCGACGGTGAAGTTCCCGTATCCCCGTTCGGCGACGAGTTCGGTGACCGCGCGGTGCACCGCCGCGCGGACGCGGGCGCTGCGACCGCCGGGGCGGCGGGTGCGTTCCTCCATGGCACCCAATTTAACGCAGTTCGCACTTGCGTTTAAGCGGTTCTGGTCGCTACGCTCCGATTAACGCCGTTATCGACTGCGTTTAGGAGTTGGGCGGTATCGCCGTGCACTCCTGAGTGTGGTCCGGTGAACCAATCCTTTCGGCTGTCACCATCTTCTGGAGCAACACATGGACGCCATGATCAACCGCATCGACCGTGCCATCGAGATGACCGCCGCCGTTGTCGAGGGGATCCCGGCCGACCGTATGACCGCGCCGACCCCGTGCGTCGAATGGGACGTCCATTACCTGCTCAACCACGTGGTCGGCGGCATGAACATCTTCGCCGCGCAACTCGAGGGTGTCGACCATGACCGCGACCATCACGACGACTGGCTCGGTGCGAATCCACACGGGGCGTACGCAGCAGCGGCGGTCGCCGACAGCGCGGCGTGGCATCGCCCCGATGCGCTCGAACAGACTGTGGGCTTGGGTTTCGGTCTCGTGCCCGGTCCCATGGCTGCGGTGATCCACCTGACCGAAGTGCTCGTGCACGGTATCGACCTCGCGCTCGCCACCGACCAGGAACAGTGGCTCGACCAGCAATTATGCGGCGAGCTGCTGGCGATCATGCGTGAGATGGGTATCGACAACTTCCGCACACCCGGCATGTTCGGACCCGAGCTCCCGGCATCGGGCGATGATCCGGCGCACCGGACGCTGTCCGCTTACCTCGGCCGGACCTGGTAGGCGGCTGCCTCGCCGTCGCTCGCCCCGGCGCGATTGTCGGCGGACTCCGTCCGGCGGTATGACTAGGCGGCTGCCTCGCCGTCGCTCGCCCCGGCGCGATTGTCGGCGGACTCCGTCCGGCGGTGTGACCGGGCGGCTGCCTCGCCGTCGCTCGCCCCGGCGCGATTGTCGGCGGACTCCGTCCGGCAGCCAGGTCCGGTCGTGGTAGACCGTGGGACGGAGCGCCTTTGTTATGCGGTTCTCAGATCACTTTGTTGAAGAAACCGCGAATGTCGGCGAGCAGGAGCTCGGGGGCTTCGTGTGCGGGCCAGTGACCGCCACGGTCGTATTCGTTCCACTGCACGATGGTGGTGTGGTCGCGTTCGGCGAACCTGCGCGGCATGGTGAAACCGTCGCCGAAGGAGGCCAACCCGATCGGCACGGTGGTCGGCTCGGTCGGCGTCGCCGAGTGATGGCTCTCGAAGTAGAACCGGGCAGAGGGGGCCGAGGTATTGGTGAACCAGTAGATCGACACATTGGTGAGCAGTTGGTCGGCGGTCATCGCCTCCGCGATCAGCCTGCCGCTCCACGCGAGTTGTCCGGTCGGGGAATCCGACAGCGCATGACCGAGGGTCTGCGGCTGCGCCCGCTGGGCGGAGTCGTGGACGGCGTGGTCGAGAAACTTCTGTCCGAACCGCACCAGCATCAGTTCGTCCTCGCTGAGTCCGTCCAGCTCACCACGTGCGCCCGTCGGAAAGGAGAAGATCTGGTTCACGTGCACCCCGATGACCCGGTTGGGGGCGAGTCTGCCCATCTCGGGCGCCACCATGGCCCCACAGTCGTTGCCGTGCACGCCGAAGCAGTCGTAGTCGAGCCTGTCCATCAGCTCGTTGAACGCCGCCGCCATCCGCACCGGATGCCAGCCCGCCACCTGGGTCGGGCCGGAGAAGGCGAATCCGGGATACGAAGGGATCACTACGTGGAAGGCGTCTGCCGGATCACCACCGTGTGCCCGCGGATCGGTCAATTCGCCTACCAGGCCGAGGAATTCGGTGAAGGAGCTCGGCCAGCCGTGCAGGAGAATCAGCGGTGTCGCGTCCGGCTCCGGTGAGGTGACGTGCGCGAAATGGATATTCTGACCGTCTATTTCGGTGATGAACTGCGGGAAAGCGTTGAGCCACTGCTCTTGTGCACGCCAGTCGAAGCCGTCGCGCCAATACTCATGCAGCGGCCGGACGAACGACAGTGGGACGCCGTACTCCCATCCGGGTCGTATCGGGATGCCGATGTTCACCCGGCCCGCGATCTCTTGGGCGGGCAGCTCCTCGACGTATCGCGTGTGCGCCAGGCGGTAGGCGAGGTCGTCGAGGTCGGCTTGCTCGATGTCGATACGGAAAGGTGTGATCGCGGGCAATTCGGCTCCAGGTGTTGTTCCAGCGTGCTGGATCAGCCTCGGTGACGTGGTGGTGTCGGAACAACGCCGAATTCGCGCGCAGCTGATCAGTTCTGCTTATCAGCCGTAGTGGAGGGCGAACAGTTGCGGCCGCCGTGAACATACAGATCTGTATGTAAGTGTAGAATCGCCGGAATGACCAGGTCCGCAGCGCCCAAGCAGCAGCGCCGCACGCAGGAGCAGCGTAGCAGCGAGATGCGTACGCGGCTGCTCGATGCCACCATCGACTGCCTGGTCGAGTATGGCTACGCCGGGACGACGACACCCCGGGTCGCCGAGCGT
The DNA here is from genome assembly GCF_040681975.1 of Nocardia sp. NPDC051463. Classification (NCBI taxonomy): domain Bacteria; kingdom Bacillati; phylum Actinomycetota; class Actinomycetes; order Mycobacteriales; family Nocardiaceae; genus Nocardia; species Nocardia sp. NPDC051463. The sequence goes on from NZ_JBFBAB010000008.1 coordinate 47,462, forward strand.
GCCGGGGTCACCCGCGGGGCTCAGGTCCATCACTTCGGCTCGAAGACCGATCTGGTGGTGGCGGCCATCAGTCATCTTGCGCAATTGCGTGCGGAGACCGCGATGCGGGAGATGTCCAAGATCGAGAGCGTCGAGGATCCGGTCGGCGCGGCCTTGGACTCGCTGTGGGAACTGCACCAAGGGCCGCTGTTCATCGCGACCGTGGAGCTCTGGGTGGCGGGCCGGACCGACCGGGTGCTCGCCTCGGCCATGGAGAAGGTCGAGCCGTTCGTGAACAACGCCGTGCTGATGGCGGTCGCCCGATTCGTGCCGGATGAGATGCAGCGCAAGGAAGCCCGGGACTTCGTCTATACCGCGATGGACGCGCTGCGTGGAATCCTGGTGTCCAACTTCGTCGATCCCGATCCTGAACGGGCGCATCGGCGTTGGCGGCGGGCCTCGGTGCACCTGCGCGAGATCGCAACCGCCGCGCTGGCCGCCCACCGTCGCGTCGACAAGTCCGAATAGGCAACGGCCACCGGGCTTTCCCATCGATCGCCGCGTGTGTGGCGCCCGTCGTGGTTCCGGGGTGCCAGGGGTGCGCTGTCCTGGTGGGTGGACGGCGCCGGTGAACTGAGGCGCCGGATCTCGTTTTCCCGGCCGGCTTGCCGAGGCGATCATGTGCGGCCTGTCGAACTCGGATCCGGTGACAATGTAGGGCGGTGTACGCCCGACGGATTGTGGTGTCCGTCGAACAGGGGCAGGTCGATGACGTCGTCGCCGTGGTGTGGCTCGATGCCGCAACATACGCGACCGGCTGTATGTCCGGACCGATTGGGTCTGAGCTGGCGATTGTGGCGAATGCCGAACTGGGTAGTTCATCAACCTTGCGGGCTTACATACAGCTCTGTATGTTTGTTTCTGTTCGGTCCGGACGGATCGGTGACTGTCGGCGCCGCGTGCGGATCGCCGCCGCCGAGTGCACACCGGGGCAGGTACAACGTGAGGAGTTCGATGGCGAACAAGGTCTACGTCGTCGGCGTCGGCATGACGAAGTTCGAGAAGCCTGGCCGCCGCAAGAACGAAGACGGCAGCGATTGGGACTACCCGGATATGGCTCGGGAGTCGGGGACCAAGGCGCTCGCCGACGCCGGAATCGCCTATGGCCTGGTGGAGCAGGCCTATGTCGGCTACGTATACGGCGAATCGACCGCGGGGCAGCGTGCGGTCTATGAACTGGGCATGACCGGCATCCCGGTCGTCAACGTCAACAACAACTGTTCGACAGGCTCGACCGCGCTCTACCTTGCGGCACAGGCGATTCGGGGCGGTCTCGCCGAATGCACGCTGGCGCTCGGATTCGAGAAAATGCAGCCGGGTTCGCTCGGCTCCACCTGGGATGACCGCGAACAGCCGATGGCCAAACACATCATGGCACTCGCCGAGATCTCCGAGGTGCTTTTCCCGGTGGCGCCGTGGATGTTCGGCGCCGCGGGCCGCGAGCACATGAAGCAATACGGCACCACTGCCGAGCATTTCGCGAAGATCGGCTACAAGAACCACAAGCACTCGGTGAACAATCCGTATTCACAGTTCCAGGACGCCTATTCACTCGATGACATCCTCGGCTCGCGAATGATCTACGACCCGCTCACCAAGCTGCAGTGCTCGCCGACCTCCGACGGCTCCGGCGCGGTGATCCTGGCGAGCGAGGACTTCGTGAACACCCACGACCTCGCCGCGCAGGCGGTGGAGATCGTCGGTCAGGCCATGACCACCGATTTCGCCTCGACCTTCGACGGGACCGCCAAGAACCTGATCGGCTACGACATGAATGTCCACGCCGCACGCAAGGTTTACGAGCAGGCCGGCCTCGGTGCGGAGGACTTCCAGGTCATCGAGTTGCACGACTGCTTCTCCGCCAACGAACTGCTGCTCTACGAAGCCCTCGGGCTCTGTGGCGAGGGGGAGGCCGGAAAGCTCATCGACGACAACCAGACCACCTACGGCGGCAAATGGGTAGTGAACCCCTCGGGCGGCCTGATCTCCAAGGGCCACCCCTTGGGCGCGACGGGTTTGGCGCAATGCTGCGAACTCACCTGGCAGCTGCGCGGTACCGCGCGCAAGCGCCAGGTCGACAACGTCACTGCCGCCCTCCAACACAACATCGGCCTCGGCGGCGCCGCGGTCGTCACTGCCTACCAGCGGGCCGACCGCTGACCTGATCCGCTCGCCTCGATGAAAGTCGGGGCATGCCAAGGCTATTCGCCACTCGACGAGGAGTAACTCATGGGCCACATCGAAGCCACCAAGGACGTCAACGCCACCCCCGATGCCCTCTGGGCGGTCGTCTCCGACCCGAACAGCTGGGACAAGTGGTTCACCATTCACGAGCGCTTCATGGAGGAGCCGCCCGCCACGCTCACCGAAGGGGCCAAGCTGATCGCGAAGATCGTCATGCTCGGTATGGCGAACAAGCTGGAATGGACCGTCGTCTCGGTGCGGCAGCCGAGCGCACTCACCCTCGGCGGCACCGGCATGGCCGGTGTGAAGACCGAGTTCACCTTCGATATCCAGCCCAAGGGCGACGGCGGCAGCACCATCCTGGTTTCCGGCGACTTCGAAGGCGCGCTGATCAAGGGTGCACTCGGCAAGGCGGTCGAGAAGGACGGTCTGAAGCAACTGGACAAGTCCCTCGAGCAACTCGACGCGCTGGCCTCGGTCTGATGCCGGGTCGCCTCGAGCGAAGGAGAGTGCGATGACAGCGGAGGCCGCCGCGGCCCGGTTGGTCGAGTTCGACGACAGCGGGCTCGAAACCTGGTGTGACGAAGAGCGATTCGAGGTCACACCCGAGCGGATCGCGGAATACGCGGCCGCGACCAATGATCCGATCGAGGCCCACCGCACGGGCCAGGCGGCCGCGCCGGTCTTCGCCATAGTGCCGGTCTTCGAAGCCATGATGATGCCGGTGATCGACGTCGCGCCGATAGACATCTTCGGCCGAGTCGTGCACGGGGAGCAGGATTTCCACTTCCATCGTGCGATCCTGCCGGGAGACAGGCTGGTCTCGCGGGCCAAGGCGACCGGGTACACCAGCCGCTCGAACGGCACCGCCATCACCATCCTCGTCGAATGTCGCACGGAGGAAGGCGAGTTGGTCAATGAGCAGTATCTGACCGCGTTCTTCCGCAACATCGATGCGGGCAAGACCGTCGGCACCCCCGCGCCCGCACACAAGTTCGACGAGAGCTTGCGGGTGCGGGATCCGGTGGCGGTGGTGGCGCAGCACGTGGATCTCGACCAGACCTACCGCTACGCACCGGCTTCCGGTGACCCGGTGCCGCTGCATCTCGACGAGCAGGTTGCCAAAGATGCCGGGCTGCCCGGCATCATCGCGCACGGCCTGTGCACCATGGCTTTCGCCTCATGGGCGGTGCTCACCGAGGTAGCGGGCTCGGATGTGTACCGGTTGAGGCGATGTGCCGTGCGCTTCGCCAAGATGGTCTTCCCCGGCGACGATCTGGAGACCCGGATCTGGCAGGTCGGCTCCGAGAACGGCGTCAGCACCTATGCCTTCGAGACCATGCGCGGCGATGATGTCGTGCTCAGCGACGGCTTGGCGGAGATCGAGGACTGACCGCCGACGGCTGCCCTGTCGTTTCGGACCGTGCGCCGGCCGACAGGGGACGGGCGACATATCAGGCGATCGCGGCTTCGGCCGGGAGCGCTGGGGGCCAGCAGAAACGAACGGCGGGGACGAGGACAGGAGGCACTCGATGGGTGCATTGGAAGGACGGGTCGCCGTCATCACCGGTGCGGGTCGCGGCATCGGGCGTGAGCACGCCCTGCTGTTCGCTCGTGAGGGCGCGGCGGTCGTTGTCAACGACCGCGGTGGCAGCAACGCCGGTGAAGGCGCCGATGCCGGTCCGGCGCAGGAAGTCGCGAACGACATCGTGGCCGCCGGCGGCACGGCGGTCGCCAACACCGACGACATCGCGACGTGGGACGGCGCGCGCAACCTCATCGAGCAGGCCGTTTCGGAGCTGGGCGGGCTCGATGTCGTCATCAACAACGCAGGCATTCTGCGCGACAGCTTCCTCGCAGGGCTGGAGGAATCGCAGTGGGACGCCGTCGTCGCCGTGCACCTCAAAGGCCATGCCGCGGTGCTGCACCACGCCGCCGCGTACTGGAAGGCACAGTCGAAGGCGGGCAACCAGCCCAACGCCGCGGTCGTCAACACCGCGTCGGCCTCGGGCGTGACCGTGCCCAACGCCGGTCAGGCCAACTACGGGGCCGCCAAGGCGGGGATCGCGGCACTGACCCTCGTCGCCGCCGACGAGCTGGAACGTTACGGCGTGCGGGTCAATGCGATCGCCCCGATTGCCCGCACCCGGCTCACGCTGGCCACCCCCGGCATGGGTGCGATTCTCGGCGCCGAGGTCGAGGAGGGCGAATTCGATGCCTTCAGTCCGGCCAATATCTCGCCGCTGGTCGCCTACCTCGCCTCGGACAAGTGCCTGGTCACCGGGAAGGTTTTCGCAGTACAGGGCGGGGCCATCTCCGAGCTGGCAGGCTGGCACGACGTGAAGACGATCGAGACCGAAGGGCCCTGGCTCATCGACGATATTGCCGCCCGGCTGCCTTGATCTCGCGGCCTGAGGACGGATGCCGTCCGGCGCAACAGTGAGGAGAACGACGATGTTCGAATGGTCCGAGACCGATGAAATGATCCGCGAGGCGGTGCGCACCTTCATCGACAAGGAGGTCCGCCCGAACCTCGACGCGCTCGACAGCGGTGAGATGTCGCCATACCCGATCATTCGGAAGTTGTTCAGCGACTTCGGGATCGATGCCATGGGCGGCGATGCGGTCGAGAAGCTGCTCGCCAAGCAGCGGAAGAAGGAAGCGGCGATCGCGGCAGGGGAGCCGCTGCCGGAGAGGAAGGAAAAGCCGTCTGGCGGTAGCCCGTTCAGCGGCCAGGAGTCGCTGATGGCAGTGCTCATCGGTGAACTCTCCGGCGTCTGCATGGGCATGGTCACCGCGATGGGCGTCAGCATCGGCCTCGGCGCGACGACCATCATGTCGCGTGGCACGCTGGCCCAGAAGGAGCGTTGGCTGCCCGACCTCGTGACCATGAAAAAGATCGCTTCCTGGGCGATTACCGAACCCGACTCGGGTTCCGACGCTTTCGGTGGCATGAAGACCTATGTGCGGCGCGACGGCGAGGACTACATCCTCAACGGGCAGAAGACTTTCATCACCAACGGCCCCTTCGCCGACGTGATGATCGTCTACGCAAAACTCGACGAGGGCGACGGCGGCGACAAGCGTGACCGCAAGGTGCTCACCTTCGTGCTGGACAAGGGTATGGAGGGCCTCACGCAGGGCAAGCCGTTCAAGAAGATGGGGCTGCATGCCTCGCCGACCGGGGAACTGTTCTTCGACAACGTCCGGCTGTCCAAGGACCGGCTGCTGGGGGAGACCGAGGAGCACAAGGGCGGCGACGGCCGCGACAGCGCGCGCTCCAGCTTCACCGCCGAACGCATCGGCGTCGGCTTCATGGCGCTCGGCATCATCAACGAATGCCACCGGCTCTGCCTGGACTACGCCAACAATCGCAAGCTCTGGGGCCAGGAGATCGGCCGCTTCCAGTTGGTTCAGCTCAAGCTGGCCAAGATGGAGATCGCCAGAATGAACGTGCAGAACATGGTGTTCAACACCCTCGAGCGGAGTCGGGCCGGTAAACCGCCCACGCTCGCCGAGGCCTCGGCCATCAAGCTGTACGCCTCCGAGGCCGCCACCGAGGTGGCCATGGAGGCGGTGCAGCTGTTCGGCGGCAACGGCTACATGACCGAATACCGCGTGGAACAACTTGCCCGCGACGCGAAGTCGCTGATGATTTACGCCGGCAGCAATGAGATCCAGGTGACCCACATCGCGAAGGGGCTGCTGGCCCGGTAGACAGGTCGGCCCGGGTGCGTCACATCGGCGTGCGTGCCCGGGCGGATCGGGAGCTTCTTTTCGACCCGACGATGACGCGCTGACCTGCGGATATCTGTCGAGTCAGACCGCGCGCAGGTGTGTGCGGCTCGCGTAGATGTGTTCGGCGATGAGGGTGGCTATCCGGTCGGGGGCTTCCAGCATCGGGACGTGGCCGACGCCGTTGACCAGGATGCGGTCGGAGGAGTCGGGGAGTTCCTTCAGAAAGCGGCGGGCGTAGGTGCGGTTGGGAATCACTCGGTCGTACTCGGCCATCAGCAGCCGCACCGGGGTGGTGAGTGTCGAGAGGTCTTCCAGGGCGGGGGCGCGCAGGTTGCCGAAGATGAAGGGCAGCATGGCATCGCAATGCAGTATCGCGGCGATCGTCGCGGCGATATCGCGGCGGGGTACAGCCGCGGCATTCTTGCTCAACGCCAGCAGCGTGAATCGTTGCGCCAGTACGTTGCGCACCGCGAATCTGCCGAGGCGCTTGCCGATTTCGACGATCGGTACCAGCGACAGGAACTTCAGGCCGGCCCGGAATTGGGTGAGCGACGGTGAGTTCCAGCCGCCTGCCGGCGCGATCGCGGTGAGCGTGCGCGCGCGCCCGCGCCGCGCCAATTCGAAGCCGACCCAGGCACCGAGGGAGTTGCCCGCGATATGACAGGTGCGCCAGCCGAGTTCGTCGAGCTGGTCCTCGATCCGATCGGCCAGGGTGTAGACGTCGACCGACCAGCCGTCCACGTCACCGCCACCCCAGTGCCCGGCGAACGCTGGTGCGAACACCTCACAGTTCGACGACAACCGGATCGCCACCTGTTCCCAGCAATGCGGTGACAGCAAGAACCCGTGCAATAGCAAAACCGGATCGCCGGAACCCAGGTGCAGGGCCTTGATCGGGTGGGGATCGGTCGCGGACTTGGCGACAGTGGACGTGGTGGTGTGAGACGTCATCGTCGACACCCCTTCCTGGACGGCGGTGTCCGGGGAAATTCATCTGACCAGCATTGTACGGTCGTGAGGTGCCGACCATCATCTCAACGATCAACCTCAACGGCGTCCGCGCCGCCGCGGGCAAAGGCCTGCTTGCCTGGCTCGCGTCCACCGAGGCCGACATCGTCTGCTTGCAGGAGACCCGCGCCACCGACGAGCAGACCAGAGCGGCGCTCGCGCCCGCACTGGCCGAGGGCTGGTGGCTCACGCACGCCGAACCGGAGTCCAAAGGCAGGGCAGGGGTCGGCATCCTGTCCAGGCGCGAGCCGAAGGCTACGCGAATCGGATTCGGCAGCAACGAGTTCGGAGCCTCGGGGCGCTATATAGAGGCCGATTTCGATGATGTCACCGCGGCCAGCGTGTACGTGCATTCCGGTGATGCCGGCACGCCACGTCAGGACGAGAAGTACCGCTTCATGGCCGAGCTCGGCGCCTATCTCACCCGCCGCACCGGCGAATTCGTGGTGAGTGGCGACTGGAACATCGCGCCGTCGGAGCTCGATATCAAGAACTGGAAGGGGAATCTGAAGTCGGCCGGATTCCTGCCCGAAGAGCGTGCCTGGATCCAGGAGTTGCTCGCCGCGGGCTATACGGATGTGGTGCGCACGCTGCATCCCGGCGTCGAGGGCCCTTACAGCTGGTGGTCCTACCGCGGCCGTGCTTTCGACAACGATTCGGGCTGGCGTATCGACTATCAACTCGCCCGCGGCGACCTGGCGGCCCGAGCCAAGCAGGCCGTCGTCGAGCGCGCCGCCGCCTACGATCAGCGCTGGTCGGACCACGCCCCGGTCACGGTGCAGTACCGATGAGCGACCGAAATATGTGCCCTCACACTCTTCTCGTCGGTTCGGTCGGTAGGTGGTTGCGATGATCGCTGGAAAGCGTGGCACGTACACGGTGCTCAGCGTCCTCGCCGTACTGGTCGCCGTCGTCGGGCTCATCGCGCTCAATCGTGGTGGTGACGGCGGCGCGGTTCTCGGCTCGGCGACGTCGACTGCCCGGAGCGCGACCGCGACGCAGGCCAAACCACCTACCGCGGTCGGTACCGCGACACCGCTGCTCGGCGGTACCACCGCACCGGCCGCGTCTCGCGCCCCCGGTGTGCCGGACCGGGCCTACGTGACGCTGGCCGAGATCGACGCCGGACGCTGGCCGGACTCCGCGAACGCGCCGGGCACCAAGGGCGGTGATCGGTGGATGAATCGTGCGGGCACCCTGGCCGCGAGGGATTCCGCAGGCAAGTCGATCAGCTATCAGGAATGGGATGTGAACCCCAAGCAACGCAACCGATCCCGGGATGCCGAACGGATCGTCACCGGTAGCGACGGCTCTGCTTGGTACACCGGTGACCATTACGAGACTTTCACGAGGATGCGCTGATGACCGAGCCGATCCCGTTGTCGCAGTTCCTCGCCCGTCCCGACACCGCCGAATCCGGTCCCGCCGCCGGTCCGGTCGCCGTCGCGTCCGCACTCGGCTCGCTCGCCATCGACGCTGCGGAGTTGAGTGCACTGCGCTATCGCGCCCCCTCCGGCTACGTGGTGCGCGAAGTGCGCGGACCGAAGATGCACACCACCATGGGCGTTTTCGACGAGTTCGCCGCCGCATTCCAATTCCCCTACTACTTCGGCGAGAACAAGGACGCTTTCGACGAATGCCTGCGCGACCTGGATGATTTCGTCGGTGAGGCGGCCGGATACGTTGCTGTGGTCCGGAATTCGTCCTCACTACTCATCGAGCAGCCGGACGAGCGTGACTGGTTCGCCGAGGCCCTCGACGACTGCGCGGCTTACTGGTCGAGGAGAGACATCGTCTTCCGCGTCGTTCTCCAAGGCGAACCGGTGCTTGCGCGGGCCGTTGCGCTGAGCTCCGACATCGCGACGCTCTGACAGATCGACGCTCTGACAGATCGACGCGTCGGCCCGTTCCCCGGCGACTTCGGTGTGGGACGTGTGCCCCGGTCAGGCCAGTCGGCGCGCGAGATCCTCGCCGAGTAATACGAAGACGTCGGTTGTGTGCTCGATGAGTTCGTCGCGGGTCAGCGGCAGATCATGCTGTAGCCAGGCGGTCAGGGTCTGGACGAGCCCACCGACGAGATAGGTGGCGCGGAAGTCGATCGTGGGGTCCGGCGGATCGGCGACGCCATAGAAATCGATGCCCTCCGCGGCTACGAGCCGGGCGAAAACGCGCACCGTCTGATTCGTGCGTGCGCGCAACTCCGGCGTCGCCATGCCCGCGACCAGCGTGACCTTGGCCTTGCGGGGGTCATCGGTGAGCAGGTGGATGCCCGCGGTGATCGCGGCGTGCGCCTTGGCGCGGGTGTCGTCGGGCGCGGCGTGCAAGGCGGCGACGATCGCGCCGGCCAATTCCTCGGCGATCCCGTCGAGGAGCGCGCTCAGCACCGCGTCACGGCTGTCGAAGCTCTCGTAGTAATACCGCTCGTTGAGCCCGGCCTGCGCGCACAGTCCGGAGACTGTCAGCTTGCCGAGGCCATCGGTGCCGATGATCTCCAGCGCGGCGTCCAACAGTGTCGCGCGCCGTTGCGCGCGTCGCTCGTCGGCGGAGATTCCGCCGTAGGTCCGCTGTGCCACAGCTCGATTCTGACAGTGCCGGATCGGCCGCGCTGCACCGTGCCGGTAGGGATCTGCGTGGTCACAATTCTGGCATGACCCATTGCCAGAATTGAGAATCTGATGGATGCTGTTGCCAGATGCGCTCGACGAGGAGGCAGCAATGTCCGCACCTGGTTATTTCGCCGACAATTCCATGGCACGTCGGGTCATGAGCAAGCGGGCGGTCGGGCTCACCTATGGGCAGCGCGCCCTGGTGATCGGGGCCGTGCACCCGCTGCTCTATGTCGGGACCGCCGAGAACACCGAGCATCGGATGACGCCCTACACCCGGCTGGCCCTCACCGGCAAGCTGTTCGAGGCGGTGTTCCTCGGTAGCAAGGACGAGGCCGATCGGGCGCTGGCGTTCACCCACAAGAAGCACGCCCAGGTGCGCGGGGCGCTGCCCGAGGACGCGGGTTCGCACCATCCGGCGGGCACCGGCTACTCCGCGGCCGATCCGCACCTGATGTTCATGACCATGGCGTTCGCCTTCGATTCCGCCGAGGTCATGTACGACCTACTGGTCCGGCCGCTGACCGACGGCGAACGCGAAGCGCTGTATCAGGACTACGTGCGCTGGGCGGAACTGTTCGGCATGCCGCGCGAGGCAGCGCCGGGCAACTACCCGATGTTCCGCAAGTATTTCGACGCCTACCTCGGCTCCGACGAGCTGTTCCTCACCGACGAGGCCGGACTGGTCGGCTCCTACCTGGCCGGGCAGCGAGTGCCCTATCCGCAGCGAATGCCGTTACAGCAGGTCACCTCCGCGTTCTTCCTGCTGGTGCAGGGCAGCCTGCCCGCGCGAATCCGCGATATGTACGGCATGCGGTGGGGGATCGCCGAGCAACTCGCCTACGGCGCGCTCGCCACGGCGGTCCGCACCGCGCACCTCGCCCCGCCCTTGGTGCCGCCGGTGCTGCGCGGCACGCTGGTCGGTCCGAGCGCGCCGGTCTACCGGCTGGTGGCCCGGCGCGAACACGAACTGGCGCGCACCGGACGCCCGAGTATGCCCGGCATCGACCCGCGCAACTGGGCGGCGCGAAATTCCGCTTGAGCGCCGTGCGAAGATCGCAGTATGTCCAGTCCTGCTCAGACGACCCCGGCCGCTGAACGCAAACAGCGGGTGCTGTCCGGGATCCAGCCCACCAGTTCGTCCTTCCATCTCGGCAACTACCTTGGGGCGCTGCAGTACTGGGTGACCATGCAGGACGACTACGACGCGCTGTACTTCATCCCGGACCTGCACGCCATCACCGTGCCGCAGGATCCCAAGGAACTGCGCGCACGGACGCGTGGCGCGGTAGCACAGCTACTCGCGCTCGGCATCGATCCCAAGCGTTCCACCGTGTTCGTGCAGAGTCAGGTGCCGGAGCACGCGGAGCTGGCCTGGGTGCTCAGCTGCATCACCGGCTTCGGTGAGGCGAGCCGGATGACCCAGTTCAAGGACAAGTCGGTCAAACAGGGTGCGGAGAACGCGACCGTGGGGCTGTTCACCTACCCGGTGTTGATGGCCTCGGATATCCTGCTCTACCGCGCGCATCAGGTGCCGGTCGGCGAGGACCAGCGCCAGCATCTGGAGCTGACCCGAAACCTGGCCCAGCGCTTCAATACTCGGTTCAAGAAGACCTTCGTGGTGCCGGAGGCACACATCACCAGGGGCACCGCCAAGATCTACGACCTCCAGGATCCCACCGCGAAGATGAGCAAGTCGGCCTCCACCGACGCCGGGTTGATCAATCTGCTCGACGACCCGAAGGTCACCGCCAAGAAGATCCGGTCCGCGGTCACCGACACCGAGCGTGAGATCCGCTACGACCCGGAGCAGAAGCCGGGTGTCAGCAATCTGCTGGTGATTCTGAACTCGCTGAGTGGCACGCCGATCGTCACGCTGGAACAGGACTACGCGGGCAAGGGCTACGGCGATCTGAAGTCCGACGTCGCCGACGCGCTGGTCGAATTTGTTACGCCGCTACGGGCGAAGGTGGGAGAGTACTTGGCAGATCAGGGCGAACTCGACCGCATCCTCTCCGTCGGTGCCGAGCGGGCGCGTGAGATCGCTGGCAACACCCTCGCACAGGTATACGACCGGGTGGGCCTGCTGCCCCGCTAGTCAGCGGGCGGCTCCACCACTGGCGGACTGCTCGCAGGTCGGTCGAAAACAACCCGGCGGGGGTCTCTGTAAGGGGCGACTGGTGCAGGTGATCGACAACATCAAGGCGTGGCTCGAGCGGCGGATCCAGCGGCGCCCCTGGCTGGACCATCTGGTCCGAGCGGGTGGGCGGTACCAGCAGCAGCGGGGTGACTACTACGCGGCTGGAATCACGTATTTCACTGTGCTGTCACTGTTTCCGCTGCTGATGGTCGCCTTCGCGGTTGCCGGGTTTGTGCTGTCCAGCCAGCCCGAGCTGCTTACCGAACTCCAGGACAAGATCGTGGAGAACATGCCGGGCTCGCTCGGCACTCAGCTCAACGATCTGATCGATAAGGCCGTCCGCTCCAGGGGTACCGTCGGCACCGTCGGTCTACTCGCCGGTGTCTATACCGGTCTCGGCTGGATGGCCAACCTGCGCGCGGCGCTCACCGAGCAGTGGGATCAGAAGAGTCCCGAAGGCAATTGGTTCCTGACCAAGCTGTCGGACCTAGGCGCGCTGATCGGGCTCGGTCTCGCGTTCGTGGTGTCGCTCGGCCTGTCCGCGCTCAGCTCCAGCACCCTCGGTGCGCGGCTGCTGATCAGCCTCGGCCTGTCCCAACTGCCCGGCGCGCGCCTGCTGTTGATACTGGCGTCGATCCTGCTCGGATTCCTGGCGTCCTGGGCAGTCTTCGCCTGGATCATCGCGCGGCTGCCACGGGAACCGGTCACGCTGCGCAGTGCGGCCCGAGCGGCGGCCATTGCCGCCGTGGTCTTCGAGGTCTTCAAGTACGTCGCGTCCATCTACCTGCACATCGTGCTGAACAGCCCCGCGGGTGCCGCCTTCGGTTCGGTCATCGGTCTGATGGTTTTCAGCTACATCACCTATCGGATCATCCTGTTCGCCACGGCATGGGCGGCGACCGCGTCGGACAACCTGCGCGAAGCCGAGATCGCCGCGCCCGCACCCGCGGTGATCGCACCGCGGATGGTAGGGCCGGGCTCGTCGATGAGCACTGTCGCTGCTTCTTTCGGTGCCGGTGCCCTTGCCGCCCTCGCCCTGTCGGAACTGCGCAGGGCGAAGAGCCGAACCCGGTGATCGTTACCGACCGGCCTACGTCAGTCGGGTGATTTCGCCGGCCATCGTGGCTCGATCGCAGGGCATGATCTGAAAGTCGTTGAACTGGCGGCGGTAGAGGTAGCGGCCGTCGCCGTCGATGTCGAACCAGTTCAGGTATTCCGGTGAGGACGGTCGCCCACCACGCAGGTCGCGGCGGGATTCCAGGGTTCCGGAACCGGATCGGCGGGCACGCAGCAGGCGATGGATGCGATCGGACGCGGTTTCCTTTGTGCCGTTCCAGGATTCGAGGCTGTCGCGCAGATGTTCGATGTCCTCGGCGATGGCCGGGTGCCGCCCGGGCGACACGTTGCCGAGGACCATGGTCAACACCTTGGGCACTATCGCCACCGTACCGACTTCGATGACGACATTGCCACCGAAATCGGGTGTGGGACCGGGACGTTGAACCAACGTCACACCGATGTCGGTATCGATCGCGCCGTATACCCGTATCGGCCGGGCCCGGGTTCCGGTGAGCGCCAACGATGTTTCGGGATCAGCCGCCACCCGCAACACGGCCGATAGGTCCGGGTCGCCGTGCGGCGGGAGACGTTGGTCGAGTTGGCGGGTGAGCTGTTCGTGTTCGTCTTCCCACCGCGTCGACGCGATCAGGCGCAGCGGGAACGGATACCGGTCCGTTCCCGTCTCCCGCCAGATATGCATGAACTCGTCAGGCGTGAACTCCCACATCATTGGTAGCGGTCTTCGATGCTCGAGCGCTGCGTCGGACTCTGCCGGGCTGCGGGCGCGTCATCGCCGATCGTCGGCGGCACCAGCCGCTGGGGTGCGCCGAATAGTTCTTCTTCATGATTTCCGACTAGGTAATCGGGGGTTTTACGAGCCGACTCGGAGTCGTCTTGCTTTTTCCCCGCACCACCCGCCGGCATGCCGGACATGCCGGGCCGCCCGGCCGACCCCGCGCGATTGGCCGCGGAAGCCGTTGTCGCGGAGGAACTTCCAGCGGTCGGTAGGCCGCTGATGCTGCGTCCTGGGCTCGGAGTGCCGATCCCACCGGGCGCGAGTGGGCCGGGTTTGGATGGGCCGCCACCTCCGGGTGGGGATGTGCCGGGGCCACCGGGTGGGGACGTGCCGGGGCCACTCGGCTGCCCCGAACCGAGCGCTCCCGCGTCGGGAACGCTCGCCGCGGCGGGCACGGTACTGGCACTGGGGGTGGTGGGGGTCTGCGCCGATTGCTGCTCAGCGCCCGAATTCTGGCCGGACCCGGCGGGTTCCACCGAGGTCGGGGGCTCCGACTTCGGTTGATCGCCCGGGTTGCCGCCACCGCTGCCATTACCGCCACCGCTGCCATTACCGCCGCCGCTGCCATTGCCATTGCCGGGATCGCCGCCGCCTCCACCGTCACCCGGCAGCGCGACGGGCACGAAGGTCGGGACTCCGGTCCCGGCAGGCCCATAGGACGGTTTGTAGCTGTTGTTCATGGTGTCGATCGCCGTGCGGTAAAGCGCCTCCACACCACGTTGATAGGCAACCTCAGAGCTGTCTCCGTCACCTACCAGTCCCGCACCCACCGCGGAGATGATCACCTGCGCCGGGTCCAGCGTGGTCGGTGAGCCCGCCTGCCCTTGCGCCGCGCTCGGCGGCGGCACCGACATCTTGACGACCTCGGCGGCGTGCGCGACTCCCTTTACCCGGTGCCCGCAGGTGCTGATCACCTGCTGGACGTCGCTGGCCTGCTGATAGAACTTCTGCGCGGCGGCGACAGCCGCGTCGGCCATCTGTCCCTCCACACCGTCGGCCAGGGCCTTCTGGATCGCGATATGCATGCCGAGCAGGCCGCCGCTCAGCGTGTCGGCGATGCTGATCCATGTATCGGCCTGCTGATGCATGACACCCGGACTCATCTGCGTGACGTTGCGGTAGATCTCCTCGTGCGTGTGTCCCTCGAACTGTTCCATCCGGGCGATATACGCCGGATCGGCACCGTTGTCGGACACCGACTGCTGAGCCCCCTCCGCACCCTGCTGTTGGGCGCGCGACCGCGAACTCGGCTGGGCGACATCGGGTTTGGCGCCTGCGCCGAAGGTGCTCAGTGCCGCCGGATTGTCGTTGATGTTGATGTAGACAGGTCCGGTCATGGTTAGTTGTCCTTGCCGATTTCCGGCTCGATGGCGGTGGCGACGTCCTGTATGCCGGCGCAAGGGTCGGTGCCACGGGCTGCCCGGTCGGTGAGATCGACTGCGATCTGTACGAAGCCCACCTTGGTTCGCACGTCGATCTGGCAGCCACGCCGAACTTCTGGGTCACGGACGAGCAGGGCCTCGCGGCCGTTGACGGTGGTCGGCTCGCTGTAGGTGCCTACCTTTGCGAGGTTTTCGGCCCAGGTTGCGTTTCCGGAGTCCACGGCTAGGTCTCGAAGTGGTGCCGAAAAATTGCAGGTCAAAAAGCTGTACTCGGCGATCAGATCTCTACCGCGCTTCCGGGAGGTGGGATCGAATCCGGCCCGCTGGATGGTCTCGTCGCTGATCCACGTGCATGGATCGAAGACGATCTTGGGGCGCGCCGTGCTGGAGGTGTATTTGTTGTCCTGCGGTGGCGGTTGGAGCTTCGAATCCGTGAGCGTCGGTCGAGGTGACTGTGTGGCAGCGGATGACGTGTTTGCCTGACCTGGGTTGGCAGGGGGTACCACGTCGTTGTCAGGTGAGCAGCTCACCGCTAGCGGGGTGACTGTCATAATTAGCAGTGCCAGCACAGAATTGCGGATTCCGGTCATGACGACTGCACCCCCGAGGCAGCGGCGTTCATCGCGCGTGCGTTCATAGCGTCGGCTTCCTCCACCAGTTGACCGGCTCGCAGGTAGGCCGCCGACATCTTCAGGGCTGCTTCTTTCATTCCGTTGAGCGCTTCCGTCGTCTTTACCGCCTTGCCTGAAAATCCAGCCTCCAGCTGTTGAGCCGAGTCGAATCCTCCGAAGCCGTCGTGCCGGTGCAAGCTCCGCGACACGACGATCTGCGGATCCAGGGTTGTCTCGATAAGTCGGGTGTAGACCTCCGCACACCGTCGGGCGGCGTCGGCATCCATCCGGAATGTTCCCCCGACGGCCTGCTGGTAAAGCGCGTTCGCCGCCGACTGCCCCACTTCCATCGTCTGGCCCTCCCTTGGCATGTGCCCGCTCACTTTACTGGACGCATGAGGGCGGGAATCGGTTCCGTTGGGACGCTGGGGTCGGTTCGACCGGGATCGGTCCTGGGGTTTGGCGCTTGTCACGGCTCAATGCATCGAGTCCCACCCGGTCTGTGTACAGGGGCCGGGTTCGTAGCGGATCGGACCGGCGCGTCGAACGGGCGGGTGCCGGTGCCCAACTGTGGTGCGGAATAGCTGTGGAATGCAATTCTTCCTGGGGTTATGTGCTGATTGCATGAGAATTCGCAGTGTTGCCGCCCCGGGAGATTGCGACGTGGTCTGCTGGTGCGAGCGATGAAACCTGATGGGAGGCGGGCATGTCGGAGGACGGATCGACCCTGGCGCGGCGACAGCTGGGGAAGTATCTGCGCAATGGGCGCGAGGAGCGCGGGCTCACGCTTCAGCAGGCGGCCGATTTGATCGAGCGCAGTGCCAGCACGCTGCAACGTATCGAGAAGGGTGTGGTGTCGCGTCTGCGCGGTGCCGACCTCGAGGCGCTGAGCAAGATCTACGAGTTCGATGCGAACCACGCAGCGGCGATGAACGGCCTTGCGGCACAGGCAAACGAGCAGAGTTGGTGGCGTGAGTACGGAGACGTGATTCCGAACGGCTTCCATATCTACGCGGGTCTGGAAGCCGCGGCGTGCAAGCTGACGACCTATGAGCCCGAATTCGTGCCGGGCTTGCTACAGACTTCCGCATATGCCAGTGGGGTGATCCGTGCCGCTTATCCCGAGGATGGTGCCGAGGAGCATGCACGTCGTGTTCATTTTCGTATGAGGCGGCAGGCTCGTATCACTCGGAAATACCAGCCAGCATCGCTTGACGTCATCGTGCGCGAGTCGGTACTCAGGGGTGTGGTCGGCGGTCCCCGGATCATGGCCACCCAGCTGAAGCATTTGTCGGACATGGGAACTCGGCCCAACGTCAGTGTGCGGATACTGCCGTTCAGTGTTGGGTTCCCGTTGGGAGAGCAGATCGGGCCTTTTGTTGTCCTCGAGTTCGGTGCCGACCGGACCGGGAGGGAGATCGAACCGCCGGTCGTCTATTCGGAATCCTACCTGGGCGAGTTGTATCTCTCGAAACCTCATATCGTTCGCAAATACCATCAGGCGTACCGTTGCCTTCAGCGAAGCTCTCTGGACACTATAGCCAGTCGAAATCTGTTGCGGCAGGTGGCAAAGGAGTACGAGTCCTGATGGATGAACGATCAAATATGTTGTGGTTCAAGAGCAGTCGCAGCGACGGCTCCAGGAACTGCGTCGAAGTCGCCTTCCTTCCGAACAGCCTTGTCGGCATGCGTGATTCGAAGAATCCCACCGGCCCGGCGCTGACGTTCACCGCCACCGAGTGGTCGGCCTTCACGAGCGCGGCAACGCGCGGCGAGTTCGAGAGGTGACAGTACTGTTTGTGCCCTGCTCAGGTTGATGGCCTAAGCAGTGGCCCGAGCGGTGCTTGATCGTGGACCGTGGCAGGACCTGTCGCCAGGTGCGAGTATTTCCTGTTGGCCTGGCATTTTCAGGCCCGGGGTCAAGCAACTTCGAGAACCTTATCCGTCGCCGCAGCTGACATGGATGGTGAAAACGCTTGCGGATCCATCTTTCATGCGAGCTGTCTGCTCATCCGTCAATGTCCATGTAGTACCTCGGTTGTCGAGTATTTTGTCGACGGAAACATGGCAATTATTCGGAGCCTCGCCGTAGGCAACCCACTCCTCGATGGGAAGAATTGCCGTGCGCGGAGGCTGGGGAGTGCTGTTCGACTGCTTGACGGAGCGTGGCACTCGAAGCTGCAATTCCGGCCCGGTGATGATCTTCTTCACGTCATCCACCGGCGGCCCCACAAAGATTGCCTCAGCCCATGGGACTACATCGGTATCTGCATTCTGTTCCATTTTTGTGAATCCAGGTACTCGAATCTGATTCAGGTAGCGTTCGGCGTCGTTGGGTCGAGTCAGCCACGCCACGATCGCCCAGCCGATGACTCCGATCACGAGGACCCCTGCCGCAACCTTCACGGCATCCTTGGAAGGTTTCCGCAGCCAGCTTATTTGCATGTGTACATCCCGCTGAGTAGCTGCTGCGTCTTGTCCAGGGCTGTGTTGGTCATCCTGACGTATCCCTGCACTACTGGGCCGAGATCTCCGGCCTCGAGATATGCTTTCATGTTGCCCTCGGAGTTGTACCCGGCAGCCAGGAACTGGTCATGTGTGTACTTCTCCTTCAATTCGTCCGGGGCGGTGGAAGTCCATTTAATGTCAATGCGCTTCAGGTTGTAGGTCGCGGCCATGATCGCAAGATCTGGATCTTTCTTCAGGTCGGACCATTCCTTGCCTGCGAACTCGACTGGAAATTGCTTCTTGACGGCATTGAAGGTGTCTTCCTTCATGTTTGTCAGTCCCAACGAATTTGGGCGAATGAAATTCCCACCCTCCCGGACGAAGACGTCATACGCATAACTCATTTCGTTTTCGATGAACGAATCGGACCGATATCCACCTTCGTTGTACACGATCGCCATGACAAGCCGTGGATCGATACCGGCGGCGTTCCCATACTTTACCGCTGACCCGACCCATGACCGCACACGTGGATCAAGTTTTTCCATCTCGCTTTCCCAATTCGGGTTCAAGGTGCATTTGACGGGCTCGGTCGAATAGGAATCCAGTCGTACGATGGCATCGTCACGTAGCCCGGCTATTTCGGTGAGTCGCGTCTTGATGCGTAGGCCGTCCATGCCCTCGAAGGTAGCTTTGTTCAGTAGGTCGAACAGCGGATGGGAGCTGATGACATCCTTGTATACGGCTGCGGCCGTGAGGATTTCGCCATCGGATGCTTGGCTTTGGGGCATGACGTCGACTCCGGTGGAGCGGACGGTGGCTTTCGCGCCCAGGTCAGGAAACGCTCGCGGTGTCGCGTTGATGATCTGAGTGCGCAGATCAGCGAGGGTGTCGTGATGGTTGGTGGTGGCGGTGACCAAGCCTGCCACAGCGGCGGCTATTGCGCTGGCTCCTATCTTCAACGCCCCGAGTAGATCGCGGGCCTCGGGCACATCCGGTGCCTGGACGGTGTCGAACAATGCCGCGAGCGTGTTCAGCTTCGTGTTGGCCTCGGCGACGGCGGGGTACCTGGCGAAGGCGCGCCAGCCCGAGGCGGCACGGTTCAATGTCTCGGTGTCGCCGTCGGGGATTTCCACGTGCAGAGCCGTCAATGTCGACAGCAACAATGCTTTGTCCGGCCACAGGGTGAATCGTGATTCGCTGGAGTTGGAGGTGGCTGGGTCGGGTATCGGTGGGATTCCGTTCGGGCTGAACGGCTCTGACGCCGCAGCGGTCGGCTTGGCCGGTTCTGGTCCCTTATCGGGATCCCGGTTGGCGTTGTAGTTCGCGATTTGCCAGTTGTGTCCC
Organism: Nocardia sp. NPDC051463; assembly: GCF_040681975.1. Taxonomy (NCBI): domain Bacteria; kingdom Bacillati; phylum Actinomycetota; class Actinomycetes; order Mycobacteriales; family Nocardiaceae; genus Nocardia; species Nocardia sp. NPDC051463. The sequence goes on from NZ_JBFBAB010000008.1 coordinate 66,820, forward strand.
GCTAGGTTGAGCACGTCTGCGAGTTGCTGTGCCGCAGCGGCATACGCGGTGATGGTGGCGATCAGGTCGGCGGTGTGTTGTTTGTAAGCCGTGTTCCACGTGGCCACCGCGGGGTAGTGACCGCCCATGCCGAACGTGTCCTTCAGTCCCGGTGTCATGACCTGAGTTACGGCAAAGCTGATATCCGTCGTCAGGTCGAACAGCCCTTTCGCCGCGTTGTAGTAAGCGTTGGGGTCTAGCTTGATCGGGGCCACTGGAGTCTCGGCTTCCTACATCGGTGGCGTGCGCGGAATGCGCTGGTCGCGCCGGGTGTGTGAGCCGCAGGCTCCCCGGGGATAAATGCGTGCGTGCTACCTGCCGCGCAGCATGTTCAGGTTCAACGTTGCTGCTTCGGTGTAATGACCGTGGGCACGTTTGGCGGCGTCGCTCATTTCGGCCACCCCCTCGGCGTACTCCTGTGCGCCGGTCGCCCACTCGCGGTGAGCGTCGGCGTAGGCCGCGGCGGCGAGGCCATCCCAACTGCCGGTATGCAGGTCAGCGACTTTGTGGTCGAGTTCCGCGAGGTGATCGCGCAGGAACCCGGCCAGCCCGGACAGCCTGGCGACGAGCTGATCGAGATGGTCGAGGTCGACGTGGAATTCGTCGGTCATAGGTTCAGGCTCGACGTTCGCGAAGCGGCTGCGGTGTCCTGGGCCTGGTAGTTCTCGGCGGTGACTCCGAGCTTCTCCGCCATGACCGTCAACGCCTCGACGATCTTGCCTCCGCCGTCACGGGATTCTCGCCACCCTTCGGCGAAAGCTGCTGCCGCGGTGCCGCTCCAGCCGCTCGAGGTCAACTCGTCGACCTCGGTTCCAGCTGAATCCAGTGCTGATCGAAGCGTCTGCGTCAGGCTGTAGACGTAGCGTCCAACGGCACGAACCTCGTCGGGTACGACGGAAAAATTTTGATCGTGATCCGGAGTCCCCCCACTGCCACTCATGCGACCGATTCTATCGGGGCGTCGATGCTGAGGCCACGGCCAAGCGACGGACCGCTGGAAGTTGTCCCTCGAACTTTGCTCCGCTCACGACCAAGAACTTGTCCACGTTGGGTACAGCAGGGTGTCGGGCAGGTCGTCATATGCGGGGGAGGGTGGGACGGTCAGCGAGACCAGGATCCCCGGCCGCCGTACGCACCCCGCATGCATCACATCAACGTCGGACGCGGTTCTTCGACGGCGCGCGAAGGAGGTGGTTTTCGGCAAACGTACATCTACACGCATGCCCCCGAAATATTCGGCCTGACCTGACCCGTGATGGCGGCGACCACCTCCTGGTCGCGTACGCCGAAGCAGTCTGTCCGACCGGTACTCATGCTATCGATCGGCTCGAACTGCGTATCCCCGCGAGCGGTGAGTGCAACTCGGTGCTGTCTGCGTATTTCCTCTGCGACGTGAGACACGGTCTTGGACACGCCGCGGCTGGTTGACGTCGTCAGAACTGCGCAAGCTGCACGTCGCTGGCCCGCATCGCAGCAGATCGTCGAATCGATGGAACCAAGATCGTTGTTCGCGCGTCGAAACGAACGAACAAGAAAATACCGATCTGATCCGCTGCTACTGGTGCCCAGAGGGGTGGCACCAGTACCGGCATCGGTCAGTATCGCGACCTGTTCCTGCGGCGGGCGCCGAGGAGCAGGGCAACTACGAGCACGATGCCGCCGACCACCAGCAGGCTTCTGGTACCCGCACGATCGCTGTCCTCGGCGCTGGCCTGTACCTCCTGATCGGTGTCCTTCGGCGGTGGGGACGCCAGCACCGCGCCGGTTTTCGACGGTGTGGCACTGCGGTCGGGGAGTAGCCCGACGTCGGCGCCCTTGGGGAGGGCGAAGCCGTAGTCGAGCAGGCGGGCGGCCTGGAGGAAGGGACGCACCGGCTTGACATCGGCCTTGAGCAGCGTCACCGCGAGTCTGCGGCCGTCGCGTTCGGCGGCGGCGACGAAGGTCTGCCTGGCGTCGTCGGTGAAGCCGGTCTTGCCGCCGATCGCGCCCTCGTATTCGTACAGCAGGTGGTTGTCGTTGCCGATGGGAAAGCCGGGGTGGTCCTTGTCGTCGGGGTACTCCGGGTTCTTGGGGTAGCCGGGGAAGTCGACCTGCTCGGTGTGGATGAGCTCCGCGAACAGCGGGATCGACATGGCCTCACGGAACAGCACCGTCAGGTCGTACGCGGAGGTGCTCATACCGGGTCCGTCGAGGCCGGACGGGCTCGCGGCGCGGGTGTCCAAGGCGTGCAAGGACTTTGCCAACTCGTTCATTTGTGCCACCGCGCCCGCGTCCCCGCCGAGCTGAGCCGCGATCGCGTGCGCGGCATCATTGCCGGACGCCATGATCAGCGCCTGCATCAGTTGCCGGTTGGTGTAGCGGCCCCCGGGGCCGATGCCGACCTTGGTGCCGTCGACATTGGCGTCTTCCTGAGTGCCGGTGACCACCGTGTTCAGATCGAGCTTGCGCAGCGCCACCGTCGCGAGCAGCACCTTGATGGTGCTGGCCGGGCGGTAGCGGCCGTGTGGATCCTTGGCGGCGAGCACCTCGCCGGTGTCCAGATCCGAGACCAGCCAGGCCGTCGCCGAAATATCTTGCGGAACCGGTGGCGCGCTCTTGGGGATCACCACACCGCATTCGCCCATTCGCGCGCCGCCGAGCGGAGGGGAGGGCACAGGCAAGGCCGCGGGTGTCGGCTCGCCGGGCGAGGGCACCTCCGACTCGTCGATCGGTGCGGGCGGTCTGACCTTCTGCGGGCAGCCGTCGGTGTTCGGGGTGCTGAACGGCGCCGTTGTCGTGGTACTCGGCGGTGTCGCGGGCGCCGGAGCCGCGGTGGCGCCCCCGATCGCGGCCGCAGTGGTCAGTGCGGCGCCGAGGCACAGCGCGGCGCGGAGGCGAAAGTCCCGAATGCTCATCGGCAGAGAGCCTAATGGGCGTAGCCGGGCTCGGTTCGGCTATGACTCGCCGGACCACGCGGGGTGTGTCAGCAGGACGCTTCAAGTATTGACAGACACTAGTAAATGAGAGTTACTATCAAAAAGATGTAACTACCATTAATTGGAGCGCTCATGAATACGGACTCGACCCGCCGCTGGCTGGCGCTCGGTGCGCTGGCGGTCGCCATGCTGACCATCGGCCTCGATATGACGGTGCTGACCGTCGCGCTACCCACCCTGGCTGTAGACCTGAATGCGAATAACGGTGCGCTGCAATGGTTCAGCACCTCCTACACGCTGGCGCTCGCCGCGGTGATGCTGCCGGCAGGCGCGCTCGGGGATCGGTACGGCCGCAAGAAGATCTTGCTCGCGGCGCTGGTTCTGTTCGGGGTGGCCTCGCTGGCCTGCGCGTTCGCCGCGACCGCCGGTCAGCTCATCGCGGCACGGGTGGTGCTCGGTGTCGCGGCGGCGGCCATGATGCCGCTGTCGCTGGCTGTGCTGCCGGTGCTGTTCGCGAGCCCGGTCGAGCGGGCGCGGGCCACGAATATCTGGATCACCTCGACGGCATTGGGGTTGCCACTCGGTCCGATCCTGGGCGGCTGGCTGATCGACAACTTCTGGTGGGGCTCGGTCTTCCTGATCAATGTCCCGATGGTCGTGCTCGGCGCGGTCGCGGTTGCGGGTCTCGTTCCGGAGTCACGCAATCCCGATCTGCGCCCGCTGGATCTGCCGGGCACGGTGTTGTCCGTGGTCGGAATGCTCGGTGTGACCTACGGATTCATTCGCCTGGGCGACGAGGGCTGGGGCAACGGGCTCGGCTGGGGCGCGCTGATCGCCGGTGCGATTGTCCTCATGCTGTTCCTCGGGTGGCAGCGCCGGACGGCCTTCCCACTGATCGATCTCGGCCTGTTCGCCAGCCGTGGCTTCCGCTGGGGCGCGGTGTTCGCCGTCCTCATCACCTTCGGTCTGTTCGGCCTGTTCTTCACCGTGCCGCAGTACTACCAGGCCGTGCTCGGCACCGACGCGCTCGGCAGCGGATTGCGATTGCTCCCCATGATCGGCGGCTTGCTGGTCGGATCGCGGCTCGGTGACCGGCTGCTGCCGAAGCTCGGTGCGCGGCTGATGGTGGCGGCCGGCCTGGTGGCGCTCGCACTCGGCCTCGGTCTCGGCGCGCTGACCTCGATCGGCACTGAGTACTGGTTCACCGCCGTCTGGATCGGTCTGGTCGGCGCGGGCATGGGGCTAGGTCTGCCGGTGAGCATGGCGGTTGCCATGGACGACCTCGAGGTGGCCCGCGCGGGCATGGGCTCGGCACTGTTGCAAGCGTTGCGCCAAGCGGCGGGCACGATCGCGGTGGCGCTGCTGGGCACGGTGCTGGCCACCGTCTACCGCAGCGAACTCGGCGACTTGAACGTCGACCCGATCAACGACAGCGTGAATTCCGGTGTTGCCGTGGCGAAGTCGACCGGTGAAGCGGGCATGCTCGAACACGTGCAGTCGGCATTTGTCAGTGGAATGGGAGCGATGCTGTGGGTGTGCGCGGCCATCAGTGCCGTCGCGGTCGCGCTGGCACTCTGGGTGCTGCCGCGTCGATCGGCGGCGGTCGGAGCCGATGAGGCGGTGCCTGCGGTGTTCGCCGACGTCGATGCGCCAGAATCGACACATGTCGGTTGAACTGCCCGGTGACGGGCCCGCTGTGCCTGGCCTGCGGGAGCGGAAGAAGGAACGGACCCGCCGGACGATTCGTGTCGAAGCGTTCCGGTTGTTCCGTGAGCAGGGCTACGGCGAGACCACGATCGAGCAGATCGCCGCGGCGGCCGAGGTCTCGCCGAGCACCTTCTTTCGCTATTTCCCGACCAAGGACCAGTTGGTGCTCGCCGACGATCTCGATCCACTGATGATCGAGGCGCTGCGAGCGCAACCGCTGGACATTCCGCCGCTGACCGCCTTCCGCAACGCGGCCGCCGAGGTCTTCTCGAATCTGCCCGAGGCCGAGGTGGCATTCGAACAAGAGCGGCAGGCGCTGCTCTATCACGTGCCCGAATTGCGTTCGGCCATCGGAGCCGAGTTCGAGCGCAGTATCGAGTTGATGGCGGGCATGTTGGCCGAGCGGATGGGCAGGGATCCGATGGACTTCGAAGTGCGGGTGGCGACGGGTGCGATCGCGGGCGCCGCATTGGCGATCGGGACCGCCTCCCCCCTCAACGCCGAGAACATCACTCGCGCACTGGATTTCCTCGAGGCAGGGCTGCCGCTCGGCAAGGATCAGCCGACCGGGCGGCCCTGACGTGCCTGCCTAGGAGGACTTCGTCACCGGGCAGCCGTGGGCCAGCGGGCCGAGCAGTTTGTTGTTGTCGTAGAAGTGCTCCAGCTCGAGGATGCGCAGATCGTCGGCGACCCTGGCGATGGTCACGCCGAACATCTCGATCTGTTCGCCGGTCGGCTGGTGGTCTTTGTACGCGCCGTCGTACTTGCCCCAGTGGCGCCAGCGGAAGGTGACGGCGGGCGGGCCCGCCAGCACTTCGAGGACCTCCCAGAAGAAGCCGTTGGGGAAGGCGGTGTGGAAGGTGTGGTGCGAGGACTCGAAAGTCTCGGTATCCACCTCGTAGTACGGGTTGTCGCCGATGAGGATGTTGTAGCTGCCGATCCGGGCGAACTCCTCGGCGTTCTGCCATGGGCCGCCGTTCACCCGGCCACGGTAGTGCGCTGCCACCAGCGAAACCCATGTCGCCGGATCCTTCTTGTGCGAGACCTCCATCTCGAACACCCGCACCAGGTCCTCGACGATGGCCTCCAGTGAGCCCGCCTCGTGGTGGGTGGTGCGCTCGCGCGGCACGATCTGGTTGGTCAGGTGATAGTCCGGCGGCGCGCCGCGCCAGTCTTGCGCGGGCGTCGCCGCGACCACGGCGTCGCGGCCCTGGAGCCACAGTGGTGTATCTGCATGTGGTGTGGAATCTGTTGTATCAAAGGACATTTCGGCTTCCCGCCCCTTTCGAGCGTGCGATCGACGCGTCGAAGGTAACAGCCGCTCGGTCGGTTGTCTCGACATGTTTCGGGGCGTGCGACGGTCATGGGCGGTGATGCGTGGCGATGGCCAGGGGCGATGGCGCCTCTTGTGGAATGTCACAGTTTCATCAGTGGAAACCGTTGGGGGTGAATGCTTTCCATGCATCGACGGGTTCGGGACCGACTTGGGTCGGCTGATTCACCGGGAGTGGGCTGCGGCTCGCAACGGAGTGTCGTCGTCCATGGTGGCGAAGAAGCCGCCGATCACATCCTCGATCTCGGACACCGATTCGGCGCAGTACAGGACCGGCTGATAGTGGGTGATGTCGTAGGTCGCGGTGCCCATCGCGACCACGTCGAGCGGGCGTAGATCCGCGTGGCGGAACTCTTCGATCTCGCCGTAGGACGACAGCAGTCCGGCTCCGTAGCACCGGACTTCGCCGTGCTCGCGGACCACGCCGAACTCCATCGAGAACCAGAAGACATCGGCGAGGAACTTCAACGCGGTGTCGGTGCCGAGCCGGGCGACGGCCGCGCCGACCGTCTCGTAGATCGCGGCGAAACGCGGGCTGGCGATCTGGTTGGCGTGACCGATGATCTCATGGATGGCGTCCGGCTCCGGGGTGTACAACGGCGCCGAGTGGTGTCGAATGTATTGAGTGGAGTGGAAGGTGCGATCGGCGAAGGAACCGAAGAACTCGCGCAGCGGCACCAGCCCTGCGGCCGGGGCGTAGCGGAAACCGGTCAGCGGGGTCAGTGCGGCGGAGACCTCGTCGAGTTGGGGGATGTGGTCCTGCGGCAGGCCGAGCCGAGCCGAGGCCTCCAGGACTTCCGCGCAGGCGTACTTCTGGTGCTTGCGGGCCAGTTCGACCGAGACGATGCGCCACACTTCCTGTTCTTCTGCGGTGTAGTCGACCCGAGGCACCGGCTTGCCCGGTGTGTAGTCCAGTGCCTGCGCGGCGATCGCATTCCGGCGTACCCGGTAGTCCGGGTCGTGTACGCCGGGGTGCTCATCGCTCAGGTGCACCGTCACCTCGCCCGCGCCGCTGCGGGTCACGGGCGAGTACAGCTGAGCCTCGGTGAACATGTCTCCAGGCAAGCACTGTGGGGGCCCGCCGACAACAAAAGCCCATCCAGGTGCGCAAATTGCCTAGCTGGAAGGGTTTTTGGCCGCTCTTCCCGGCGCTGATGGCGGCGTCGGGAGGTCTTTCTGATCAGTAGTGATCGCAGCCGCAATTGCATATGCACGCACGGGCCTGCGGGCTGCCGCCCCGGATGACTAAGTGCGATTCACCGGACATGATCATCCTTTATGACGCAAGATGGCGAATGTACGAAGGAGGACGCATGAGAACCGTGCGGATCGATCTCGACCAGAAGTTGTTGGCCGCGGCCGCCTCGATCATGGGCACCTCATCCAGCAACGCCACCATCAACGAGGCCCTGCGCCGAATTGTGGTGCACGAGCGACAGCTTCACCATCTGGAGCGGCTGGCTGCGGGTGTGTTGTCCGCTCTGCCGGGACCGGAAGTCGTCACTGTGGCCGACGGCTAGCCCGCACCCATGCGGCCGGAGTAGCGGTCCGCACAGGAAGTAGACGTCCGGCCGGTGTGGCCGGGCGGTACCGGATCGATCAGACAGTGACTGTCCTCCCCGAATTCCGGCAGGCTATCGGCAGTGGGCAACATGTCGGTGCGCACTGGCATGATCCGAGGATCGCACCGCATTCGAGGGGGATCTGATGTCGGTACCCATTGCCAACCTGCCATGTGGTCAACGACCACGCGAGCGGCTGCTTGCGCTCGGTCCGCACGCCCTCAGCGACGGTGAACTGCTCGCGTTGCTGCTTCGGCAGGGTCGGCGCGGTGAGAGTGCGCTGGAAATGGCCATCGATCTGCTCGCCGAATACGGCGGACTGATCGGTCTGGCCGGGGCGCGCCCCGAGGAACTGTCCCGGCGCACCGGAGTGGGTGTGGCGAAAGCCGCTACGGTGATCGCCGCTTTCCATCTCGGCGCGCGAACGCGCAACAGCCCTGAGGTCGTATGCCGCTTGGACGGCGCCGCGGATGTCGTCCGGGTCGCGGGGCCGCTGTTTGCGGGCGCCCGAGTCGAACGGCTCCTCGTGCTGGTCTGCGATGTCCAGAATCGATTGCGGCAGAAGGTATTCGTCGCGGAGGGCGCCATCGACCAGGTGGCGGTGCCGGTCCGCGAAATCCTCAATACCGTGCTGCGCCACGACGGTCGCGCTTTTGCCCTCGTGCACAATCACCCCTCCGGCGACCCGACCCCGAGCTTCGACGACCGGCGTGCCACGACGTTGCTCACCGAAGCCGCCGCGACTGTCGGTTTGCGATTTCTGGTGCACGTGGTGATCGCGGGGGAGCGGTGGGCGAGCGTTCCAGCGCTCACTCGCAGTTGAGGGCTTCCCAGCCACGGTAAACCGGTCGGTTGCTCAGCTGAGAGATCACGGCTAGACCGAGTGTTTACCAGGCCGTTGCCGACCGCTCGCCTCAGTAGCACAAACTCGGTGCCGGATCCTCGACAGCGAAAGCGTTGGTGCTGATGACTATTGACCATTGCACGGCACGAAACGACTATCGGCATGGGGTATTTCCGGACGATCACGGTCGGTTCGGCGAATTCGGCGGCAGGTACGTTCCGGAAGGTCTGATGGCCGCGCTGCTGGAATTGGACGAGGCATACAGTCTTGCCCGTATCGATCCCGGCTTCATCGACACCCTCGCGGCCTTGCTGCGCGAGCGGGTCGGCCGCCCGACGTTGTTCCACCAGGTGCCGCGATTCGCCGAATCGCTTGCGGTGCCGGGGCTGCGGGTCTATCTGAAGCGCGAAGACATGGCACACACCGGCGCCCACAAGATCAACAATGCGCTGGGGCAGGTACTGCTGGCCACCCGGATGGGCAAGAGTCGGATCATCGCCGAGACCGGTGCGGGCCAGCACGGTGTCGCGGTCGCGACGGTGTGTTCGATGCTCGGCCTGACCTGCGTGATCTACATGGGCGCCGACGATATGAGACGCCAGGCATCCAATGTGGTGCGGATGAACATGCTCGGCGCCGAGGTGCGCGCGGTGCACACCGGCAGCCGCAGGCTCAAAGAAGCGATCAGCGAATCGGTCCGCGACTGGGTGGCGAACCTGGAGACCACCTACTACCTGTTCGGTACGGCGGCGGGTCCCGCGCCGTACCCGAAGATCGTGCGCGATTTCCAAACGGTGATCGGAATCGAGGCCAGGGCTCAGATCTTGAAATCGGAAGGGCGACTACCCGACTACGTCATGGCCTGCGTCGGCGGCGGCAGCAACGCCATCGGCCTGTTCCACTCGTTCGCCGATGATCCGCAGGTCGGGCTGATCGGCGTCGAGGCCGCAGGTCGGGGCATCGAGACCGGGGACCACGCGGCCAGTCTCAGTGCCGGCAGTCCCGGCGAAATGGACGGCGCCTACAGCTATCTGCTCCAGGACGACGACGGTCAGATCAGCCGAACCCACAGCATCGCGGCGGGCCTCGACTACCCGGGCGTCGGCCCCGAACTCAGCTACCTCAAGGACACCGGCCGCGTCACCTACCAGGCCGCGAGCGACACCGCCGCCCTGCGCGGCATGCAGGCCCTCAGTCGCAAGGAAGGCATCATCCCGGCTCTCGAATCCGCCCACGCCATCGGATATCTGATGGAGATGGCCGAGAACCGTGACTTGCCCGCGGACTCGGTCGTCGTGGTCGGTTTATCGGGACGTGGTGACAAAGACCTGGCCATCGCGGCACAGCGATGGGGTATCGGCGCCTGACGCTGACAAGCCGTACTCCACCACCCATCGCTTGCGGTGTTGCATGGCCAGGTGGACGACATCTCCTTCGACCGGTCTCACCATCCGGCGCCGGATCCGTTGGCGGTTGCCGCTTTTCGGGTCGGCGCCGATGGGGTGGCGGTCGCGGTACGTAACGCGCTGGCCGACGGGGTTGCTGTCCTCATCGGCCGGCTGACAACCAGCGGCATGCGACGGTCGCTGGGCGCGGCTCGTTTGCGTTCTGGGGCTGTGTCTTTCGCAGGCAGGTGACGCGTAATCTTGCTCGGCCTCTGGTGAAGTGCATCAGTCGGGGAGCGATCGCGGCAGCCCGAATCGTGAGAGCACACTGTTGTCGAATCGGGTGATGGCGCAGATCCGGTCGCCGGTAAGGGTGAGGACGATGACGCCGGTCGCACGGCGGATGCCATCGGGAGCACGGAGGTAGGCCCCGAACGCAGGCTGACCATTCGCCCGTGTCGGTACGAAATCATAGGTCCGGCCCTGGCCGATCATGCTTGCGTAGAAGCGGGCCACGACGTCGCGGCCGTGGTACTCGAGGGGGATCGGCGGCATGGAGACGCGGACATCGGTCGTGAGCAGTGCGACAAGCGCTTCGATATCGCCGGCCTGATAGGCGCTGACGAATTTTGCCGCGAGTGCTTGCTCCGCAGCCGAGTGGGGGGCCGGCGCCGGATCCTCCCGCGGCAGCCGTTGCTGAAGGCCCACGCGGGCTCGTTTGAGGAGGCTGTTGGCCGAACCGACGGTCACGTCGAGCATGTCGGCTACCTCGTCGGCGTGGTATCCGAGCACCTCTCGCAAGATGAGGACGGCACGCTGCCGAGCGGGCAGGATCTGTAGCGCGGTCACGAAGGCCAGAGACATCCCCGAGATTACACAACCACCTTCATGGTGGATCGAACGCCGGACGAAGTGTTCACTGCGATCAACAACGTTCGTGGTTGGTGGTCGGGGGAAATCGAAGGCGGCACAAGTGAACTCGGTGATGAGTTCACCTATCGCTATCAAGATTTCCACTTGTCCAGGCAGCGGGTAGCGGAATCGGTCCCCGGCGAGCGGGTTGTATGGCTTGTCGTCGAAGGCGGTCCCCATTTTGTCGAAGACCGAACCGAGTGGAAGGGGACGTCGATTCGTTTCGAGCTGTCGGAAAAGGACGCGGGGACCGAGGTTCGCTTTACGCACCTCGGTTTGGTCCCGGAGTACGAATGCTTCGATGCCTGTTCGGACGCGTGGGGCTCCTATATCAACGGGAGCTTGCGCAGTCTGATCACCGGGAATGGGCGGCCCAGCGATGAGTGATCCTTCGGGCAGGACCACACTGGTAGTCGGCGCCGGTCGCGGCCTGGGGCGAGGGATCGCCGAAGCATTCGCCGAAGCCGGTGCTCCCGTGATCGCCGTTGCCAGGACCGGCGCCGAACTCGCCACGTTGGCCGCGACCAATGCCGGCATTCGGACCGAAATCGCGGATGCGACCGACACGACGGCGGCGTGGACCTTGCTGGATCGATACGAGCCGGAGGTCCTCATCCTGGTCGCGGGCGCCAATCCGGTCATGCGTCCGCTCCAGCACCAGACGTGGGAAACCTTCTCCGTGAACTGGCATTCCGACGTCAAGATCGCGTTCACCTGGCTTCGGGAGGCACTGCTGAAGCCGCTACCGCCTGGCAGCAGGGTGGTGGTGGTGAGCAGCGGGGCGGCAATCAATGGATCACCTGCCAGCGGTGGCTACGCCGGTGCCAAGGCCACGCAGCGATTCATCGCGGAGTACGCACAAGATGAATCGCGCCGTGCCGGCCTGGACATCACCGTGACGACGATCCTGCCCAGGATGACTCCACACGGAGACGTCGGCAGACGAGGCGTTCGAGCTTACGCGGCCCGCAGCGGCCGCACCGAGGAGGAATTCCTGAAGGCATCGGGCGACCTGTTGACCGCCGAGACAACCGGATCCGCCCTGGTGGAACTGGTCCGGGCCGCGCCCGCGACCAGTGCCCCCGAGTATTTGCTCGCCGGCACCGGGCTGCAGCGGCTGCCGTGAGCACCGTCGCGGGACCGATCACCCGTCGGTTGCGCCGCCCGAATCCCGGTGCCCGCTGTTGAGCGCGGCCTGCTTACCGGAACGACGAAGGCCGACTTCTGCTTTCGGCGCAGGCGCGTTCATAGACTGGACGCGGTTCGGCGGTCAGCCTCGCACGCATCGAAACCGTGGCAGCGCAGCAGCTATGAGCGGCTGATCGCACCGCTCATGTCGATCGACCTCGAGCTGGGTAACCGGCCACGATCGAAGCAACGACCGCAGCGGACCATAGAATCCGATGATGTCGTTCGTATTGGCGGTTGTCACCAACCTCGTTGCCAATGTTGCCTTTTGGCTCCTTCTGGGTTTCGGCTTCCTCGCCGGTGGGCGCACCATCGAGCGGCGGCTCGTCCGGTTCTTCGGGCTCAGGAATGGGCGGCGTGTTCAGGTGTATCTCTCCAACGCCGCAGAACCCCGGCCCGATGGCAGGCCTCGTCTCGCGCTGGCGTTCCACGAGTTCCAGGCCGCAGAAAGTGTCAACAAACTCTTCGGTACCGCCCCTTTGTGACTTCCCGAACTCGTGCGGGGACTGGTCGATGGGATCTGGCTGCGCCGCAGGGTGCGCTACCAAGTCGACGTCAGCCGATCGGCCACTGATGGTGGGCAGTTGGCGGACAGTTGCGTCGTTGTCGGTAGCAGTGTGCGCAACTCCATCCGCAAGCACAGCGTCGATCGTCAACTGGTCAAGGCCACGCTGGATGCCGAGCATCGGCCAGGAGGACCCTGGTACACAGCCGGTGACGAAATAACCGTCTCGGTACAGCTCGATGGTGACAATGTGCAACATGTCTACGCACGCAAAAACGTGGCCATTATCGAGAAGATACATCAGAGCAGCACGGATGCCGCAAACTTCTTCTGCGTTGGTGTGCGCGGCGATTCGTCATTGGCCGCCGTCGAGCATCTGGTGCGCAACTGGAAGCGCCTCGCCGCCGAATTCGGCGACACGGACTTCGTGATCGTCCTCGGAATCCCTTGGGAACAGGCTACTTCACCGAATGTCCGGAGCCGGCTCGGATTGCGACGATACGAACATCGGTGCCTGTCCGGTAAGGCGACCGCGAGGACATCGTGTCCAATGTTGCCGGATAGGCGAAGGCCGCCTCGATCTTTCGATGAGGCGGCCTTGTTATGGATCAATCGGTCACCGGTAGCCGTCGTGTTCCTTGAGGTTCTCCCGCTCTGCCCCAGCGATCTTCAACCACGCGCCCATTTCCCGCTGTTCAATGGCGGTTACGGCCTTGGCGAGTAGTTGATCACGGCTGCTGGCGACGTTGTAAGGTTCAGCGCCAGTGCGGTAGAGGCGGCGCTCGGCCTCTACCGCTTCACGGGCTTGGTTGAACCGCAAATAGTCCTCGTGCCAGTGAAAGGCTGAACGAAGCCCAGTGATGACTACGACCGCCGCACCAAGCGTCGCGGGGACCGCCGTGTTGCCTTCTAGTAGAACGGCTGACAGCGGGATGGTTGCGGACCCTACTAGCTGCAGAATCTCGGTCAGACGGTGATAGCGTCGAGCCTTCAGTGCAGCTTGCCGGTACCACTCATACGAGCCTTCGGCCAACTCGAGGACATACTGCGCCCCACAAGACGCCTCGCTCAAAGTGCCCTTCCTTCGCTTAATGCCCAGTTAATGTAGATATTGACGGCGTTTCCCGCAGCTTCGATAGTGTCGATATTGAATCATTCCTCAGGTGCTGCCGCCTTGAGTCCCGATATCCAGTTATCAAGCACGGTTTGAGTATCTTCGAGCATCCGCATACCGTCCGATATTCTTTTAGTTGGTGTGCGCATGTCTCGACTCACATTTCCGGCATCGCGAAGTACGGTCGAAAGCTCACCTGTATTATCTAGCGCCTGCTGCATTGTGTCACGCATGCCCTGAATTTGATTTGATAACCCAACGGCGAAATGTCGCTCTTCTTCGGCGGACATTTGAGCTAGCTGAATGAGTGCATTGAAACCTGGATCCATCGATATGGCCAGGCCTTGGTAGGTCTTTGCGCTCTCGTAGAATTTATGCGTCGGATGGTCCAGGCGTTCTGCGGCCTTCTTGATTGCTGTAATTCTTGATGCGATCTTGGCTGATTGATTCGCCTTATCCAGATCTGGCTTCGATGCAGCCATTGCCTCCTCGATCTCAGATAGTGCGGAAGTCATCGACTCGATGGCTTGTGACCACTGCGGCATCGTCTCCTCTATGTCTACGATTACTTCCAGGAGGCCGGGTTCATCCGCTCTGTCGCCCATTCCAGCTTTGTCTGACGCTGGCTTCGTAGCGTTGACATCGACTGTGAACTCAGGCTTTTTGTCGACCAAATCGGCAATATCTTTAAATCGGGCGGCGAGCTTGTGTATCGCCTTCTTGTAGGTACTTGAACCCTCGCTTTCCAATCGCACTTCGGTCCAATTTTCGAATTGTATTCTACTTACGATAGACACAACTTCATCATCTGAATCAACATTGATGTCTATTGGTGCATAGAGGATGGGTAGCAGGAGCTCATCAAGCTTGGAGAATGTCGACTTGCTCCAAAAGAAAATAAATTCATCTCGACAAGCCTGACTCGAAAGATAGCTAGGAGTGATTATTGGAATGAAGAAAGTTGTGCCATGAATTGAGTTATCAATCTTTTGCTGCCACTCGTCACCCCATTGAATACTGTGTCGATCGAAAAACAGATCCAGCGGTGCTCCTGTAAGGATTCTGAATGCATTGGAAACTTGATCGGCCAGGCGACGGATGTGGCCGTCGGTTGCTTCATCGTCGACGTGTGCATAGCTCCAGAATCCGCTTGGTGTAAGGGTCACGCCATCATGATGCAGGACGGGAGCAATATTTGGATGATATTGAGAGATGCGCTTCTGGCAAGCGGCTAGCAAACGTAACTGGTCAATCGCCTCTTCTTTCACTGCGGCATGCGTGCGCTATGGGTCGAGCGTCCCTTTCTAGTAAAGGTTGTACGGTTTGTATTTGGCAAACCGTCTTTCTCGTTTGCCTGCGCCTGCTGTACTCAGCTATTCCGTCAACCTGTGAAGTGTTTCTGTGCCAAGTTCGACCAGGCTCTGGAGGGATGCAACATCGAGGTGGAGCTCGAACGTGTCGTGATCGCCGAAGATCAGGGTTGCGCCTTCGTCTTCCGGGGCGGCGAGGAGTCGTATCGGGCAGCGACTATCGATGGATGCCCATGCTCCTATCTTCAGTTCCTCGAACATAGTTGTGCCCTTCGTGCGATTTCTGCTGGATCGGATGGTTGTGATGAGATCTGATTCAACGGTCGCAGTGGGAAGGCGCCGAAAGTAGTGACATCCGGGGCATTCTGGGGGTCTGTTGGGGGTATGCTGCGGGCACTTGACCGGTCTCAGGGGTGGTGCCGATGTGTGTGCAGCTGCAGTGGACCGGGTTGGAGGTGCGCGCGCTTCGCGATGCGCTGCGGGAGACTCGGGTTGGCTTTTGCCAGCTTGCCGGTATTCCGTTCGATACGCTTCGGAAGTGGGAGCGTCGTGGTTCGACGCTCACGCTTCGGGCGCACCATGCTGCGATAATGGACACGCTCCTGGTGCGGGCCCACAAGGATCAGCTGGCCAGGTTTCAGCTCCGGTGCGCTGAGCTGCGGGGAACATCCTGTCGGGATCAAGGAGCCAATCAACCGCCTAGGCTCGATGTCGATGAGCCTCCCGACAGGTGCGACCCTCGGTACTTCATGGAGATCGATGACATGAATCGGCGTGAGCTGCTTCGGCTGCTATCCCTGTCCAGCGCGGTCGTGGCGACCCCAATCGATTGGGACCGTGTCGCGGCAGTCGATGGTGGTGTCGGCCGCGTCGATCTCAAGGCGGTCAATGAGTACGCCGTTGTCAATCAATTACTGTGGCAAAACTATTCGTCGGCACCGACCAAGTCGGCGGTCTTTCCCGCAGTTCGCGAGCATCTGGGTGAGCTCGTAGACGGCTTTGGCCGTTCCGCTGGCGAGATTGTTCATCGGAGACTGTGTGAGCTAACGGCCGAGATTTTGCAGATAGT
Organism: Nocardia sp. NPDC051463; assembly: GCF_040681975.1. Taxonomy (NCBI): domain Bacteria; kingdom Bacillati; phylum Actinomycetota; class Actinomycetes; order Mycobacteriales; family Nocardiaceae; genus Nocardia; species Nocardia sp. NPDC051463. The sequence goes on from NZ_JBFBAB010000008.1 coordinate 82,703, forward strand.
CGGTGAGATTCTGTTCGATGGTGATCGCTATGCCGATGCGGCCCACTGCTACACGGTGGCGGCGGCGCTGAGTAAAGAAGCTGTCGCGTGGGATCTTTGGGCATGTGCCTTGACACGACATGCGTATGTCAGCATTCACGACGATCACTCCCCGGCAGCGGTTCCACTGCTTGTGGCGGCGCGGAAACTTGCTGATCGCGGTGATGGTGTTCTGGCCACACGCTATTGGGTGGATGCGGTACACGCGCAGGCACTGGCCGGGCTCGGTGAAGGCGACGGGTGGGAGCGTGCTGCTGACTCCGCTCAGGGCGTTCTATCGATGAGCCATCTGAATTCCAACGGGTGGTTGAGGTTCGATGGGTCACGTCTCGCAGAGGATCGGGCTACCTGCCTCGTCCAACTCGGACAAGCATGGCAAGCTGAACAGGTACTGACCGGCGTTCTGGATGAGCAGCACTCGTCCCGCCGCCGGGCAAGCGTACTTGTCGACCTGGCTGCTGTCGGTGCCTTGAATCGTGATCCGATTCAAGTGGTGATGTATGGCGATGCTGCACTCGACATCGCGCGACAAACCCGCTCTGGGTATGTCGGTCGGAGGTTGGAAGGGCTGCGTCGCCAACTCGGTCCACTTTGCGGCGACCGGCACGTGCGGCATCTCGATGATCAAATTGCCACACTGGCGACGAATCACGCTGATCAAACAACCTGAGGAGAGCTGTGCAGCAATCTGATCGTGGACGCATCTTTCGGCAGGCATGGATCGACGGGGTGAATTCTCACTACCCAGGCGAGCCGAAACCCGCGTACGTCGCGCCATGGGATGACATACCGGAGTGGGAACAGGTCAGTGCCGCTGCCGTTTACGACCAGGTGGCCGAGTTTGTCGAGTCAAGCAGCGGCAATACGAGCAAGCTGAGCCGAGAGCAGAAGGGCAGATGGCTTGCAGTGTGCTGGATCGGTCAGATCTATAAGCACATTCCGGACCCGAAGCCTGCCTATGTCGCGGACTGGGAGCAGTTGCCGGAGTGGCAACGGGAAACGGATGCGGACATCTTCGAGGCGATTGAGCGGTCGGTGACCAAAGCGGCCCGCTGACCGGATAGACCAAGGCCGCCTTCATCTTTCGATGAAGGCGGCCTTCGTTGACCGGGCCGGGTAGGTCAGCGGGCGAAGAGCAGTGCGCGCTTGACTTCCTGGATGGCCTTGGTGACCTCGATGCCGCGGGGGCAGGCGTCGGTGCAGTTGAAGGTGGTGCGGCAGCGCCAGACGCCTTCGACGTCGTTGAGGATGTCGAGGCGCTCGCGCGCGGCTTCGTCGCGGCTGTCGAAGATGAAGCGGTGGGCGTTCACGATCGCGGCCGGGCCGAAGTAGCTGCCGTCGCTCCAGTACACGGGGCAGGAGGTGGTGCAGCAGGCGCAGAGGATGCACTTGGTGGTGTCGTCGAACCTGGCGCGGTCGGCCTGGCTCTGGATGCGCTCGCGGGTCGGCTCGTTACCCGTGGTGATCAGGTAGGGCTTCACCGCGCGGAACGCGTCGAAGAACGGCTCCATGTTCACCACGAGGTCCTTCTCCACGGGCAGGCCGCGGATGGGCTCGACGGTGAGGGTGATGGACTTGCCGTCCTTGGGCAGCATGTCCTTCATCAGCACCTTGCAGGCCAGCCGGTTCACACCGTTGATCCGCATGGCGTCGGAGCCACACACACCGTGCGCACAGGAGCGCCGGAAGGTGAGCGTGCCGTCCAGGTAGGACTTGATGTAGATCAGCACGTTCAGGAAGCGGTCGGTCGAGAGGACCGGCACCTGGAACGACTCCCAGTGCGCGCCCTTGTCGTCCTCCGGGTTGAACCTGGCAACCTTGACGGTGACCATGACCGACCCCTCGGGGATCGGCGCGGGCTTCTGTGATGAGGGTGCTTCGGCTACAGCAGTCATCAGTACTTACGCTCCATCGGCTCGTAGCGGGTCTGCACTACCGGCTTGAAGTCGAGGCGGATATCGGAAATGAGCTCCGCGCCCTCCTTGTAGGCCATCGTGTGCCGCATGAAGTTCACGTCGTCGCGGTCCGGGTAGTCCTCGCGGGCGTGGCCGCCGCGCGATTCCTTGCGGTTGAGCGCACCGACCACGGTCACCTCGGCCAGCTCGAGCAGGAAGCCCAGCTCGACGGCCTCGAGCAGGTCGCTGTTGTAGCGCTTGCCCTTGTCCTGCACCGTGATCCGCTTGTAGCGATCCTTGAGTGCGTGGATATCGGTGAGTGCCTGCTTGAGGGTGTCCTCGGTGCGGAACACGGCGGCATTCATGTCCATCGTGTACTGCAGTTCGGTGCGGATGTCGGCGACACGCTCGTTGCCGTGGTCGGACAGGATCAACGCGAGCCAGTCCTGCACCATCTGCGCCGGGTTCTCCGGCATGTCCACGAACTCGGAGCGCTGCGCGTGCTCCGCGGCGGCGATGCCCGCGCGGCGGCCGAACACATTGATGTCCAGTAGCGAATTGGTGCCGAGACGGTTGGAGCCGTGCACCGAGACGCACGCGCACTCGCCCGCCGCGTAGAGGCCCGGCACCACGTCGGTATTGTTGCGCAGCACCTCGCCGCGGATCTTGGTCGGGATGCCACCCATCACGTAGTGACAGGTCGGCATGACCGGCACCAGCTCGGTCACCGGGTCCACGCCCAGATAGGTGCGGGCGAACTCGGTGATGTCGGGCAGCTTCTCCTCGAGCACGTCCTCGCCGAGGTGGGTCACATCGATGTAGACGTAATCCTTGTTCGGTCCCGCGCCGCGGCCCTCGAGCACCTCGAGCACCATCGAGCGGGCGACGATGTCACGCGGCGCGAGGTCCTTGATGGTGGGGGCGTAGCGCTCCATGAAGCGCTCACCGCTGGCATTGCGCAGGATGCCGCCCTCACCGCGGACGGCTTCGGAGATGAGGATGCCGAGTCCGGCCAGACCTGTCGGATGGAACTGGTGGAACTCCATGTCCTCCAGCGGCAGTCCCTTGCGGAACACGATCGCCATGCCGTCACCGGTCAGCGTGTGCGCGTTCGAGGTGGTCTTGTACATCCGGCCCGAACCGCCGGTGGCGAACACGATCGACTTCGCGTGGAAGACGTGGATGTCGCCGGTGGCCAGCTCGTAGGCGACGACGCCGGTCGCGATGGGGCCACGGTCGGACTCGGTCAGCACCAGATCGAGCACGTAGAACTCGTTGTAGAACTCCACGTCGTGCTTGACGCAGTTCTGGTACAGGGTCTGCAGGATCATGTGACCGGTGCGGTCGGCGGCGTAGCACGCCCGGCGGACCGGGGCCTTGCCGTGATCGCGGGTGTGTCCGCCGAAGCGGCGCTGGTCGATCTTGCCCTCGGGCGTGCGGTTGAACGGCAGACCCATCTTTTCCAGGTCCATCACCGCGTCGATGGCCTCCTTGGCCATGATCTCCGCAGCGTCCTGGTCGACCAGGTAGTCACCACCTTTGACGGTGTCGAAGGTGTGCCATTCCCAGTTGTCTTCTTCGACGTTGGCCAGTGCGGCGCACATGCCACCCTGTGCGGCGCCCGTGTGGCTGCGGGTCGGGTACAGCTTGGTCAGCACGGCGGTGCGCGCCCGGGGCCCGGCCTCGATCGCCGCGCGCATGCCGGCGCCACCGGCACCGACGATCACGACGTCGTAGCGATGCTCCTGAATCCGCGTTTCACTCATGCCCGCACCTCGCTGCGCTCGGTTCCGGCATGTGTGAAACACGCCGTGTCGATGATTCGTTCGCTGCGCTCACTCATCGGAGGTGGCCTGTTCCTAACTGATGTTGGGGTCGAAGGTGAAGATGACGTAGGTGCCGACGCCAACCACGAGGACCATGGAGATGGCCAGCGCGGTGTTCAGCCAGAACCGGGTCGAGTCCTTGCGGGAGTAGTCCGCGATCACCGTGCGCAGGCCGTTGCCGCCGTGCAGTTGAGCCAGCCACAGCATGGTGAGGTCCCAGAACTGCCAGAACGGGCTGGACCAGCGACCGGCCACGAAGGCGAAGTTCAGTCGCTTCACGCCGCCGTCGAGCAGCAGCATGATCGCCATGTGGCCGAGCACGAGCACGATCAGCAGCAGGCCGGAGAACCGCATGAACAGCCACGCGTACTTCTCGAAGTTGCCGTTGGACCGCGACCGCGGGGACCGCGGCAGGTCCAGGCTCGCAGGCCGGTCATAGGACTTACCGATAACGGGTGCGCTCATTGTGATCAGTGCTCCGTGAACAGGTAGAAGAACTGACGCCCGATCGCGGGTACCGCCAGCAGGAACCAGACCGCGAGGATGATCCAGAGCATCAGACGCTGGTACTTCGGTCCCTTGGACCAGAAGTCGACCAGGATCACGCGGACGCCGTTGAGTGCGTGGAACAGCACGCACACGACAAGACCCATCTCCATCAGCGCGACGATCGGGTTCTTGTAGATCTCGATCGCCTCGTTGTAGGTATCGGGGCTGACCCGAACCAGTGCGGTGTCCAAGACGTGCACGAAGAGGAAGAAGAAGATGGTGACACCGGTGATCCGGTGCAGTGCCCAGGACCACATTCCGGGGTCGCCTCGGTACAGCGTCTTCCGCTTCGGCTGTGCCGGAGCTTCTATCGTGGTCATAGAGTGCGGTCGCCTCCAACGTCGTTGATGGACCCGGTTACAGATCCGACGCCGGCAGTGCAAAAGGGGCGAATGCCCAGGTGGCTGCGTTTTGCTGTGCCAAAGAGCTAACGCGGGGCCCGCCGCCGGGAACCTGAACCGATCTGTTGTGGACTCTAATCCCCTCGCAATGCCGGAACTAATTCGGCGTGCCGTGCGTTGCGCGACATTCCAGCGAGTTAGGTTTGCCTTTCTTGATGCGTGAAGGGTTGCGCGGCAGCCCTCGCGCGGCCTGATTCGGGCTGATTAACAGGAGGTCGTCGATGCCGGAAGTCGACTGGAATACATTGCGCGACAGTGCAATTCAAGTTCTGCATAATGCCTATGCGCCGTACTCGCGGTTCCCGGTCGGCGCGGCGGCACTCAGTGTCGACGGTCGAATTGTAAGCGGATGCAATGTGGAAAATGTCTCATATGGCCTGGGCCTGTGTGCCGAATGCGTACTCATCGGTAACTTATTTTCGGGCGGTGGGGGCCGCTTGATAGCCATCTCTGTGGCCGATTCTCGCGGCGAAATCCTGATGCCCTGTGGGCGGTGCCGACAGTTGCTCTACGAGCACGGCGGCGCCGATCTCCTGATCGACCACAAGTCCGGACCTGTTCGGCTGCGCACCCTGCTGCCCGACGCTTTCGGTCCCGATGACCTGGACGCCGGGCAGCTGTGACGACCTCCAGGCGGTCGATTGTCAGCAGTCTGCTTCGAACGATGCGTCGAGCTCGGCCTCGGTGGGCATGGTGCTGACCGGGGCTCGAGTAGCTGAATCCCATACGCCCCATCGTGAGCGCCATGCCTCGTCCCACACTGTTGATCCCATCGGCCAGCCGATGCACCCGTGTGCCGATCAGCGACCGGTTCACGAGGCGTGGACATTCCTGGTCAGCTCGTAGACGGCTCGGCTGTGGCATCCCTCGACATCGGAGACTTGCGCCTGCAACTTCGTGACCCGCTCGAATACGTCATCGACTCTCCTGCCTCTTGAACGAATGATGCAGCGAGGCTATCGGCGCCGACATGAACCAGGGTTCGCCCGCGTCCCGTGCCAGACTGGCGGCCGTGACGGCATGGGACGCGGTTTCGATCATCACGGCCAAGCGCGACGGCGGGGAGCTGTCTGACGCACAGATCGACTGGGTGGTCGACGGATTCACCACGGGGGCGGTGGCCGACGAGCAGATGGCGGCGTTGGCGATGGCCATTGTCTGGCGGGGGATGACGCGGCGCGAGACCGCGCGCTGGACCGCCGCGATGATTTCCTCCGGCCGTCGAATGGACTTCACCGATCTGCCGCGGCCAACGGTGGACAAACATTCGACGGGCGGCGTCGGGGACAAGATCACGCTGCCGCTGGCGCCCTTGGTCGCGGCCTGTGGTGCGGCGGTGCCGCAGCTGTCCGGGCGTGGGCTCGGCCACACCGGCGGAACGTTGGACAAGCTCGAGGCCATCGCGGGCTGGCGGGCCGATGTGACAGTGCCGCGGATGCGCGAGATATTGGCCGATCCCGACATCGGCGCTGTGGTGTGCGCGGCGGGTGCCGATCTGGCTCCGGCCGACAAACGGCTCTACGCGCTGCGCGATGTCACCGGGACCGTCGAATCCATTCCGCTGATCGCCAGCTCGATCATGAGCAAGAAGATCGCTGAGGGCACCGCCGCGCTGGTGCTGGATGTGAAGGTCGGCGCGGGTGCGTTCCTGAAGACCATCGAGGGCGCACGCGAATTGGCGACGGCGATGGTCGAACTCGGCACCGACGCGGGCGTACGCACGGTCGCGCTGTTGACCGCGATGGATACTCCGCTCGGACGCACGGCGGGCAATGCGCTCGAGGTCGCCGAATCGGTGGAGGTGCTCGCGGGCGGTGGTCCTGCCGATGTCGTCGAATTGACCCTGACGCTGGCTCGGGAGATGGTTGCGCAGGCCGGGCTCGACGTCGATCCCGCCGAGGCGCTGGCCGACGGCCGCGCCATGGACCGCTGGCGCGCCATGATTCAGGCGCAGGGCGGTGACCCGGACGCGCCGTTGCCTCGCGCGAAGCACACCGAAATCGTGCGCGCCGAGCGCGACGGCATGCTCACGGGCCTGGACGCGATGGGTGTCGGTATCGCCGCGTGGCGGCTCGGCGCGGGTCGTGCCAGACAGGGTGACCCGGTGCAAGCAGGTGCGGGCATCGAGATGCACGCCAAGCCGGGCGATCCCGTCACCGCGGGCCAACCCGTGCTCACCCTGCATACCGATACCCCGGAGGCCTTCTCCGGCGCTGTCGCGGCGCTGGAAGGAGCCATCACCATCGATGGGGTGGGACCGAAGTCGGACACACCGTTGCTTCTCGGACGAATCGGTCAGTGACCCGGCCGGGGTCGCCGGACCGATCGCGAACCCGATGTCGCCGCCGACCATCAGGATGTTGTAGTCGGTGCCGAGCGCGACGGAGAACCCGTGATCGCGCCCGTGTCGGCATCGCCAGGCCGTCGATGACCGCAGCGGTGCGGTTGCCGGACTCCCACCTTCGCTGCCCGCCCGACCTTGTCGGCCTCCGAGTGTGAGGCCCCGCCACCATGATCATCGGCGGACTCCGAATGCGCGGATGTCGGCGCGTGGACCGGTCGAATGCCTTTCTTTGCCAACGGAATTCGTCGCCATCGCGCACCGGATGTCCATCGCGGTCGGTCGGGCTCGAACGCCGTCGGTAGGTCGGTCTCCATTACCGCATCCGGCGGCGAACGGCCACTCGAACAGCGGGATGAGGTCGACGTCGCTACGGCGGCGCGCCCGAGAGGGCAATCACAAGTGATGACGCGCACCAACTGGGCTGCCGCCACGGTGACATGCGGCTAACGTGTGGTCATGACAGGACCGATGCCTTTGACCCTTGCCTCGATCCGCCAAGCTCCCAAAGCGCTGCTGCACGACCACCTCGACGGTGGCCTGCGACCCGCGACGGTTCTGGAGCTCGCCGCCGATTGCGGTTACGACGACCTACCCGCCTCCGACGAGACGGCACTGGCCGCGTGGTTCCGCGACGCGGCCGACAGCGGTTCGTTGGAGCTTTATCTGGAAACCTTCGCCCATACCGTCGCGGTGATGCAGACACCTGAAGGCTTGCGTAGGGTCGCTCGTGAATGCGCGCAGGACCTGGCGGCCGACGGCGTGGTGTACGCCGAGGTGCGCTTCGCGCCCGAACAGCACCTGGAGCGCGGCTTGACCCTGGACGAGGTGGTCGAGCACACCCTGGCCGGCTTCCGCGAGGGCGAGGCGGCGGCCGCGGCGCAGGGCCACACGATCGTGGTGATTTGCCTGCTCACCGCGATGCGGCACGCGGCGCGTTCGCGGGAGATTGCCGAGCTCACCGTGCGTTTCCGGGATCGTGGCGTCGGTGGTTTCGATATCGCGGGCGCGGAAGCGGGTTTCCCGCCGAGCAGACATCTCGATGCCTTCGAATACATGCGCGCCAACAGTGCGCACTTCACTATTCACGCGGGCGAGGCGTTCGGGCTGCCCTCGATCCATGAGGCGCTCGCCTTCTGTGGTTGTGATCGGCTCGGTCACGGCGTGCGGATCACCGACGATATCGCCGTGCCTGGCGCGATCGAGGACGCCAGCCTCGGGCTGGTCGCAAACTATGTGCGCGATATGCGGATTCCGCTCGAGTTGTGTCCATCGTCGAATGTGCAGACCGGTGCGGTCCCCTCGCTGGACAAGCACCCCTTCGACCTGCTTGCCCGACTGCGTTTCCGCGTCACCGTCAACACCGACAACCGGCTGATGAGCGACACCACCATGAGCAAGGAGATGGCGAAGCTGGTCGACACCTTCGGCTACGGCTGGAGCGACCTGGAGCGTTTCACCATCAACGCCATGAAGTCGGCCTTTATCCCGTTCCCGGAGCGGCTGCGCATCATCGACGACATCATCAAGCCGGGTTACGCAGTTCTGCTCGGCTAGTCTCGGCGGCAAGGGCTTTCGCGCGCATCGAGCTTCCGGTGCGCGCGGTTCGGCTCAGTTGATGCGGATCCAGATCTGCTCGGCCCGGCCGAGCAGTCGATCGTCCGCGCCGTACACGGCCGTCGAGGCGAAGGACTTGCGGCCCTGTTCGCCGTGATTCTCGCCGACGGCCACGCACCGCTCGCCGACCTCCGGCAGCGCGTGGACGGTGGCGGTCATCGAGCCGAGCACCGCGGGCCGCTCGAACATCCCCGGCAGCGACCAGCCACCCGGGCAGTCCATCGCGGCCCACAGCACGGCGGTCTCCAGCGGCAGCGAATCGTCGGGAACCCATGGTGCGGCGACCAAGCTGTTGCCGACAACGCCCGCCTGAATCCGCAGGCCATCGGTGCGAGCGCTGCCGCAGACGAAGCACTGCGCGAACAGTTCGTTGCTGTGATACGAGCCGGCAGCGGCCTCGGCGTCGGCGAACGACACGCGCTGCGGGGCGTCCCGTTCGAACTCTCCCGCTCGCGATTCGGCCAGCAGGGTGTCGCCGTCGTACAACCGGCCGGCACGCATCTGCAGCGCCGTGTCCAGCGGCGGCGGGCTGCGCAGGATCACCGTCACCGCGGCATCCGCACGCTGTGCGGCAAGTAGCCCACCCACGTAGCCGCCGTTGCCGGAGCCTGGCGGGCCGTTGAATCGCGCGGGAATCCGGAGCGTTCGAACGGTCACTGTGGTGCGAGCCGACTCTCGAAGTTACGCTCCAGCTCCCGCCAGCTCTGTGCTTCGGCGGTGAACGGTGGGTTGGGTGCCATCCGGTTCGGGTCCGGGTTCAGCAGGTAGGAGATGTACCAGCCGAGCGGGTTGGACTGGGCGAGCGCCTGCTCCACGGTGTCGTCGTCGGCATAGTCGGCAGCGTCGGTGAACAGTTCGACCGCGAGATCGAGCTGCTCGACGTCGACCGCCTCGGGGCCCTCGGCCAGATCGTCGGCCAGGCCGGGCAGCACGTAGACATTCTCGTCGGTGACCTCGACCTCGAGCGAGCCGTCGACGGCGGCGGTCTGCACATCGGTGTATGTGCTCACTCGCGACAGATCGTGCTCATGGTCGTCAGCCAGGTAGCGCGCCAACGCCCGCTCGGAGCCGAAGACGGTGATCGAGCCGTTCTTGCCGAGGAAGATCGGCTCGTCGTCGAGGTAACAGCGCAGTGTGAAGTAGTTACCGTCGGCGGTGATGATCTTGACCGGGTCGATGCCGACCTCATGCCAGAACGAATCGTCTTCTTCCTCGTCGTCCTCTTCGTCTTCGTCGTCTGCATCGAGATCGACGGTTTCGAACTCTTCCTCTTCCTCGCTGTCGGCCGCGTCGTCGGCGTCGACGACATTCTCCTCGGCGGCGAGCAGTTCCGCCTCCGCGACGGCGACCGCCGCGGGGTCGACATCCGGGGTCTGCACCACGGAGTCGATGGCATCGAGGACGTTGTCCCAGCCCTTGGCGATGGCGGCACCGATCTGATCCCAGAGATCTTCGCCATCGCGCCCGACGAAAGCACTCACCCCGCCCGGCAGCGCGCCGAGGACGGGGTGCGAACCGAAGAACTTGGTCACCGTCTCCAGTTCGCACACCTCGCCGATGTTGCGCACCATGGCGAGGGTGTCTTCGAGCTCTGCGATGGTATCGACATCCGGATCGCCCGCGGCGAGCTCCGGCACCGCGACCAGATCGAAGGTGAAGTTCTCCTCCGGCTCCAGCTCCACCGCGGAAAGACCGGCGACGACCTTCCACGACGGATGGTCGATGAGGTCGTTGTCGGAGTTGGTCCGGATAAAGGCGGCCAGCTCCGCGACGGTTTCGAAACCGTAAAGGGAGTCCTCGTGTCCGAGGAACGCCTCCCACTCGTCGTCACCGTCGCGCCAGCGCGGTGCCCACAGGGTGACGAGATCGCCGTCGGTCAGGCCGAGCTCGATCGGGACGATGTCTCCAGAAGCCATGAGCGGAAGCCTATCGACCTTCCGCGTCAGGCACTATCCGGGCCGCCTCCAATTGTTCCCGGAGCCTCTCCGGCGGCCGGGACAAACGACTCGTTCAGTGTCGCAACGACCTTCGAGCGCTGGGTGCCGGCGTCCTCCGCGGCCTGCTTACAGGCCCAGACAATGAGCTGGCCGACCTCGGTGGGAGGCAGCGTGGTGACCGATTCCGACAGGGTCAGCGCGACCAGCGCGCCATCGCTGTCGACCTCGGCGCTGACCGCGCCGTCCTCGGTGCGGAACCGGCCTCGCACCTGCTTGAGGCCGTAGAGCGCGGCCTCCAACGCCTCCAACTTCTGCGTCGCGTTGGCGACGAGAGCATCCATCTCCGCGCTCATGACTGCGCCTCACCGACGGGCTGCGACGTCATGATCGCGGGGGTGGCGGTGTCGATGCTTCGCTCACTCATACCGGCCTCATCCAGCTCGTGGGTCCCGTATCGGCGTCATCGATCCGGTCCAGTTCGTCCACCGCGGCCTGGCGGGTCGGCAGGTTGAGCCGGTCCAGAATGTCGGCGGGTAGGCCGGCCTCGGCGAGTACTTCGCGCCTGCGGGCGCGGGCGGCGACGGTGGAGCGCTTCGTCAGCCGCAGGATTTCGTCCGCCAGAGTCTGTGCGCCGTAACGGTATTCGCTGCGCTCGAACTTGATCTCCACCGGCATGCCCTGATCGGTGGCGCGCACCGAGATGGTGCCCGACCGGTTTGTGCTTGCCGCCACCGTGACATTCGGGATGGTCGGGGGCTTCGGTTCGGTCATGACGGCGCCTCGCAGGCGATCGTCTTCGTCATGCGCGATGGCGCTGTGGCATTGCCGCGCTCGCTCATGTGGTCGGCCTGTAGAAGCCGTAGAAGTCCATTCCTATGTTCTCCGTTCGAATCGAGCTGATCTGGACCGGGTCACCGGCCTCGACGAACTGCCCGTTGCCGATCACCATGGCGACATGGCCGTCCCACACGGCCAGGTCGCCGGGCATGAGGTCACCGGGGGAGACCCCCATGTGCCCGTTGCCCTGTTCTTGGGCAAGCCTGGGCAACTCGACGCCTGCCTCGCCGTATGCGTATTGGGTGAGCCCGCTGCAGTCGAGCCCGGCGCCCGGGCTGTTGCCGCCCCACACGTACGGCGTGCCGACGGCACCGAGCGCGGAGCGAACCGCCTGCGCGGCCTGCTCGTTCGGCGCCTCGACAACGCTGCCGTCCGGCAGTGTGACCTTCACACCCTTGCCGTCGGGCGTCTGGCCCGCAGAACCACTGTTGGGCTTCTGTTGACCCGGTGTGCTGGGCGACGAGCCGGATTTGGACGGTGTCGAGCCGGACATCGACGGGGTCGCCATGCTGGTGAGCATGCTGCCTGCGGACCCGCCGACGCTGGTCAGCGTCGACAGCAGCTGTTGCGCTCCCGAGCTCGCACCGCTCGCCAGCGCACTCGCCCCGCCGGCCAGGCCGGCGGGTAGCGTCGCGGGCGCCGTCGACGGCGGCGGGGTCAATTCGGTCATGCTCGCGGTCTGGGTGTCGAGTTCGCTACGCACCCGCCCGACGACATTCAAGCCCTGGCCGAGATGGTCGATCGCGGAGCCGACGAGCACCGTGAGACCTTCCGGCGTCGCGATGGTAGGACCGAGAGCGGATGCCGTGTTCACGAACGACTCGACGATGGCGCTGAGTTCCTTCTGCCCGGTCTCGACCTGGGCGGCAGCCTGATCGACCACTGCGGCCATGTCGGTGCCGCGATCGGAGATGGTCGCGGCGGAGGTCTGCACCCGCAACGCCTTCGCGGTGGCGGAATCGGCAGCCCGGCCATCCCACGCCTCGTTCATGCTGTTGATGCTGTTGCGACCGAACGCGTGGATCTGGTCGATGATGCTCGAGGTGGACTGCAACTGACCAGAGGGACCGTCGGTGGGCAGGACTCCCGAGCCGAAACTGGAGAGCAGGTCGAGCAGTGGCTTGGCCAACGCGCTGATATCGATCATCGGGTCACGCGCCCAGTCCGGAATCCGCACTGTCGATCGCGGCGGCATTGGTCTGGTCGGTTTCGTCGAGGACGACGGCGGCGCCGGTCGCGGCCCCACCGACACTCGTCAGCACGGCCGACAGTTGGCCGATCGCCGCGACGTGCCCGGCATGGGTAGCGGCGTAGGCAGCCATGAAATCACCACCGATCAAACCCATGATGGGACCGAGTAGGGCGGGAGCGGCGCCCGCCGCGCCCGCACTGGCCGCCGCCATCTCCGCGGCCATGGTGTGGGCGGACGCACCATAGGCTGCGATGCCCTCGGTGTCGGCCGACATCTTTCGCATAGTGCTTCCCCCATCTGTATTTCTTCCCAGGCAGAGTACGTCATCCACCTAGTTCGACGCGCTACCTTCCGGATCGGTTCCAGCCCCATCGAAAAAATTTCCCTGCCGGAGGTTCGACGTCGAACTCGTTGCCAACCTTATCGTTCACTCATGCACACGCACACCGTGGACCACCCACTCGCCGCTGCCCTGCTGACCACGATGCGCGATGCCAGGACGGCCAACCCGGCCTTCCGTGCCGCACTGCGCGATCTCACCGGAATCCTGATCTACGAGGCGCTGCGCGAAGCCCCTGTCGCCCGCTTCGAGGTGGCCACCCCGGTGGCGCCGGTCGAGGGCGTGCGTTTGGCGAAACCGCCACTGCTGGTGCCGGTCCTGCGCGCGGGCCTCGGCATGATCGACGCGGCCGCCGAATTGATTCCGGATGCCAGGGTCGGCTTCGTCGGCATCGCCCGCGACGAACAGACCCACCAGCCCGTCCCGTACATGGAGTCGTTACCGGAGGACCTCTCCGAGCTGCCGGTCTTTGTGCTCGACCCGATGCTGGCCACCGGCGGCTCGATGTGCCACACCTTGGGGTTGCTCGCCGCTCGCGGCGCCACGGACATCACCGCGGTCTGCGTCGTTGCCGCACCCGAAGGTGTTGCTGCGCTGGAGGATTCAGGATTCCCAGTCCGCCTGGTCACCGCCGTCGTAGACGCGGGCCTGAACGCCGACGCCTACATCGTGCCCGGTCTCGGTGACGCAGGCGACCGTCAATTCGGCCCGCGCTGACCCCTTGGGTGTCGAGCGCGCAGAACAGTTCGCCGAGTTCACCTCCCAGCGCAGCGCCGTGAATTGGTCGGCCGAAGCTGGGTGGTGTGCCCTGGTTCGCTATGCGAGCTCGCGTCCCCGCGGTGGTCGGGCAGTGCTGGGCACGTCGTGACCCGGCTTTCTCTTCCGCGGCTCACGCAAGCAGGCCACCGGCTTTCGGCGTGAGGACTGGTTGGGGTGGGGTTGTAGGGCATTATTGGTGATCGGAGCGGCAGTCGCTGCGGGTTTGTCCCGGCTTGTCTTCCGCAGCCCGTTCAAGACAGGCGTGGCCTCCGGCGTGAGAACCGGCTGTGGTTGCGCTCCAGGAACTTCCGCTGACACGGGTAGTCGAATTGGTTGGTTCGTGGGTTGGAGCCGCCGTTTGACTGCGCTCGGCGGAACCTACCGGGCGAGGTGTTCGCAGAAGCTTCGGAGGGCGGAGAGGTGTTGGGCTGCGGTGGTTTTGGCGGCGGGCAAGGTCGGGCGTGTGGGAGCGGGGTGGACGACTTCGAGGTAGCACTTGAGTTTGGGCTCGGTGCCGGAGGGGCGGACGACGATGCGTGCGGTCTTGCTCTCGAAGATCAGAGCGTCGGTGCGCAAACGGCCGCGGACCTGTAGCAGGTCGGTGTATTCCATTGGTTCACCGATGATCTCGCCGGGTGGGGCGGCGCGTAAGCGGTCGACGACGGCGGCGGCCGCGGCCGCGTCGGGCAGGCGCAGCGACACTTGATCCACCGCGTGTACGCCGAACTCTAGTGCGTAGTCATCGAGTACGTCCGCCAGAGTGCGGCCGACGGCCTTCAAGCGGGCGGCCAGGTCCACGGCGAGGACGGCCGCGGAGATGCCGTCCTTGTCCCGCACCGTGGCCGGGTCGACGCAATGGCCGATGGCCTCCTCGTAGGCATAGACCAGGCCGTCTCCTGCGCGGGCCAACCATTTGAAGCCGGTCAGGGTTTCCGCATAGCGTGCGCCGCGGGCAGCGGCGAGCTTCGACAGCAATCGCGAGGAGACAATGGTGGTGGCCACCAGTGCGTCCTGCGGTGCGGTGCGCAGCACGTAATCCCCAAGCAGCACGCCGGTTTCGTCGCCACGCAACATGCGCCAGCCGCCGCTGCCATCGGGGATGCCGACGGCACAACGGTCGGCGTCCGGGTCGAGGGCAATGGCGATGTCCGCGCCGATCCGCTCCGCGGTGGCGAGCAAAAGGTCGGTGGCGCCCGGCTCTTCGGGGTTCGGGAACGCGACGGTGGGGAAGTCTGCGTCGGGCGCGAATTGCTCACCGACGACGTGCACGTGACCAAATCCGGCGTCCACAAGGGCTTTCACGGCGGTATCGCCGCCGACACCGTGCAGCGGGGTCAGTACGATTCGGATATCGGAGCGTTCACCGGGACCGCCGATCAGTGTCGGCAACTGGGCCACCCGGTCGAGGTATCGGCGCACAAGATCGTCATCGGTGGGGGTGACCGGGGTCCTGGCGATCGGTTCGGTGACCGCCTCGATGCAGCGTTCGATCTCGGTATCGGCCGGGGCTATCAGTTGCGAGCCACCGTCCAGATACACCTTATAGCCGTTGTCGGTCGCCGGGTTGTGCGATGCGGTGATCTGCACTCCGGCAACGGCTCCCAACTCCCGAACCGCGTACGCGACGACCGGTGTCGGCAGCGGGCGCGGCAGCAGCGTCACCGGAAAGCCCGCGGCGGCAAAGATTTCCGCCGTCGCGATCGCGAATTCGGCCGAGCCGTGACGGGCATCGCGACCGACCACCACCGCACCGCCACCGAGACAACGATCGCGCAACCATGCGGTGAGCCCGGCCGTCGCCCTGCTCACGGTCGCCGGATTCATGCCGTCGGGCCCATCCCGCAACGGCCCGCGCAGCCCGGCTGTGCCGAAGCGCAGCATCTACAGCCGCTCCAGCACGCCACGCAGCAGCTTGCCGAGGCGTGGCGCGGCCGCATGGCCTTCGGCAAGTACCTCGGCATGCGACAGGTGCGCACCGGTGACACCCGCGGCCAGATTGGTGACCAGTGAGATGCCCAGCACCCGTGCGCCCAGCGCACGGCACGCGATGGCCTCGAGCACCGTCGACATGCCGACCAGATCGGCGCCGATCGTGCGCAGCATCCGAATCTCGGCGGGCGTCTCGTACTGCGGTCCGGTCAGACCCGCATACACACCCTCGGTCAGGCTCGGGTCGATTTCCCTTGCCAGCGCACGCAATTCGGGATCCCAGGCGTCCACAAGATCGACGAAGGTCGCACCGGTCAGCGGCGTGCGACCGGTCAGATTCAGATGGTCGCTGATCAGCACGGGCTCACCGACGCGCAATCCGTCACGGATGCCGCCGGCCGCATTCGTCAACACCACCGTCTCGGCGCCTGCGGCAATGGCCGCGGTCACCGGATGCACGACCTCGGTAGGTTGATAGCCCTCGTACAGATGCTGGCGGCCCATCAACAGCAGCACCGGCGTCTCGCCGACCGCAACCGAATGAACCATGCCGACATGCCCCTGCGCACTCGGCGTCCCGAACCCCGGCAGCTCCGGCATCGGCACCGACGCGGTCGCCGCCCCGATTTCCGCGGCTGCCTCCTGCCACCCCGACCCCAGCACCACCGCAACCCGGTGACGCTTGACTCCCGTACGTTCGGCGATCGCCTCGGCGGCCTGTTCGGCAAGCATGAAGGTCAATGTATCTGATGTGCCGCGCCTGCGGCTGTGTTGGATTGGCAGCGCCTGCGGCGCTGCGTGTTCGCGGCACCCAAGGCTCGCGTCCGAGCGGCCGAGACTCGCGCCTGCGGCGCATGCGCTTCGGCCACTCGGACGCGAGCCGGCCGCGAACTGTCGCTCGTAAGACTCGCTCCGTGGTGGGTCCTTTGGTGGGCAGGCTGGTGGCTTTGGTGTTTGTGGGGAGCGGGTGTGGGCGGTCGTTGGTGGGATTCGCTTTGTGGTGGGTGGTTCTGTGTGGCGGCTGGTGGCTTTGGTGTTTGTGGGGAGCGGGTGTGGGCGGTCGTTGGTGGGATTCGCTTCGTAGTGGGCGCTTCTGTGTGGCGGCTGGTGGCTTTGGTGTTTGTGGGGAGCGGGTGTGGGCGGTCGTTGGTGGGATTCGCTTTGTGGTGGGCGCTTCTGTGCGGCCGCTGGTGACTTTGTGCGTCGCTTGCGTCGCGTGGGTGCGGGCGGCGAGGGGGGGTCGCGGTGTTGGAGCACGGCTCCGGGACCCGGGCGCGGGCCGTGGGCTCCATTAGTACGGCTTGCCTGCCGGGTGCGCAGGTGATGCTCGCTACTGGGTGCTGGGCGGTGCCCGCGCACCGCTGCCGGACGCAAGCTACCCGCGAGTAGGGGTTGCGCTCCGGACCCGATACGCTGCCCGCATGGCGTATCTGTCACGTGAAGGAGATGTGTTCGTGGTCTACCTCGGGAACGAGGGGCAGACCGATAGCGAGAACCGCTTCCATCCTGATTGGATCGACGAATTCCACGGGCTGCTCGACGAGATCGAAGCGTCCGAGGGGCCTGCCGCGCTGGTGACCACCGCGACCGGGAAGTTCTACAGCAACGGTCTCGACACCGACTGGTTGTTCGGCAATCTGGACAAGATGCACGGCTACCTCGACCGTGTGCACTCGCTCTATACCCGGCTGCTCGCCTTTCCGATGCCGACAGTCGCCGCGATCAACGGTCACGCCTTCGGTGCGGGTGCCATGCTCGCCACCTCACACGACTTCCGCGTGATGCGCGCCGACCGCGGCTTCTACTGCCTGCCCGAGGTGCATCTCGGGATGCCGTTCACCGTCGGCATGAACGCGTTGCTCACCGAGCGGCTGTCCAACCAGGTCGCCTTGCAGGCCATGACCACCGGCCACCGCTACTCGGCGGATCAGGCGATCGCCGCGGGCATCGTCGATGAGAAGGCCGACGCCGAGACGTTGCTGGGAGCGGCCGTCGCGCGGGCCGCGGCATTGGCAAGCAATCGCAAACCGAATCTGCCGGTGATCAAGCGGGCACTGCACGCCAGGGCGCTTGCCGGCCTCGCCACCCCGACCACCCCGGAGAATTTGGCATTCGCCGCCGGATAACCCGTGATCACGCCCTGATGTGAGCAGTCGAACTGACGTGGCCTGCGCCCTATAACCGGCGCAGTGCGACACTGTGTTCCATGCCACCACCGCGCAGCGGGCTCCCGGAACCGCGCAGCGACCACCACGCTGGGCGGATGGGTGCGGCCGAGGCGGCGGACGCCGCGATCCAGGCCGCGGCCGCCGAGCTGATCGGCCTGTCGCACGCGATCCATGCCGAACCGGAGCTGGCGTTCAAGGAGACCAGAAGCGCCGCCAAGACCATCGCGCCGCTTGCCGCGCGCGGCTTCGACATCGAGACCGGCGTCGCCGACCTGCCGACCGCCTTCCGAGCCACCTACGGCAGCGGCGAGCTGACGGTCGGCATCTGCGCTGAATACGACGCGCTGCCGGAGATCGGACACGCCTGCGGACACAACATCATCGCGGCGTCGGCGGTCGGCGCCGCGATCGGTCTCGCCGAGGTCGCCGATGCGCTCGGGATCACGGTCGTGGTCTTCGGGACGCCCGCCGAGGAGAGCGGTGGCGGCAAGGTGCTGATGCTCGAACGCGGCGTCTTCGACGACATCGCGATGGCGATGATGGTGCACCCCGGCCCGTTCGACATCGTCGGCGCGCGTTCGCTGGCCCTCGCGGATCTGTCGGTGACCTTCCACGGGCGCGAGGCGCACGCGAGCGCCGCGCCGGAACTGGGACGCAATGCCGGTGATGCGATGACGGTCGCACAGGTAGCTCTCGGATTGCTGAGGCAACATCTTCTGCCTGGTCAGCAACTGCACGGTATAGTCAGCGACGGTGGCGTAGCCCCCAACATTGTGCCCGGACGTGCGGAATTGCTGTACTACCTACGTGCAGTCGACTCCGCATCTCTCGACAATTTGATGCAACGAGCAGCGGATTGTTTCGAGGCGGGCGCTCTGGCGACCGGCTGCACGCACGAAATCCGGACTGTTGCGCCGACATATACCGAGCTAACTCCCGATCCGGGATTACTGTTTGCCTATCGCGAGCAGATCGTCGAATTGGGCCGGGTGCCGATCGCACCGGAGCTCGAGGCGCAGCGACCACTCGGGAGTACGGACATGGGCAACGTCACCAACGTCATACCGGGCATCCATCCGGTCATCGGCATAGACGCCGGTGGGGCGGTGACACATCAGCCCGGCTTCGCCGCGGCGAGTATCAACGCTTCGGCGGATCGTGCGGTCACCGACGGCGCACTAGCGCTCGCGCGTACCGCTATTGCCGTCGCTCGCGATGATGTAGATAGAGACAGGTTGTTGCAACGGCTCGTTCAACGACAGGAGGACATTCGGTGAGCAATACCAGCCGTTTGGCGGCCCCGGCATCGGGCCCGCAAGCGGTGGCCCCGGCAACCACGGAGAGCCCGGCGAGCGCTGCCTCGTCGAACACCGTGCGAACCGGGCAGGAAGCGGTCGAGGCATGGCTGGCTGAGCACACACTCGACCTCGTCCAATGGCGCAGGCATATCCACGCCAACCCGGAGCTTTCTCGCACCGAGTTCGCCACCACCGAGTTTGTCTCGGCGTGGCTGACGAAGGCCGGGCTTTCGCCCCGACGGCTTCCGGGCGGCACCGGGCTCATCTGTGATATCGGACCGGATGGGCCGCGCATCGGATTGCGCGCCGACATGGACGCACTCCCGCTCCAGGAGTTCACCGGACTCAGCTTTGCTTCTACCGTGCCGGGCGTGTCGCATGCCTGCGGTCACGACGCGCACACCACGATTCTGCTCGGCACCGCGCTCGCGCTGGCGGACGCCGATCTGCCGCGTGGCGTGCGGCTGGTGTTCCAGCCTGCCGAGGAGGTCATGCCAGGCGGTGCGATCGATGTGGTGGCTACCGGCGCGATGGAGGGTGTGGAGCGGATCTTCGCGCTGCACTGTGATCCGCGGCTGGAAGTCGGACGCATCGGAATCCGCGTCGGGGCGATCACCTCGGCCGCCGACACGATCGAGCTGGTGCTCGATTCGCCGGGCGGCCACACCTCGCGTCCGCATCTGACCAGCGATCTGGTCTATGCGATCGGCACCGTGATCACCGGGTTGCCCGGGCTGCTGAGCCGTCGCATCGATCCGCGCACCAGCACCGTCATGGTGTGGGGTGCGGTCAGCGCGGGCAAAGCGCCCAACGCGATTCCGCAGACCGGCATGCTCACCGGCACCGTACGCACCGGCGATCACGCGACCTGGTCGCTGCTGGAGCCGATGGTGCGCGAGATCGTCGACGGCCTGCTCGCCCCGACCGGCGTGCGGTACCAGCTGAACTACAAACGTGGCGTGCCACCGGTGGTCAACGACGAGCAGTCGACGCGGATGTTCGAGGACGCGATCCGTGAGATCGGTCCGGACGCGCTCGCCGACACCATGCAGTCCGGCGGCGGCGAGGACTTCTCCTGGTACCTGGAGGAAGTGCCCGGCGCGATGGCTCGGCTGGGCGTCTGGTCCGGTCACGGCGAACAGCTCGACCTGCACCAGCCGACGTTCGACATCGACGAGCGGGCGCTTGCCGTCGGAGTCCGGGTGCTGAGCAACATCGTGCTGCACACAGGCTGAGCGACCGGGCATTACGCAGACAGCCGCGGCCGGGCCCGGGGGTCCGGCCGCAGCTGCTTTTGTCGCAGACAGCGTCGGGTCAGCCGAAATTGCCGGGACCGACGTTGCGGCTGTTGCGGGTGCGCAAGGAATGCACGTAGTCCTCGGGCGCGCCTGCCTTCTCGGCCGCGTCCGCGATCACGCCGATATATCGCGCGGAGGGCAGGCCGCCCTCGTAGGCGTCCAGCACGTACAGCCACGCGAGGATCGGCTGGGCGCCACTGCCCGGATTCGGCGAGACGCGTAGCCGGACCTTGCGATGGATTCCGAAGTCGGAGCCCTCCCAACGGTCCAGTCGCTGCTCGTCCTCCGGTGAGACGTCGTAGAGCACGACGAAGACCCGGGACCCCGGCTCTTCGACGACGGTGGCCAGCGGCCCCTCCCAGCCGATGTCGTCGCCACTGAAGGTCAGACGCCAGCCCTCCAACCAGCCCGTACCGGACATGGGGGAGTGCGGACAGCGCTCGAGCATCTGAGACGAGTCCATGTTCGACCCGTAGGCGGCGTAGATCGGCACCAGCAAAGGGTATCCAATAACCGCCGCACATCGACTCCATCCCGGCAGATGTCCGTGTTGTGCGCGCCGCCACTACCGCCGCAACCGCGCGTAGCAGCGGCAAACCGCCCCGGCTAACGTTGTCCGAGGTACCGGAGATCCCGGTCGAACTGCTCGAGCGGAGGTATCCATGACCCGCATAGCGATCATCGGTGGCGGGCCGGCCGGCTACGAAGCGGCGCTGGTGGCGGCGCAACACGGCGCATCGGTGACTCTGATCGATTCCGATGGCATCGGCGGCGCGTGCGTGCTGTGGGACTGTGTGCCCTCGAAGACCTTCATCGCTTCGACCGGCGTACGGACCGACCTGCGACGCGCCCGTGACCTGGGCATCACCCTTGATCCGAGCCAGGCGACCATCCAGCTGCCCGAGGTGAACACCCGTGTGAAAGCGCTTGCGCTCGCCCAGTCTTCGGATATTCGGTCGAAGCTGCAGACCGTCGGGGTGACGGTGCTCGCCGGACGCGGGCAGCTGATCGATGCCGCGACCGGTCTCGCCGCGCACCAGGTGCGCGCGATTCTCGACAGCGGTGAGGAGCGGATCGTCGAGGCCGAAGTGGTGTTGATCGCCACCGGTGCGAGCCCGCGCGTGTTGCCCGGCGCCGAGCCGGATGGTGAGCGCATCCTGAACTGGCGTCAGCTCTATGACCTGCAGGAGCTGCCGGAGACCCTGGTCGTGGTCGGTTCCGGTGTCACAGGCGCCGAATTCGTCTCCGCATACACCGAAATGGGTGTGCATGTGAAGCTGGTGTCCAGTCGCGACCGGGTGCTGCCCGGCGAGGACGCGGACGCCGCCCTCGTGCTGGAGGACGCGCTCGCCGAGCGTGGCGTCGAACTGGTCAAGCACGCGCGCGCCGACGCGGTGGAGCGGACCGCCGACGGCATTGTGGTCAAGTTGTCCGACGGCAGGACCGTCACCGGCACCCATGCGCTGATGACCGTTGGTTCGACGCCCAATACCGATGATCTCGGTCTGGAGCGGGTCGGCATCGAGCTCGACCGCGGCTATCTGCGGGTGGATCGGGTGTCACGTACCTCGGTGCCCGGCATCTACGCCGCGGGTGACTGCACCGGCCTGCTGCCGCTGGCCTCGGTGGCCGCGATGCAGGGCCGTATCGCGATGTATCACGCACTGGGTGAGGGTGTGAGCCCGATTCGCTTGAAGACGGTGGCTTCCGCGGTGTTCACGCGCCCGGAAATCGCGACGGTCGGCGTGAGCCAGACCGCCATCGACAATGGTGAGACGCCCGCACGCACGGTGATGCTGCCCCTGAACACCAACCCGCGCGCCAAGATGTCGGGCTTGCGACGAGGTTTCGTCAAGATCTTCTGCAGGCCCGCGACCGGCGTGGTCATCGGCGGCGTGGTGGTGGCCCCTATCGCTTCGGAGCTCATTCTGCCGATTGCCCTTGCGGTGCAGAACAATTTGACCGTCAACGACCTCGCCCAGACCTTCTCGGTGTACCCGTCGCTGACCGGCTCTGTTACCGAAGCCGCCCGCCTGCTGATGCGCCACGACGACCTGGACTGACGACCGGTTATCGGCCTCGAGTCGGTCGAGGTGGGGGGTGCTGATCGTGGCTGCATGAGTGTTCCTGGCGTTGGGCATATTTCATTGCATTGCCAGTGCGGCTTACATGTGGTTCACTTCCCGCAGAGATGCGATCGGCGGGCGGTCGCGAGGTTCTGTGTGGGGGGATAGTTCCTTTCCAACCGGGATACGGCGAACGGCCCTGAAGCCGTTCGGCGGCCGTGCGTCTCACCAGAGACAACTGAGTGCGGCCGGTTCGGTCGTACCCGGGAAAGGGATTGGCGAAAAGTG
Organism: Nocardia sp. NPDC051463; assembly: GCF_040681975.1. Taxonomy (NCBI): domain Bacteria; kingdom Bacillati; phylum Actinomycetota; class Actinomycetes; order Mycobacteriales; family Nocardiaceae; genus Nocardia; species Nocardia sp. NPDC051463. The sequence goes on from NZ_JBFBAB010000008.1 coordinate 105,483, forward strand.
AAACATCGTAAGCCGAGTCGGGCGCAGCGAGCGATGGCGAGTACATCGTTGCCGCTGGCCACTGCGGCCGCTGTGGCCACTCTCTTCGCGGCGCCGGCGGGGGCAGTTCCCAACGATCAGCCGTCCACACCGACCACCCCTGCACCTGCGCAGCCGGGCACTGACGCGCCTTCGGACCAGGGCCAGCCGGAAACCACCAAGCCTTCGGACCAGGGCCAGCCGGAAACCACCAAGCCGGAGCCGAACAAGCCGGAACCCGGTAAGCCGGAGTCCAAGCCGACGCCGAGCCAGCCGGGTGTCACCACGCCGGACCCCAACCAGGTGATGCCGAATCCGAAGGAACCGAAGCTCGCCGCGCCGACACAGCCGGGTGTGACCACCCCGCGGGTTGCGCCGCTGCCGGTTCCCGGTCAGCAGCCACCCGCCCAGCCCGCTGTCGCTCCGGATACCGCAGGCACCGACGCGAAGCCGGTCCAGCCGGGTACGACCCCACCGGGCACCCCCGGCACCGCGCCGGGCAGCGAGGCGAATGTCGAGGCGGCACAGCCGGAATCGCAGACCCTGGTGCAGCCGCCGCGCTGGCAGGCACCGCGTCTGCAAGCCGCGCCCGCAGCTCCGGTCGTCGAGATGACCGGTCCGCACGCGGAGCTCGGTGCGAACATCGATGGTGGTGGCGCGCTGCCCGGCTTTGCGGCCAACACCCACCACTTCAACAACGCGGCGGGCTATGTCGGCACTGTCGGCTACCACACCCCGACGGGTGCGGGCGAGGCCGGTGTTTCGGTCGAGTACGTCGATGCCAACACCATCAAGCTCACCAGCTACACCGGTGGCGAGGGCCTGGCCGACAACAAGAACACCGTTGTTCTCGACACCACCGAGCTGAACAAGGCGAAGGCGGCCGTCGAGCACTGGATCGCGGCACAGCCCGGTGGCGCGGCTGCCCTCGAGGCGGCGGCACAAGTTAAGCTTCCGGTGCAGCCGGGTGAACTGCTTCCGCAGACAGTCAACATTGCTGGTGTCACGACTCAGTGGGGTGGTTCGCTCCAGTACTGACACGAGCTGATTCGACGGGTGGGGCGGTCGTTCGCGACCGCCCCACACGTGTGTCCTGGGGAAAGGATTTGGTGTGGGTTCCGAGGACGATGCGAAGGGCAGAGAATCCGGCCAGCCCAGGTCGGAATTCGGTCCACCGATGGGCGACTTCGGCCCGCCGGTATCGGAATTCGGGCCGCCGGTCGGCGAATTCGGCCCTCCCATGGGCGACTTCGGTCCGCCCGTGGACGATTTCGGTCCGCCGACGAGTGGTCAACCGCCGCAGTGGTCGGAGCCCGCGGCCGATCATCCCGAGCTGATCTGGCGTCCGGCGGATGAACCGCCTGCGATGCCGCCTCCACCCGCGCAGTATCGAGCGCCCGACACCACGGTCTTCCCCGATGCGCCGCCGCCCGCGCCACCGGTTCCGCGGGCGCCGCAGCCTCCGGTCGATGCGGACGAAGAGCTCACCCCTGGTCCCCAGGCGGCGCCGCCCGGTGTCGAACGCGATACATGGTGGAACCAGCCCGCCGACGGCGGCGGTGTCCCGACGCCACCGCCGGCTTCCGAGCCCGGCCTGTCGTGGTCGGACGATCCGATTGCCAAGCGCCTGGCTCCCAGCGCCATCCCGACCCCGGTGTTCACTACGAATCGGCAGAAGAAGGGGTCGCGCGGCCGCTGGATCGCGCTCGGCTCGGTCGCCGCGGCGGCGGTCGTGGGCGCGCTGGTGACGACCATCATCGCGGTGAACCGCGATAACGGCGGCGGGTCCGCTGCGCCGCCTGTTACGCCGACCGGCGCGTTGAACTGCCAGGCAAGCAAGGACGGCAAGGTGACCGTCGGCAACGGTGCCGGTGATACCAATAGCGGACCAGGCGCGATTCTCGGTTTCCAGTACGCGTACTTCGTCGAGCGCAGTGGGGAGCGGGCCCGCAGCTACCTCGCGCCGGACGCGGAGTACTTGTCGCCCGCGGAAGTTCTGCAGAAGGCCATCAACGAGGAGATTCCGGTGGGCACCACGCACTGCGTCCGGATCGCCGAGACCGCCCCGGACACCTACGATGTGGACTTGACCGCGCTCCGTGTCGACGGCACGACCATCGTGTACCCACAAACGGTCATCACGGTCGACCGGGAAGGCAGAAAGTTGATACTCGCGGTCCAGAAACGTTGATCTCTCCCATAATATGGGAAGCGGTTTCATATTTTGGTACCGGATCTGGGACAGTCGGGTGTCGTGTATCCATGGTGTCCCTGGAGGTGCGTATGCCGACGACTATCCCACCGCTCGCAGGCAAGCTCGGCAGTCTGCAGAGCTCGGCGATCCGCGATCTGCTGAAGCTCACCACCCGGGCCGACGTGATCGGCCTGGCGGGCGGCCTGCCCGATGCCGCGCTGATGCCGCGCGAACGGATCGCCGCCGCCGCGGACACCGCGCTGAGCGGTGCGAGCTGCCTGCAGTACACCGAATCGTCCGGCTGGGCGCCGCTGCGTGCCGTACTCGCCGAGCGTGAGTCGGCCCGGCTCGGCCGCGTCGTCCCGGTCGACGAGGTGTTCGTCACCCACGGCTCGCAACAGGCACTGTCGCTGCTTGCCGAGGTCCTGTTGGATCCCGGCGCTCTGGTAATCGTCGAGGATCCGGCGTATGTCGGTGCGCTGCAAGTGTTCCGGGCAGCGGGGGCGCGGATCATCGCAGTGCCGCTGGATGCCGAGGGCATGCGGGTGGATCTGCTCACGGAGCTGCTCGGGCGCGGCGAACGTCCCGCGTTCGTACACACCGTCAGCAACTTCCACAACCCCGGCGGGGTGACGATGAGCCGACAGCGTCGTCGCGAACTGGCGGAGCTGGCCGATGCCCACGGTTTCTGGGTGATCGAGGACGATCCGTACGGGGAGTTGTGGTTCGACAGTCCCGCCCCCGAACCGGTTGCCACCTACTCGGGCAACGTGATTCGGCTTTCCAGCGCCTCGAAGATCCTCTCGCCCAGCCTGCGCGTCGGCTGGATGGTTGCGCCCGACCGGGTCTGCCGCGCGGTGGAACTGCTGAAACAGGGGGCGGACCTCTGTGGTTCGGCACTCACCCAGCAGATCGCCGCCGAGCTACTCGCTGACGAGACCTGGCTTACCGCCCACGTCGACAACGTCCGTACTGCCTACGGCGCCCGGGCCAAGGCCCTGGTGCACGCCGTGCGTAACCGCTTCGACGATCGAATCGTCTGCACCGACGCGACCGGCGGCATGTTCGTCTGGGCCGATTTCACCGACGATACCGATACCCAGGCGCTCCTCCCGCGCGCACTGGCCGAAGGTGTCGCCTACGTTCCTGGCTCGGCCTTTGCGGTGGAGGGCGGCTACCGCAACTCGATGCGCATGTGCTTCACCACCTCGGATGCCGCGACGCTGACCGAGGCCGTCGACCGATTGGCGCGTGCTGTGGTGAATCAGTGACTGCCACATAATCTTTCGGACTGCCACATTGATCGATCCCTCTTGCTGTGGAGTGACCCGCTGTCGTAGCGTCGGTATCGACGTCACGGGAGGGAGTCAATTCATGATCGCGAAATTCATAACGGGTGCGCTGATTGCAGGCGGCATGGTTTTTCTTGCGCCGAGTATCGCCACAGCGGGTCCTTGTCAGCCGGTGACCACCGACTGCCTGCCCCCTCCGCCTCCGCCGCCGCCCTGCCAGCCGGTGACGACGTCGTGTCGGCCCGCTGCTCTGCCGCTGTCCGAGTTCTAGTCCACGGTCAGCGCGGATCACCGCAGAGTTCGGCGGTGGGATGCACCGCAGAGTGCGGTGCATCCCACGGTTATCGCATTCGGAAATGTGCAGCCCAGGTTCAGCGTGCCTGATGGCAAATAGGTTGTGCCACGGACGGTTCGGGTCGATCAAGAGGCCCAGTTGTAGGTTCGTTCCACGGCCCTGTTCCACTCTGTGAGGTGATGGTCGCGGTCCGTGGCGGACATGGCCGGTTCCCAGGTCTTGTCGGCGGCCCAGTTGGCGCGGATGTCATCGGTATTCGGCCAGTAGCCGACTGCGAGTCCGGCGGCGTAAGCCGCACCGAGAGCAGTGGTTTCGTTGACCACCGGACGGACGACGGGGACGTCGAGGATGTCGGATTGAAACTGCATCAGCAGGTCGTTGCCGACCATGCCGCCGTCCACCTTCAGCGTTGTCAGTTCGAGGCCGAGCTGTTCGGATTCGGCATCCGCGCGCATGGCGTCCACCACCTCGCGGGTCTGAAATGCGGTGGACTCCAGTACCGCTCGCGCCAGGTGACCTTTGTTGACGAAGCGGGTGAGGCCGGCGATAACGCCGCGCGCATCCGGCCGCCAGCGCGGCGCGAACAGCCCGGAAAACGCGGGCACGATGTAGGCGCCGCCGTTGTCGTCGACGCTGCGGGCCAGCGGTTCGATCTCCTCGGCTGTGGAGATGATCCCCAAGTTATCCCGGAACCACTGCACCAATGAGCCGGTGACCGCGATCGAGCCTTCCAGTGCATATGCGGCGGGTTCTTCGCCGAGCCGGTAGCAGACGGTGGTGAGCAGCCCATGCTTGCTGACCACCGGCGTTGTCCCGGTGTTCAACAACATGAAATTGCCCGTGCCATAGGTGTTCTTGGCTTCGCCGGGGGCCAGGCAGGCCTGGCCGAAGGTCGCCGCCTGCTGATCACCGAGGATGCCTGCGACCGGAATGCCGGCCAGCGGGCCCGCCGTGATCTCCGCGTACACCTCCGACGAGCTGCGAATCTCCGGCAGCATCGCCTGCGGCACACCGAATTCCGCGCAGATCTGTGGATCCCAGTGCAGCGTACGAAGATCCATCAGCATGGTGCGCGAGGCATTGGTCACGTCGGTGATGTGCTCGCCGGTGAGGTTCCACAGCACCCAGCTGTCGATGGTGCCGAAACACAGCTCGCCCGCTTGGGCGCGTGCGGCGGCGCCCTCGACGTGATCGAGGATCCAGCGCAGTTTCGGTCCGGCGAAGTAGGTGGACAGCGGCAGGCCGGTGCGGTCCTGATAGCGGGTCGCACCGTACTTGCCGCCCAGTTCGGTCACCAGCCGGTCGGTGCGGGTGTCCTGCCAGACAATGGCGTTGTAGATCGGCTTGCCGGTGGCGCGGTCCCACACCACCGTTGTTTCGCGCTGGTTGGTGACGCCGACTGCCGCGATGTCGTCCGCGCCGAGACCGGTGGTCCGCAGGACCTCGCCGAGGACGAATTCGATATTGCGCCACATGGTTTCCGGATCGTGCTCGACCCAGCCCGGTCGCGGGAAGATCTGCTCGTGCTCCCGTTGGGCGACGCCGACCACGCGGCCGTGCCGGTCGAACACGATGCACCGACTCGACGTCGTGCCTTGATCAATGGCGGCCACATAGCGACGCATTCGTGCAGGCTACTAAATACGGCGCGCGCTGCGGGTCGAACGACGCGACACCGTGGGTGTCGAACGCGGTGCGCAGCACCTCGCGTGGTGGGTGTCGCCGGACTACTGTGGACCTCGGTTACCGGTCGGTAGCTCACCGACGACACGGCCGGTGCCACCGCCGGGGATTCGCCCCCGACTCGCATAGCCTGTACCCAGAGCAGCTCGATCGTGTGCCCGTGAAGACCTACAACGTCGTCTACATCCGACGCCGTCGTCGTCTGGAGGAGTCGAGCAATGACCAAGAATCCGGAATCGCAGTTCCTCGGCCCCCAGCAGCGCGCGGCGGCATGGGAGCGGTTCGGCAACGATCACTTCGACGTCGTCGTGGTGGGCGGTGGAGTGGTCGGGGCCGGAATCGCGCTGGACGCGGCGACCCGCGGCCTCAGTGTTGCCCTGGTCGAGGCGCGTGACCTCGCCTCCGGTACCTCCAGTCGGTCCTCGAAGATGTTCCACGGCGGCCTGCGGTATCTGGAGCAGTTGGAGTTCGGGCTGGTGCGGGAGGCGCTGCGCGAGCGCGAACTCGCACTGTCCACACTGGCGCCGCACCTGGTGAAACCGCTGTGCTTCCTCTACCCGCTGACCCACCGGGCCTGGGAGCGCCCGTATGTGGCGGCCGGTCTGGTGCTCTACGACACTATGGGCGGCGCTAAATCCGTGCCAGGACAACGTCATCTTTCTCGGCACGGTGCGCTGCGGTTGGCGCCGGGCCTGCGGCCCGACTCGCTGATCGGCGGTGTCAGCTACTACGACACGGTCGTCGACGACGCCAGGCACACAATGACCGTCGCTCGCACTGCCGCGCACTACGGTGCGGTGATCCGCACTTCCACCCAGGTCGTCGGGTTCCTGCGTGAGGCCGACCGTGTCGTCGGAGTGAAGGTCCATGACAGCGAGGACGGACGCACCGCCGAAGTCCGCGGCCATGTGGTGATCAACGCGACGGGTGTCTGGACCGACGAGGTGCAGGCGCTCTCGCGCAATCGCGGCCGATTCCACGTGCGCGCCTCCAAAGGCGTGCACATCGTGGTGCCGCGCGACCGCATTGTCAGTGATGCCGCCATCATCCTGCGTACCGCGACTTCGGTGCTGTTCGTGATTCCGTGGGGCGCGCATTGGATCATCGGAACCACCGACACCGACTGGAATCTGGACCTCGCCCATCCCGCGGCGACCAAGGCGGATATCGCCTACCTGCTCGATCGGGTGAATCGGGTGCTGGTTACGCCGCTCACGCCCACCGACATCGATGGCGTGTACGCGGGATTGCGGCCTTTGCTTGCGGGAGAAAGTGATTCGACCTCGAAACTCTCACGTGAGCACGCCGTCGCGCGGGTCGCGCCGGGTCTCGTCGGCATCGCGGGTGGCAAGTACACCACCTACCGAGTGATGGCCTACGACGCGGTCGACGAAGCGGCGCACGATATTCCGGCCCGGGTGTCGCCCTCGATCACCGAGAAGGTCCCGCTATTGGGTGCCGACGGCTATTTCGCGCTGATCAACCAAACGGTGCAACTGGCCGAGTCCTACGGCGTGCACCCGTACCGGATCGAGCACCTGCTGGACCGCTACGGCTCGCTCATCAACGACGTGATGGCCGTGGCCGACGGCAAACCAGAACTGCTGCAACCGATTACGGACGCGCCGTCGTATCTGCAAGTGGAGGCCGTTTACGCGGTGGCGGCGGAGGGCGCGCTGCACCTGGAGGACATCCTGGCCAGGCGCACCAGGATCTCCATCGAGTATTCGCACCGGGGCGCGAACTGCGCCGAACAGGTGGCCGGGCTCGTCGCGCCGATCCTCGGCTGGGACGACGACGACATCGACCGCGAGGTGAAGACCTACCAGGCCAGAGTCGAGGCCGAGATCCGCTCGCAGACCCAGCCCGACGACGCCTCCGCCGACGCGCTGCGCGTTGCCGCACCCGAGCCACGCCCGGAGATTCTGGAACCGGTACCGCTGGACAGCTGAGCCGTCAGGAGTGGCCGAGCGACGGCGGCGGCAGGGCGATCGAGACGATGGTGCCGCCGCCCGCGGCCGGTTCCATTGATGCGTTGCCACCGTGCAGGTCCGCGATCCAGGCCACCAGCGCCAGGCCGATGCCGCTGCCGCGTCCCGCGGTCACGCCGCGCTGGAACGGATTACTCGACAACTGCGGATTGATGCCGGCACCGTGATCGCGGACGCTGACGCGACCATCTGCCACATGTACCTCGATCGGCGCGGCACGGTTCACCGCGCCGTGCACGATCGCATTCTCGATCAGATTGCGAACCGCGAGGCTCAGTAGGTCCGGATCGCCGACCACCACTGTCGGATAGGCCTGGACAACGATGTTCGCCTGCGGAAACTCCTCGACAACCGATTCGGTGAGCTGATCGAGCAGCAGCTGCACCTTCTCCATCGTGGTGACCCCTGCCTGCATGCGCGCCCTGGCGAGCAGACCGGCGACGATGCGCTCCATCCTGTCCCCGAGGGCCCGTGCGTCGGTCAGCGCGCGCTGATTGTCCTGCGGCGCGCGATCGCGTGGCTCGGTGACCAGCCGCAACGTGGTCAGTGGGGTGCGCAGTTCGTGGGCGGCATCGCCGAGGAACCGCTCCTGTTCCTCGACCATCACCAAGGCCTGGCGCATGCTGCGGCCCGAGAGCAGGTGTCCCGCGATGGCCGAGAGCGCGACCAGCGTCGCGCCGCCGACGACGAGTCCCCAGATCAGCAGCGCTCGATCACGGTCCCACAGGCCAGGATTCGTGCCCGCGATGACGACCGCCTGGATTCGGGAGTCCTCCCACGAGATCGGTGTCGCTGCGATACGGACGGGTCGGCCCATATTGTCAACTCCGTTGCCGAACACCGTTTCCCCCGCGAAGACGGCGTCATCGGCCAGGGCGGCGGCACCGTTGTCCGCGGGCAACCAGGTGCGCAGGTGCGCGTAGCTCTCCGTCCACTTGCCGTCGCCGTCGGAGCTGACGATCATGACCGCGGTTTCGCCGTTGGCGAGGGCGTCGTTCTCGATCTGGCTCAGGTCGAGGATGTCCTCGCCCGGAGGGAGATTGACGGCTCGGTACAGCCCGGTCACCACTCGGTCGAGGGAATTGTCGATGGCATGATCGCGTGAGCGCGAGTCGATCGTCGCCGCGACCAGCCCGAGGATGATCAGCGATGTCGCGGTGATCGCGGTGATCAGTGCCGTCAGCTGCCAGCGGGTCCGGCGCAGCCTTGCCACCGCGGGTCGGTCGGCGGTGGCACCGATGGACCGGCCGCCGAGGGGTACGGGCAGCGAACTCATGGTGCGAATGGTTCACTTCCGATCAGGAAGCCGGTGCCGCGAACGGTCTCGATCACCGACGGCGGCCCGAGCTTGCGGCGCAATTGCGCGACCACCACATCGACCACGTTCGACGCGGGTTCGGCCATTTCGTCCCAGCAGCATTCGATGAGCTCGGAGCGGGACACGACGGTGCCCGCGCGGGTGGCGAGCAGTTCGAGCACGGCGAATTCCTTGGGGGTCAGCGAGCGCAGGATGCCCGCGCGCTGCACGCGGCGGCGTGGCAGATCGATGTCGATGTCGCCGAGCACGATTCGTGCGGGCGCAGGCTGCTCACGCCGTCGACACAGGGCGCGCACCCGAGCGGCGAGTTCGGCCAGGGCGAAGGGCTTGACCAGGTAGTCGTCGGCGCCGTTGTCGAAGCCCGAGATCCGGTCCGCGAGCCCGTCGCGGGCGGTCAGTATCAGCACCGGCACGCGCATGCCCGCGGCCCGCCGGGCGGCGACGAGGTGCAGGCCGTCGCCGTCGGGCAGTCCGCGGTCGACGACGAGGCAATCGTAGGTGTTGACGGTGATCTTGAGATCGGCGTCGGCGAGGTGGTGCGCGAGGTCCACCGCAAAGCCCGCCGCCCGTAGTCCCGCCGCCACCTCATTGCCGAGACCCTTGTCGTCCTCGACCACCAAAACCCGCACGAGGTCTGAGAATACGGAACTTCAGACACCGCGTGCGGGCCGGAGTCCGACCGGCCCAACCCCCTCCGGGCCGGTCGGTACTCGGAACTCGATCGATCAGAAGGTGTGCAGGTCCCAGCCGTTGGCGACCTCGACGCACTGCCACTGGGTGCCGCCGGTCCTGGGGGAGTCGCCGTCGGCCGCACAGGCCTCATAGGTCGCGTAGTTTCCGATGAACTCGGCGTTCGCGGCGCCGGTGCCCGCGGCGAGCGCACCGAGGGCGAAAATTCCTGCGGCAATGGCGGTCTTGGTCTTCATGGTCTGGATTTCCTCTCGTTCCCCGCGCGGGTTCTCCGCGCTGGAACAAGAAAACCAATCGCATCGTGAGGATTTCGTGATGATGACGAAACCGCAGGTCAGCGAGTCTTGTTGGGGGCTTCGACGCGCGCGGCCCATGCCACGAGCGAACGCAGATACCGCAGCACCATGGCGTCGGGATACCGATCCCGGTCGGTCAGATGCAGCCGGGCCAGTTCTTCCAAGGCTGCCAACATGATCCGCTCGGTCGCACCGTCCGGGTCGACGGTGACTCCGGTGAAGTGCGACAGGTGACGCGCACCGATCGCGCGCGCATAGGCGCGGCCGAGTTCGAGTCGTTCCCGTAGATCGGGTGGACCGCCTTCGGGCGGGCTCAAGATGATCTGCCAGCTGGTCGGTGCGGCGTGGAGATACGCGAGCACGCCACGGCCGACCTCGTCGACGTCGTAGTCGGTGCCCGACCAGTCGACGCTGCCGACACCGGCCAGTGCGACGGCCGTCTCACGGTCCAGCAGTGCGGCCATCAGGCCCGACAGGTCGGTGAACTGCTGATACACCAGAGCGCGTGCCACCCGGGCCTCGCGTGCCACACGATCGATGCTCACCGCGCCGAACCCGTCGGCGGCCACGATGTCGCGCGCTATATTCAGCAACTGCGTGCGCCGGTCGGCCGCGGACATGCGGCGCTTCGGCGCGGTGTCAGGCTCTGCGATGCTTGCCCTGGCCGCGCGGTGCTCGGATGTGGAGCGCTCCGTGGTCACAACACAGACGGTAGCGTAAGCAGCTGGTCCACGGCCTGTGCGGCGCTCTGCACGGCGCTTTCCATGGTGGCCGACCAGTCGGTGGCCGTCCAGTCGCCTGCGAGCACCAGTGTCGGCACCGAGGTCCGCTGGTCCGGCCGCAGCCCATGGGTGCCGATCACCTGGGAAAAGGTGGCCTTGGGCATCCGAACCACATGGCCCTGAATGACTTTCGCGTCCGCGGCGGCAGGGTAGTAGCGGCGTAGCAGCGCCATCTGCTCGGCGACGATCGCTTCGTTGGTCTTGTGGATCTGCTGGTAGGCGCCGCTGGTGGTCAAGCAGTACAGCCAGGCTTTGTCGGTGCTGCGGCCGGTCATCCGCTGTCGGTCGAAGACCTCGTCGATGACGCCGGTGCCGCCGATCAGCGCCTCGAACTGCGAGGTGGTACCCAATGGTCGGTCGAGGTAGAGATTGGTGCTCACGATCGGGGTGTAGCCGAGTTTGTCTGCGGCCGCGTAGATCTCGGCGTGCTCCGGTAATTCGTCGAGCAGGCCGCCCACGTTGGAGTTGGGGACCGCGCACACCACCGCGTCGGCGGGCACCACGGTGCCGTCGGCCAGCCCAACGCCGGTCACCACACCGTCGACGATGTGGATTCGCCGGGCCACCGCGCGTCGGCGAACTTCGACTCCGTGTCGCTGGAAGACCCTTTCGGCACCGGTGACGAAAAGCGTGTCCGGTCGGTGGTCGGATAGCCGATGGTGGCAGGTTGCCGATGTTTGATGCCGAGCCGGATTCCGGTGGCCATCACGTCGGCGAGTACTTTCGCCGATTCCTGTTCGACCGGCTCGGCCGCGACGCCGAGCGCGAGCCAGTCCCACAGCGCTTCACGCGCGGTGGCGGGCATACCGATCCGTTGGAACCACTGTTCGGTGGTGAGATCGGCGAGATCGGCAGGCTGGTGCAGGCATTGCCAGCCGAGGCGCAGGGTGGCGCGCGCCGCGCGCAGCCGGTCGAGCAGGCTCGCGTCGGGGTGGGCGCCGAACAGGGTGCGCAGTGCGCCGATGCCCTTCGTCGCCATGGTCGTGTGGCGACCATCGGGCCAGCGCAACGTGGCATGGTGCGGGAAGGCGACGAACTCGCGGGTTTCGATGCTGGTCAGATACCGGAAGAGGTGGTCGTAGCCGCTGGCGATCACATGCTGGCCATTGTCGGGGAGATCGTCGACCGCATCGACCTTCATGGCATGGGTTCGGCCGCCGAGCCTGCCTCGACGCTCCAGCAGGGTGACCTGCTTGCCTGCCTCGGCCAGCCAGACGGCGGAGGCGAGCCCGGCCAGCCCGCCTCCGATGACCACATACCGTCGCGGATCGTTCACGATGCACTCCCTCGATTAACTTACAAAATGTAAGTTAATCGAAAGGGTGTGCGGCGTCAAGGGTTTCGCTTCAGGCCCGCACGTGTTGGAGGGCGCGTAATTCGGCGGCGTTGTGCGCGGAGAAGATGGTCACCTCATCGCCGTGATCGCGCACCAGCTCGCGCAGGCGGTGCTGGTTTTCGATGCGGGGACCCGGCAGCGTCTGCATGCTGCGTTCGAAGATCGAAATGCCGATCGGCTGCTGTGGGTGAACGAGATCCAGCGTGCCGGGATGGAAATACGAGTCACCCGCCGAGAGCAGCCAGCCGTCGCCGGTGTCGACCGCGACGCCCGCATGCCCTCTGGTGTGGCCGGACAGCGGGATCAGCAGGATCTCGGGAGGGAGACCGGTCAACTGTCGTACTGCGTCGAATCCGAACCAGCTTTCCCCGAAGTCCGAATACGCTTCCCAGCGTGGGCCGTGCCTGAACTGTGGGGCCTTGTAGCGGAAGCGCTCCTTGGGGCCGTAGGCGCCCTCGAGGGAGTGCAGTTCCTCGGCGTACACGTGTACCCGCGCGTTCGGGAAGTCGGCGAGGCCGCCCGCATGATCGAGATCGAGATGGGTGAGCACGATGTCGCGGACGTCCTCGCGGCGGAAACCCAGCGCTTCCACCTGGTATGCCGTCGTCTGCTCGAGTTCGAGGACCGGGTTGGTGAGGAGCAGGAACTTGCTGCCCAGCCATTCCTTGGGGTGGCGCACCGCCTGTTCGCCGATTCCTGTCTCGATCAGGACAAGCCCGGAATCGAGCTCGATCAGCAGGCAGTGGCAGATCATTTCGGCACGGCGCAGTAGGCCGCCGGTGCCGTCGACGAGTCGGCCGCCGAATGGGCGCATGGTGCCGCCGTTGAGGTGATGGATTCGCATCAGGAGAGCTCTCGTTCGAAGGTGGTGCGGAGATGGTCGGCGACCGCACGCAAAGGCGCGGGGTCACGTTGGGTCTTGGCGAGCAGTAGGGCGCCCTCGATCATGGCGAGCGCGACGTTGGAGAGGTTGGCCGCTCTTTCGGCTTCGATGCCCTTGTCTCGCAGGAACTTGTCGATCGTTGCGCGCCAGGACTCGAAACCGGCGACACAGGCTTGCCGGATCGGTTCGCTGTCGGCCGAGGCGTCCAGCGCAACGGTCGCGATGGGGCAGCCGCGCTCGAAGTCGGAGTCGACGAGGATCGCGGTCAGGGCATCGAAGACGGTGCTCAGGTCGCCGCCGCTGCCGAGGATGGTGTCGACCGCTTCGCGCAGGCGGTCGCCGGACTGGGTGAGTGCCTCGGCCGCGAGCTGTTCCTTGCCGCCGGGGAAGTGGAAGTAGAACGAGCCCTTCGGGGCGCCGCCCGCGGTGACGAGCTGGTTCAAGCCGGTGGCGTGATAGCTCTGTGTCTGGAAGAGGTCGGCGGCGGCATCGAGGAAGCGCTGACGCGAGCCGGTGCGTGGTGCCATGCTCCGACGGTAGCAGTAACTATGACGACCGGTCTAGTGAATCAGGGAAGGTGTTCGCTGAGATCGTCGGTGGAGATCGAGGGAGGCCGCGGGGTGGGGGTGGTCGAATCACCCGTCGACGCAGTCGAATGCGCTAGGCAGTAGGTGAACACTACGATGGCGGCGATAGCCGCGACGGCAACGAGCAGACGAATGGCAATCGCGAATAGCTGCGACCTTCTGGTCTGCCAACTGATCATTTGCCGTCCTCATGGTGCTCGCTGACGCCTTCCGATGATGTTGTCGCGCGGCGGTAGAGAAGTATTAGCGATGGAATGGCAATCACGCCGGCGGCAGAGCTTTCTGCGTGTCGGTGTCGGTGGACCTGTCAGGCAGGTGGGGGCTGGCAGCGCGGGCAGAAGTAGATACCACGCTCGCGTTGGGTGATGCGGTCGCCTGGCCCGGTTTCGCCGAGCAGGTGGACCACGATCGGGGTGCCGCAGCGTTGGCAGGGGCGGCGGGTGCGGCCATAGGCCAGCGCGCGCCACGGCGGTTCGGTGGCGGCCTTGGTGAGCACCCGATGCGCCTCGTTGACCAGTGCCAGCAGATCGGGGACATCGGCGACGGTGGTGGCCGGGTGCACCCGACGTAGGAAGCAGATCTCGCTGCGGTAGATATTGCCGATGCCCGCCAGGTTCCGCTGGTCGAGCAGCGCGAGCCCGATCGGTTGCGCGGGGTGCTGGGTCAGCCGCCGCATCGCCTCGGCGACGTCCCAGTTCGCAGCGAGCAGATCGGGACCGAGGTGATCGATGACGGTGTGCTCGTCCGCACGGCGTAGCACCTCGACGGTGCCGAGTGCGAAGCCGACCGCCTCGGTGTCCTCGGTAGCGAGTACCAGGCGTGCGGTCACCCGCGGCCGGGTCCAGCGTTCCCCGGTGCAGTAGGTGCGCCATTCGCCCTCCATTTTCAGGTGGGTGTGGACGCTGACCTCCGGTGTCCTGATGAACAGGTGCTTGCCGTAGCTGCCGATGCTCTCGATCGGTTGTCCCCGCAGGTCGACGGTGGCGTAGCGGGGCACACGGAAATCGCTGCGGGTCAGCGTCTTTCCGTCGAGCGCTAGGCGTAGCCTGCTCGCGGTCAGGAAAACCGTGTCGCCCTCAGGCATGGTCGGAGGGTAGGTCGGTCGAGAAGCGCTGGGGCGCGAAGTGGTCGGTCGCGCAATGGCAGGGTGTGGAGGAGCTGGTCACGCCATAGCGGGTCACGGTTGCCTCCGCAGGCGGAGACCGCGTGGCGTCTGTGCGAATCCTGCCTCGGTGAGGAAACCGGCGAAGGTGTTGCCGTGCACAGATTCTCCATCGACCTTGTCGATCACCAGTGAGTCGACGCGGCGGTCGCGGACCAGACCCGCCAGCGCGGTGGCGGCGGCCTGGCGTGCGTTCGGATCCTCGGTGAAGGTGAGTAGCGTCTTGCCGCCGCGTTCCAGGTAGAGCGTCAGCTCGCCATCGATCAGCACGACGATCGCGCCCGCCTTCCGGCCGGGCCGGTGGCCCGCGCCGTCGATCGAACCCTTGGGCCACGGCAGGGCCGCGCCATAGGGATTCGCGGGATCGCTCGCCGCCAGCGCGAGCGCGGAGCCGGTGCGCCGCCGCTGCTCGGGGCTGTTCGAACGGTCGGTGTCGAACGAGCGGAGCCGGTCGACGACATCGGTGGTGGAGAACTGCGCGCCGCCCAGCGAATCGATGAAATAGCCACGGCGACAACGTCCACGGTCTTCGAACTCGGTGAGCACGCGGTACATGAGCGCGAATCCGCCCGGCACACCTTCGTTCTGGACCGAACCACGAGTCAGCACACCGTAACGCTCCAACAACATGTCCGCCGTCGCATGCGCGCGAACGGTGTTGTCCACCACCCGATCCGGTAGCAGCGACCACCGGCCCGCGACCGCGGGCGGCCCGGACCGAGTCGGCGTGCTCGGCCGGGGCAGGTAGACGCGGCCCCGGGGCGCGCGGCGTGGCATGCGGTGCGCGGTCGTCGTGCGTGCGGTGCCGGACAGTAGTGCGCGGACCGGTGCGAAAGTGTCACCCGCGACGACGCCGGC
The DNA here is from genome assembly GCF_040681975.1 of Nocardia sp. NPDC051463. Classification (NCBI taxonomy): domain Bacteria; kingdom Bacillati; phylum Actinomycetota; class Actinomycetes; order Mycobacteriales; family Nocardiaceae; genus Nocardia; species Nocardia sp. NPDC051463. The sequence goes on from NZ_JBFBAB010000008.1 coordinate 120,868, forward strand.
CCACACCAGCTCCCACAGGGCGGCAGCCACTTTCGCGTCGTCCAGCAGCCCGGTCGAGTCGGAGAGGTGCCGGAAGAAATACGCGCCGCCGCCCTGCGATATCGGCGGCAGTCGCAGCGTCGGTGAGCTGCCGTCGTCCACTGCGCGATGTCCGGCGGCTGTGTCATCGGTCGCGACCGATGCTTCCGCCGAGGTGGTGGCCTCGATCGGCGTCCACGGTGCGATCGCTGCACCGAGTGCGGTGAGCAGGCGCAGGTGTACCTCGGCCAGTTCGATGTCGTCGGCGGGCGGCAGTGTGAAGGGTGCTTGGTCGGCCGGATGCAGGGCGATCCAGCCGTCTTTGGCGGTGAGGGCGCCGTGGCCGGACCAGATCACTTCGCCGGTGGCCATCAGTTCGTCGAGCATGGCGGGGGAGTAGTCGCGGACCCGGGCGGGCAGGATCAACGATTCCCAGGCCGAGGCGGGGATCGGCACGCCCGCCAGCTGTTCCACCACCCCGGCGACGCCGTCCACGCCGCGCAGTTCGCCGGTGCCGATGTGCTGCCAGGCCGGCAGGAAACGCCCGAAGGCCGCGGTGGCGACCGGCTCGACCTCGTGGCGTGCCGCCGCCAGTGATCGGCGACGCAAGCGGCGAAGGACCTGGGTGTCGCACCATTCCGAGCCGCTGGCCGCCGGGGTGAATTCACCTTCCGCCACCCGCTTTTCGGCAACGAGGCGATGCAGGGCGGTGGCGGCGACGGCGGTGCCGATGCCGAATCGGGCGGCTACTGCCTCGGTGCCGAACGGCCCGTGGGTGCGTGCGTAGCGCCCGACCAGGTCGCCGAGTGGGTCCGCGACCGGTTCGATGAAGGCCGCCGGCGTGCCGATCGGCAGCGGCACCCCGAGCGCGTCGCGCAGCCGGGCGGCGTCCTCCACCGCCACCCACCAGCCGCGGCCTGCGAAGGTAACCTCCAGTGCCCGACGCGCTTTCACCAGTTCGGCGAACCATTCGACGGGGTCGGCCTCCGATCGGGCGTCCTCGGCGTGTGGGCTGCTCGCACGGTCCCGATCGGTGTCGTCCGCGCGGACGCATCGCGCGATCGCTTCGTCGGCGGTGAGTGGTCCGAGCAGGCGCAAGAGGTCGGCCAAACCTTCGGCATCGCGGGCTCGGCGTTCCGGGGTCAGCCGTTGCAACTCCTGCTCGGTCTGCTCGATGATCGCCGCGTCCAATAGTTCGCGCAGTTCCACCCGGCCGAGTAGTTCCGCGAGCAGGCTGGAGTCCAAGGACAGAGCCGCGGCGCGGCGCTCGGCGAGCGGGCTGTCGCCGTCGTACATGAACTGCCCGATGTAGTCGAACAAGAGGGCGTTGGCGAACGGCGACGGTGTCGCGGTCTCCACCTCCACCAGCCGCAGTTCTCGGCGTGCCACCCGACCGAGCAGATCGCGCAGCGACGGCAGATCGTAGACGTCCCGCAGGCATTCACGCACCGTCTCCAACAGGATCGGAAAGTCGGGGAACTTACGCGCCACATCCAGCAGTTGCGCCGAGCGCTGACGCTGCTGCCACAGCGGCGCCCGCTTGCCGGGATCGCGCCGCGGCAGCAGCAGTGCTCGTGCGGCGCACTCCCGGAAGCGGGAGGCGAACAGCGCGGAACCGCCGACCTGCTCGGTGACGATCTCATCGATCTCGTCGGGATCGAACACGAAAAGCTCTGCGCCGGGAGGATCGTCGGTGGTGTCGGGCAGCCGCACCACGATGCCGTCGTCCGACGAGGTCGGGCCGGCGTCGACACCGAATCGCTCGCGCAGCCGTGCGCCGATGGCCAATGCCCATGGCGCGTGTACCGGCTGCCCATAAGGCGAGTGCAGCACCAGCCGCCAGTCCCCGAGCTCGTCGCGGAAGCGTTCCACGATCAACGTTCGATCGGTGGGCAGTTGACCGGTGGCGGTGCGTTGCTCCTCGAGCAGGGTGAGCAGGTTGGTCGCCGCATTGTCGTCGAGGCCCGCGCCCCGCATGATCTGCGCGAAGCCTGCGCCATTGTGCGACGAATCGGCCGCGCCGGACACCCGCGCCGAGACACCGGTCTTACTGCGCGACGGTCGTTTTCGAGGCGTGTCGGCAGTAGCGACAGTGCGTTGCGCAAGGGCCGCGGTGGAGTCTTGTCCGGCTTTGCGGATGAATTCGCCCAACGCCGCACCGAGTTCCGCGGGGCGGCCGAGCCCGTCGCCGTGCCAGAACGGCAGGCGTCCCGGCTGCCCGAACGCGGGCGTCACCAATACGCGGTCGAAGGTGATCTCCTCGATCCGCCAGCTGGTCGCACCGAGGGCGAAGACATCGCCGACACGGGATTCGTACACCATTTCCTCGTCGAGTTCGCCCACCCGCGAGGCTTTTTCGCCGACCATGAACACCGCGAACATGCCGCGGTCGGGGATCGCGCCACCGGAGGTCACCGCGAGGCGTTGCGCGCCGGGTCGCCCGCTCAGTGTGCCCGCGTCCCGGTCCCACACCACGCGCGGTCGCAGCTCGGCGAACTCGTCGGAGGGGTAGCGGCCGGACAGCAGATCCAACACCGACTCATAGGCCGAGCGCGGCAGCGCGGCGTAACTGCCGGTACCGCGCACTGTTTCGAACCACCCGTCGACATCGATCGATTCGAGCGCGCATGCCGCGACCGTCTGCTGCGCCAGTATGTCCAGCGGATGCGCCGGGATCTGGATCGCCTCGATCTGTCCCGCGGTCATGCGCTGCGAGGCGACCGCGCAGTGGATCACATCCGTGCGATGCTTCGGGAACAGCACGCCGCGGGAGATCTCGCCGACCTGATGTCCGGCACGCCCGATCCGCTGCAATCCGCTGGCCACCGAGGGCGGTGCCTCCACTTGCACCACCAGATCGACTGCGCCCATGTCGATGCCGAGCTCGAGACTGCTGGTGGCCACCACGCAGCGCAGTCGGCCGCTCTTGAGGTCGTCCTCGATGAGTGCGCGCTGCTCCTTGCTCACCGAACCGTGGTGCGCCCGCGCGAGCAGCTGCCCGGCGCCGTGGATCACTTCCGTCGACGCCCCGAGCTGCGCGGGCGGCTTGTGCTCGGTGTCGACGGGCTCACCGATGCGCGCCGCGTAGGTCTCGTTGAGCCGTGCGGTAAGTCGTTCGGCCAGCCGCCGGGAGTTCGCGAAGACAATGCAGGAGTGGTGCTCGAGCACCAGGTCCACGATCGCTTCGTCCACATGTGGCCAGATGGAACCCGGCTGATCGGAGTCGCCCGGCTCGGTCATGTCCGCCACCGGCACGCGCACCGACAGGTCGAAGGTCTTCGGCGCGGGCGGCGACACGATGGTGATCGGCGCATTGCCGACCAAGAACCGCCCGACCTCCTCGGGTGGCCGCACGGTGGCCGAGAGCCCGATTCGCTGCACCGGTCGCTCGGTCATCAGATCCAGCCGGGCCAGCGACAACGCCAGATGGGCGCCGCGTTTCCCGCCCGCGATGGCGTGCACCTCGTCCACGATCACCGTGTGGACATCGCTGAGGGTCTCGCGGGCCGCGGAGGTCAGCATGAGGAACAAGGATTCCGGTGTGGTGATCAGGATGTCCGGCGGCGTGCGCTGCATCGACCGCCGGTCTGCCGCGCTGGTGTCGCCCGACCTGACCCCGACCGTGATGGCAGGTGGATCGAGGCCGAGCCGTCCGGCTGTCTGCGTGACACCGACCAGCGGTGCGCGCAGGTTGCGTTCCACGTCGACCGCCAGCGCTTTGAGCGGTGACACATAGAGCACCGAGGTGCCGCGAACAGGGGGCTTGCCTTCGGGTTTCGGCCGGCTAGCGAGCTGATCGATCGCCCACAGAAACGCCGACAACGTCTTTCCCGAACCGGTCGGAGCCACCACCAAGGTGTGCTCACCTGCCGCGATGGCCTTCCACGCGCCCAGCTGAGCGGCGGTCGGCGCGGGAAAGGCCCCGTCGAACCACTCCTGGGTCGCGGTGGAGAACTGAGCCATTCCATCAGTCTGCACCCGGCCACCGACAACTCATCCTGCCGTGCAGGTAGCCCGGCGGGTGTCGCCGTCCTGCCAACTGTCCGAGCGAAGGCAGAGCAATCGAATAACGGCTACCTCCGCCGCGCCGTACGCTTCCATCCGTGCAAAAGGTGCTCAGACTCGACCTGGTCAGCCATGGCATGACCGAGGCGATGCGAAAAGCACGTTTTCCGGTCGACGAGTCGCTCACCGAGGCGGGCCGCAGGGCAATCGCCGCATGCGGGCCGCTTACCGCCGCTCGAGTCCTCACCGGCCCCGAACGCCGGGCCGTGGAAACCGCGGCCCTGATGGGGTTGCCGGGTGAGGAGGACACCCGGCTGCGCGACCTCGACGCGGGGGCGTGGCGCGGTGGCGAATTGATGTCGGTGCCCCAGGACGAGCTGTACGCCTGGCTGACCGACCCGCAGTTCCGCGGCCACGGCGGTGAATCCGTGGTGGACGTGGTCGAGCGGACCAGATATTGGATGGCCGAGATCGCCTCCGAAGGCATGTCCACCATCGCGATCACCCATCCGGCGGTGATCAGGGCGGCCTTGCTCGTCGCATTGGACGCGCCGCCGAAATCGTTCTGGCGGATCGACATTCCGCCGGGCAGCGTCACCCGGCTGCATTACCGCGGTGAGTGGACGCTGCACTTCACCGCGTGAGCGTGCGTTGTTACGCACGCGGTACCCCGCCGCCGGAGGTCACCAGCAGCCGCACGGCATCGGTGATCAGCCGGGCCGGGATCGATGGATCGATAGCGCGCTGCATGCCTAGGCCGATACCCATGCTGAGGATCGCGCTCGCGGCTTCCTCCGCGGGCATCGGCAAGGGAACTCCGACCGTGTCGGACAAACTCTGCACTTGCCCGGCGACGGCGCCGCGCACCATGGCGAGGTTGGACACCAGCGCGGCCTGCAGTTCGGGGTCGTCGCGGGCGACCGTCGCGAACTCGAATTCCAGCAGGGTCCAGCCGACGTCGCCGAGGGTGCGTTCGGCCCATTCCTGGAAGCGCTCCAGCTGATCGTCCAACGTGTTGCCCGCCGCGATCAGGTCGGTGACCTCTTGGAATTTGGTGGCATGGATGAGCCCGAGCACCTCCAGGCCGAGTTCCTTTTTGGTGCGGAAGTTCGAGTACACCGCACCCTTCGAATAGCCCGCTTCCTCGGCGACCCGCTCCAGGCTGGTCTTCGCGTAGCCCTCGGCCAGGAAGAGGTCGCGTGCCGTGGCGATCAGGTCCGCGCGGGTGCGGGCCTGGCTTTCGGACCGGGTCAGACGTGCCATGCGGATGATTCTACGTACCGACGGATTTCAGATACCGAAGGTATTTGGATTCTGCTAGTGTTCGGAACTATGGGTAACAAAAGCGGGTCACAGCGGCGTGGCCTTGCCATCGGATGCGGTGGCACGCTCGGTGCCGCCTGGATCGTCGCCGCGCTCGCCGCGACCCGTGACGTACTGGGCTGGGATCCGCGCGAGGCGGACGTGTTGATCGGCACCTCCGCGGGCGCGGAGACGGTGACCATGCTCGGCAGCGGCATCGGGGTCGACGAGCTGATCGCGATGCAACGCGGCACCTCGACAAATCCGATTCTGTTGGCGCACATGCGGTCCGAACCCGGACGCTTTCCGCCGCTGCCGCGCCCGCGGCTCGGCTCGTTGCGACTGCCCCTGCGCCGCACCGAGTCCGGGCAGGCACTGCTCACCGCGGGCAGTGGCCTGCTGCCGGTCGGCCGCGGTGACCCGGGTTGGTTGCAGCAACTCGCCGAGCGGTTGAACCCGGGCCGCACCTGGGTGCCACACCCCGCGACTCGGCTGGTCGCCATGGATTACGACACTGGCGAGCGTGTCGCGTTCGGCGCCCCTGACGCGCCGGAGACGACGCTGGGCGAGGCGCTGCGGGCGTCGTGGGCGGTCCCGGGCTGGTTCCCGCCGGTCTCGATCGCGGGTCGCCACTTCATCGATGGCGGCACCGGGTCGACAGCCTCGGTAGACCTGCTCATCCCGGAGAAGCTGGATGAGGTTGTGCTGCTTGCCCCGATGGCCTCGACGGGTCGGATCCCGGCGACCACGCCGGGCCACTTCCTCGAGCGGCAGCTGCGGAACCGGATGAGCGCGCAGCTCGATGTCGAGGTCGCCCGACTGCGCGCGGCAGGCACCAAGGTGCTGCGCGTCGATGCTACCGCCGCCGATCTCGCGGTGATGGGGCCCAACTTCATGGACGGCCGCCGCCGTCCCGACACGTTCGAACACAGCCTGCACAGCACCCGCCGAGTACTGGAACAAGGAGTTTTTCTATGAGCGAGCACAGCCGACACATCGGGCGCCGGTGGGCATTGTGTGTGCCGGAGCCGAAGGCGAGCGAGGCGTGGGCATGAGCATTCTCGGACAGAATTACCCCGACATCGATATCCGAGGCGCTCGGGTGCTCATCACCGGCGCGGGCCGCGGCATCGGTCGGTCCGCGGCGGAGCTGTTCGCCGCCGAAGGCGCCGAGATCGCGATCGCCGATGTCGACACCGCCGCAGCCGAATCCGCCGCTGCCGCCGTCGGCGCGCGCGCCTTCGAACTCGATGTGCGGGCTCGCGACCAGTGGGACAAGGCGGTCGCCGACTTCGGTCGCATCGACATTCTGGTCAACAATGCGGGCGTCATGCCTGCGGGTTCTTTTCTCGACGAACCGGACGCCGTCGGGCGCGCCACCATGGATATCAATGTGTGGGGCCTGATCAATGGCATGCGCGCCGTGGTCCCTGACATGATCGAGCGCGGCCACGGCCACGTCGTCAATGTGGCCTCGCTGGCGGGCAAGATCCCGGTGGCCGGTCTCGCCGTCTACAACGCGAGCAAGTTCGCCGCCGTAGGTCTCTCGGCAGCAACGCGTTTGGAGTTCGCGCCGCACGGTGTCAGTGTGAGTTGTGTGCTGCCTTCGGCGGTCCGCACGCGTCTGTCGTCGGGTTTGACCCTCGGCAAGGGCATGCCGACCGTCGACCCCGAAGACGTCGCCGCCACCATCGTGCACACCGTCCACACCCGCAAAGCCGAAGTTGCGGTCCCCCATTACCTCGGCCCCATCGACATCGCCCTCGCGGCCGCCCCCGAACGCGCAGTCCGTTTGGTGCGCAAGCTCTTCGACGGCGACCGCGCCCTGCACCCCGCCGACTACGAGATCCGGGCCGAGTACGAGGAGCAAGTCCGCTCGATCACCGAGTAACCCCGCCTGTCCCGCCGACTGACCGACGGTGCGGCATCCCAGCGGGTGTCCGGTCCGGCGGGGTGTCAGTGGGCGTTGTAGATGCCCTGGTAATTGGTCAGGGCGGTGGCACGGATCTTTTCGTCGCTCCAGTGGGCGAAGCGGTTGGGGGACAAGCGGTCCGGGTCGACCAGGAGGTCGCCGGTGCCGAGGAGCATGTTGGCCAGCTGGCGTCCCACGCCTGCGGCGTGGGCTACCCAGGACGCCTCGGCGATCCACAGGCCGGGTGCTCCGGCGGCGGGGCCGACGAGGGGGAGTTCGTCCGGTGTCAGGGCGAATACGCCGTTGAGGTGGCGTCCGCGGGTGGCGTTGCGGAAGGCGGGGACCATGGCGGTGGCCGCGGCGAGGGCATCGCCGAAGTCATTGTCGCGGAACGGCTGTTCAGCGGAGGTGAGTGACGCCGTCGGTGTCAAGGGGGCCGGGGTGTGTGAATAGGTGCCCAGTCCGTAGCGGCGGCCGTGACGACGGGTGTAGACCGTGTGGTCCGGATAGCGGACTATCGGCGCATCGATGGGGGTGTCGTCGAGGTCGGGCTGCTCGGCGGTGAAGAGATACGGGTGCTGGACATCGATCATGGGGAGCCGTACTCCGGCTCGTCCGGCCAGGACGGGACCCCACATGCCGGTGGCGAGCACGACGTGCTCGGCAGGTAGCAGCTCGTCATCGGTTCCGGTCCGCGCACCGATGATTCGGTCGCGTTCCTGCGCCAACGCCTGCACGGGGGTGTTCCAGCGGAACCGCGCACCGCCGCGTTCGGCGGCATCGATGAGGCTGTGGGTCAGCCGGGCGGGATCCGCCGCGCCGTCCGAAGGGATGTACAGCGCGCCCAACGCCCGGTCGGCGTCGACCAGTGCCGGAGCCATAGCCACTGCCGCCGCGGCATCGATCACCTGAGCCTCGATGTCCCATTGCCGCCCATGGTCGACATCGCGGTGCGCTTGTTCGAGACGTTCGGGAGTTGTGGCGATCTCCAGGCAGCCGACCTGCCAGAACATCGGCGTTGCCGCGGCCTGTGACAACCCCAGGTACGTCGCGACACTGTCTTTGGCCAAGACAACCAATTCCGGTGTGGCACTGAGTTGCCCGACGAATCCAGGAGCCAGACCGGTCGACCCGGGCAGGACATCACGCGCACGGCTGTCGACGACTGTCACCTGATCGTGCCCGAGCTGGACAAGGTGATAGGCCACCGAGGCTCCGACGACACCGGCACCGATGATCAAGACGCGTTCACTCACCCGCTACACCCTACGCCGGTGCGGGACCGCGGGTGGGCGGCCTGGCAGCGGTCAGAGCCAGGTCACGACCCCGCCGTGGCCCGAGCAGGTCCCAGAGCGATTCTTGCTGAAGCTGTAGGTGCCGTCCTTGCATCGTGCCGTCGCTCCCGGCGGTGGGGCCGCGGCCGATTCCGGGCGGTGCACGCACTGGTCGTAGGAATTGAGGTAGGAATTCGGGCCACACCCGGCTGGATCGTTCTGCGGCGCGGGCAGGATCGCGGCGGGCGGGATGTAGTTCGTGGTTGCCGGCGGCGTGGTCGGCGGCGTCGAATCCGCTGGGCGAGGCGCTGCGGAAACGGCCTGCGGCGTCACAGCGGCAGGCACTGTAGTAGTCGGTGCGGCAGTGGCTGGCGCGACGCTGGACGACGCAGCGGTTGTTACGCCGCTCGTCAGGGAGGTCGGGGGAGACGAACAACCGCCCAGCAAGAGCGCGAACGACCCGGCGACGGCGACACTCGCGAACACGAGCGTGCGCAAACTGTGCGACATGTCTTCTCTACGCGGAACTCCAGGCCGGTCGACGAATGTTGCGATGCCTGGGGTAGCTGCTTCATCGACCGGGACGAGACGTCGCGACCAACGAAAAGCGGCCCCGGAGAACATCTCCGAGGCCGCCTTGTGGTGAGAGCTCAGCAGCTGGTGGGTACCGGGTCGCCGCGGAAGCGAGCTTCCACGTAGTTCCACGCGTCGACGAAACCGGCGACGGCCGTGGTCATGTGTTCGGCGATGTCGTAGGGGCGGAACTCGACCGGTGCTCCGGCTCGACAGTAGCGGTCGGCTACCTCGGCCACCGGGTTGAAGAAGGTGAGGGTGTCGAAGCGGCCCTGCCACATGTACGTCGGCACCGTCGGGACGCCGGGGAAGTAGCGCAAGCTGTTCTCGCGCAGAACCTCATGCGCTTCGGGGCTGTCCATCAAGCTCTTGGACGCCGCCATCTGCTCCGCGCTACGGAAGGCTCCGTGGAAGAGCAGGAATCGGCGGCAGGCGTCGTGGGTGAATTCCCGGAACCACAGGCCGTTCGGGTTGAGCTGCTCGGAGATCGGCAATCGGTTCGGGTATTCGCGTTCCAGGCCCATGGCCGCGGCGAAGGCCAGGCCGAAGCCGGGGTGCGGATTGAAGCCCAGTGACATCGCCATCTCTTCGAGGTCGGCGGGGATGCCGCCCGCGACCGCGGCGGTGAGTTTCAGGTCAGGGGCGTAGGTGGGTTGCAGTGCCGCCGCCCACGCGGTGGCCATGCCGCCGCCGGAGTAGCCCGCGATCGCGACCGGCGAGGTGGACAGACCGAGTTCGGTCGCCTTCTGTACCGCGCGGACACTGTCGAGGGTCATCATGCCGCTGAGCTTCGCGGCACCGTAGGCCGAGGTGGGGCCGAGGTAGTCCGGCAGCGAGACCGCCCACCCGCGACCGATGGGAAGCATGGCCCCGACCGCGTCCTGCAATTCGCCGTTGAACAGCGATCGCGACGGGTTGCACTGGGTGCCGAGGGAGTTGATCAAGGCCTGGTAGGAGACCAGTGGCGGGTTCTTCACGCCGACGGGAAGCAGGACGGTGGTGACACCCATGACGGGGCCGCCCTGGGAGTTCGTGGAGCGGAACGCGACCTGCCAGCCTTCGGTTCCGACGTAGAACGCGGTGTCGATCTTGCGGGTCCGGACCACGTCACCCGGATGCAGCGTCTCGAGTTCGGGTGGCGCGGAGTAGAAGGGATCGGGGTCCGGGGTGGGATACAGCGGCTGGGCATTGACGGGCGCGCCGAGCATGCCGAGCGAAACGATACTCAACAACAGGATCGCAATCCTGAAGGGAACTCTGGACAAGGCATTCCTTCGATGGGGCAGCCGCCACCGGCGAGGCGGACCTGCGGCAGTAACGTCTCAGGCCTCAGCGCATCGGATGGACCGGCACTACACGGGTAAACCGCAGTGAACCTCTGCGTTCACTGCGCAGACGGAAAGGGGGAACCGGCAGCCGGACCGAACGAGCCGATCACGGCAGGCTCTCGCACCTCCTTCGGCTCGTGGGCTGCCGGTGTCCGCCGTAGGCGACACCATCCGATGCGAAAGTTATCGTCGATCCGACGAAAACAGCCACATCGTCCTGCTGAAACTGTCGGTTTCACAACCTAACTCATCTGAGCTTGGTCAAGATCACATGGATGCCGAATAGTTGCCTAGTTCGCCGCCCTGCAGGTCGAACGGGGTGCGCTCGCCCATGGCCGCAGTGGCTGATTTCCGCTTGATATCCGGATGGTCTGTCGAAAGGACCGCCCGGCGCCGACGAAATCAGCGGCGTGGTGTCGATGAGATAGCCGAGCGTCAGCTGCGCCCCGAGATCGGCCGCCGCGTCCGGCGGTGGGCCCAGTGCGGGTCTGTGCGCGGCTGCGCCGAAAATCCGCGATTCGTGCGTAGCGTGGTCACGATCACACTTACCTCGCATCCTGCATAGGCCGTGCCCGCTCTTTGATGGTCAGATTGCGCACTTTGCTCAACTTTTTCTACCGCTATTGTGCGTTCGGAGCTTCGAAGACAGGATGGCGGCACCAAGTGCTCAACGAAGCGAAGTGCCTGATCGGCACTGAGCGGATGGGTGGACTGCATGACCGAGCTCGCTGACCGCGAACTGATCTCAGCCCCGTACGACCTCGCCGACCGCTACCGGGTCGGCGCCGGAACCGTTGTCCTCACCGGCGTCCAGGCGATTGCCAGACAGCTGGTCGAACAGCACATGCGTGATCTGCGCGCCGGGCAGCGGGTCGGCACCTTCGTCTCGGGGTATCAGGGCAGCCCACTCGGCGGCGTCGACAAGATGTTGAACGGCATGCCGAACGTGCTCGCCGAGCACGATATTTCTTTTGTGCCGGGCTTGAACGAGGAAATCGCCGCCACCTCCGTATGGGGGAGTCAGGCCGATCTGCCCGCGGGCGCCGCGACGCATGACGGCGTAGTCGGGGTTTGGTACGGCAAGGGGCCCGGGCTCGACCGGGCCACGGATGCGTTGCGGCACGCCAATATGTACGGGGTGAATCCGCGCGGCGGCGTGCTGCTGCTGGTCGGCGACGACCCCGCCTCCAAGTCGTCGACCGTGCCCGCGGTCAGCGAGCGCTCGCTGGCGGCGCTGAACATCCCGGTGCTGTTCCCCCGCAATGCGCGCGAGATCGTCACCATGGGTCTGCACGGCGTCGCACTGTCGCGCGCTTCGGGATGCATGGTGGCGCTGAAGATCGTGGCGGATGTGGCCGACGGTGCGTGGACGGTCGACGGCTCGGTGGGCGATATCGCCATCACCGTGCCGGAAATCGAATGGGAGGGCAGGCCGTTCACCTATCTGCAGCGGCCGATGGCGGCGCCGGCGGACAGCGTGATCGCCGAGGCGGATCTGTATGGTCCGCGCTGGGAAATCGTCAAGGCCTACAGCGCACTCAACGAGCTGGACGTCATCGAGGTGAACCCCGCCCGCGCCACTGTCGGCATTGCGGCAACAGGAACCACCTTCGACGCGGTGCGTCAGGCCCTCGTCGACCTCGGCGTCGATGATGCGGCTCTACAGCATGCCGGCGTCCGGCTGCTGCGTATCGGGATGCCGTATCCGATTGCGCCCGAACGGGTCCGGCAGTTCGCCGATGGTCTTTCGCGCATCGTGGTCGTCGAGGACAAGACCGCCTTCATCGAAACCCAGATCCGGGAGATCCTGTACGGCACGCCGGAGGCGCCGCAGATCATCGGCAAGCGCGATGCCGACAACCGGCCACTGTTCGGCCAGGACGGAGAACTCACCGCTGGCCGGATCGTCGCGCCACTGCGCCGCGCGCTGCGGGGGCAGCTGGAGATGAAACGACCACTGCCGCAACCACTGTCGCTGTCGGTGCTGCCTGCCAAGCGGGCCGCCTACTTCTGCAGCGGCTGCCCGCACAACCGATCCACCGCGGTGCCGGAGGGCTCGCTGGCCGGTGGCGGCATCGGCTGCCACACCATGGTCACCATGTCGGGTCGTGACGACAGCAAGGTCACCGGGCTGACACAGATGGGCGGTGAAGGCGCGCAATGGATCGGCCAGGCGCCGTTCACCGACGTGCCGCACCTGTTCCAGAACATCGGCGACGGCACATATTTCCACTCCGGGCAGCTCGCCGTGCAAGCCTGCATCGCCGCGGGTGTCAACATCACCTACAAGCTGCTGTACAACGATGTCGTCGCGATGACCGGTGCGCAGGACGCGGAGGGTGCCCTCGCGGTGCCGATGCTGACCCACAAGCTCAAGACCGAGGGCGTGCGGCAGATCATCATCTGTGCCGACGAGCCGAAAAAGTACCGCAAGCGCGATCTTGCCGCGGGCACTCTGCTGTGGCACCGCGATCGGCTCGACGAAGCACAGCGCACGCTGCGGGAAGTCCCCGGTGTCACGGTGCTCGTCTACGACCAGCATTGCGCTGCCGACGCGCGCCGCAAGCGCAAGCGCGGCACCCTGCCGGTTCGCCGCACTCGGGTGGTCATCAACGAGGCGGTGTGCGAGGGCTGTGGCGACTGCGGTGTCAAGAGCAACTGTCTGTCGGTCCAGCCGGTCGACACCGAATTCGGCCGCAAGACCACGATCGATCAGACCTCCTGCAACACCGATTACAGCTGCATGGACGGCGACTGCCCTTCGTTCGTCACCGTGGAGCTCCCGGAGTCGACGAAAGCGAAGAAGCGCGCCGCGACCGAGCGCGCCGAGCCGCCGATGCTGCCCGAACTCCAGGACGCGACACCGACGACGACCCAGAATGTCTTCTTGGCCGGCATCGGCGGCACCGGCATCGTCACGGTCAACCAGGTGCTCGCGACCGCCGCGCTGCGCGCAGGTTACGAGGTGGCGAGCCTGGACCAGATCGGCCTGAGCCAGAAGGCCGGACCTGTCGTGTCGCACCTGCGGTTCGCGTTCGGTGAGCTGGAGCCCGCGAACCGGCTGACCCCCGGTTCCGCGGACTGCATCGTGGCTTTCGACCTGCTCGCCGCCACGGACAACAAGAACCTGGCATACGGCTCGAAGGCGACCACCCTGTCGGTCGCTTCGACGAGCAAGACGCCGACGGGCGACATGGTCTACGACAAGTCCGTCGCCTACCCCGACGAGGGCACGTTGCTGTCGCGGCTCGAGCAGGTGTCGCGCTCGGTGCTTTCCTTCGACGCACTCGCCGCCGCGGAAGTGCTGTTCGGCAACACCGCCGCCGCGAACTTCCTGATGGTCGGCGCCGCCTATCAGATCGGCGGCCTGCGCCTGCCGGCCACCGCGATCGAGGAAGCCATCGAGATCAACGGGGTCGCCGTGGCCGCCAACATCGCGGCATTCCGCTGGGGCCGGGTTGCGGTGGCACGCCCGGATGATTTCACGGCCGCCACCACCCGCCAGCAGCGCAAGCCTGCCGAGATCGACCTCCCCGCAGACCTTTTCGACGGCGTGACCGCGACGGGCGAGACCAGGCGTCTGCTCGAGCTGCGCGCCGTCGAGCTGATCGGTTTCCAAGGTGCCCGGGTCGCCCGTGCCTATGTGCGGACGGTACAAGACATCTGGGACGCGCAGCACCGCGTCACCGACCGCACCGAATTCAGCGAGCACGTTGCTCGCGGCCTGTACAAATTCACCGCCTACAAGGATGAATACGAGGTAGCCCGCCGTCTCACCGACCCGGCGTTCCTCGACGCTGTGGCCGACCAGCTCCCCGAAGGCGCCAACCTCACCTACCGCCTGCACCCGCCGGTGCTGCGCGCCATGGGCCGCAAGAAGAAGATCGGCCTCGGCCCACGTAGCCATCTGGTGCTGCGTGCTCTCGCGAAAGGAAAGCGGCTGCGCGGCACCAGGTTCGATCCCTTCGGCTACGCCCACGTCCGTCGGGTGGAACGCGCTCTGCTCGCCCATTACACCGAGATGGTGACGACGCTCGCCGCCGACCTCGACCCGGCCGGCTACGACCGGGCCGTCGAAGCGGCCGCCCTCACCGACATTGTTCGCGGCTATGAGGACATCAAGCTCGCCAACGTCGAGCTGTATCGCAATGGCCTGCGCGAACTCGGCATCGAGCCGCCGCAGGTGTAGTCGGCATCGAACTGCTGCTCTCGGACCGATGACGGCCGGTCCCCGGCAAGCAGGTAGCGGCCCGGGCCGGGCGGTGTGCAGCCGCCTCGCCCGGGCCGTCACGGTTTCAGCTCCGCCGGTGCCGGCAGGTCGGGCGGACAGGCGGCGGTTTCTCGATTTCCCGTTCTCCGGTGCACTTGCGCTGCGTACCCTGATCGACGAATCGCCGCGCGATCGCGGAACCCTTACTACCGGAGAGTGTTTCGTGACCACTGCGCAATTTCCAGGCCCGCTGCGCGACGTCGAGCGCAAGATCCTCGACCGGGTCACCGAGATGGCCGTCGATTTCGATGCTGCCGCAGCGGACTACGACGAGCGCGCCGTTATCGCCGTCGAGCATCTGGACGCACTTCACGACGCCGATGTCGATCGGGCGGTGCTGCCCGAGCAGGCTGGCGGTCTCGGCCTGAGCTACCTGGCTTTCGGGCAGCTCGTGCGCGTACTCGCCAAAGCCGACCCTTCCACGGCGACGATCTGGGTGATGCACGCGGGAGCGGGTGTCGCGCTCGCCGAGTTCACGCGGGAATCATCGGGCTCGTTCTTCGCCGACGAATTCCTCGCAGGCAAGCGGTTCGCGAACGCGTTGTCGGAGCCGGCCAGCGGAAACCGCTTCCTCAATCCGCAGCAGGAGGCCGTGCCAGTCGAAGGCGGCTGGTCGATCACCGGCGCCAAACGCTTCGTCTCGGGCGGCGAGATCGCCGACTATCTGCTGGTCAATGCACGCGTCGACGACGTGCCGACCTTCTTCGGCGTAATCCCTGACGCCACAGTGACGGTCATTCCCATCTGGGACACGTTGGGCCTGCGCGCGACCCGCAGCCAACTGCTCTCCTTCGACAACACCGTGCTGCGCGCCGAATATCGTGGCCGCGCACCGGGTCCCGGTGACTTCGCGGTCATCCCGGCGGGGCTGCCCGCGATCTCCCTCGGCATCGCCGACGCCGCGCTGGAGGCGTTGATCGCGCACGCGCAGTCGCGCGTGATCATGGGCAGGCCACTGTCGCACCAGCAGTGGGTGCAGTTCGAAGTGGCCGACGTCGAGATCCGCCTCGCCGCGGCACACGCGCTCTACGACCGTGCCCTCTGGGAGGCCGACAACGGTATCCCAGCCTTCGTCCCGAACTTGGCCCGCGCCAAATATCTCGCCAACAAGGTGGCAGTGGACGTCGCCCAACTCGGCGTGCGCATCGGCGGCGCCTCCGGCTACCTCAAACAGTCTCCGATCCAACGCCATCTGCGTGATGCCGAAGCAGGCCAGCTGATGGCCTACTCGACCGAGGTCCTCGCTGGGGTGGTGGGCAAACAGCTCCTCGGAGTTGCCGAAGACGAGTGAGTCTTCTCGCGTCACAGTCGCGCAATGGTCTGCCCACCCGTGCTGAGGGTCCGCCCGTCGTGGTGTCCGCGGGCACCCGGTCGATGCCGCCGCTATGGCGAACGCGATAGCAGCCCAACGACTCACGAACGGTCGGTGCCTGCAATGTGACATCGGAAGAATCGTCCATCATGCCCGACCACGGGGCCACCGGACAGCCTCCTATTCTGTGGGGAAATTTGCTCGAATGTTCACCACTGCTTGCTGTTTCGGGATCGCTTCCGGTTTCGGTGGATGCGGCGCACCTCGTGATGTGGCGGAGGTAGTGTCGGTTCACCGGACATCAAGGGTCCGCGGCGGCGTCGTGTAGCGCTCATCGGGATATCGAGGGAGGTGCTGTGCCGGAGGCTGAACGAATGCCGTCGGTTATCGACCCGACCAAGCCGAATGCGGCTCGGGTGTACAACTACATGCTGGGCGGCAAGGACAATTACGAGGTGGACCAGTTGGTCGCCCATCGCATGCTTGCCGTCGCACCGGACACCAGAACGCTGGCCTGGTTCTGTCGTCAGTTCCTGCTGGACTCCGTGCGGTTGGCCGCCGAGGCCGGTGTTCGACAATTCCTCGACATCGGCGCGGGAATCCCGATTTCACCCAATGTGCACGAGGTAGCCCAGCAGGTGGATGCCTCGGTACGAGTGGTGTCGATCGACTATGACCCGGTGGTCTACGCGCACGGCAACGCGCTGTTGGCCGGCGTGCCTGGTGTGTTCCCGATGCTGGGCGACATTCGCCGTCCGATGGACTTCATCGAGCGGTTGCGGACCGAGGCCACGATCGATTTCGACCAGCCGGTCGCGATTCTCATCGTCGGCGTGCTCCACTACGTGATGGATGACGAACATCCGGCCGAGATCATCAGGGTGCTGCGGGACGTACTGGCGCCGGGAAGTTACCTGGCTTTCACGCATGCCTCGGACAACACGCAAGCGGACTTCATCGAGCGGTCATCGAGTGACACAGTCGGCAGTTCAGCTCAGGTCCGCTATCGCTCGCCGGCCACGGTGGCCGCCTTCCTCGATGGGCTCGAGATGGTCGGACCCGGTCTGGCGCCGGTCCAGGAATGGCTCGGCGACGATCTCCCGAGCACCCGGGTGGTGATCCTCGGTGGTGTCGGACGAAAGCGCTGAGGCCGGCAGCGAAAGCGCACGACCTTCCCGCTACTGCGTTGC
This sequence comes from Nocardia sp. NPDC051463, assembly GCF_040681975.1. NCBI lineage: Bacteria > Bacillati > Actinomycetota > Actinomycetes > Mycobacteriales > Nocardiaceae > Nocardia > Nocardia sp. NPDC051463. The sequence goes on from NZ_JBFBAB010000008.1 coordinate 138,052, forward strand.
GGCAAGCGTATAGGAGCGTGCCACCAGCGCATCGGCTGTCGGGCGCGGACGGCGGCCGAGGCCGCATGCGGTGGCGACGCCGTCGACCGGACGGCCCAATGCCTTCTCGATCATCCGCAATGTTTCGATTTGCTGTGTGAGGGAAGGGCTTTCGTGCACCAACCCCGCGAAGAACCTGGTGCCCACGTCAAGAGACAAGCCCGCAAGTGGTGCATAGAATTCGGGTTTCGTAGACGGCGGTATATCTCCCGCCGCGAACGGGCCGTGAATGTACTCCAGCTGTCGACCCGAAGGCCAGTGCTGGACAACAGAATTCGCCAGATCCACGAATGGCCGGGCATCACGCATCGTGGTGCGAGCCTTGTTGCGCATGCTGCCCAGGCACATGTGCACGCCGAATCGAGTTCCCGCCGGGGCGTTCGTGGCCAGTGCCGCGATGCCCTTACCTAATCCCAACGCCGCGTTGATCGGCTGTTGGAGCGGCTGTGCCTGTGCCATGAGCACCATTTCGGCGGTGGCCTCCAATTGAACAACGACGTCGTCTCCCGCTATTTCGTGGACGGCCGCGATGTCCCGCGAGGTGGCGTCGCTGAACGCTCGCCGATGCGTCCGGACACCGGAGGCGCCCATTGCTATGAACGTCATCGTGAAATCGGTGGGCATCCCGATCTGTAGTGCGAGCTCGGGCAAACCGTGGGCCGCCCGTACACGCTCGAATATCGGAAGTGCCTCTGTCGCCTCGTCCAGATACCCGAGGCGCATCATGTCGCCGGTCAGTTCGGCGCCGCGAGCAGGACGATGGATGGTCCGATCTCGACTCGAGCGCCAGGTTCCGATTTTCTTCACTTCCAGCGCGCCTTGGGACACGAGCTCCTCGATGATGGGCTGGATGTAGAACTCGTAGCGACGGGTCTCACCGGTCGGCAGTGTCAGCAGTCGAGCACCCGCGCCGTCGAGCATCGCCTGCATGGCGGCGTCGGTGCTCTCGGCCGGAAAACTGCCAACGAAATGCACCCTCCGCACGCTCATGTCGTGCATCGTAGAGCGCATTCTGAGGGATTGTCTGCCAACCGGATTCGAATGTGGCGCGTAGGAACTTCGGATGCGGTGACAACGGTGTTCGATGCGACACCAACAACTTCCATGATGTCGAGGCGGCTCTTGCTTATTGCCCGGAGTGGGCTATAGCGTGCCTGACGGATGGCCGAGCAAGGATGTCGGTCGGCGGTCCTTGCGCATTGTCACGAGGGAGCGCATCGCGTGCGAATCTCAGTCCGGGCCCTGGCCACCGCAGCGGCGGCGACACTGTTGTGTCTCACATCCGGTGTTGCTCGTGCCGATCAACCTGCGCCGCCGGACCACTGCCGGGAGCTCTCGTTTCCGGTAGCGCAAGGCACGTTGGTCGCGACGTTGTGCTTGCCATCGGACGGGCCCATGGACACCGTCATGGTGTTGATGGCCGGGTCCAACTACAACCATACGTACTGGGACTTTCCCTACGCCCCAGAGACTTACAGTTTCCGACGTGCCATGAATGCTGCCGGCTACGCCACCCTGGTCGCCGATCGGCTCGGAAACGGAGCGAGCAGTAGGCCCCCGAGCGGTTCACTGACCGCGACCGCCACCGCGGAAGCTCTACACGGCTTGGTCCAGGGCCTACGTCGTGGACTTTCGGGTGCGCAGCCCTTCGACAAGGTCGTCATCGGCGGTCATTCGCTGAGCTCCGGCACCTCGGTCATGGAGGCCACCGCCTATCGCGATGTCGACGGTGTACTGCTCACCGGATACTCGCACGCGCTGAACATTCCCGAAGTACTCGGCGTGATCAGCACCTACCATCAGGCTGCGGCAGATCCTCAATTCGCTGGCCGTGGACACGATTCGGGCTATCTGGTCACCCGGCCGGGTGCCCGCGAACGCGATTTCTTCGGGCCGGGCAATGTCGATCCCGAGGTGCTCGCCGTTGATGAAAAGACTAAGGAAGCCTTCTCGCTCACCGAGTATCCCGACGGCTTGACCTCGACGCTCCCCGGCATGTCCAGCTTCATCAGCGCGCCGGTCCTGCTTGTCAACGGCAGCAAGGACCGTTTGTCGTGCGGTCCTGATTACTCCGTGTGCGTCGATACCGCGACCCTGCTGGCCGCGGAAGCGCCGTACTTCGGTCCCGCGGCGCGGTTGCGGGCCTTTGTGCTGCCGGGGAGTGGCCATTCGGTCAATCTCGCGCGGAACACCGCCGACTACCACGCGGCCGTCGTCGGCTGGATGAAATCCATCGTCGGGTGAGTGTGGTTCACCATCCGCGTGCGGCTCGAGGACTCGAACCGGTGGCGATCGGTGGCCTAGGGAGGTCCCTGATGCGGGAAAAGGAACAGCCCCGGAATATGCGTTCCGGGGCTGTTCGTAGTAGCGGGGACAGGATTTGAACCTGCGACCTCTGGGTTATGAGCCCAGCGAGCTACCGAGCTGCTCCACCCCGCGTTGGGTAGCCCTAAGACTACGCATGGGGTGGCTGTCCGACCTAATCGCCAGGTCAGAGGCCTGTCAGCCGAATGTGATGCCCTGTGCGAGGGGGAGTTGGTCGGAGTAGTTGATGGTGTTGGTTGCTCGGCGCATGTAGGCCTTCCAGGAGTCCGAACCGGATTCGCGGCCGCCGCCGGTCTGCTTCTCACCGCCGAAGGCGCCGCCGATCTCGGCGCCGGAGGTGCCGATATTGACGTTGGCGATGCCGCAGTCGGAGCCGTCGGCGGCGAGGAAGCGCTCGGCCTCGCGTTGATCGGCGGTGAATACGGCGGACGAAAGTCCTTGCGGCACCGCGTTATGCAGGGTGATCGCGGCGTCGAAGTCGTGATAGGTCAGCACATAGAGGATCGGAGCGAAGGTCTCCTCGCGCACTACCGCGGTCTGTGCGGGCATCCGCACGATCGCCGGACGCACGTAGAACGCGTCGTCGCCGAAGCCGTCCACCCGTTCTCCGCCGCACACCAGCTCGCCGCCGTCGGCGAGTGCCCGATTCAACGCGACACCCATCGCCTCGTAGGCCCGCCCGTCGATCAGCGGGCCGACCAGCACCCCGTCCTCGAGCGGATTGCCCACGCGCAGTTGCCGATACGCACCCGCCACGCGTTCGAGCAGTGGGCCGACGACGTCGGCGTGCACGATCAGCCGTCGCAGCGACGTGCAGCGTTGGCCTGCGGTGCCCGCCGCGGCGAACACGATGCCGCGCGCCGCCAGTTCCAGATCCGCCGACGGCGTGACGATCGCGCCGTTGTTGCCGCCCAACTCCAGCAGGCACCGCCCGAAGCGCGCGGCCACCCGCGGCGCGACGATGCGCCCCATCCGCACCGAACCGGTGGCGCTCACCAGCGCGACACGCTCGTCGTCGACCAGCCGTGAACCGACCTCGGCTCCACCCTGAATCAGTTGGTGCACTTCGGGATCCATGTCGACATCGGCCGCGGCGCGGCGCAGCAGGGTATGACAGGCCAGCGCCGTCAACGGCGTCGTCTCCGACGGCTTCCACACCACCGTGTCACCGCAGACCAAGGCGACGGCGGTATTCCACGCCCACACCGCGACCGGGAAGTTGAACGCGGAGATCACCCCGACCACACCCAGTGGATGCCAGGTCTCCAGCAGTCGATGCCCCGGCCGCTCCGAGGGCATGGTCTTGCCGTACAGCTGCCGCGAAAGTCCGATCGCGAACTCGCAGATGTCGATCATTTCCTGGACTTCGCCGAGTGCCTCCTGGCCGATCTTCCCGGCCTCCAACGTGACCAACTCCCCGAGTTGGGACGTGTGCACAGTGAGCAGTTCGGCCAGCCGCCGCACCACCGCGGCCCGCGCGGGTGCGGGGACGGTGCGCCACCCGCGGAATGCCAGGGCGGCGCGATCGATCGCGGCATCGACGTCGTCGAGGGAGTCGACGGCCAGCGTCAGCAGCTGACCGCCGGTAATCGGTGTGCGGGCAGGCAATGCGCCGGCTGCGGGCGGCTCGGCGCCCAGCTCGCGCAGCAGCGCCGCCGCACGGGCTGCCAGGTCCATGGTGAGGTGATCGTCGAGCGTATGTGTCATCGATTGCTCCGCTGTCGCTTTGGGCATTCGCACAATGGCTGTGCTGTTACGGGAAGGGGAACGAGTAGAGGTTTCCGCCACGAGTTGCGCTTGCTGAGTTAGCCTTCGCTGATGGCGGATACACCGGCAAGACCCGCACTCGATGACATCGATCGCCTGCTGATTCGGGAATTGATGGCAGACGGTCGGGCCACGTTATCGAACCTGGCAGAGAAGGCGAGCCTATCGGTCTCCGCGGTGCAATCGCGGGTGCGCAGGTTAGAGGCGCGTGGGGTGATCCGGGGCTACACGGCTCACGTCGACCCCGAGGCACTTGGTCAACTGTTGTCGGCATTCGTCGCGATCACTCCTCTCGACCCCTCGCAACCGGATGACGCGCCTGCCGTCTTGCAACATATCCCCGGTATCGAGGCATGCCATTCGGTGGCCGGTGACGAGAGCTACGTGTTGCTGGTTCGAGTGGCCTCGCCACGGCACCTCGAGCAGTTGCTGCAGGAGATCAGAGCGACCGCCAACGTCAGGACTCGAAGCACCATCATCTTGCAGACATTCTATGACAGATAACAATTGGCCGTAATAAGTTCGAAGAGTTGTAGAGATTCCGTAAATATTTCCGTACCCTGACCGGTGTGACCCTCGAACTGGACCGCACCCGCACGGACGGTGACATAGCACCGGTCACCCCCGCAACCCGGGTACACGAAATCTTGTCGGCGCACATCCTGGCCGACGGGTTCGACTTGGTGCTCGATCTCCGTAATTCGCGTGGCTGCCGAATCGTCGACGAACGAGACGGCAGCTCCTACCTCGACATGTTCGGCTTCTTCGCCTCGAACGCGCTAGGGATGAACCATCCCGCACTGGCCGAGGACGAAGTCTTCCGGGCCGAACTCGCCGCAGCCGCCCTCAACAAACCGAGCAACTCCGACATCTACACGGTCGAAATGGCGCGGTTCGTCGAGACATTCGCGCGGGTGCTCGGCGATCCACGGCTACCGCACCTGTTCTTCATCGACGGTGGTGGACTCGCCGTGGAGAATGCGCTGAAGGCGGCCTTCGACTGGAAGAGCAGGCACAATGAATCCCACGGCCGCGCACCGGAACTCGGCACCAAGGTGCTGCACCTGACCGGAGCGTTCCACGGCCGCACCGGCTACACGATGTCGCTGACCAACACCGATCCGGTGAAGGTCGCGCGCTTCCCGAAGTTCGACTGGCCCCGCATCGAGGCGCCGTATGTGTGTGACGACCTCGACATCGACGTCGCCGAGGCGAACGCGTTGGCGCAGGCGCGGCGCGCCTTCGCCGAAAATCCGCACGACATAGCGTGTTTCATCGCCGAGCCGATTCAGGGCGAGGGCGGTGACCGGCATCTGCGGCCACAGTTCCTCCAGGCCGTCCAGCAGTTGTGTCACGAGAACGACGCGCTGTTCGTGCTCGACGAGGTGCAGACCGGGGTCGGTATGACCGGAACCACCTGGGCCTACCAGCAACTCGGGCTCGAGCCGGACGTGGTCGCGTTCGGGAAGAAGACCCAGGTGTGCGGCGTGATGGCGGGTGGGCGCATCGACGAGGTGCCCGACAATGTGTTCGTCGTCAGCTCCCGGCTCAATTCCACCTGGGGCGGCAACCTCACCGATATGGTGCGCACCAGGCGGATTCTCGAGGTGCTCGAGCGGGACCAGTTGATCGAGGGGTCCCGAGAGCTCGGCGCGCATCTGATGCGGCGACTGGAAGGGCTCGCCGAGGCGCACCCGAGCATCACCGAACCCCGTGGGCGCGGTCTGATGTGCGCGTTCACCGTCGCTTCGGCGCAGCTGCGCGACCAAGTGCTGACCAGGCTGTGGGCGGACGAGCACGTGCTGATCCTCGGCACCGGTGAACGGGGCATCCGCTTCCGGCCGCCGCTCACCGTCAGCGATGCCGAATTGGACGCGGCGGTCGACGCCCTGGATCGGGTTCTCACCGACCTCGGGTAGTTCGCCGGTGCGGTCCCGGATGGCAGGAGCGGCTGCGGGCTGACCGTCGCGCAGAGTGCGTTCGGCGCGACGGTCCACGCTGTGGCGAGCGGTGCGGTGGGCCTCGGTTGTTCCGGTCGTCTGCCCGGCCGGCCGAACCTGCTTCGGTGGATCCGGCGCGGATTGCTGCGGAATCCGCGCCGCCACGGATTCGGCTACGCGCCTTTTCCCGGTGCGGCGACGGAGCCCGTGGACCGCGGCACCGACCGGCCCCGGAAGAGTTCTGTCACGAATGTCCGGATGGCTGAACCTGGTTCGATGGATTCGGCGCGGACTACCCAAGAACCCGCGCCCCACCACCTAGGCTTCGCACCCATGTCGTCTCGTCTGCACCACCCCCTGGCACGGTGCGGCGCGTGAACCGGCAGCGCATGTTCCACAGCCGCGCACCCGCTGCTCGACCGGACCGACGTCCGGCCGCGGCACCCTACCAATTCATCGCCTCGCTGGCCGTGGTAGCGGCCGTGGCGGGGTGCGCCTCCAGCGGCGCGGGTTCGGCGGGTGTGTCGCAAGCGCCGAGCTCGGTTGTTGCCACGCCTACTACGAGTCCGGCGCTCCCGTATCGACGGAATCTGCTACCGGGTATGCCGCCGCCGCTGTCGCCGACCGATGTGTACGCCGCCAACCGCGAGCTCAGCCCGGCGGTGGCAGATCATCGGGCGCTGGTGTACGTGCCCAATAGTCAATCCCACACCGTCTCGGTCATCGATCAGGCCACCTTCCAGGTGATCGACACCTTCCGGTCGGGCGGCTCGGAACCACAGCATGTGGTGCCCTCCTACGACATGCAGACGCTGTATGTCACCAATGACCTGCCGATCGGCGGCGGCAGCCTGATGGCCATCGATCCGAGGACCGGCCGGCCCGGCCCGGCGATTCCGGTGCGCGACCCCTACAACATGTATTACACGCCGGACGGCCAGTTCGCGCTCGTCGTCGCGGAGGCGGACAAGTCGCTGGATTTCTACGATCCGTACACCTGGCAGAAGCTGCACTCGATGGCGGTGCCCACCTGCGCGGGCATCGATCACATGGACTTCACAGCCGACGGCCTGTTCGCACTGGCCAGTTGCGAATTCGCCGGACGCATGTTGGTTTTCGACGTTGCGGCACGCACCGTGGTGAAGACGATCGACCTGCCGGGCGGGCGGTCCGGCATGCCGCAGGACGTCAAGCTCTCGCCGGACGGACGCACCTTCTTCGTCGCCGATATGGCCGCCAACGGTGTCTACACCGTCAACGCCGTCGGCTTCGAGAACACCGGCTTCATCCCCACTGGTAAGGGCGCGCACGGCCTTTACGTCACCCGCGACTCCCAGCAGATGCTCATCACCAACCGCCACGAGGGCAGCATCTCGGTGTGGGATTTCGCGGCGAACAAGCTGGTCAACAAGTGGTACATCCCAGGAGGCGGTAGCCCCGACATGGGCAATCTCTCCGCTGACGGCCGGGTCTTCTGGGTCTCCGGCCGCCACCACGGTGAGGTCTACGCCGTAGATATCGTCAATTGGAACCTGTTGGCCCGCATACCGGTCGGCCGAGGGGCACACGGGTTGACCGTCTGGCCACAACCCGGCCGCTACTCCACCGGACATACCGGCGTGATGCGGTAGCTCAGGCAGCGGCCTGATCACGCCTCAGTGAGTGGTGAGCCGCAGTCCGAGCCCACCCTCGACGAATCGCCGAACGGAGGTCAGGCCGGACTCGAGCGCGGGTTCGTAGCCGGGCCGGGCCCAGCCGGTGATGTCGGCGATGTCGTCGGCTCCGGGGGTCACGCCGATTTCGGCGACCAGCTCCGCGGTTGTCGGTTCACAGACCGCCCACGAATAGTGGGTTTCGTTGTCCCACTGCGTCGTACGCAGTGCGACATAGTCGGGATCATCGATGCCGCCCTCGGCGAGGGCAGGCCGGTCATCGATGCGTTCGTCGGCGCGCAGTGCGCGCAGATACCACGTGCCCGCGTTGATCTCGACCGGTTCCATCAGTCTTTGTCCTCCGCGCGCCGGTCCCGACGCCGGTCCCGCCCTCGATCGTGCCGATTGCCGTACAGCAGCGCGCCCATCAGCGGAATCGCCAGAAACCACAGCCAACTATGCGTGAGGAAGAACAGGATGACAGCGACGATCGGGATGACCGCCATCACTCGCTCCGGCCATTCGGCCATGAACCCCGTGTGGTGCTTCACGGGCACCGCGGTAGCTGCGACGGGCTCGGGAAGATCCACGAAGACCGTGTCCAGATCACCGCGGGTCATCGCAGCCGCGACCACCGCACTGCGCTCGTCGAACTCGGCGACGCTCAGCCGACCGGCGGCGAAATGGTCGGAGAGTCGTTGCATCGCCTGCTCACGCTCCGCGGTGCCGATGCGGATCTCGGGCACGTCACTCATACCAGCAAGGCTAGCGGCTGTCGATGACGATGCGGCCGCCGCGCTGTTGCTCCTCCATATGGGTCGGGGTGCCCACTCGGGCGGGCCGCTGCACCGGTGTCTGTCGGTGGACGGCCGGTGCGACCCGATGCGGGCTGTCGGGACCGACGTGGCACCTGTCGTGTTGCGGACCCGAGTACGTCGACGGACCCGGTGCGGGTTGGTGGGAGAATTCCGTGCCTCGATGGTGGCGGGGTTGCGAAATGATGGATGGCTGTCGCATCGGATTCGCGATTTTGGTAGTGCCGGTGAGGATTTCGGGTACCTGTTCGTTGGAGAGCAGGCTAGTGAGAGGTTTCGATATGGGCGAGGTGTGGTTCGGCCACTACCGCCTCGACCGGTTGCTCGGCAGTGGGGGCACCGGGCAGGTTTGGCTCGCGCACGACAGCGTCACACAGCGTGACGTCGCGTTGAAGCTGTTGGCCGCGGCGCATGCCGTCGACGCGACATACCGGCAGCGGTTCACCAGGGAGGCCCGACTAGCCGCCCAGGTTCGTGGTCCGCACCTGGTGCCGATCCATACCTTCGGCGAACTCGACGGTCGCCTGTATATCGACATGGAGTTCATCGAGGGCACCAATGTCTCCGGTCTGCTCCGACGCGACGGGCCGATGTCGCCTGTCGAGGCGGTGGAGATCGTCGCGCAGACCGCGGCGGCGTTGGACCTCGCCCATCGGGCCGGGCTGGTGCACCGCGACGTCAAACCGTCCAACATCATGGTGAGCCCGAGTGGATTCGTCCATCTGATCGATTTCGGCACCGCCCACCGGATCGACCAGCCCACGATCACGGCCAGTACCAACGTGGTCGGCACCCTCGCGTACATGGCGCCGGAGCGGTTCACCGGCACCTGTGACGGCCGCGCCGACCAATACTCACTGGCCTGCGTGCTCTACGAATGCCTGACCGGGCAGCGGCCCTTCGGCACCGTCGATTCCACACAGCAATTGCGCGCCAATCTGATGACCGATCCACCGCGAGTCTCCGCCGTGAATCCCACCGTGCCCGCGGCATTGGATGCCGTCGTCGCCCGCGGCATGTCCAAGGATCCGAACCAGCGATGGTCCAGCGCGGGGGAAATGGCCTCCGATGCGTATGCCGCGGTCACGGGCCGGGAGACTGCGACGGTCGAGATCACCGCGGCAACTATGGCCACCCGATCAGACCTGCTGGAATCGTGGCGCGCGGTCGGTTCGCAGCACGGGGTCGATTCGGTGCGGGCAGCCGGATCGATGCCATGCGCGCAGCGGTCGGATGCGGCCGACTCGCTGCGCCGAGTCGGGTCGTCGGGTGGCGTGGAGTCGTCCGGTGGGGTCGATGCGTTGCCCGGGGTGGGGTCCATGCGCGTAGCGCGACCGTCGGGCGATCACGAGCCGCGGCGGATACTGGGTACGGGTCTTGCTGCCGCGGCCCTCTCTACCCTCCTGACGATGGTCGGGATGGCGCTGTGGCTCGGGCGCCCGCCGGGCACCGAGACCGATTCCGCCGCACCGTCATCCACACCGACCTCGGCGAGTCCGGTGCCGCGGCCGCACGCCCCCGTCGGACCGGCACCGGCACCGCCACCGATCGCCTTCGTCCCTGCCGCCGGGCAGCCGTGCAACCCCGCGGTCGACATGAGCACCATCGGTGGTGACGGCACCCCGCTCGCCTGCTCGGTCGCCGACGGTCACTTCGCTCAGTGGATTCCAGTCGAGGCCCACCTCGACGCGCAGCAGCCGGTCAACGACAAACCGGCCACGGAAAACTCTGGCAACGGTCAGAGCACCCCGGACAGCGACAGCCCCCTCGGTAGCGACACCTTCGACGCCGGTAGCAACAACGACACCGACAACACCGACAACGGCAGTGGTAACCCTGGCAGCCCCGATCACGGGAACGGCAAGCCGCGCAACGGCAAACCAGGCCGAGGCAAACCAGGCCACGGCAAACCGGGCAAGTAGCGGTCGGCGGTAGTCCGCAAGGGCGCATTCGGAGGGGTGTCGGCGGCTTCGGTGGTGAGGTAGTCCTACGTAGGGGACATCACACTGTGCGGAGGTGGGTGGCGGGGCTAGGGTCGGAGCAGGTTCGGGCAATTCGGGGTCGCCGGGTTGCCGCCCCACCCGCAGCGGCGCGGTTACCGGGAGGTCAGCGATGGGGGAGGAACAGTTCGGGAACTACCGGCTCGACCGTTTGCTCGGTCGGGGCGGGATGGGGGAAGTGTGGCTCGCGCGCGACACCGAAGGCGGGCGTGAGGTCGCGCTGAAGGTGTTGTCGGAGAACCTGGCGAGCGACAGGGAGTATCGGCGGCGGTTCGAGCGGGAGGCCAGACTCGGTTCCACCCTGCGCAACCCCCATATCGTGCGCATTCACGGCTTCGGCGAGCAGCGCGGCCGACTGTTCATCGCGATGGATTACATCGACGGCATCGATCTGGCCGAAATGCTCGGCCGGGTCCGCACGCTGGCCCCGGCCGCGGCCGTCGACTTCGTGACACAGGTGGCCTCCGGACTGGATGCCGCACATCGGGCGGGGCTCATCCATCGTGACGTCAAACCGTCCAACATCCTGATCGACAATGGTGGGCACGCGTACTTGATCGATTTCGGCATCGCCAAGGGCGTGGGGCAGACCGCCGTCACCGCGACGGGTATGGCGATCGGCAGCTGGCCCTACATGGCGCCGGAGCGGTTCAACGGGACGGTCGACGCGCGCTCCGACATCTACTCGCTGGCCTGCGTGCTGTACGAATGCTTGACCGGCCGTCGCCCGTACGGCGACACCGACCCACCCCGCCAGATGCACGACCACCTGAGGGCAACACCGCCCCGGGCCGCCTCGGTGAATCCGTCGGTGCCCGCGGCGTTGGACGCGGTCATCGGTTGCGGCATGGCCAAGGACCAGGCCGCGCGCTACCCGAGCGCCCGCGACTTCGCGGACGCCGCCCGCGCGGCCGTCGGCTCGGAATGCTCGAATCCGCGTGTCGGGAGTCCGGTCGCTCCGCTCGTGCCGCCGCCGCCGCCGTCGGCTACGCCGAAGCCTCGGACGAAGCTGCTCGAGCAGTCGGGACCGACGCCGACGGTGGTGGTGACGGGGCGATCGCAACCTTCGCCCCCGCTGCCCCCGCCTGTTGCCTCCGGCGGTCCGACGCCGGATCCGTTGTCGGTGGCCGGTGCGCAGTCGCCGGTACCATCCGCGCCTCGACCTCCGACACCGACGAAGGTCATGCCGGAGCCGGGGCCGACACCGACGTTGGTGGTGACCCGGCTCGCACCGTCGCAGGTGCCGCCACCGGTAAGAGGTGTCCTCCCGCAGCCGAATTCGCGACACGCGCCGTATGCACCCGCGCGGCCCGGTCCGGCTTTTCCGCCGCCGGTCCCGGTGCAGCGGCCTGCCTATCAGCCGAAGTCGAAGCGGCAGCGCGGTGGGTCGGTGGCACCGCTGCGCTGGTCGGTGTCGCGGGGACGCCGGTGGATCGCGCCGCCGGCCACCGCCCCACGTCGAGGCCGTCGACGACCGGGCGGCGTGCTCACCAAAGTCATCGGCGCGCTCGTCGTGGTGTTCCTGACGCCCTTCGTGCTCGCCGCGGGGTGCATCGCGCTGATGGCCTCGGGCAGCCGGGTCGGCGACTCGAGCGGTGGTTCGAATGCCCCGCGACCGACGGCGGCGGCCGAAGAACATCCCGTACCCCCGCCGGATCCCGGTCCGGCCGGCCCCGCGACCGCGCAGTCGGCGGTGCGCGACGGGAAGTTCGAATTCGTGGTCACCGGTGCCGATTCCGGCTTCTCCCGCGTCGGATTCCAATCGGCCCGTGGTTCTTTCACGATCGTCACCGTCACGGTGAACAACGTTTCCGACCAGTCGAAGTGGTTCCTGCCATTCGGTCAGCACCTCATCGATACCCGGGGCCGGGTGATCGACCACGATCCTGCCGCCACCATGTGGCAGACCGCCCAAGGCCGCCACAACTACTCCTTCGAATTGCATCCAGGCCAATCCGCCACCACTCAACTGGTTTTCGACGTCGCCCCCGACTCCACCCCGAGTCATCTCGAACTACACGACTTCCCCCTCTCCCAGGGCGTCACAGTGATGGTGGGTTGACCATCGCGGCCGCGCGGGACGTCGCGGTCGCTGTGCTCGTGGTTTGTCCGAGGTGGCGTAGCGGCTTGGTCGCTGCTCGGCCGGAACGGACCTCTGTCAGGCGGTTTCGCTGCTCACGTCCAGGGCGGCGGCGAGGTGGGAGTGCACGGCTCGGCGGCCGATTTCGAGTGCTCGGGCCAGGAGGGTGGTATCCCGGGCCGCGCTGTCGATGTCGGGGGAGCCGAGCGGGGGGTGGATTTGGAGGGCGGTGTGGCCGAGGCCGGTGAGGCATCGGTCTTCGACATGTTGCTGGAGCGGACGCTGCAACCAGGCCCGGTAGGCGCCCGGTGCACGCACGCGCAGGTAGCTGCCGCCGACGATCTGATGCAGTCGAGAGGCGGGCGGGCGTTGTTCGTCGGTGCGGCGGGTGCGCAGGACCAAGGCGTGCGTGGCGCCGTCACGCACCGCGGTGCGGATGGGCACGGTTTCGGCGAGCCCGCCGTCGAGGTAGTGGGAGTCGCCGAGCGGGACGGGAGGTCCGGCCAGAATCGGCAGCCCCGCCGAGGCGCGCAGCGCGGTCATCAGCGTCGGTTTGTCGACGATGTGGCGGCGCAGGTCGACCGCCAGGCCGGTACGGATGTCGGTGCCGATCGGGTGGAAGGTGGTGGGGTTGGCCAGGATCGCGGGGAAGTCCATCGGTTCGACGCCGTCGTACACCTGATGGACCAGATAATTCAGGTCGAAGGCGGGTCGCCCGCGCAGCAGCCGAGCCGGATCGACAGCGCGCCGCATGATCGAGGGATCGGTCCACGACCGCATGCCGGGCAGTGCCCGCCCGCAGAGCAACCATGCGCCGTTGATCGCGCCCGCGGAGGTGCCGTAGACAGCATCGAAGATCGAGGCGAGACCGAGTTCCTCCAATGCCTGCACCATGCCGCTCGAATAGACCCCTCGGCTGCCCCCGCCCTCGATGACCAGCGCGAGTCGATGCCCGTCGCTGCGGCTCGCGGACTCACGACGGCCGCGGATGACTTCCGCGACGGTAGGCGCAACGGGCGAACTGGTCACCCGATCCACCATACGACAGAGCGGGCGCGGACGTCGGAGTCCAGCGCCCGCTCCAGCGGTTGCTCATATGCAGTTAACGGGGCACAACCTCGGCTGTGCGCAACCGTTTACTTGATCTCGGCGAGGACAGTGCCCTGGGTGATGGCGGCGCCCGCCTCGACCGAGAGACCGGTGACGACGCCTGCCTTGTGCGCGTTGACCGGGTTCTCCATTTTCATGGCCTCGAGCACCACGATCAGGTCGCCCGCCTCGACGGACTGGCCTTCCTCGACCGCGACCTTGACCACGGTGCCCTGCATGGGTGCGGTGACCGCGTCACCGGAGGCCGCACCGCCACCGGTGCCACCACGCTTACGCGGCTTGGGCTTCTTGCGCACCACGCCGGCGCCGTTGCCCCCGGTCGAGCCGCCGCCACTGCCGCCGAGGCTGAACTGACCGGGCAGCGACACCTCGACGCGGCGTCCACCGACCTCGACGACGACTTTCTGCCGCGGCAGCTCCTCGTCCTCATCGGCAGCGGCGCCACCCGGGGTGAACGGCTCGACGTTGTTGACCCACTCGGTTTCGATCCACTTGGTGTAGACGTCGAACTTCTCGCCGTCCCCGACGAACGCCGGGTCTTCGACGATCGAGCGGTGGAACGGGATGACGGTGGCAAGACCGTCGACATGGAACTCGGCAAGCGCGCGCCGCGCCCGCTCCAGCGCCTGAGTGCGGTTCTCGCCGGTGACGATCAGCTTGGCCAGCATCGAGTCGAACTGTCCACCGATCACGCTGCCTTCGACCACGCCGGAGTCCACGCGCACGCCGGGGCCGCTCGGCTCCTTGTACACCGAGACCGGGCCGGGCGCGGGCAAGAAGCCGCGACCGGCGTCCTCACCGTTGATGCGGAACTCGAAAGAGTGGCCACGCGGTGCCGGATCTTCCGTGAACTCGAGCTCTTCGCCGTTGGCGATGCGGAACTGCTGACGCACCAGGTCGATGCCTGCGGTCTCCTCGGTGACCGGGTGCTCGACCTGCAGACGAGTGTTCACCTCGAGGAATGAGACGGTGTCGCCCTGTACCAGGTACTCGACGGTGCCCGCGCCGTAGTAGCCGGCCTCCTTGCAAATGGCCTTGGCGGAGGCGTGGATCCGCGCCCGCTGGTCATCGGTGAGGAACGGGGCCGGAGCTTCCTCGACCAGCTTCTGGAAGCGACGCTGCAGCGAGCAGTCACGGGTGCCCGCGACGATCACGTTGCCGTGCTGGTCGGCGATGACCTGCGCCTCGACGTGGCGGGCCTTGTCGAGGTACTGCTCGACGAAGCACTCGCCGCGACCGAAGGCGGCGACCGCCTCGCGGGTCGCCGACGCGAACAGCTCGGGGATCTCTTCGATAGAGTATGCGACCTTCATGCCGCGGCCACCGCCACCGAAGGCGGCCTTGATCGCGACCGGCACGCCGTACTGCTTGGCGAACTCGACGATCTCGTCGGCGTTCTTGACCGGGTCCTTGGTGCCCGCGGCCATCGGCGCTTTCGCGCGTTCGGCGATGTGGCGCGCGGTCACCTTGTCACCGAGGTCGCGGATCGACTGGGGCGACGGGCCGATCCAGATGAGCCCGGCGTCGATGACTGCCTGGGCGAAGTCTGCGTTCTCGGAGAGGAATCCGTAGCCGGGGTGAATGGCGTCGGCGCCGGACTTGGCCGCGGCGTCGAGGATTTTGTCGAACACGAGGTACGACTCGGCGGAGGTCTGACCGCCGAGGGCGAAGGCCTCATCGGCGAGCTTCACGAAAGGGGCGTCGGCGTCCGGCTCCGCGTACACCGCGACGCTGCCGATTCCGGCGTCTTTGGCCGCCCGGATCACGCGCACGGCGATCTCGCCTCGGTTAGCTACGAGTACCTTCGTTATCCGCGCGCTGGCATGGCTGGGCACTGAGCCTCCTGTGTGCAATCTTTTTGGTCGCCCCGTGGTCGATCAAACTTACGTCTCGGGCGAGTGTAGGCAGTCTGCCAACAGACTCTGCACTCGGATAGCCCTACTGAACAGTAGGTCGCACATCACACCAGGGCATCGGGTGTGGCGTAGGCCTTATCTGCCGCGGGTCTTGCGTGTGGTACCGGTCGGAGCCGCGCCGGGTTCAGCTCCCTTGGCAATCGGCATCCGCACCGAGTTGCCCCATTCGGTCCAGGAGCCGTCGTAATTGCGCACGGTGTCGAATCCGAGCAGGAACGTCAGTGCGAACCAGGTATGGCTGGACCGCTCGCCGACCCGGCTGTAAACGATCAGATCGTCGGATGCGGCCAGCCCGGCGTACACCTTGTCGAGTTCGGCGCGGGAACGGAATCGGCCGTCGGAATGGAAAGTCTCGGTCCAGGGGATATTCACGGCGGTCGGGATATGTCCACCTCGCAGCGCGGCGTCTTCGGGATTGATCGGCGGCTGGATGAGTTCGCCGGTGTATTCCTCCGGCGAGCGCACGTCGATCACCGGCCTGCCGAGGTGGCCGAGCACGTCCTCGCGGAAGGCGCGCGCGGTGCTGTCGTCGCGGCGCACGGTGGGGTACTCGCTGCGCGTGGGATCCGGCAGGTCGAAGGTGGTGTCGCGTTCCTCGGAAATCCAAGCGTCGCGCCCGCCGTCCAGCAGCCTGACATCCTCGTGCCCGAAGAGGGTGAACAGCCACGCGGTGTGCGCCGCCTGCGCATTGCCCCGGTCTCCGTAGATCACCACCGTGTCGTCGCGCTCGATTCCTTTTGCGCGCATAAGCTCGGTAAAACGGACACCGTCGATATAGTCACGCGTGACCGGATCATTCAGATCGCCGCGCCAGTCGATCTTGGTGGCGCCGGGTACGTGTCCGATGTCGTAGAGCAGTATGTCCTCGTTGGACTCGACGATCTCGAGTCCGGGCTTGCCTATGTTTGCCGACAGCCACTCCGTGGTTACTAGGCGGTGAGGCTGAGCGTAGGAACCGAATGAGGGATGAGGGTCCTTGGCAACAGGCACGGTGTGGGTCCTTCACGCGTGGTAGGCGGTAGTTACAGCGGTTCGGGTCTCACAGCGATGGTAGGTGTGAGGCGATAGTGACTCTCGTTTCAGATCACAAATCGGCTGAATGGGCGAATAAATCGCACCCACATCCGATAAAGTCTCCCAGGAGGAGGGGTGAGCTATGTCCGATTCTTGGCCGCGGCGGCGACTGCTCGCGATCCTACGTGGCGCCAGTGAGCCTCTCGACGCCCAGGAACTGGCCAGAATCACCGGGCAGCACGTCACCACGGTTCGGTTTCATCTGGACGTACTCACCAAGGAATCCCTGGTGCGGCAATTCCAGCAACCACCCCGTGGCCGCGGGCGTCCGCGTATCGGATATAGCGCGGTGCAGCGATCGGTCGGCTACCAGGAACTCGCGCAGGTGCTCGCCGACCAGCTCGGCCCCGATCCCCGACGTCGTTCGGAGGCGGCCATCGCCGCTGGGCGCACATGGGGCGCCAAGCTGGACGTCGGTGACCAGCACATCGAAACGTTGGAGGACGCCAAAGACCTCGCGGTGACGTTGCTTTCGGAGCTCGGCTTCGCGCCGGAACGCGACCAGGTCACCGAGACCGACGAGCAGGCGCCGATCAGATTGACGGCCTGCCCACTGCGTGAACTCGCACGCACGCACTCCGAGGTGGTGTGCGGGGTGCACCTCGGCCTGATCAAAGAGGTGCTCGACCGTGGCGGGGACCGCGGCGCGGTGAATGTAGGGCTGCACCCGTTCGTCGAGCCGGAGCTCTGCGTAGTACGACTGGAGCTCATGGCACACCCTGAGCAGGACATGCGACGGGAGTCCGACCCCAACCGGGACGCGACGGCAGTGCCGGTCGGTGCCGAGAACGCCGCCGAGCCGCGGATCGCGACGCCCTCAGCTGGCCGTGTGGCCCCACAACTGCGCAATGCCGATCCCAACGTCGCCAAGCAGTCGGCGCAGCAGTGGTAGACCGATCCCGATCACGCTGGACGGATCACCGTCGATGCGATCGACGAACCAGCCGCCCATGCCATCGAGGGTGAACGCGCCCGCCACTTGAAGTGGCTCACCGGTCGCGATGTAGGCGTCCAGTTCCTCGGGTTCGGGCTTGGCGAAATGCACGGTGGTGGAACTGCAGTCGACAGCCTCGGCGACGACCGCTCCGTCCCGCATGCGCAGGACGCAATGTCCGGTGATGAGATCCCCACTTCGCCCGGCCATCTCGGCCCAACGGGTCCGCGCGACCTCGGGAGTGTGCGGCTTGCCCTGTAGTTCGCCGTTGACCAGCAGCATCGAATCGCAGCCGACTACCACACAATCCATGGCGAATTCGGGAATCACGGCGGCAACCGACATGGCCTTCGCTCTGGCCAGCTCGACCACGACGACCTGCGGCCGCGTGTTGTTCGGCAGTGCGGCGGCGACGTCGTCCTCGTCCACATCCGACACCCGCACGACAGGGTCGATGCCCGCCGAACGCAGCACCGCGCGGCGGGCGGGCGATGCGGACGCGAGGACCAGCCGGGTCACGATCGCGCTCCGTTGTGTTCGGTCGCGACGTGCCTCGACGAGGTGGTGTCGATGGTCGGCTCGGTGCGTCGACTCACGTCAGTCGCGCAGGTGCGACAGCTGCGGGAAAGCGTAGGGCGAGAACGGCGAGGTGCCGCGATGCATGAAAGTCGGTCGGCCCCAGTTGTCGGCCGGGCCTTTCGAGCGGGCGGCGTTCGCGCTGTCGGCGACTGCGGTCAGTACGCAGACGAGTGCGGCGACCTCCTCGTCGCTCGGCGAACCCTTGACGATGCGAATGAACGGCTGTCCGCCCGATTCGGCGGTCGGAGCGACCAGATCCACGGCCACCTCGATCTCGTCGGTGATCGGGTCGACTGTGAGCTCCAGCTCGACGGCGGTCAACACATCTTCCTCTGCCACGGTCGTCACAGTGCCAGATCCTCTCTCTATATCGATCGGGCTTGTTCCCCGACTCGATGTCGAACCGATGAAATGATCTTCCTCTGGGAGCGACTGGATTGCAGCCCTATGATCCAGTGTGCGCGGCCCATGACGGTTTATCGCTTCATCACAGCGGGATGTTGCCGTGTTTCTTCGGCGGCAGTGTGACCATCTTGCGTTCGAGCAAACGCAGCGCCGAGACGATCTGACCGCGGGTGTGCGAGGGCGGGATGACCGCGTCCACATAGCCGCGCTCGGCGGCGATGTAGGGGTTCACCAAGGTGTCCTCGTACTCGTTCTGCAGCTCGAGCCGCAGCGCATCGACGTCATTTCCGTTCTTGGCGGCCTCTTGCAGCTGCTTGCGGTAGACGAAGCCGACGGCGCCGGAAGCGCCCATCACGGCGATCTGAGCGGTCGGCCAGGCCAGGTTCACATCGGCACCCATGTGCTTGGAACCCATGACGTCGTAGGCGCCGCCATAGGCCTTGCGAGTGATGATCGTGATCTTACCCACAGTGGCCTCGCCGTAGGCGTAGAGCAGCTTGGCGCCCCGTCGGATGATGCCGTTGTACTCCTGGCCGGTGCCGGGCAGAAAGCCGGGCACATCCACCAGG
Source organism: Nocardia sp. NPDC051463 (assembly GCF_040681975.1). Lineage (NCBI taxonomy): Bacteria > Bacillati > Actinomycetota > Actinomycetes > Mycobacteriales > Nocardiaceae > Nocardia > Nocardia sp. NPDC051463. The sequence goes on from NZ_JBFBAB010000008.1 coordinate 157,257, forward strand.
GTGATGATCGGGATGTTGAAGGCGTCGCAGGTGCGCACGAAGCGCGCGGCCTTCTCGGAGGCGTCGATGTCGAGGCAGCCCGCGAACTGGGTGGGCTGGTTGGCCACGATGCCGACGCTGCGCCCGTCGATCCGTCCGAAACCGCAGATGATGTTCATCGCGCGCTCGGCCTGTACCTCGAGAAACTCGTCGTCGTCGAGCAAGCGACGGATGACCTCGTGCATGTCGTAGGGCTGGTTCGGCGAGTCCGGGATGATCGTGTCCAGCTCGCGGTCCTCGTCGGTGAGCGAGTCCTCGATGGCGCCGTCGATCGGGTCGGTCGGGGCTGTGCGCGGCGCCTCGGCGCGGTTGTTGCTGGGCAGGTAGGACAGCAGATCCTTGACGTAGTCGAGGGCGTCCTGCTCGCCGGAGGCGACATAGTGCGCCACACCGGACTTGGTCATGTGGGTGTGCGCGCCGCCGAGGTCCTCCATGGTGACGTCTTCGCCGGTGACCGTCTTGATGACGTCGGGGCCGGTGACGAACATCTGGCTGGTGCCGTCCACCATCACCACGAAGTCGGTGAGTGCGGGGGAGTACACGTGGCCACCAGCGGCCGGGCCCATGATCAGCGAGATCTGTGGGATCACGCCCGAAGCCTGGATATTGCGGTGGAAGATCTCGCCGTAGAGGCCGAGGGAGACGACGCCCTCCTGGATGCGCGCGCCTGCGCCTTCGTTGATGCCGACGAGCGGGCGGCCGGTCTTCAGCGCCAGATCCATCACCTTGACGATCTTCTCGCCGTAGACCTCGCCGAGGCTGCCACCGAACACGGTGACGTCCTGGCTGAAGATGCAGACGTCGCGGCCGTCGATGGTGCCGTAGCCGGTGACGACGCCGTCGCCGAGCGGACGGTTGTTCTCCAAGCCGAAGTTCACGCTGCGGTGCCGGGCCAGCGCGTCGAGCTCGACGAAGGAGCCCTCATCCAGCAGTGCGAGGATGCGCTCGCGGGCGGTCATCTTGCCCTTGGCGTGCACCTTGTCGACAGCGGCCTCACCCATCGGGTGGTTGGCTTCTTCCAGCCGATTCCGCAGGTCAGCCAGCTTCCCAGCGGTGGTGTGGATATCGGGGGAGCCCGCCGATTCCGAGGAGGGCTGCTGCTGGACACTCGTCATGGCTCCGGAGTGTAACGAGTACCAGTGGCTTGCAGGAAACGAGCACCGGCTACCGGCGAGTAGAAAACCGCAGCTAGATTACTTTGCTTTGTGACATCGAACAGAAAATTCCTGGTCGATTACCGCGTTCCGCTACAACAAAATCAATGGTGCGGCGTGCCGGTGTCCAGATAGCCTGAAGGCGTCCGGTTTTCGGCTCAGGGGAGGAGCAAGGCAAATGTGGGAATGGGGTAGAACGGTCGCCGAATATGCCACCGCGGCGACTTGGACGGGCCGTCGGATTACGCCTCCGCAACCGACCGTCCTCGACCCGGAATTCTGGGTCGAGGCGGACGAAGCGGAGTGCGACGAGGCGAATACCTCCGGTATGCGAGCACCGATTCGCGAGTACGACCTCGTCGGTTGACCGCAGCGTGCGTCGGCTTACCTCGATGGCGATGGCTCCGCCGACCTATCGGGGTAAGCCGACAGGCACCGAGTAGCCTGCCGATGTGCACAGGCCACCGTTGGATGCAGAGCAGTTGCGGCGCAGTCTCACCGACTCGCCCGAGCTGTCGTTTTTCTCCCGCATCGATGTGTTGGAGGCGACCGGATCCACCAACGCCGACCTGATCGCGCGCGCCGGGGATTCCGATGCGGATCGCAGCGTGCTCCTGGCGGAAACTCAGGAGCGCGGCCGCGGCAGACATGCGAGAACCTGGGTGAGCCCGCCACGGGCACAGCTGTCGCTGTCGCTGTTGGTGCGCCTGCCCGGCGTCGCCCCGGAATCACTCGGCTGGCTGCCGCTGCTCACCGGGGTCGTGGTGGTCGATGCGTTGCGCTCGACCTCGGGTGTGGCCGCAACTCTCAAGTGGCCCAACGATGTATTGATCGACGGCCGAAAGGTCGCGGGCATTCTGGCCGAGGTCGCGGCGAGCGACGGCGCACCCACCGTGGTGATCGGCATCGGCCTCAATGTGAGCCTCACTGAAGCGGAACTGCCGGTGCCACATGCCACTTCACTGACGCTGGCCGGTGCCACCGACACCGACCGCACGCTGCTGGTGCAGTCGCTGCTCACCGAATTCGCTCGACGCTTCACGGCATGGCAGGGCGCGAACTGGGCCACCGCCGATCTGATCGCCGCCTATCGGGAGCGGTGTTCCACGCTGGGCGCGCGGGTGCGCGCGGAGCTGCCCGGCGGGCAGACACTGACCGGCACTGCCACCGACGTCGACGCCACCGGGCGCTTGCTGATCGGCGATCGGGCGGTGTCCGCAGGCGACGTCACCCACTTGCGCGCCGAAGTCTGAGCCTTCCGCCGCTCGGTGGGACCCCGGCTTTCGCCGAGGTCACGAACCGTGCACTCACACCGGCTGCATGATGCCCTTGGCGGCTTCCCGCGCGAACATCCGATCGCGCTGCTCCTCGAACTTGAGTACATCGCCCGCCAGCTTCTCCAGGTATTCGCCGAGCCTTTCCCTGGCGGCCTCCCCGCGCGCACCGAAGTCGTTGCGCTCGAAGATGTTCCACTTCTTCAGCACCGGCTGCACTACTTCCTCGAGATGCTGGCGCAGGTCGTAGATGCCGTGCTTGGCCATCAGCACGCCGTTGCGGCGGAAGTTCGGCATGCCGTGGCCGGGCATGACGAAATTGGCGAGGATCCCGGTGATCGCCTCCATGGCCTGATCGGGGACCAGATCCAGGCCCGCGCCGCACAGGTTGCGGTAGAAGATCATGTGCAGGTTCTCGTCGGTGGCGACGCGCTGCAGCATGCGGTCGGCGATCGGGTCGTTGCAGACCCGGCCGGTATTGCGGTGGCTGACCCGAGTGGCCAATTCCTGAAAGGTCACATACGCGACGTTCACCAGGAACCCGCCCCAGTACTCGGGGGAGTGCACACCCTTGGTCATGTGGATCATCCTGGCCTCTTCGAGAGCGACCGGGTCGACGCCGCGGGTGACGACCAGGTAGTCACGCATGACGATGCCGTGCCGATTCTCCTCGGCGGTCCAGCGGCCCACCCAGGTCCCCCATGCGCCGTCGGCGGAGAAGTGCTCGGAGATCTCGCGGTGGTAGGAGGGCAGGTTGTCCTCGGTGAGCAGATTGGTGATCATCGCGGCCTTGGCGACCTCGTTCAGCTTGGACTGCTCCGGCGCCCAGTCGATCCCGCCCATCGCCGCGAAGTTGCGGCCCTCGTCCCAGGGGACATAGTCGTGCGGGTGCCAATCTTTCGCCATCGACAGGTGCCGGTTGAGGTTCGCTTCGGCTATCGGTTCGAGTTCGGTCAGGATTTCCAGCTGATTCAGATCCTTGGTCACTCACGCCTCCACGGCCGTATCGACATTTTGTCTAGCAGGACTTGGCTTTTCCGCAGGTAGAGCGTTCAGAGCTAGGTCGAGCGGACATCACTTGAGCGAGCGGGAGAATCTCGGGCGCGACGGGGGCTGCGCGAGGTGACGATTGTGCAGCACGGCGCGCCCCGGTGTCCAGGCATTCTGGCACCCGCACACGGTAGGGTTCCGGCATGGGTTATCCGGAGGAGGTGCTCGCACCGGACGAGCAATTGATACTCCATCGTCATCCGCATTGGAAAATGCTGTTCTGGCCGGCGGTGACGTTGATCGTCGCGACCGCGTTCGCCGGTTTCCTCGGTGGCCTCGCCTGGCGGAACACCGAATCCACCACGCGATCGATTTTGCTCGGCGTCATTCTGGTCGCCTGGCTCGGCATCCTCGGATGGCGTTGTGTCGCACCGGTTCTGAGTTGGAAATCGACCCATTTCATCGTGACCGATCGACGGGTCCTCATCCGTCAGGGCGTGATCACGCACACCGGTATCGATATCCCGATGAGTCGCATCTCCAGCGTGCAGTTCCGGCACGGTCTTTTCGACCGGCTGCTGGGCACCGGCACCTTGATCATCGGCTCGTCCTCGGAGGAACCACTCGAATACGACGACATCCCGCAGGTGCAGCAGGTACATGCGCTGCTGTATCGCCAGGTGTTCGAGGAGTCGCAGGGCCACGGGGAGCGGTGGGACGATCGCGGTCGCCACGGAATGCCCGGCGGCGGCCACCGATGAGACGACTGGCCGCTGTCGCGCCTATCCGTAATCTGGGGTCATGACCGCCGTACTCCTGGCCGAAGACGACGAGGCCATTGCCGCGCCGCTATCCCGGGCCCTTGGGCGCGAGGGGTATTCGGTGACGGTCGAGCGCTTCGGGCCCGCGGTGCTGAAGAGGGCGTTGGAGGGCAACCACGATCTGCTCATCCTCGACCTGGGCCTGCCCGGTATGGACGGGCTGGAGGTGTGCCGCCAGGTGCGCGCTCGCGGCGCGGACTTGGCCGTGCTGATGCTCACCGCGCGCACCGACGAGGTGGATTTCGTCGTCGGGCTCGATGCGGGTGCCGACGACTACGTCGGCAAGCCGTTCCGCCTCGCCGAGCTGTTGGCTCGCGTGCGAGCCTTGTTGCGGCGCAGTGGAATCGGTGACGACATCGTCGAGGTCGGCGGCATCAGGCTGGAGCCCGCGGCCCGCAGAGTGCTGGTGAACGGCGTCGAGATCGGTTTGGCCAACAAGGAATACGAACTACTCAAGGTGCTGATCGATCGCGCGGGCCAGGTGGTGCCGCGCGAGACCATCCTGCGGGAGGTCTGGGGCGACGCCGAGTTGCGCGGTTCCAAGACCTTGGACATGCACATGTCGTGGCTGCGCCGCAAGATCGGCGACGAGGGTCCGATGGCCGAGCGACGCATCGTCACCGTGCGCGGTGTCGGCTTCCGGCTGAACACCGACTGACATGCGGCGCAGAATTCTGCGATCCATCCTCACGGTGCTGACCATCACCACGGTGGTGCTCGGCGTGCCGTTGATCTACACCGCTTGGCTGTGGGTCGAGGACATCACCCGCAACGATCTGCAGAGCAGGTTGGAGCGGATCGCCGCGGAGGTCATCGTGCAGGAGCACGGCGACGGCATGGTGACCGGCGGGTTCGACGAGCGATCGGTGCGGCCGCTCGTCCCCGCGGGCGGCAGGCTGACCATCGTCTATCCGGCCCCCAAAGACAACGCCTCGCGCCTGGACGTCGGCGTGGACCGGGTCTCCGATCCGCTGGTGGAGTCGCTGTCGATGGGAACCGCGGGCTCGCTGCGCCTGGAGGTGCCGTCGGGGCCGATGCATGTCAGGCAGCGGCAGGCCGTTGCCGTGGTGGCGCTCGCGGTGCTCGCTTCACTCGGTGCGGCGGTATCGGTCGCGATGGTCACCGCGGGTCGGGTGGCCGATCCGCTGCGCGATGTGGCCGCACGGGCCGCGCGGTTGGCCAAGGGCGACTTCCGGCCTGACCCGCGCAGACACGGTATCTCCGAACTCGACCGAGTGTCCGACGTGCTCGACTCGGCTACCGTCGAGATCGCGGGCAGGCTGCAACGCGAGCATGCCCTGGTCGCGGATGTGTCGCATCAGCTGCGCAGCCGGTTGACCGCGGTGCGGCTGCGCCTGGACGAGTTGTCCGCCCACACCGATCCCGATGTCGTGCACGAGGCCGAGGAGGCGATGGCGCAGGTCGATCGGCTGACCGAGGCGATCGACGACCTGGTCCGCGCGTCGCGGGACGAGGACGCGGCGGACCGTGATCCGGTGCCGGTGATGGCCGAGTTGCGCGGCGTCGTCACCGAATGGACGCACCCGTTCAGCGAGGCGGGCCGGACGCTGTCGCTGATCGGTGACGAGTCGCTGTGCGCGCCGATCACCGGGTCGCGGCTGCGCGAGGCGGTCGCGGTGCTCGTCGACAACGCCCTGATGCACGGCGGCGGCACCTGCACGGTGTCGGTGCGCACGGTGCGCCCAGGGCGGGATCGGGAGCCGCTGGTGTGTGTCGAAGTGGCCGACGAGGGCGAAGGGGTGCGTGACGAACTCGCGCCGCACATCTTCGATCGTGGATTCTCGGCAGGCGGATCGACCGGTGTCGGGTTGGCCTTGGCGCGGGCGCTGATCGAGGCCGACGGCGGGCGCTTGGAGCTGCAGCGGCGCAGGCCCGCATTGTTCGCGGTGTTCCTCGGGGCGACCACGCCGATCCGGTCGGCGAGCGGGGTGCCCGAGCCGCGCTGAATCAGCTGTGGCCGAGCTGCTCTTCCTCGAGCAGATCCTCGAATTCCTCGACGATCTCCTGCATTTCGTCGGGGAAAACCCAGCGGCGCATTGCCCAGAAGCGGAAGGCCATCTGTAGCAGATTGCCGATGATGAAGGCGCTGATGAAGTCCGCGATGTTCTCGACGGTGAAACTTACATTGGGCTGGCGCAGATCGAAGACGTAACTCGACACCCACAGCGGTAGGAAGGCGAGCACGACGCCGACACCGCTGACACCGAAGAACAGCAGCGCCTCGTGATGGCGCTCCCGCCCGCCGCGATTCTTGAACGACCATTCGCGATTGAGGATGTAGGAAGCGATCACGGCGATGACGCCGGAAATGATCTTGGCGGTGACCGGCTTGGTATCCAGGACCGTCCACTTCAGCGCATAGAAAATGCCACTGTCGATCACGAAAGTGGTAGCGCCGACGATGGCGAATTTGATCAGCTCATGGTGGCGGTACGCGATCTCCCGCAGCGGCTGGGGGAGGACGTTGACCACGTCGTCGACGAATGACACAAGGCCCGAGTGTACCGGTAGCGGTTGTTCGGGCTCGACGTGACAAGATTGCCAGACGTGAGGCCCTTCGATCCGTCCGCCATGCCCACCGTCACCATGATCGGTGGCGGACAGCTAGCGCGCATGACCCATCAGGCGGCCATTGCCCTGGGGCAGCGGCTACGCGTGCTCGCCGAGCGCCAGGACGATCCGGCCGCGCAGGTGAGCCCGGAAGTCGTGCTCGGCAGCCACACCGATCTGGCCGCGCTGCGCAAGGCAGCTGTCGGCTCGCACGCGCTGACTTTCGACCACGAGCACGTGCCGACCGAGCACCTGGAGGCGCTGGTCGCCGAGGGCGTGAACGTGCAGCCGCCGCCCCAGGCGTTGATCTACGCGCAGGACAAGCTGGCCATGCGCACCAAGTTGTCGGAGCTGGGGGTGCCGGTGCCCGCGTTCACGCCGGTGACCTCGGCGGCCGATGCGGTGCGCTTCGGCGCCGAGCACGGCTGGCCGATGGTGCTCAAGGCGGTGCGCGGTGGCTACGACGGCCGCGGTGTCTGGATGCCCGAGACGGCGGCGGAGGCAGAGGCGATCGTCGAAGACCAGCTCGTGCACGGTGTGCACCTGCTCGCCGAGGCTCGGGTGGAGCTGAAGCGGGAACTGTCTGCCATGGTGGCGCGCTCACCGTATGGTCAGGCGGCGACCTGGCCGGTGGTGGAGACAGTGCAGCGCAACGGACAGTGTGCGGTGGTGATCGCGCCCGCGCAGGAGCTCGCGGAGGAGCTCGCGGCCCAGGCGGAGACGCTGGCACTGAACCTCGCGAAGGCGCTCGGGGTGGTCGGCGCCATGGCCGTCGAACTGTTCGAGACCCACGACGGCACCCTGTTGGTGAACGAATTGGCCATGCGCCCGCACAATTCCGGGCACTGGGGCATGGACGGCGCCCGCACCGGCCAGTTCGAACAGCATTTGCGCGCCGTGCTCGACTATCCGCTCGGCGATACCAGCCCGCTGGCCCCTGTCACCGTGATGGCGAATATTCTCGGCGCGCCCGAGTCGCCGGCGATGTCGATGGACGAGCGGCTGCACCACCTGTTCGCCCGGATGCCCGATGCGAAGGTGCACCTGTACGGCAAGGGTGAACGCGAGGACCGCAAGATCGGGCATATCAACGTGCTCGGCGATGACGTCGCAGTGGTGCGGGAAAAGGCTGAGCGCGCGGCACGATGGATGTCGCACGCGATATGGACCGACGGATGGGATCCCCATGGCGAATGAACCGCAGGTAGGCCTGATCATGGGCAGCGACTCCGATTGGCCGACCATGGAGGCCGCGGCGGAAGCCTTGGCGGAGTTCGGTATTCGCTTCGAGGTCGGCGTTGTCTCGGCGCATCGCACGCCTCAGCGCATGCTCGACTACGCCCGTGACGCGGCGGGCCGCGGTCTTCGGGTCATCATCGCGGGCGCGGGCGGCGCGGCCCACCTGCCCGGCATGGTCGCTTCGGCGACCCCCCTCCCGGTGATCGGGGTCCCCGTCCCCTTGAAGTACCTCGACGGCATGGACTCGCTGCTGTCGATCGTCCAGATGCCCGCGGGCGTCCCGGTGGCCACCGTCTCCATCGGCGGCGCCCGCAATGCCGGGCTGCTCGCCGTCCGCATCCTCGCCGCCCACGACCCGGCCCTGCGGTCGCGTATGGAACAGTTCCAAGCCGGTCTGGAAGAGATGGTCCTGCAGAAGGACGAGGCACTGCGCACCAAGCTGCTCGGGTAGTCGGTCGACCCGCCTGACTACGGTGGTCCGGTGGCAAGTGACGACGATACGGCCAGGTTTCGGCTGACGGTGGTTGATCATGCTCTGCGACTGTTCGCCGAGCAGGGGTACGAGGCGACGTCGGTGGACGCGATCGCCGAGGCAGCGGGGATTTCGCGGCGTACCTTCTTTCGGCAGTTCCGGTCGAAGGAAGACGTGATCTTCGCCGATCACGAGTCGCAGTTGGCGCAGGCAGCGGAGTTCCTCGCCGCCGCGCAGGATGATCCGTGGGAAGCGGTGTGTGCCGCGGTGGTCCAGGTGTTCGAGCGGTTCACGCAGTGGCGAGAGATCGCGGAGCGGCGGTATCGAGTGGTGCGGCGGGTCCCCGCGCTGCGCGAGCGGGAGATCGTGACGGTGTTCCGTTACGAGCGGTTGTTCACCGACTATCTGCGGGAGCGGTTGCCCGAGGTGCCCGATTTGATGCGGGTGCAGTTCGCGGCGACGGTGACAGCGACGCACAACTATCTCTTGCGGCGGATGGTCCGTGGGGAGTCCGACGCGGGTGCCGCGGACCTGCGGGTAGAGCTGGCGGCGATCCCACGGGGTGCGGGGCGTGCGACGGGACCCGAGGACATGGTGGTCGCGGTGTTTCCGCGTGACATGCCGCCGCGACAGGTCGCCGATCTCGTGACGCGACGGCTGAGTAATCTGTGACGGGAATCATAGTATGCGGAACATGACACTCGGTGCCATCGAGTAACTGCACTTGATGCGAAGTTGTGGGCGTATACTCGAAGGCAATCTGGCACTGAGTGCCGAGGAGCTGAATGTTCCGTGCTGCTTCGGGACGCAGTGATCACGACCGACGACCAGGAGTGTGCTCCCATGGCGGGAAACCCCGATTTCGATCTGTTCAAGCTCGAGGACTTCCACGACGAGCTGCGCGCGGCCATCCGCGGGCTCGCGGAGAAGGAGATCGCCCCGCACGCCAAGGACGTCGATGCCAACTCCCGCTTCCCCGAGGAGGCGCTGAGCGCGCTGAACGCCGCGGGCTTCAATGCGGTGCATGTGCCGGAGGCCTACGGCGGCCAGGGTGCGGACTCGGTCGCGACCTGCATCGTGATCGAAGAGGTCGCGCGCGTGTGTGGTTCGTCGTCGCTGATCCCGGCCGTCAACAAGCTCGGAACCATGGGCCTGATCCTCAACGGGTCCGAGGAGCTCAAGCAGAAGGTGCTGTCGGACATCGTCGACGGCGAAATGGCCTCCTACGCGCTGTCGGAACGTGAGGCGGGCTCCGACGCCGCGAGCATGCGCACCCGTGCCAAGCGGGACGGCGACGACTGGGTGCTCAACGGCTCGAAGTGCTGGATCACCAACGGCGGCAAGTCTTCCTGGTACACCGTCATGGCCGTCACGGACGCGGACAAGGGCCCTAACGGCATCTCGGCATTCCTGGTACACAAGGACGACGAGGGCTTCGTGGTCGGTCCGCTCGAGCACAAGCTCGGCATCAAGGGCTCGCCTACCGCGGAGTTGTACTTCGAGAACTGCCGGGTGCCGGGTGACCGCATCGTCGGTGAGCCGGGCACCGGCTTCAAGACCGCGCTGCAAACCCTCGACCACACCCGCCCCACCATCGGCGCGCAGGCCGTCGGCCTCGCGCAGGGCGCCCTGGATGCCGCGATCGCCTACACCAAGGACCGCAAGCAGTTCGGCACCCGCATCGCCGAATTCCAGAACACCCAGTTCATGCTCGCGGACATGGCGATGAAGATCGAGGCCGCCCGCCTCATGGTCTACACCTCGGCCGCCCGTGCCGAGCGTGGTGAGAAGAACCTCGGCTTCATCTCCGCTGCCGCCAAGTGCTTCGCCTCCGACGTGGCCATGGAGGTCACCACCAACGCCGTCCAGCTCTTCGGTGGCGCGGGCTACACCACCGACTTCCCGGTCGAGCGGATGATGCGCGACGCCAAGATCACGCAAATCTATGAGGGCACCAACCAGATCCAGCGCGTCGTGATGTCGCGCGCGCTGCTGCGTGGCTGAGCAGCTGCATCGATCAGGGTGGCCCGGGGCGCACGCCTCGGGCCACCTGTTTTTCGGAGCCTGATCGCCTCTCGAAATAATTTCGAAGCCGATCAGTTGTCGAGTTGTATCCTCGGCAATGGTCTTTTTGAAACATATTCAGACGATAGACAGTATGAAGCCGAATTCGGACCGGTCTCGCCGATCGGCGTGTGAAAAGCGCGCGATTGATATTTACTCGCGCGAGTGAAAAAGGTCGACGACCTGTATCGCTGCAGGTCCACGCGGCGCTATCGGATTCCGAACTTGATTAAGTGTCGCCGGCTTCCTCGGAAATTTGGTACCACTAACTATGTAAATAATTCTCGGATAGGTGGAGACTGGACCTCGCGACATGACGAGGTGGGTGATGGCAAAGATCGCTATCGGGCTGCGGTCGGGGATGAATTGGATTCCGCTGTCCTTGGTTGTTTCCGGCCGGGATCGTTGTCACCAGCCTGCATGTGCTGACCGCGAGGCCGATCGAGGATTTGTTCGTCGATTTGTCAGCACAGCGCGCAGCGCCCGATCCACCTCGACGTCACCGCCAACCCAGACCTGTACGACGCGGATGCGCCCTTGCGCATCATCATTTCCGCTTCATGACGTCGAGTCGATGCTTGCCGACGACTCGGGGACGGCGGTGCGGGACCTCGAATATTTCCTCGACGATGAGCGGCGGCTGCACAATGGCGTGCACAGGCCGGAGGTTTCCGCACCGCGATTGCTGTCCGATGTGCTCGACACCGGGCAGCGCGCGGCCGGTCCAGCAGCCCCTGCGGTGGTGTGCGTGCTCGCACGCTGACCTATGGGGAACTGGACCGACTGTCGAATCGCTTGGCACACAGACCGATCGAATCGGGCGCGGCCCGGAGGCCGCCGTCACGGTCGTGTCGCGATCGGTGGCATCGGTCTCGCGTTCTGGGCGTAACCGCGCTGCGGGCCGGCGTACTGCCACCGAGAATCGGGCCGAGCAGGTCGCGGAGATGACGGTCGAACGTGGCGCCAGGCTCGGCATCACGACCTTGTCCCGCTGCCGACGCCGAACGACCTGACCTGGCGTCGGTCTATCACCGGAACCGACACCAACCATCGGGTCGGCTGTGAACACAATGAGCTCACCGGTCCACGGGGCCTCGAGGTGATCGGTCTGATCCTCGCGCAGTACCTGCGGGGGCGTAGGCATCGGCCGTCGGCCGCGCCGCGAACTAGGCGACCAGGTCGGCGTATTCGCGATGCTCGGCGATGTACTTCTCGACATACCAGCAGGTGGGGATGACCGTGAAGCCCGCACCGCGCGACTGGTTCAGTGCGTACTCGACCACTTGGGCGGCCACGCCGCGGCCGCGGAATTCGGGGAAGGTCATGGTGTGGTGGAAGTCGCGGACCTTGGTGTCCTCGGCTTCGGCGTAGTCGGCGTACCCGGCGAGGGTGTCGTCGATATAGATCTCGAAGCGGGTATCGACGGCGTTGTGCTCGAGCCTGGTGGTCATGATCTGGTGAAACTCCTTCTCGGCCGGGAATGTTCCTGCGGCTGTGGTGTGGTCTGGCCTGGTCTACAGAATCGAGCCGGGATTGAGAATGCCATGCGGGTCGAGCGCATCCTTGATGCGCCGGGTCAGCGCCATCACGTCGGAGCCGAGCTGATCGGGCAGCCACGCCTTCTTCAGCCTGCCGACTCCGTGCTCACCGGTGATGGTGCCGCCGAGCGCGATCGCCAGATCCATGATCTCGCCGAAGGCGCGGTGTGCGCGTTCGGTCATGGCGGCGTCGGTCGGGTCGTGCACGATCAGCGGGTGGGTGTTGCCGTCGCCCGCGTGTGCGATCACCGAGATGATCACGTCGTTGTGTGCCGCGATCGCCGCGACGCCGTTGATTAGGTCGCCGAGGCGCGGCAGCGGCACCCCGACGTCCTCCAACAGCAGCGGTCCGAGCTTCTCCACCGCCGGAATGGCGAAACGTCGCGCGGCGGTGAAGGCTTCGCCTTCCTCGGGGTCCTCGGTATGGAAGACCTCCGTGGACCCCGCGTGCTCACACACGGCCACCATGATTTCGGCCTCGTGGCGGGCGAATTCGCCCGGGGCATCCGAGCGCGCGACCAGCAGGCCCGCGGCGTTGCGGTCCAGCCCCATCCGCAGCTCGTCCTCGACCGCGTTGATCGCCACCGCGTCCATGAATTCGAGCATGGACGGGCGCAGCTTTGCGGTGATGCCGAGAATGGCATCGGTAGCGGCGGTCAGCGTCGCGAACGAGGCGACGACCGTGCTCTGCGGCGGTTGCGCGGGCAGCAGCCGCAGTGTCAGTTCGGTGATCACGCCGAGAGTGCCCTCGCTGCCGACGAACAGTTTGGTCAGCGACAGTCCGGCCGAGTCCTTGAGCCGGGGACCCCCCAGACGCACCACGGTGCCATCAGCGAGCACCACCTCCATGCCGAGGATGTAATCGGTTGTCACGCCGTACTTCACGCAGCACAGACCACCCGCGTTGGTGGCGGCGTTGCCGCCGATCGAACATATCTCGAATGATGAGGGGTCCGGTGGATACCACAGACCTTCCGCGGCGACCGCGCGCTTGACCTCGGCATTGAGCAACCCGGGCTGCGCCACCGCGGTGCGGGTGACCGGGTCGACGGCGATGGCGCGCATGCGCTCAGTGCTCAGCACGATGCCGCCCTCGACGGCTGTCGCGCCACCGGACAGTCCGGACCCGGCGCCGCGCGGGACCACCGCGATCTGGTGCTCGTGGGCGAAACGCAGCGTTGCGGCGACATCGTCGGTACTGGTGGCGCGCACAACGGCCAGCGGGACCCCGGCATCGGGGTCGCGCGCCCAGTCCTGTCGATAGCCTTCGAGCAGGTCGGCGTCGATCAGCACCGCACCGTCGGGCAGCCGCGCGATCAGGTCATCCAGTTCCACACAGGTCACGGTATCTGCTCGAGCGTGGCCGGACCCGGCGTCGGGTGCTCAGACAGCGGGCGGCACGTTCGGTCGGCCGGATAGATGTGGCCCGCGTCGCGTCGGGCAGACCTGCGCGTCGGCCGGGCCCGCTAGGAGTGGTGCCCTCGCTGGTGGGGAGTGGTACTCGGGCCCACTGGTGGTAAGAATTCCAGGCGAGGGGAGCGTTGGGCGTTGGAGGAGGCACTGATGCAGGTTGTTTCACCGGACTACCGCGAGCTGATCGCGGCGATGTTCTCACCCGAGTTCGTCGACGGTGGCAGCGATGCGAGCGTGCTGCGCCGAATCCATGCCGGCCAGTTCGGCGAATGGCTGACGGCGCTGGACCGTTCCGGGGTCTTCGACAAAGCGGCGTTGGCAACGGTCGCCGAACAATGGCGGCAAGACCCGCTCATCCTGCTCGACGCACTGCTGGAGGAGGCCGACGACGTGACCCGCAGGCGCTGTCTGGCCGCGTGGTCGGCGCTCGACCGCCGTCCTCCGCTCACCCAGATCGGTTGATTGCGGCGTTTCGACCTGCCGGTTTGTCCGGCGATCACTTCGTGGACACCTGTCGCTGCCATGCTGGCGGCGTGCCAGGCCTTGCGACGACCACCGACACCGTTGCCGACCGGTTCACCCGCTGGTGTGTGGCCGTTGTCGCGCGCCTGCCCTGGGGCCTGGACGGTCTTGTCGCCCCGACCTTCCTCGGCTTCGCACTGATCAACGGCGGCACCTTCGGCGTCGACCTGGTGTTGCTGACGGTGTTCCACGGGTGGTGGGGACTTCCGGTCTGGCTGTCGGTGACGGTGGCCTACCTCTGCGCCTTCGGATTGAGCTTCGTGCTCAATCGCACCGTCAATTTCCATTCGCACGCACCGGTCGGCAGGCAGGCGCTGGTGTACACGGGGGTTGTCGCGATCAACTATGTCGCGTTCATCCTGGGCGTCGGCAGTGGGCTGACCGCACTCGGCCTCGAGTACCACCTGTCGAGGCTGCTGGCAGGTGGTTGCGAAGCGGTCTATATGTACAGCGCGATGCGCTGGGTGGTGTTCGGCCGCACGGACGCCCGAACGTCCGGCTAGCGCAGCACCTCGGTCGTGTCGCCATCGATCACTACGACATCGTCATCGGTGAGCGCCCAGTGCGCAGTGCCCTCGGCCTGGTAGCGCGCGGCGAGCCGGTTGCCGTAACCGTCCGGGTCGGTCGCGGAGTCGATGTGCGGCACGATCCGGCGATCGACCAATCCCAAACCGTCCCATCGGGGTTCGACACCACAGCTCGGTGCGACTTCGGCGGGATCGTCCATCGCGTCGAGGCCGTGCAGATCCGGGCCCATGACGCATGCCCCCGCGCTATATCCCGCGTACACGAGCGCGTCGGCGGCCAGTAACTTTCGCAGCACCAGATCTGCTCCGCTGCGGGCGAATTGGGCGCGCAGCACAAAAGTATTGCCGCCGCGCACCCACACCAGTGGGTATTCGGCCAGCGTCCGCTCCAATTCCGTTGCGCGTCCGAGGTAATCGCGCAGGTCGAGCGTCTCCGGTGTATAGCCGAGCTTGCGTAGCGGCACCGAGTCGCTGGTGACCGCGCCCGCCCATGCCGCGGGCCAGGCATCACAGGCATTGGGAATCACCGCAACCCGGCCCGGCTTGCCGACGAGCGCGGCGAGTCGGTCGTAGTGCGCCCCGAATCGGTAGCTGGACAGGAACAGTCGCACCACGACTCAGAGCGTGAAGGCCAGGTTGTGCACCAGTTGCAGGCCGAGCTGTTCGTCGCCGCTGATGGCGATCGCGTCGAGGTGCTTCTCGGCGGCCGTCCTTCCACCGCCGAGGCGGACGAAAAGCCCGGAGTCCAAGCGGATCTCGACGTCGGCGGGAGTGTCGAACGCATCCACGTAGGCCGCCCGGCCTGCCACCTGTATGTGCAGCGTTCTGGCCAACGGGCCGGTCAGCTCGAAGGTGATCCGCGCGCCGTCGGGCGCCTTGCCGCGCTTGACGACCACTCGCGGGATCGCACCGGCGAACTCCGCGAACGCGAGCTCACCGCGCCTGCCGCCCTCCTCGACGGACACGCCGAGCGCGTCGGCGATATCGAATTCGTGCATCCAGCAATCGAACAGCCGCACCCGCATGAACCGGCCGTAACCGACCTGGCCGATCGGAGAGGGGGTCTCGGCCTGCCATTCGGCGTCGCCGAGCGCCGCGAGCGCCGCGCGCCTGCGGTCGATGACATCGTGGTAGAGCGCGAGCAGCCGCGGACCCGGCAGCGGGCGCAACCGATCGACCCAGATCTCATTGAGGACGGCGGTCTCGTTGCGCACGTGGGGGAGCGCGCGCACGTCGGTCTTCTCCCTGGTCGGATCGTGCGCCGGCGGGCGCTCGCCGAGCAGCCACGATTCGGTGCCGATGACATGGGCGACCACATCGAACACCGTCCAACCCGGCAGCGGAGACGGTGTGCGCCACCGGTCTTCGTCGAGCTCGACGACCAGCGTCGCGATGGCGTCCCACTGTTCGGACAGTGTGCCGATCAATTCGGTCCGGTCCAAGGTCGGGTCGGTCATCCTTGTGGTCCTTTCTCGGCGCGGCCGGTCGGCTCTGCCTCGTCGGTGCTCGACTCTTCTTCGCTGTCCAGTGCTGTGATGCCGCTCTTGATGGCTGCGGCGGTGGTCGCGGGGTCGTGCGGGCGGCGCAGGAGCAGTCCGGCCGCGAAGCTCAGCTTGTCGCCGTGTCTGCGCGGTATGACGTGCAGGTGCACGTGCGGCACGGTTTGGAAGGCCGCGGTGCCGTCGTTGAGGACGAGATTGGCGCCGTCGGCGGCCAGACTGCTGCGGCGAATCGCCAGGGCGAGCCGGTGCCCGGCCCGGAAGATGTGTGCGCCGAGCTCGGCGTCCAGATCCTCGAGCTCGGTGGCATGGCGCTTCGGGATCACCAGCGTGTGGCCGCGGGCGACCGGACGGATGTCGAGGAAGGCACACAGCGTGTCGTCCTCGTAGACCTTCGTCGCCGGGGCTTCGCCCGCAGCGATGCGGCAGAAGACGCAGTCGTTCACATCGCCGACCATACGGCGTACGACGAGCGCGGCATACCCCGAATGCGCCATTCGGCATGATGCACGTCACTGTCGGTCGGTGGTTCGAGCTGCTGACCAGTTCTCGAACCTCCGGGTAAGTAAGGGACTTCTACGTACGGTCTTGGCGCGCTCACCTGCGGCGACAACTATCGGAGCGCGGAAAGTCCCGATTAATCGCCGGTGCCGGAGGTGTCGACCGTGTCCGTCCCAACGCCCCGAAACCGGCATATCGGTGGAATCCGACAGCGATGTGTGATGGGCATCTCAGCTACGCTCACCGCGAGCCGGGTACAGTGGCGAGGATTTGGACGAACTTACTCTGAAGTAACATCGTCCGGCTGTCGTCCGGTTGCTTGAAGCTCAGCACGAGAAGGAAGTCTGACAAGTGGAGACAACGCAGAGCGTAGGCGATCAATCGTCACGTGGCGCGCGGGTCGGAGTCGTTCGCGAGTCCAACGCGGGCGAACGACGTGTCGCATTGGTGCCGAAGATCATCCCCAGCCTGCTGAAACACGGCGTGGACGTGGTGGTCGAGACGGGCGCCGGTCTCGGCGCGCTCATTCCCGACGCTGCCTATGTCGAGGCAGGCGCGACGATCGGCGACCCGTGGTCGGCCGAGGTGATCGTGAAGGTGGCTCCCCCGAGCGATGCCGAGGTGCGAAAGCTGTCCAGCGGACAGACCCTCATCGGCTTCCTCGCCCCGCGCAACGCCGAGAACCAGATCGGTGCGCTGAAGTCCGCTGGGGTGCAGGCCTTCGCGGTCGAGGCCATCCCGCGCATCTCGCGCGCCCAGGTGATGGACGCACTGTCCTCCCAGGCCAACGTCTCCGGCTATAAAGCCGTGCTGCTCGCGGCGTCGGAATCGACGCGCTTCTTCCCGATGCTCACCACCGCGGCGGGCACCGTGAAGCCCGCGACCGTGCTGGTGCTCGGCGTCGGTGTCGCCGGACTGCAGGCGCTGGCCACGGCCAAGCGCCTCGGCGGCCGCACCACCGGCTACGACGTGCGGCCCGAGGTCGCCGATCAGGTGCGCTCGGTCGGTGCGCAGTGGCTCGACCTCGGCATCGACGCCGCCGGTGAAGGCGGGTACGCCCGGGAGCTCACCGACACGGAAAAGGCCGCCCAGCAGCAAGCTTTGGAAGACGCCATCAAGGGCTTCGACGTGGTGATCACCACCGCGCTGGTGCCGGGCCGCCCGGCACCCCGCCTGGTCACCGCCGCAGCGGTCGAGGGCATGAAGCCCGGCAGCGTGATCGTCGACCTGGCCGGTGAAACCGGCGGCAACTGCGAGCTCACCGAGCCCGGCGAGGTCGTGGTCAAGCACGAGGTCACCATCGCTTCGCCGCTGAACCTGCCCGCCACCATGCCCGAGCACGCCAGCGAGCTGTACTCGAAGAACATTGCGGCACTGCTGGAACTGATGCTGGTCGATGGCAAGCTCGCGCCCGACTTCAGCGATCAGGTGCTCGCCGATTCCTGCGTGACACGTGAGGGTGATGCCTGATGTACACCGAACTGCTCGCGAACATCGCGATCCTGGTGCTGTCCGGGTTCGTCGGCTTCGCCGTCATCTCCAAGGTGCCCAACACGCTGCACACCCCACTCATGTCGGGCACCAACGCCATTCACGGCATCGTCGTGCTCGGTGCGCTGGTCACCCTCGGTAATGTGCAGGATCCCTCGATCCTGACGCAGATCATTCTGTTCGTCGCCGTCGTGTTCGGAACGCTGAACGTCATCGGCGGTTTCGTGGTCACCGACCGCATGCTCGGCATGTTCAAGGGCAAGAAGGCCGCGGGAGCGCAGCCAGCGCAGCGACCCGTGGACTCGGGAGCGCAGCCAGCGCAGCGACCCGTGGACTCGGGAGCGCAGCCAGCGCAGCGACCCGGGGACTCGGGAGCGCAGCCAGCGCAGCGACCAGCGGACTCTGCGGCGGTAAAGGCGGATAAGTGATGCACACCTTCGACAATGTGACCTATCTGGTCAACGGCCTCTACATCGTGGCCTTCGGCATGTTCATCTACGGCCTGATGGGTCTGACCGGCCCGAAGACCGCGGTGCGCGGCAACCTGATCGCCGCGGTCGGCATGTTCATCGCCGTTGTCGCGACCCTGATCTCGGTGCGCCACACCAGTAACTGGATCTTGATCATCGCCGGACTCGTGGTCGGTATCGCCCTCGGTGTGCCGCCCGCGAAGTTCACCAAGATGACCGCCATGCCACAGTTGGTCGCCGCGTTCAACGGTGTCGGCGGTGGCACGGTCGCGCTGATCGCGTGGTCGGAATTCATCAACAGCCAAGGCTTTTCGAGCTTCGATGAAGAGCCGACCGTGCACATCGTGGTCGGTTCACTGTTCGCGGCGATTATCGGCTCGGTGTCGTTCTGGGGCTCGCTGATCGCCTTCGGCAAGCTGCAGGAAATTCTGCCAGGCCGTCCGATCGGCCTCGGCAAGCTCCAGCAGCCGCTGAACCTGCTGCTGCTCATCGGCGCCATCGCGGCGGCCGTGGTGATCGGTATCGGCGCCACCGACGACGGTGTGTCGCAGTTGTGGATGATCGCGGTGCTCGTGCTCGCCGGTGTGCTCGGCCTCGCGGTCGTGCTGCCGATCGGTGGCGCCGACATGCCTGTGGTCATCTCGCTGCTCAACGCGCTCACCGGATTGTCGGCCGCCGCAGCGGGTCTCGCGCTGAACAACACCGCGATGATCGTGGCGGGCATGATCGTCGGCGCGTCCGGCACCATCCTCACCAACCTGATGGCCAAGGCGATGAACCGGTCCATCCCGGCTATCGTCGCCGGTGGATTCGGTGGCGGCGCAACGGCGCCCGGCGCGAGTGGCGACGGCGAGGCCAAGCAGGCCAAGGCCACCTCGGCCGCCGATGCCGCGATCCAGATGGCGTATGCCAACCAGGTCATCGTGGTGCCCGGCTACGGTATGGCCGTCGCGCAGGCGCAGCACGCGGTCAAGGAGATGGCGGAGCTGCTCGAGGCCAAGGGGGTCGAGGTCAAGTACGCCATCCATCCGGTCGCGGGACGCATGCCCGGGCATATGAACGTGCTGCTGGCCGAGGCCGAGGTCTCCTACGACGCGCTCAAGGAGATGGACGACATCAATGGCGAATTCGGCCGTACGGATGTTGCCTTGGTGATCGGCGCCAACGACGTCACCAATCCGGCGGCTCGGGAGGACACGTCCTCGCCGATCTACGGCATGCCGGTGCTGAACGTCGACCAGGCCAAGAGCGTCATCGTGCTCAAGCGCTCGATGAATTCCGGCTTCGCCGGTATCGATAACCCGCTGTTCTACGCCGACCACACTTCGATGCTGTTCGGTGACGCCAAGAAGTCCGTCGGTGCGGTGACCGAGGAACTGAAGGCGCTGTAAAGACGGAGAAAGCGCAGCATTCGCACTGTGCCGAACCTCTGGTGCGCAAGCCCTCTCAGGCCGCACCGAGATCGGGAAAGCCCGTTTTCATTCGTGGAGACGGGCTTTCCCCCGTCGTGGCCTCCGCTCGGGCGTCAGCGGTGCCGGAGCTGATGTTCACGAGCCTCGACCGCCTCCTTGGCTTCCTTCAACCCGGCGCCGGGGTCGAGTTCCCGATAGCGCTTGATGGCTTGGATCTTCTTGCCCTGCGCGATGAATTCGTCGATCTCGGTGTACCCGAGCACCGCGCCTGGTTCGGTGATGCCCAGGTGCTTCATGATCAGATCGAGCTTCCGTTCGAGCCGTTCGATCTTGCGCTCGAGTCTGCTGTTGTCGAACATCCCACGAACATACCGACGTGGCCGCGGACTGCGGGCGCAACGCTATTCGCTCGATTGCCGCAGCGCGTCCAGCACGAGTCGGAGCAGTCGATCGGGCTGGCCCGGGTCGGCGCTGTGCCGGGCCGCTAAGGCGATGCCCGCGATCAGCTGGATCACATCGTCGATGGTGACGTCCGTGCGAATTCCACCGGCTTCCTGGGCCTTGGTCAGCAACACCGCACCGGCCTGGTGGATGACTTGCCTGCAGTCGAAGTCCAGCTCGACCGGTCCGGCCAGGACCGCGCCGCCGAGGCCGTGATCGGTGCGGGCATGGGTCAGCAGGGCACACAGCCAGTTGGTGAGTGCCGAGGTCGGCTCGCTCGAACTCAGGTCCTCGGCGTATTCGCACCGCGTATCGATCCGCGCGCGCAGGACAGCTGCCTGCAGCGCTTGACGGCTGGGGAAGTGCCGGTAGAGGTCGCCGGGGCCGACTCCGGCGCGGCGTGCGATGTCATTGAGCGATGCCTCGGGGCCTCTTTGGTGAACGCGTGGCCCGGGGCAGGCTGAAGGTGTGCGACATGTGGTGGTGGTCGGCTCTCGGGGTGACCGGCCAGGTGGTCGAGGACAGCGCTCAGTTCCGTTGCGGAGAAACAACACCCGCATAACGGCAGCACAGGAGTGCGGCGATGAGCGGGACAGCCATCGCGGCAGTGAGGGGCATCAGGGCGGTGAGCCAGCCGATCACCGCAGGGCCGGCGAGCAGGCCGAAGTAACCGAGGCTGAAGACTCGGGACATGTCGGTTGCTGCGGTGTCGGTACCGAGATTGCCTGCTGCGGTGAAGATCTGGGGGACGATGCCGGACAGGCCGAGGCCTGCGATGGCCCAGCCCAGCAAGGAAAGCGGCACCCAGTCCGACACCATGATCAGCCCGATACCGAGGGCGGCGAGTGCGCTGCCGTTGCGGACCAACGCCGCGCGACCGAACGCGCCGCTGATGCGGTCCGCGGTGAATCGGCCCGCTGTCATGGTGATCGAGAAGGCGCTGTAGGCCAATGCCGCGGTGGCTTCGTCGACACCGAGGTGCTCACGCATTTGCAGGGTGCTCCAGTCATTGGCCACACCCTCGGCAAGCAGCACACCGAAGGCTATGGCTGCCAGCGCCAGTACCTTTCGGCGCTGATCTGCACGACTGGGCAGCTGCCTCGCCTGCGCCCCTGGGCTGTCGATCGGTTCCGTTGGACTGCCGCCATCGGGCGGCGCGGGGGACGGCTCGGGAATCCTCGATTCGGATCGGGTATCGCGCAGTAGCTGTGGCACCAGCGCCGCGGTGACGATCAAGCCGACGATCGCCGCTAGCGTCAAGGTCGGTCGAGCATCCCAACCTGCCCGCAGAGTCGCGGCGCCGATCAACGATCCGAGGAGTCCGCCGCCGGAGAACAGCGCGTGGAATGCGGACATGATCGGACGTCCATATCCGCGTTCAACGTGTACCGCTTGGGTATTCATCGACACGTCCAGCGCTCCGTTGCCGAAACCGAAGCAGGCCAGCGCAATAGCCAGCGTCACAGGCCCGGTGGCCAGGCCGGGGCCGAGCACCGCGACCGACGCGAGGGCGGCGGCCACGCCGACCAGCGTGCGACTGCCGAAGCGGTCCGCGAGCGGGCCCGCGATCCGCATGCCGACGATGCCCGCGCCCGCCATCAGCAGGATGAACATGCCCAGCGTCGACTTCGAAACACCGGTGTGATCGGTGACGGCGGGGATGTGGACCACCCACATGGCCAGCAGGAAACCGTTCAGCGCGAACACCACGAATACTGCGGCACGAGCGATACGGGTCGCGGGGTCGATCGTCGAGGTCGCCACCGATTCGACGGTACCGACGATCGTTCCGATGGGCGAGCGGTCTCCTCGCGGCCGTGGTCGCGGGCGGTTCGGGCTGCCGGTGCACCACCGACGCACGGGTGCTCGTCACCTGCCCCGATGGTCCGGGCGGGGTGATCGCGGCGTCGCGATACACCTACCGGGTAGCCGGTCTCCCAATTATCTTTCGGCCCAATGCGTTCCAGGCTGTGGAGTGTGCGGCATCCCGGACATACTCGGCGAAATCCTTCGGCTGCCTGCCGAGCGCCCGGTGCACGCCGTCCGTGGTCGCGGAGTTCCTGCCGTCCAACACCGTGCCGAACAGATAGTCGAGCAGGCTGACCGCATCGGAGGGGACCTGGTATTCGGTCAGTGCCGCAATGAAATCGGTACGGGAAAGCGGGACAAAGGCGATCTCGCGCTCGGTGGCCGCCGCGATCTCGGCGACAGCCTCGGCGAAGGTCAGCGCCCGCGGTCCGGTCAGCTCGTAGACCTCGCCTTTGTGCGTGTCCTCGGTGAGCGCGGCGACAGCCACATCGGCAATATCGTCAGCGTGCACGAACGGCTCGGGAACGTCACCGTTGGGCAGTGCGACCTCGCCGGCGAGCACATAGTCGGTGAAGGCGCCCTCGCTGAAGTTCTGGGCGAAGAAGCTGCAGCGCACGACGGTCCAGTCGAGGCCGGAATCCTGCACCATTCGCTCGCATTTCTGTGCCTGCGGCTCGCCGCGACCGGATAGCAGTACGAGCTTCCTGACGCCTGCGACCTTGGCCGCGGCGGCGAACCGGTGAATGGCGATCGGGGCGCCCGGCACGGCGAGGTCGGGCTGGTAGGCGATGTACACCGCGTAGACGCCGTTCAGCGCGGGAGCCCACGTACCGCGATCGTCCCAGTCGAACGGGACGGTCGCGGTGCGAGAGCCGATCCGGACCGGATGCCATGATTGCCGCAGTCGGGTCACGATGCGGCTGCCGGTCTTGCCGGTGCCGCCGGTGACCAGGATGCGGGGCCGGCAAGCAGTGCTGTTTGTCATGGTTCAAGTACATCGGCGCGGGCCGAGCGCAGACATGGTTCAGCGGCTCTTGATCATGCGCCATCGTCTACTGTTGTCGTGTGGATGCGCTCGCCAGTCTGCTCGAAGGTCCACGCGCCAGAGGTGCGTTCGTGATGTGTTCGCTGCTGGCACCGCCGTGGTCGCTGCGTATTCAGGACCAGGCTCCGCTGACGGTCGTTTCGATGATCCGAGGCTCTGCATGGGTGATGGCCGAGCCGGGCGCAAAGCCCGCCCCGCCCCGGCACATCAGTGCGGGCGACATCGCGATCTTTCGCGGGCCCGACCACTACACAATCGCCGACGACCCCGCCACCGAACCACAGATCTATATCGATCCCGGCAATGTCACCAAGACTCCTGACGGTGAAATTCTTTGTGAGACATTGAGTCTCGGCACACGTCAGTGGGGCACCGACGCGGACGGCGCCACCGTGATGGTGACAGGTACTTACGAGTCCGCAGGCGCGGCAAGTCAACGACTGCTGCGCGCGTTGCCGCCGGTCGTCGTACTGTCGCGCGGCGACCTCGACAGCCGGCTGCTGGACCTGCTCGTCGACGAGGCCACCAAGGACGAGCCCGCCCAGAACGTGGTCCTGGACCGGCTGCTCGATCTGGTGCTGATCGCGGCGCTGCGCGCCTGGTTCGCCCGCAACGACGCACCGGCCTGGTACCACGCCTACAGCGACCCACTGGTCGGCAAGGCACTGCGGCTCTTGCAGCACAACCCGGCGCACGGCTGGACGGTCGCCAGCCTGGCCGAGGCGGTCGGCGTGTCACGAGCCGCACTGGCCCGCCGCTTCACCGACCTGGTCGGCGAGCCGCCGATGGCATTCCTCACCGAATGGCGTCTCGCACTCGCCGCCGACCACCTCCAGGAGTCCGACGCCACCATCGAATCGATCGCCCGCCAGGTGGGTTACGGCAGCGCCTTCGCGCTGAGCACCGCGTTCAAACGCCACTTCGGCGTCAGCCCGCGCGACCACCGTCAGGGCGTGACCTCGGCTGAGCTATCGTCGGCCGGGTGACGCAGCAGTATCCAGTCCTCTGGCCGGTGCCGACCCGGTGGGCCGATAACGACCACTACGGGCACGTGAACAACGTGACGTACTACTCGTATTTCGACACCGCGGTCAACGCGTGGCTGATTCAGGCCACCGGCACCGACATTCGGGAGCTGCCCGCGCTCGGTGTGGTCGCGCAGACTTCCTGCCAGTACCTCGGTTCACTGAGCTTTCCCGACCAACTCCAGGTCGGTTTGCGCATTTCCCGGCTCGGCCGCTCCAGCATCACCTATGACCTCGCGATCTTCCGTGAAGACGGCGACGCTCTCGAGCTTGCCGCCACAGGCAGTTTCGTGCATGTCTACGTAGACGCCGAGACCCGTAAACCGGTAGAGATTCCGGAGATCATCCGAACCGCTGCCGCCACGCTCGTCACCGAGTAGGCCGCCGAACCTATCGCGCGTTATCGGACCGACCGACAGGTGTGGCCCGTCCAGCGATCGGCGGTAGTGACACGGTGGTCGGGGCGGGCATCCAGGGCCACCATTCGACTGTCCTCGGTATCGGCTAGCTCTTCAGGGCGGATTGGAAGCGGCGCATGCCGTCGAGCCAGCGGTCGTAGTCGGCGCCCTTGTGACGGTACATTTTCAGGACCTCGGGGTGGGGGAGGATCAGGAAGTGTTCGGCGTCTACGCCCGCGAGGATTGCCTCGGCGACCTGTTCGGGTGTGAGCACAGCGCCTGCGGTGGTGACGGCTTTGACGGCGAGTTCGCCTGCGGCGGTGTCTTCGGGGATGAGCCCGCCGCGGAGTAGTCGGGTGTCGACGCCCATCGGGCATACGCAGCTGACACGGATCCCTTTGTCTCCGTAGGTGACCGACAACCATTCGGCGAAGCCGACGGCGGCGTGCTTGGTCACCGAATAGGGTGCGGAGCCGATTTGGGTGAGCAGTCCGGCCGCCGACGCGGTGCTGACGAAATAGCCGCTGCCGCGCTCGAGCCAGTCGGGCATCAGCAGTCGCGCGGCCCGCACATGGGCGAGCACATTGACTTCCAGCGCGGCCGACCACTGCGCGTCGGTGCTGTCGAGTCCTGGTCCGCCGCCGATTCCGGCGTTGGCGAAATACAGGTCCACCGGACCGAATTCGGCGGCGGCGCGATCGATCAACCCCTGAATCACCTTCTCCTCGGCGACATCGCCGCCGACCGACACCGCGCCCGCGCCGATCGAATCGGCGACGCCCGCGACAGCGTCCGTGTCCAGGTCGGCAAGCACTACCCGCGCACCGCTCGCGGCCAGCCGTCGCGCCAGCGCAGCTCCGATGCCCGCACCTGCTCCGGTGACGATCGCGACTTTGCCCGAAATCTCCATGCCCGCACCCTAGAACTCGGCGACCACCTCGTACAGCGCAGGATTGGCGATCGCGTAGGTCGGCGCTGTCCGCACCACACGACCAGCTGGAAGCAGACATCGTGTCGATGGCCCGATGCAGCCGGTTGCCCCGGAAGCCGGGAGCTTCCGATATCAGGGCGGCCCGCCCGAGCCAGTGCGCGGCGAATTCCTCGCCGCGATCGGCGGGCAGCACGAAGGCGTCGAGCGGGCGCGTCGTCGTTACGGACGGATGCCGGGTTCCAGCGCCGATCGCGGGTAGGACCCCGACCTGGCCAGCCGGTCGAGCAGCGGAGCGGTGCGCGGCCCGACCAATTCCCGCATCACCAGCGCCATATTGGTCCGTTCCACACCGGGGATCTTCAGGATTTGCCCGGCGATCCGGTACAGGTCGTCCGCGTCCTGGGCGACCACCCGGACGGTCAGGTCGGTCGGCCCGGTCATGCCGCACACTTCGGTCACCTCCGGCACCTCGGCGAGTTCGTCGACCACCGAATCCAGCTGATGCTGATCGACGACGACCGCGACGAAGGCCGACAACGGATAGCCGAGGGCTCGTGCGTGGACTCGCCGCTCGAAGCTGCCGAGCACGCCGCTGGCCTCCCAGCGCGACAGCCTCGCCTGCACGGTATTGCGTGAGAGCCCGAGCCGGGTGGCCAACTCCACGCCGGTCGCGCGCGGATTGGCGACGAGTTCCAACAGCAGCCGTGCATCGGTGGCGTCCAAGGTGGTGTCGACGGGTTCTCTACTGGACATACAACGCAGTATGACATTGGTCGCCGGTCTGGAATTGGGCATTCTGCTCACTCTGGTGTCCAACACTTGCGCAGATCGACATCTGGGGCATGCTGTGTGATATACGACACATTCACTCGGCGCCCGTGGTGAGGAGGCGATCACGATGCCAGACAAGTCTGTGTATCCCATTCAGTTGATCCAGCCCGACGGCCGTCGCGTCTTCGACCGGGAGCATGCCGCGCTGATTGCCGACATCGGGCCCGAGCAGCTGCGCGACCTCTACGAAGATCTGGTCGTTACCCGCAGGATCGATATCGAGGCCACCGCACTGCAACGCCAGGGCCAACTCGGACTGTGGGCCCCGATGCTCGGCCAGGAGGCCGCGCAGGTCGGTTCCGCGCGGGCATTGCACCCCGACGACTACGTGTTCTGCAGCTACCGCGAGCATGCGGTCGCCTACTGCCGCGGCGTCCAGCCCACCGAACTGACCAGGCTGTGGCGCGGCGTCGCGCACTCGGGCTGGGATCCGAACGCGGTGAACATGACCAACCCGAACATCATCGTCGGCTCACAGGGTCTGCACGCGACCGGCTATGCCTACGCCGCCCACCTCGAGGGCGCGGAAATCGCGACCATCGCCTATTTCGGCGATGGCGCGACCAGCCAGGGCGATCTCGCCGAGGCGCTCGGCTTCGCCGCGAGCTGGAGTGCGGCGGTGGTGTTTTTCTGCCAGAACAACCACTGGGCGATCAGCTCCCCGGTACGCATCCAGAGCGCGACGCCGATCGCGCGCCGCGCCTACGGTTACGGCATTCCCGGCCTCCAAGTCGACGGCAACGATGTGCTCGCGGTCCTGGCGGTGTCCAGGCAGGCCATCGCACGGGCCAGGTCGGGCGGCGGCCCGTCGTTCATCGAGGCCATCACCTATCGAATCGGCCCGCACACCACCGCCGACGATCCCACCCGCTACCGCTCCGCCGCCGAGACCGAGGAGTGGAAGCGTCGCGACCCGATCGACCGGCTGCGCAAGCTGCTGGAACGAGAGTCGCTGTGGGACGAGGCGTTCGAGCGGCGAGTCGCCGCCCAGGCCGACGAGATCGCGCATCAGGTGCGATCCGCGACGATCGATATGCCCGATCCGGCGCCGATGGCACTGTTCGAGCACGTCTATGCCACCCCGCATCCGCTGATCACCCAGGAGCGCAGCGAGTACGCGCAGTATCTGGCCGGCGATCCCGGCGGGGCTGCGGTGCATCAGGAAGGAGTCCACTCATGATCACCACCTTCGCGGCCGCCCTCAACGCCGGGTTGCGGCGGGCGCTGGAAGACGACCCGAAGGTCGTGCTGATGGGCGAGGACATCGGCCACCTCGGGGGTGTGTTCCGGGTGACCGACACCTTGCAGAAGGACTTCGGCAACCACCGCGTCGTCGACACTCCGCTCGCCGAATCCGGCATCATCGGGACGGCTTTCGGCATGGCTCTGCGCGGCTTTCGGCCGGTCTGCGAGATCCAGTTCGACGGCTTCGTGTATCCAGCGTTCGACCAGATCGTCTCGCATGTCGCCAAGATTCACTTTCGGACACAGGGCACGGTGGTCGCGCCCCTCACGATTCGCATTCCGTTCGGCGGCGGGATCGGTTCGGTGGAACACCATTCGGAGTCGCCAGAGGCCTATTTCGCGCACACCGCCGGACTGCGGGTGGTGACACCGAGCAACCCGGCCGACGCGTATCTCATGATCCGCCAGGCGATCGCGCTGGACGACCCGGTGATCTTCTTCGAACCCAAGCGGCGCTACTGGGACAAGGCCGACGTCGACTTCGCCGCGATCGAGGGCACCCCGCTGGACCAGGCGCGAGTGTGCCTACCCGGCACCGACGCGACCGTCGTCGCCTACGGCGGCACCGTGGCGACCGCGCTGACCGCGGCGAAAATCGCTGCCGAGGAAGGTCATTCGCTCGAGGTGATCGATCTGCGCAGCCTCTCGCCGATCGACTTCGACACCATCGAGGCGTCGGTCACCAAGACCGGCAGGCTGGTCGTGGTGCACGAGGCACCGGTTTTCGCGGGGCTCGGCGCCGAAATCGCCGCGCGCATCACCGAACGCTGCTTCTACCACCTGGAGGCGCCGGTGTTGCGCGTCGGTGGGTTCGATATCCCCTACCCCCCGGCTAAGCTCGAAAAGCACCACCTGCCCGACCCCGACCGCATCCTGGCGGCGGTCGATCGCTCGCTCGCCGCCTGACCTCGCCCGCTCAGTGAGAGGTGCCTCCGTGGCAGATCTGGAATTCCGGCTACCCGACCTCGGCGAAGGGCTCGCGGACGCTGAACTGGTGTCCTGGTCGGTGGGCATCGGCGACACGGTGGAGTTGAATCAGACGATCGCGGAGGTCGAGACGGCCAAGGCCGTCGTCGCGTTGCCGTCGCCGTTCGCGGGGACGATTGTCGAGTTGCTCGCCCAGCCGGGCGACACGGTGCTGGTGGGCGCGCCGCTGATCCGGGTGCGGACCGAGGCGGATGTCCCCGCGCCGGCCGCCGCGGAGCAGGACAACTCGAGGCAGGACAGTTCGGCGAACGGCACCGGGCGCACCGCCGTGCTCGTCGGCTACGGTCCCGAAGGGGACACGGTCTCCCGTCGTCACAGGCCTGCTCCCGCTGGGGTGGAACCCGATGCGCCGCAGGATAATACGACGGCCTCGGTGCCGCAGACCCAGCGAGCCGCGGCGACGCCCGCGGCCCGCAGGCTCGCCCGCGAACTCGGGATAGATCTCTGGTACGTCGCAGGCTCCGGACCTGGCGGCGCGGTGACCGTCGAGGATGTCCGCGACGCCGTCCCGGTCTCTCGGCCGCGCACGGCGGCCACTCACGCCCCGGCTCGGGCCACAGCGGCCCCGCGGTCGGACAGCGACCAGGACGGCGGCCTGATCCGGCCCACCGGCCGCGAGGAACGCACCCCGATCAGCGGTATTCGCAAACGCACCGCGGCGGCCATGGTCGCGAGCGCTCGCACC
This sequence comes from Nocardia sp. NPDC051463, assembly GCF_040681975.1. NCBI lineage: Bacteria > Bacillati > Actinomycetota > Actinomycetes > Mycobacteriales > Nocardiaceae > Nocardia > Nocardia sp. NPDC051463. The sequence goes on from NZ_JBFBAB010000008.1 coordinate 186,651, forward strand.
ATCCCGCAGGCGAGCACTTTCGTCACCCTCGACTTCACCGCATCGATGGAGCTGCTCGACCACCTGCGCACCACGAAGTCGTTCCAGGGATTGACGCTGACTCCGCTCGCGCTGATCGCCAAGTCCGTTCTCGCCGCCCTCGCGGAATTCCCCGATATCAACGCATTCTGGGACGAGGCGAAGCAGGAGATCGTCACCAAGCACTACGTGAATCTCGGCATCGCGGTAGCCACCGATCGCGGTTTGCTGGTGCCCAATCTCAAGGAAGCTCAGACGCTGAGTCTGCGCGAGCTGTGCCAGGAGATCGGCTGGCTGGCCGAGACGGCCCGGTCCGGTAGCGCGACGCCCACCGATCTGCGTGGCGGCACCCTCACCATCACCAATGTCGGAGTGTTCGGTGTCGATATCGGGGTTCCGCTGGTCAATCCGGGTGAGGCGGCGATCCTGTGCCTCGGCTCGATCCGCGAGCGGCCCTGGGTGTTCCGCGACGAGGTGGCGATCCGCTTGATCACCACCCTCGGCATCAGCTTCGATCACCGCATGATCGACGGAGAGCTCGCCTCCCGATTCCTCGCGACCGTCGCAGGTCTCCTCGAGGACCCACTGACTCTCCTCGGCCGCGTGTAAGCACCTGCGTCGATTCCTAGGCGCGCGGCTACTCGTCACCGCGACGAGCGGGCGGCCGACCCCGCCTGAGCCGCAACCGCTTACCCGCTTGCCGATAGATCTGTGATCTCATAGGAACGGTCCCCGACGGCAGGCATGAAGGCGGAACGCGCATGAACGACCGAGTCACGGTGATCTGGGCGCGCGAGCCCATCCCGGCCGGGCCGAGTGTGTTCCTCGCAGGCCCGACGCCACGGGACGCCGACACACCGTCCTGGCGCCCGGCTGCGATAGCCGCCATCGAATCACACTGGCAAGGTCAAGGACCGCTGCTGGTGCTCGCTCCGGAAACCGCAGGTGGACTGCGGGAATCGGACTACGACAATCAGGTCGACTGGGAGGTTGACGGACTCGACAGCGCCGGCGCCATCCTGTTCTGGATCCCGCGGGATATCCGGCGGCTGCCGGGCTTCACGACCAACGTGGAGTTCGGGTTGTATGCCCGCTCGGGTCGGGTCGTTCTCGGGTGTCCGCCGGATTGCCCGAACCCGGAGCGCAATCGCTACCTGGTGTCGACCGCGCGACGTTACGGGGTACCGGTGCTCGAAACACTAACGGACACTGTCACTTCGGCGCTCGCAGTCATCGGCGCCGAACCCGCACGCTGAGGGTTCATCGCCGAGCCGCGCGATGGGTGAGGACCTGCCGGACCACCAGTCCGGCGATCAGCGCCCAGAACGCCGCGCCGATGCCGAGGAAGCCGACGCCGGACGCGGCGATCAAGAAGGTGACGATGCCCGCTTCGCGGTGCTGCTCCGACTTCAGTGCGCCTGCCAATGCCGTGGCAAGGGTGGCGAGGAGAGCAAGGCCCGCAACGGTTTCCAGGGTGCCCTTCGGTGCGGTGGCGATCAGGGTGACCAGTGCGGCGGAGCCCAGCGCGAGGACCAGGTAGGTGGCACCCGCGGTGAAGGCCACGATCCAGCGTCGTTTGGGGTCCGGGTGCGCCGCGGGCGCGGCCGAGAGGGCGGCGCTGATCGCGGCCAGGTTGATCGCGTGGCCGCCTGCGGGAGCGCCGAGGATGGTGCCGATGCCGGTGACGCTCATGGCCGCGCGCCATGGCACTTGGTAGCCGAAGGAACTCATCACGGCGATGCCGGGAAGGTTCTGCGAGGCCATAGTGACGATGTAGAGCGGGATCGCGACGCCGATCATTGCCTGCCAGTTCCAGTGCGGCAGTGTCAGTTCGATCGAGGGCGCCATCGCGGCGAGATCGAGGTCCTTGTGCTGCACCGTGATGCTGATCCCCGCACCAACGGCCGCGGTGGCGAACGCCGCGATCACCGCCCACCGCTTGGCCACGCGGTGGAGGACCAGCCAGACGACGATCACCGGAACCACCACCGCCGGACTGGTCTGCACCGCTTTCACGGGAGCCAGGCACAGTGGCAGGAGCACGCCTGCCAGCATGGCCTGTGCGATCTCCACCGGAATCGCGGCAACCAGCCGGCCGAGCCGCTGCCACAACCCCGTGATCACGATCAGCACGCCGGCGAGGGCGAACGCGCCGACCGCCGCGGCCCAGCCCCCCGACACCGCGCCGGTGCTCGCGAGCAACGCGGCCCCTGGCGTCGACCACGCCAGCGTGATCGGCATTCGATAGCGATAGCTCAGCAACATCATGCCGACGGCTTGGGTGACACAGATCGCCAGCAGTCCCGACGCCGCCTGCGCCGAGGTGGCCCCGACCGCGGTCAAACCACCGAGCACGACCGCGAACGAACTGGTGAAGCCGACCAGAGCAGTGACCACCCCGGCCCCGAGCGGGTGTGCGAGCCCTGTTTCGGTGGACTCCGCCTCGGCCTCGGACAACCCGATCGGCTCGGGTGACCTGCTCGAATCGGTTGGCGTTGTCGGATCCGGCGGCACGCTCGAACTGATCGGTGCCGTGTGCTCATATGAGTCGGTCGGCCGCGACGGAGCCGTCGATCCGGGCAAGGCCGTCGGCGCGTGCGGCATCGTCGACTCCGGCTTCGGATCGGTCGCTTCGGACGCCGGGGAAACCTGGGACATCTCCGGGATACTGCCGCCATCCGCCACCGCATGTCACCAGCCAGTGGTCCGGAACTGGACTGAATTCCGGCGCGATGCGGACCGGACCGCGGACGTGGGGCAGATCGGTACTACCGGCGAGTACTTGCGATCCGCGCCGACACCGCCGCCCCCAACTGCGTAGGGTGGGGAAAGTCGGTGCTCGGAGGGTACGGATTCTGAACGAGGAGCTGTGGTGAGCGCGGTACTTATCTCGGCAGGGGAGTTGCGGGAAGCTCTGGCGGACAAGCGGGTTCGCCTGCTCGATGTGCGCTGGGCATTGGGCGACCCGGACGGTCCTCAGCATTATCTCGACGGCCATATTCCCGGCGCGGTGTTCGTCGACCTGGAGACCGAACTGGCCGCGCCGCCTTCACCGGCGCGTGGACGTCATCCGCTCCCCGAGGTCACGCAGTTGGAGAAGTGCGCGCGCAGCTGGGGTGTGCGGACCGGTGAATCCGTCGTCGTCTACGACGCGACCGGCGGCATGGCGGCGGCGCGGGCGTGGTGGCTGCTGCGCTGGGCCGGCATTGCCGATGTGCGGATCCTCGACGGCGGACTGCCCGCGTGGACGAGTGCGGGCGGCGCGGTCGCCTCCGGCAGCGAGCCGGATCCCGAGCCCGGCGATGTGCAGCTCAGCCCGGGGCACCTGCCGACCATCGACGCCGACGCGGCGGCCAAATGGGACGGTGTGCTGCTCGATGCGCGCGCAGGCGAGCGCTTCCGCGGCGAGGTGGAGCCGATCGATCCGCAGGCGGGACATATCCCCGGCGCGCACAGCGCGCCCACCTCCGCGAACCTGGATGCCGCCGGACACTTCCGCGCGGCGGACGAATTGCGCAGCCGCTTCGCCCAATTCGGCTCCGGTCCGGTCGCCGTGTATTGCGGTTCCGGCGTCACCGCGGCCCATCAGGTTGCCGCACTGGCGGTCGCCGGTGTACAGGCCGCCCTGTATCCGGGTTCGTGGTCGCAGTGGTCGAACGACCCCAAGCGTCCGGTCGCCACCGGTAGCTGAGGTTCGATCACAGGCCGCCGCGGGCGCCGCCGTTCACCGCGCGTTGTCGGCGGCGGTTACCGGCGGGATGGCGACGATGTCGTATTCGGCCGCGTAGGCAGTTGCCTGTATGAGAGCCCTGCGTCAAAGACAGCAACCATCGCCGAATGTCGGCCGGGCGTCGGATCACACCGTAGGAACCGACATTCGTAGAACCTGGAGATCGTGCGGCGGCAGAGAAATTGCCGCTGGCCGACCTCACAACCAGGCGCGAGCCAGTAACTCGTCGTCGGTGACCTCGCTCGAGCGTGGTGGGAACCTGGTGGCCGCGATGGATTCGACGCAGATGCCGTCGTGCCCGATCAGCCACGATCCTCCGCGTTCCTCGCACTCCGCGATCTTGGCGAAGACGGTGAGCAGGAAGGTGATCGCGTCACGCGGATCCAGGGTGCGGGCCAAGCGCTGTGATTCACCGGGGCGCGACAGGTCGAGCCACACGCCACACTGTCCGTCCAGTCGCATACCGACGATCTTGGCGGTGTTCACAAAGGTGAATTTGCGTCGTTCCCACGGCGTCGTAGGCGTGAAGCTCTGCTCGAGTGCCTGGAGCAGAATCGTCATGCTGCTGCCCTCCGCATTTCATAGATACCTAAAACTTTGTGGTAGATACCTAAGCTTCCCGCTGGCACCCAGCTCCGATTCAGCCGCCATGACCAGGGGATATCCCAGTATGTTCCGACCGCGCTCAGAAATCCAGGAATCCGGCGCCACGGCCCGCGCGGGAGTGTCGGACCTGCCTGCTTGGATGGATTGATGCTGCACGGTCTGTGGTCGCCGGGATCGGGGTTGCTGCTGTGGCAGCGCCCACCGGTCGTCGCGCTACCCGATCCGCTGGGCAGTGTGCTGAGGACATCCCGATTCCGGCATCGAGCCGAGGTACTGGTCATCGGGTCGGAGGCGGAGCAAACGCCGGTGTCCGTGGTGCCGGCCGAACGAGCGCACGGGGAGGCGACCGAGCGAACACGGGGACACGCGGCGCACCTGCGTGCGCACGAGGCGGCGACCCAGCAGGTGCGCGCGCACGCCATGGCACCGGCCGCGGCAGCGGGCGCCTTGCGGCAGCGGTTGCCCGCCGAGGCGGTCGCGGGGGATTTGCGCTTCCTCGCCCACGTCGCGCACGGCATCGAACGCTGGGTGCGGGCCGGTCGAATCGTGCCGGAGCTGCGCCGCGACGATGGCCAATGGTGGGTGCGCTGGCGGCTGGTCGGCGGTGAGCGGCAGCGCGCCTGGCTCGCCGAACTTGCGGTGGCCATGCCCGCCGCGCTTCGCGTTGCCGGTCGACCCGGCGCAGTGCTCGACGACATGGTTGCCGAACTCACCGATCCTATTGCCAGAGAACTGCTCGAACTCGGGGCCTCGACGCATCCGCTGGTCGCCGCGCTGCTCGGTGATGTGGCACTGGACGGCGGAAGTCACCAGCTGGCCGAGGCGCTCGAGCGCTGGCGCTCGAGCCTGACCGGGGATGAGCCGAACCTGGTGTTGCGGCTACTGGAGCCGGACGGTGAACTCGGCACCGAGGACGAGTCGGTGGCCCTGTGGCGCTTGGAGGTGTGTCTGCACACCGAGGGTGAGGCGCCGAGTCCCGTACCGCTGCATGGTGATCCGAGTCTCATCCGCACCGCGGTGGAAAAGCTCGGCGTCGCGCAACGCGCCTATCCGCGGCTGCGCGACCTGCCCAGTGACCCGCGCACGCTGGATCTGCTACTGCCGACCGAGGTGGTCGTCGATCTGGTTGCCCACGGTGCGCACGCGCTGCAGGCGGACGGCATTCGACTGATGCTGCCGCGGGCCTGGAACATCTCGTCCCCGACCCTGCGCATGCGGGTGGACAGTGCCGTGCCCGCCGCCGAGAGCACCGTCGGTATGCGCGGACTCGTCTCCTACCGTTGGGAACTCGCGCTCGGCGACACGGTGCTGACCACGGCCGAGATGCGTCGACTGATCACCGCCAAATCCGACCTGGTGCAGCTGCGCGGCGAGTGGGTGCAGGCCGACCACAAGGTGCTCGCCGCCGCGGCCCGCTACGTCGCTGCCCACACCGACGACACCGAACTCACCTTTGCCGATCTGATCGGCGAACTCGGCGCGGGCCATGTCGCGAAGGTGCCGATCACCGAGGTCACCGCGACCGGCTGGGCCGCCGAATTGCTCGACCAGGCCCGCGAACCCGAACCGGTGCCGACACCGATCGGGCTGAAGGCACAACTGCGGCCTTACCAGGAGCGCGGCCTGTCCTGGCTGGCCACCATGAGCCGATTGGGTTGCGGCGCAATCCTTGCCGACGACATGGGGCTCGGCAAAACGGTGCAGGTACTCGCCCTGCTGGTGTATGAGCGCGAAGCGGCGGGCGGGTGGCATGGCGATGGTGGACAGTCGGACGCTGATTCGTTCGGTCCGACCCTGCTGGTGTGCCCGATGTCGGTGGTGGGTAACTGGCAGCGCGAGACCGAGCGGTTCGCGCCGGATCTGCGGGTGTGGGTGCATCACGGGGTCGGGCGGTTGGCGGGCGAGGAGTTGGACGCCGCGGTGGCGGACGCGGATCTGGTGATCACGACCTACGCGCTGCTTGCTCGGGATGCCACGGAGCTGGGTCGCAGGCAGTGGGGTCGGATCGTGCTCGACGAGGCGCAGCACATCAAGAACGCGGCGACCAGGCAGGCGCGGGCGGCACGGTCGTTGCGGGCGCGGCATCGGCTGGCGCTCACCGGAACTCCGGTGGAAAACCGGCTGGAGGAGCTGCGTTCGATCATGGACTATGCGAACCCGAAGCTGCTGGGCACACCGCAATCCTTCCGTGCGCGTTTCGCCGTGCCCATCGAGCGGGAGCGCGACGAGAACGCGGTCAGCCGCCTGCGCATGATCACCCAGCCGTTCGTGCTGCGCCGGGTGAAGACCGATCCCACCGTGATCAGTGACCTGCCGGAGAAGCTGGAAATGACGGTGCGGGCCAACCTGACGGTGGAGCAGGCGGCGCTGTATCAAGCGGTGGTCGACGACATGATCGACAAGATCAGGGACGCGAAGGGTATGGCGCGCAAAGGCGCTGTGCTCGGGGCACTGACCCGCCTCAAGCAGGTGTGCAACCATCCGGCGCACTTTCTCGGCGACGGTTCCGGTGTGCTGCATCGTGGCAGCCATCGTTCAGGCAAGCTGGCCCTGGTGGAGGATGTGCTCGACGCTGTGCTCGCCGATGGCGAGAAGGCGTTGCTGTTCACCCAGTTCCGCGAATTCGGTGACCTCGTCGCACCTTACCTCGTCGAGCGTTTCGGCACCGAGATCCCGTTCTTGCACGGCGGTGTGCCGAAGAAACGTCGCGACAGCATGGTGACCCGGTTCCAGGAGCCCGGCGGTCCGCCGTTGATGTTGTTGTCGCTCAAAGCAGGCGGCACCGGACTGAACCTCACCGCGGCCAATCACGTGGTGCACTTGGATCGCTGGTGGAATCCGGCGGTGGAGAACCAGGCCACCGACCGTGCGTTCCGCATCGGTCAGCAGCGCAATGTGCAGGTGCGCAAGCTGATCTGTGTCGACACCATCGAGGAGCGGATCGACGAAATGATCAGCGGCAAGCGGCAACTCGCCGATCTGGCTATCGAGGCGGGAGAGAACTGGATCACCGAGCTGAGCACCGACGAACTGCGTGATCTGTTCGCCCTCGGAGCGGAGGCGGTGGGCGATTGAGTCCCTACTCCGATTACGGCAAGCGCCGCCCGGTATCAGGCGGGGTCGAAGCGCGCAGTCGCCGTGGCGCGTTCGGGCACACGTGGTGGGGGAAGGCGCTGATCGAGGCGGTGGAGGCGATGTCGGAGCCGGGTCGGCTGGCTCGCGGCCGCACCTACGCCAGATCCGGGCAGGTGGTGAGCTATCGGATCGAGCCGGGCGCGGTGACTGCCGAAGTGCAGGGCAGCCAGCCCCGTCCGTTCACGGCGGTGTTCACCGTCCGACCACTGCGGGACGAGGAACTCGTGTTACTCATCGAGACCATCCGCACCGCACCCGGCATGCTCGCCGAGATCGCTTCCGGCGCCTTGCCGACGGGACTGGGCCCGCATCTCTTGCCGACCACGGCCGCCGATCTGGATTTCGCCTGCACCTGCCCGGATCCCGGCTGGCCGTGCAAGCACGTCGCTGCGACCTGCTACCTGCTCGCCGAACGGCTCGACGAGCGTCCACGCGAGATTCTGACGTTGCGCGGGCTCGATCTGGACACACTCATCGCGGGCATCGAACGGGATCCGAATCCATCGCAGTCCGATGATCCCTATGGTGACCGGACCGAGCTGCCGAAGCTTCCCAAGATCGAATTCCATTCGGCCATGGATGATTTGGATGCGATGCTGTTGCGGCGAGCGTTGCGCATGACCGCCGAGGACGAACAGATCGCCGCCGCCGGGCTGCGTGATCTGCGCACGCTCTACGACGAGCTCGGTCGCTGAGGACCTCACTGTGATCGAACCCTGCGGCGCCCGGCCATGAACACCGCGGCGAAGCACAGCGTGGCGAGGCCGGATAGCGCGATCACCGGTTCAGGAAAATACAGCAGGGCGATCCAGAAGACGCCTCCTGCCGCGCCGACGCAGGCGCCGTTGAACAGCGACCAGCGGGCGATCAGTTGCGGGGCGGCGCGCACGGCGGCGATCGCCACTAGCCCGAAAAGCATCCCGAGCAGCCCCATTCCGACGCTGTAGCCGGTATTCAGGTCGAACACGCTGAGCTGTCGGCCACCCTCGACCATGGTCGTCGTTGTCCGTGCCGACAGCTCGTTGATTGCTTCTTCTGCCGGCGTATCCGTGCCGCCGAAGGCGTGCACCACGAGCAGGTGCGCGAGGCCGATCGCGCCGAGCAGTGCGGCGCCGGTGAAATGGACGGGTGCGGCCCATCGTGCGGAAGTGGTGCCGCTCGATGCGGACGAGGTTGTTATCGCGGTCATCGCGACCTCCATAAACACGGAACTCGGGTTGCCCCCAGAAGCAGAACAAAAATTATGTTATAGGCTGGAAGATGTGGCAGGCAAGAGTTCATGGTTGGAATCAGGGTTGGCGATCCTCGGCACCGCAGGGCCGACCGGCCTCACCATCGACAAGTTGGTCGCGGCGACCGGGCTCAGCACCGGGTCCTTCTACCACCACTTTTCGGGCATGTCCGGCTATAAGACCGCGCTACTCGCCTACTTCGAGGAAATGCACACCACCCGCTACCTTCGCGAGGTGGGTGCGGCCGCGGAGCGGCTCGATGGGCGCGGCCGGCTCGAGCTGCTGATCGACTTGGTGCTCGAAGACGATGAGCCGGCCAACATAGAGATGGCGGTGCGGGCGTGGGCGCTCAACGACCCGATCGCCGCCGCGGCCAAGGAACGCGTAGACAACGCCCGGCTCGGTTACCTTCGCACTCTTCTGTTGGAGTCCGGATACGCGGACAACGATGCCCACGACATCGCCCAGATCCTCTACCTGCTCGTGCTCGGCGCGGGAAGTGTGCTCCCCACAGTGCCACCGGAGCAGCTTCGCGAGCTCTGTCGTCGGATAGTGGGATGAGCATCGACCGGCGGACCGGTAGCGAATTGTGCTGTGTCGCAACCTGTTCGGACTCGGTGATCTCGGGCGTGGGCAACCCGGGCGTGATCGGTCGGCGGCCGGTGGTGCTTCGACGGCCTCGGGCGTGGAAAGCCCGGGCCGTGCTTCGGTGGCAGCGGGCGGTGCTGCGATGATGTCGGTCGCCGACGACCTCGGGGTCGAAATCGTGCTCGCCGGACGGGTACGGCGGGTCGTGTCCCTGGTGCCCTCGCTGACCGAGGCGGTGGCAGTCACCTGCCCGGAAACCCTGGTCGCGGCGACCGATTGGTGCAGTCATCCCGCCGATCTGGAGGTCGAGCGTGTCCGAGGAACCAAGAACCCGAACGTCCGCCGCATTGTCGAGTTGGCCCCCGACTTGGTGCTGTGCAATCAGGAAGAGAACCGCCGCATCGATGTCGAACGCCTGCGCAGCGCCGGAATCCCGGTGTGGGTCACCAGGATCGAGACGATACCCGAGGCCATCACCTCGCTGACCAGGCTGTTCACCGTCGCTTTCGACGCCACGGTGCCGACATGGCTCACCGAGGCCGAAACTTCTTGGGCCGCAACACCACCCGCGCCCACATGCAACGCCGTGATTCCCATCTGGCGCAACCCGTGGATGGTAGTCGGCCGCAACACCTTCACCGGCGACGTTGCCCGCCGTCTCGGTCTGAACCTGGTGCACGCCGGCCACCCCGACCGCTATCCACGCCTCACCGACGACGAACTGACCGCGGATATCGACCTGGCCGTCCTCCCTGACGAGCCCTACGTCTTCACCGAAACCGACGGCCCCGAAGCCTTCCCCGGCATCCCCGTGGCCTTGGTCGAGGGTCGCGCACTCACCTGGTACGGCCCCTCTCTCGCCACGGCCCGCGCTGTGCTCACCGAGCGAATAGACCACGCGAGTTGACCGCTACGCGGGCGTGCCGCCGCCTGAGGCGCCCGTCGGGGGCGACGACTCCACATCAGTGGACCGCGCCTGGGCAGCCCACCGTCCGCTGGGCACTATCTCGGCAGACCAATGCGCAGGATGACAGCCGGGTGGTGCGATGGCTGTGGGCCGGGTGCTGCGGCGTGATCTCCACGCGGCTGACTGTCATGTCCTGGGTACCGCGAGAGGTGATCCCTACATGGCTGACTGTCGTGTGCTGGGTACTGCGAGGTTGATCCCCCTACACCGGGTGGGCTTCCGCGGGCTGGGCACCGCAGCCGCCGGGTGCGGCGTGGGTCGCGTGCAATGCAAGGTGATCGTCGGGTGGCTGACGGCGGTGGGCTGGGTGCCGCGCGGTCGACGCCGCGTGCGGTGAACGTCGAGCGGTGACCGCACGGCGGTGTCTCAATCGAGCTCGTAGTCGAACCAGAGGTGGTGGGTGCCGTCTTCGTCCACGGTCAGGCCGCCGGTGCCCTTGATTCCTGCGAGGTCGCCGGTGCCGCTGGTGGGGACGATGATGAAGAACTCGGCTCCGCGGTCGGTCCCGAGTGTGGTTGCCGAGTGGGCGAAGTTGAATGCCCCCGCCGTGCCGTTCAGGGTGCCTTCGAACGACTCCATCGCAACATAGGTACCGGCACCGGTGGCCTGGTCGAACGCGGCGGTGAACAACGTCGCCGAGCGCCCCTTGATCTCACCCTCGAATTCCTTCTGGATGTGCGCGACGCCGACCGGGAGCGCGGTGGTGATGGCAGGGTCGGGTACGACATCGGTCGGGACGAAGGACGCGACGGAAAAAGTGCCGGTTGCTTTCATGCGGCAGATGCTAACGACCGGCACCGACAAGTACCGGGCCGCTCGGGCGGTCCGCGCTCTGGGGTGCGCGCCGGAGCCCCGGCTCGCCGCGACACCGAAACCGCACCCAGCTGCCGGGCCTATCGGCCACTCGTGGCAAATCGATAGTCGGAGAGGTCGAAGTGTCCACTGCGCCAAGCGGCTTCAGCGGTGGTGGACGGACGCAGCGGGACATCGCCGTGCGCGTCGAAGTAATAGCTGTTGGCCAGCGCGCAGCTGTCCTGCCAGAAGACCTGGCCGTCGCGGCGAGCCAGCATTTCCTGGAAGAACCGGTCGTTGGCCGCCTCGGTGACCTCGACCAGCGTGGCGTCGGCCGCACGGGCCTGTCGCAGGCAGCGCAGGATGTGCCTGACCTGATACTCGATCAGTGCGAAATACGACGAGCCGTTGTAGCCGTAGGGTCCGATGATGGAGAAGAAGTTCGGAAAGCCGGGCACGCTGACGCCCTCGTAGGCCTGCAACCTGTTGTCGTCCCACCACTTTTCGAGATCGCGTCCGCCGACGCCGCGCAGATCGTAAGTCGGCATATTGCCGGATTCCATCACCTTGAAGCCGGTCGCCAGGATGAGCACGTCCGCCGGGTGCTCGATGCCGCTCGAGGCGCGGATGCCGGTGGCGGTGATCTCCTGGATCGGGTCGGTTTCCAGCACCACGTTGTCGCGGTTGAAGGTGGCCAGGTAGTCGTTGGAGAAGCCGGGCCGCTTGCAGCCGAGACCGTAACGAGGCGTGAGCTTTTCACGGATTGCGGGATCGGCGACCTGGCGCCGCAGGTGCGCGAGCCCCGCCCGCTCGGCGAGTTTGGCTATCGGCAGCGTGCCGTAATAGTGCGCCGAGATCGGGAAGGTGAACTCCACGTAGGTATGGCTGATCAGCCGGGTCAGCGTCCGCCCACCCGGCACGCGTAGTGCCAATCGGACCGGTTTGGGCAGCGGCAGATCCGGTCTGGGCAAACACCAGATCGGGGTGCGCTGAAATACCGTCAGCCGCTCGACCATCGGTGCGATCTCGGGAATCACCTGGACCGCGGACGCGCCGGTCCCGATAATCGCGACGTGCTTGCCGCGCAGATCCTGCCCGTGATCCCAGCGTGAGGTGTGCATGGTGACACCGCCGAAATCGGCGATACCGGGGATATCGGGCAGCTTCGGCCTGGTCAGCACGCCGGTCGCGCTGATGAGGAAGCGCGCGGTGAGCTCGGCGCCGTCCCCGGTGTGTAATCGCCAGCAATGCAGGTCTTCGTCGAACTCGGCATCGGTAATCGTGGTGCCGAACCGGATCCGGGACCACAGCTCGTATTTGTCCACGCACGATTCGGCGTACGCCTTCAGTTCCCGCCCCGGCGCGTACACCCGCGACCAGCTCGCCCGCTGATCGAAGGAGAACTGGTAGCTGAACGACGGTATGTCGACGGCGACACCGGGGTAGGTGTTCCAATGCCACGTCCCGCCGACCCCATCGGCTTCATCCACGATGAGGAAGTCGTCGAACCCCGCCTTCCGTAGCTTTATCGCCGCGCCGATCCCGGAGAACCCGGCCCCGACGACGATCACCTGGTGATCGATCGCGTCGCTGCTCATGTGACCTCCTTCGGCCTGCGAACTCACCATGCCCACGTCACAGGATCCGCACTCTCGGCGCTGTCGGCGCGGTGCTCGATGCCATCCACGGTACGACCTCCACCCGGTGTCAACCAGGCAAATCGGTCAGTTGGCCACTCGACGAGCGGGATATCAGCGTGCGGTTTCGCTGTGTGTCGCCGCAGCCATACCCCCTCGACTGCCAGTCCCGCCGGCCACTCGAGTCGAGAATCGAGTCTCCGATATCGCCACCACGACCTGGCCCTGCGCTGTCGACTCCATGAGGACAAGTCTGCGGAGCCGCCGGATGTCCACAAGGCCGCGTTGCCCACAGATCCGGCCGCCCTCGGGTCGGCCACGAGTGCCCGGAGCTGTGTGGGAGCACGTCCTGATGATCTCAGGAAAGGTTGCCGGCGCGATCCCCGCCCGCGACGCCGAATATCTTGGCGCAGTGTGAGTGCGACGTCCGCTGTGGCCGCCCTGGTGCGGTGTCGCCCGGTCGAGGTCTCATCGGCCGTAGGCGGCCAGGAACGCGGTAACTCCCACCTCGGTGAGGTGGTCGATCGCGGCGTCGTCCGGCAAATCGTCCGTGCCGCAGAACATTGCCTGGTTGATCGGCATCCACAGCAATAGCCCGGCGAAATGGTGCGCAGCGATACCCGGTTCCGCGGTGTCGAGTAGTCCACGCTCTGTCAATTGGGTGAAACCTTTGGCCACGGCATCAATTCCGCGTTGGAAGGCCAGGTTCCAATAGCTGCGGCCGAGTTCGGGGAAGCGTTCGGCCTCACCGATCACCACTCGGCGCAATTGCAGCACCCGCGGCTTGCGCAGCGATTCCAGCAGCACCCGCGCGAGGGTGCGCAGGTCGCGCGGTAGGTCCGCGGAGTCGCCGAGGGCGGCCGACGCGTTCCCGATTGCCTCGTCCGCGCTGGTCATCATCCCCTGGATGATGTGGACGAACAGCGTCTCTTTATCACGGAAGTGCTTGTAGACAGTCTGTTTCGATACCGCGGCCAGCTTGGCGACCTCATCCATGCTCGCGGCGGCGTAGCCCTGGCGTAGGAACACCGTCGTCGCGGCGTCGACGATGGCCGCACGCCGCTGCGCGGACCTCGTTCCCTCGTTCGGTGCCGGTGAAATTTCCTGCATTCGCCCTGGTCTCCTTCCGTTTCCTTCATAGTACTAGACGATCCAGTTCCGTTTGTAGTACTGTACCGTCCAGTTCCAAGGCGACGCAGGGCGTTGCCCGAAACACACCGAACAGTGAGGACCTGACGAGATGACCGACAACCGAACCGGGCTGCTGCTGGCCTGCGGCGTACTCGCCACCCCTTTGTTTTTCGTCGTCGCTTTCGCGCAAGCGACCGCTCGCGCCGGGTTCGACCTCGGCCCGCACATGATCAGCCAGTTGGGGTCCGATGATCTCGGCTGGATTCAGATCGCCAACTTCCTGGTCACCGGAACCCTGTTCATCCTGGCCGCGGCCGGGCTCCGGCGTTCCTTCACCGAGGGCCCTGGCCGAGTGTGGGCGCCCCGGCTGGTCGCGGTGTTCGGTGCGGGCCTGATCGCCGCGGGCGCGTTTGTGGCGGATCCGGCCAACGGCTACCCGGTCGGGGCCGTCGAACACACGACATGGCACGGCATCCTGCACGGCGTCGCGGCGATTGCCGCCGGAGTGGCATTGATCGCGGCGCTCGGTGTTTTCGCGCGGCGCTTCTTCGCGGCGAATCAGCGTGGCTGGGCGATCACCTGCATCATCGTCGCGGTCGTGTACCTGATCCTGCCCTTCGTCGACCCCGACCAGGGCGGACTGCTTCTCGCGGTGGCCTCGGTCATCAGCTGGGGCTGGTTATCGGTGCTCGCACTGCGCCAAATGCCTACCTTCGCAACGCAAGTCAGTTGGGGCGCACCCCACCCCGCCTGACCCCGGCACACACCCAGTCGGCTGTCACGAAGATTCTCGTGACAGCCGATTGCCGCGTTGGGGTCGCCGAACTCAGGTCGTGGTATCGATTCGGTACAGCTGTAGCGCGGTGGTTCGGAAGATCTGTTCGAGCTCGGGTCTGCCGCCGCCGTGGCCGGTGATTGCGGCGGCGATCACCTCCACGCTGTTGCCGATACTCGTAATCGGTTTGTCTACTGGGAAATTGGAGCCCCACAGGAGTCGGTCGGCGCCGAAGACGTCGAGCGCGTGTTCGACGAGTGGGCCGATCCGGTCCAGGAGTACCGGGACCGGTGTCGGGTGACCGCGACGGGGGACCGGATGGCCGAGGACGGGCATCATCAGGCCGCTGACCTTCGCGAACACGTTCGGATTCGCGGCAAGCGCGGTGAGATCGTCGCGCCAGCGGATGAACAGTTCGCGGCGCAGGCTCGGATTAGTGCCGGTGTGCTTGCCAACGGGGCCGAAAATGCCCGCGGGAGTGCCGAGATGGTTCAGCACGATGGGTACCTCGGGATATCGTGTGGCCAACGCGGTGACATCCGGCAGCGCGTGCGAATACACCCACGCCTCGAAGACGAGACCACGCTCTGCCAGTGCCACGAAGCCGTCCAGGAATGCCTTCGTGGTGAGGGCACTTTCGGTCTTGGCGAACGACCGCACCTCGCGGTCGGGGTGGTGGGCGACCATGGCGCGGATACCGCGCAGCAGGGCAGACGCGGCGCGATGCGCGTCGAGCAGCGCGGCGAAATTCGGTGCCGCGGGATTCGCGTGGCCGAGGATCGCGCCGAGCACGGGATTCGCGCCGCCGAAGGGTAGTGCTGCGACCCAACGCGTTTCGTCGACTTCGGCCAGCGGTCCTGAACCCGACCATCCGACTTCGATGTGCACGATCGCCTCGACCGGAGTCGCCTCCGTATCGGCGCGGTAGTCCGTCGGCAGGTAGGAATGGGCGAAAAATGTTGGATCACCGACGAATTCGCGGTCGCGCCGCGGTGCGAGCCGGATCGCGATCTCGATCGGCAGCGGCAAGTACTTGAACAGCCGCGCCATGGCGCTGAAGTCGCGCGGCGTCGCCAACGGATCCCACTGGTGGATGTGCGCATCGATGATACGAATGCCCGTGAGGTCCATGCTGCCCGTCCCGTCGACGTCGACCGTCCGCTCCGGCGATTGTCACATGTCACCGGGCGAGGCGGGGCGATAATCATCTGGTGCAAGCAGAGCATCCGACGTCCGCCGCTTTGCAGCGGCTAGTCGACGAGGGCGTGTTGACCGCGGCTCAGCTCGAGGCGGTCGCGGCGGCGTTGGTTGCCGAGAAATCCGGCAATCGGCCGTCGCCGGGCAAGCTGCTCGCCGAGATCGCCGCGTATGTCGGTGCGGGCTTGCTCTTCGGCGGCGGCGGACTCGTGCTCGCCGGATCGTGGGAGGACATGGCGCGTGCCGCACGGATTGTCACCTTCGCAGTGGTGACAATCGGGCTCACGGCCGGTGGGATCGCCGTGGCCGGTGGATTTTCTGTGCTGTTCGGCCGTGCGGTCGACGGAAGCACCGCACGGCTCCGGCTCGCGACAGTGCTGTTCGCCCTTGCCGCGGGGGCAGTGACCGTGACAGTGGGCACCGCGATCGGTACCGGCGACAATGCTGCGGGCTGGGTCGGTGCGACCGTCGCGGGCGCGCTGGCTGCCATCCTCGGCTACCTTGCGCTTGCTTCCCTGACCGGCTTGCTCACCTGCGCTGTTTTCAGTGCCTGCATGGTCCCCGCGGTGCTCGATGTGACTTTCGGGATCGACGAGCCGTGGATCGGCGTCGGCTTGTTCGGGCTCGGCGGAATCTGGTTCGCGCTCACCCGAATCGGCGCATTCGCCGAGGTCTGGGCCGGTTACTCGGTGGCGATCCTGATCTCCCTGCTCGGCGCTCAACTGACCGGCGACCACAATCTGACCCCGGCCTACTCGCTTACCGCCGTGTTGGCCGTCGCCTGTTTCGCGCTCTATGCCGCGCAGCGCTCGGCCGTTCTGGTCATCGGTGGCGGCATCGCGGTTGCCGTATCCGCCGCGGAGGCGGTCTGGCAGTGGACCGACGCAGCAGTCGGTGCGGCGGGTTCGGTATTGGCCATCGGCGCAATAGTTCTCATCACCGGCGCGGTACTGCTGGCGCGCGCGTCGAAGACTTCCCCGTAGGCCGTATGGGCGCGACTCATCGAGTCGGTCCCCGAGGTGCGGATCCTCCGAACGGTCCTAGACGTTGCGGCGATATTGGCCGCCGACAGTGAAGAAGGTGTCGGTGATCTGCTGCAATGTGCAGACTCGGGCCGCGTCCATCAGGACCTCGAAGATGTTGTCATCGGTGCGAGCCACGGCGTCCAGGCGCGCAAGGGCGTCGTGGGCCTCATCGCGATGACGCTGCTGGAATTCGCGGACCCGATCGAGTTGCGACTTCTTCTCCGTTTCGGTGCCACGGGCGAGTTCGAGTTCACGGTGCGGTTCGCCGTTCGGATTGCGGAAGGTGTTGACCCCGACGATCGGCAGCGAGCCGTCGTGCTTACGGCGCTCGTAGAGCATGGATTCGTCCTGGATACGGCCGCGCTGGTAGCCGGTCTCCATCGCACCGAGCACGCCGCCGCGCTCGCTGATCCGCTCGAACTCGGTGAGCACCGCCTCCTCGACCAGGTCGGTGAGTTCATCGATGATGAAGCTGCCCTGCAGCGGGTTTTCATTCATCGCGAGGCCCCACTCGCGGTTGATGATCAGCTGGATGGCCAGCGCGCGGCGCACCGATTCCTCGGTGGGGGTGGTGACCGCTTCGTCGTAGGCGTTGGTGTGCAGGCTGTTGCAGTTGTCGTAGATGGCGATGAGGGCCTGCAACGTGGTGCGGATGTCGTTGAAGTTCATCTCCTGCGCGTGCAGTGAGCGGCCCGAGGTTTGAATGTGATATTTCAGCTTCTGTGAGCGATCGTCGGCGCCGTACTTCTCGCGCATGGCCACGGCCCAGATGCGACGTGCGACACGGCCGATCACCGAGTACTCCGGGTCCATGCCATTGGAGAAGAAGAAGGACAGATTCGGTGCGAACTCATCGATCCGCATGCCGCGCGCGAGATAGGCCTCCACGTAGGTGAAGCCGTTGGCCAGCGTGAAGGCCAGCTGGCTGATCGGGTTCGCGCCCGCCTCGGCGATGTGATAGCCGGAGATCGAGACCGAGTAGAAGTTGCGAACTCCGTTGCGCACGAACCACTCCTGAATATCGGCCATCATGCGCAGGCTGAATTCGGTGGAGAAGATGCAGGTGTTCTGGCCCTGGTCCTCCTTGAGGATGTCGGCCTGCACTGTCCCGCGCACGGTGGCAAGGGTCCTCGCTCGGATATCGGCGGCCTCGTCGACGGTGGGCCGGCGGCCCTCGGCGGCCGAGAATCGTGCCAGCGCTTGGTCGATGGCGGTGTTGAGGAAGTAAGCGAGGATCGTCGGCGCGGGTCCGTTGATGGTCATCGACACCGAGGTGGTCGGCGCGGTGAGATCGAATCCGTCGTAGAGGGCCTGCATATCCTCGACCGAGGCGATCGACACCCCTGAGGTGCCGACCTTGCCATAGACGTCGGGGCGCTCGTCGGGATCGCGGCCGTAGAGGGTCACCGAGTCGAAGGCCGTGGAAAGCCGGGTCGCCTCGGCATGTTCGGAGAGCACCTTGAAGCGCCGGTTGGTGCGGAATGGATCGCCCTCGCCCGCGAACATGCGCGCCGGATCCTCGTTGTCGCGCTTGAACGGGAACACGCCCGCGGTAAACGGGAAGCGGCCGGGCAGATTCTCCGAGCGCAGGAAGCGAAGCAGCTCACCGTGATCGGTGTAGCGTGGCAACGCAACTCGCGCAATGCTGCTGCCCGACAGCGATGCCCGACGCAATGGCGTCCGAATCTCTCGATCGCGCACCCGTACCACCTGCTCCGCGCCGCGGTAGCTTTCGGCGACGGCGGGCCAGTCGCCGAGCAGAGTCGCGTTCTCGGTGGACAGTTCCGAACGGGCATGGTCGAGCAATGCGGCGACCGCGGTGTCGTCGGGGAGTTCCGCCAGCACCTGTTCGAAGCGCTGGACCCGTTGTGCGGCACGTGCCTGCTGCTCGGTGTCGGCGTGATAAGCGCGCACTGTCTCGGCGATCTCGGCGAGGTAGCGCACTCGGGCAGGCGGAATGATCTGGGCGAAGCGGGTAGATGCGCGGGTCTCGACCCTCGGCAGCGTCCCAGGTTCCAGCCGCAGGCCGTGTTCGCCCAGACGCGCGGTCAGGTGCTGGTAGAGCGCGGTCACTCCGTCGTCGTTGAATGTCGCTGCGCTGGTCCCGAATACTGGCATATCGTCCGGGCTCGCCCCGAACGCCTCACGATTGCGTAGCAGCTGGCGCGAGACATCGCGCAGTGCGTCGGCGCCGCCGCGGCGTTCGAACTTGTTGATCGCCACCACGTCCGCGTAATCCAGCATGTCGATCTTCTCCAGCTGGGAGGCGGCGCCGAATTCCGGTGTCATCACATACATCGACACGTCCACGTGGTCGACGATCGCGGCGTCGCCTTGGCCGATGCCCGGTGTCTCCAGAATCACCAGGTCGTATCCGGCGGCTCGGCAGGCCGCGATGATCACGTCGATGTTCTGTGGCAGTTCGTGATTGCCGCGTGTGGCCAGTGACCGGAAGAAGATGTGGTCGCCGTCCAAGGCGTTCATCCGAATGCGGTCGCCGAGCAACGCGCCCCCGCCACGGCGTCGAGTCGGATCGACCGCGAGGATCGCGACACGGACCTTGTCTTGCTGATCCGAGCGCAGTCGGCGCACCAATTCGTCGGTGAGAGATGACTTTCCGGAACCGCCCGTGCCGGTGATGCCCAGCACCGGTACGGTCCGCGCGGCCGCTGCCGCGGTCAGCGCGTCGCGCTCGGCAGCAGTGAGTCTGTCCTGCTGCAGGCAGGTGATGGCCCTGGCCAGCGCAGTGCGTTCGCCCGCGAGCACCGCATCGATCGAAGGCCGGTCGGTCGACAGATCGACATCGCACTGTCGGACCAGTTCGTTGATCATGCCGGGTAGGCCGAGCCGCTGTCCGTCCTCGGGCGAGAAGATCGTCACGCCGGATTCGGCGAGCCGCGCGATCTCCTCGGCGACGATCACACCGCCGCCGCCGCCGAAGATCCGCACATGTCCCGCCCCGGCCTCGCGTAGCGCGGTGGCCAGGTATTCGAAGTACTCGATGTGGCCACCCTGATACGAGCTGACCGCTACGCCCTGCACGTCTTCCTCGACCACCGCGGCGACGACTTCGTGCACCGCCCGGTTGTGGCCGAGATGAATCACCTCGGCGCCCTGCGATTGGAGGATGCGCCGCATGATGTTGATCGCCGCGTCGTGCCCGTCGAACAAGGCTGCGGACGTCACGAGTCGGACGGGGTTGGCGGGCGAGTGAAGCGCGCTGCTATCGGCCACGATGGTCCTCCGGCGAGTCCTTTTGGCGCCCGATACTAGGACGTCAAACTAATCGTACGGTGATGGCAGTCACAATGCCATGTAACTCGCATCGTGGCCCGTGTCGGTTGCGCAGATGCTCGAGGATGGAAGCGCTGCAGTGGCTTATCGACCGGGGGCGTCTTTCCCGCGGGTCGGCGCCGTGGGCGACCGCTCGGTGCGCAACGGCGACTCCCGGGCGATCGGGTGGTCGAAACGCCTTCGCTGCCCGCGGCGCCGCGAAGGGTAGCGCGTCCTCGAAGCCTGTTCGCGCTCACGGGTCCAGCGCTCGCTCCGAGGCTCCTGAGCTGGCCATTCTTTGTTTGACCTGCGCTTTTGGGGAGTGTTATATCCCACATCCGCACCCCGATGTTGGATTTACTTGGACATCCAACTATAGGATGACCGTAAATCTGGCGTGGGGCTCCACGCCGCCGCTGTCGACACCTTGAGGACTGGCATGGTTCGCGAACTCACACACTTCATCGGCGGGCAGCACGTTGCCGGCACGTCCGGCAGGTTCGGCGATGTTTTCGATCCGAACATCGGGGCGGTGCAGGCGCGGGTGCCGCTGGCGAGCAAGTCGGAGGTCGAGGCGGTCATCGCCGACGCCGCCGAGGCGCAGCAGGTGTGGGCCGCGTTCAATCCGCAGAAGCGGGCGCGGGTGTTGATGAAGTTCCTGACCCTGGTGCAGGACGAGCTGGATTCGCTGGCCGCGCTGCTGTCGAGCGAGCACGGCAAGACCATCCCGGACGCCAAAGGTGACATTCAGCGCGGCCTGGAGGTGATCGAATTCGCCACCGGCATACCGCACCTACTCAAGGGCGAGTACACCGAGAGCGCGGGCACCGGTATCGACGTCTACTCGATGCGCCAGCCGCTCGGTGTCGTCGCGGGCATCACGCCGTTCAACTTCCCGGCCATGATCCCGCTGTGGAAGGCCGGTCCGGCGCTGGCATGTGGAAACGCTTTCGTGCTCAAGCCTTCCGAGCGCGACCCCTCGGTGCCGCTGCGTCTGGCCGAGTTGTTCCTGGAGGCGGGCCTGCCTGCGGGTGTATTCAACGTGGTCAACGGTGACAAAGAGGCCGTCGACACACTGCTGCACGACCCGAGGATCAAGGCCGTCGGGTTCGTCGGTTCTACGCCGATCGCGCAGTACATCTACGAGACCGCGACCGCGAACGGCAAGCGCGCGCAGTGCTTCGGCGGCGCGAAGAACCATGCGATCGTGATGCCCGACGCCGACCTCGACGACGTCGCAGACCAATTGATCGGGGCCGGTTACGGTTCCGCGGGCGAGCGCTGCATGGCCATATCGGTCGCGGTGCCGGTCGGCGAGGAGACCGCCGATCGCCTGGTCGCCAAGCTCACCGAGCGGGTACACAAGCTCAATATCGGTCGCTCCGACGATCCCGGCGCCGACCTCGGTCCGCTGGTCGGTCAGGACGGCGTGAACCGCGTGAACAATTACGTCCAGATCGGCATCGACGAGGGCGCGGAACTGGTCGTCGACGGCCGCGGGCTGAGCGTGGAAGGCGGCGAGAACGGCTACTTCGTCGGCGCCACCCTGTTCGACAAGGTCACCCCGCAGATGCGGATCTACCAGGAAGAGATCTTCGGTCCGGTGGTCAGCGTGGTGCGCGCCAAGGATTACGAAGAGGGCCTGCGTCTGGCCAACGAGCACGAATACGGCAATGGCGTAGCGATTTTCACCCGAGACGGCGACACCGCCCGCGATTTCGCCGCCCGCGTCCAGGTGGGCATGGTCGGCATCAATGTCCCGATCCCGGTTCCGATCGCCTACTACACCTTCGGCGGCTGGAAGCGTTCCGGCTTCGGCGACCTGAACCAGCACGGCCCCGATTCGATCCGTTTCTACACCAAGACCAAGACGGTGACACAGCGCTGGCCTTCCGGCCTCAAGGAGCTCGGGCCTGTGGGCCGTTCCACAGGCTCCACGCCCAACGCCTTCGTCATCCCGACGATGGACTGAGGTCATGTTCGTACTCGACGAAGACGAGAAGGCGATCTCCGATACTGCCCGCTCCTTTGCCGACGAGCTACTCGCCCCGAATGCCCTCGAATGGGATGAGCAGAAACACTTCCCGATCGATGTGGTGCGCAAGGCCGGCTCGCTGGGCATGGGCGGCATCTACGTGGGTGAGGATGTCGGCGGCTCCGGGCTGCGCAGGCTCGATGCCGTCCGTGTCTTCGAGCAGCTCGCCACCGGCTGCCCGGCCATCGCCGCCTATATCTCCATCCACAACATGGTGTCGTGGATGATCGACAATTACGGCACCGAGCAGCAGCGCCACCGCTGGCTACCCCGGCTCGCCTCGATGGAATGGCTCGGCAGCTATGCGCTGACCGAGCCCGGCGCCGGATCCGACGCGGCGGCCTTGAGTACCAAGGCCGTTCGCGACGGTGACGACTATCTGCTCACCGGGGTGAAGCAATTCATCTCCGGCGCGGGCAGCACCGACGTGTACGTCGTGATGGCGCGCACCGGCGATGCGGGTGCGCGAGGCATCTCGGCGTTCATCGTTCCCGCGGACACCCCCGGGATCTCGTTCGGCGCCAACGAGAAGAAGATGGGCTGGCACGCACAACCCACCCGTCAGGTGATCCTCGACGCGGCAAGGGTGCCCGCCGCGAATCGACTCGGCCCGGAGGGCAACGGTTTTCGGATCGCCATGAATGGGCTCAACGGCGGGCGATTGAACATCGCCGCCTGCTCGCTCGGCGGAGGTCGAGCGGCACTGGACAAGGCGGTCGCCTACCTGGGCGAGCGCAAAGCCTTCGGTGCCCGACTGCTGGACAACACCGCACTGCAATTCCAGCTGGCGGATATGCGCACCTCGTTGGAAGCGGCCCGTACTCTCCTGTGGCGTGCCGCGGCGGCCCTGGATGCCGATGCCGACGACAAGGTCGAGTTGTGCGCCATGGCAAAGCGATTCGCGACCGACGCCGGTTTCGAGGTCGCAAACAAGGCGCTTCAGCTGCACGGTGGCTACGGCTACCTGGCCGAATACGGCGTCGAGAAGATCGTCCGAGATCTGCGGGTGCACCAGAT
The DNA here is from genome assembly GCF_040681975.1 of Nocardia sp. NPDC051463. Lineage (NCBI taxonomy): Bacteria > Bacillati > Actinomycetota > Actinomycetes > Mycobacteriales > Nocardiaceae > Nocardia > Nocardia sp. NPDC051463. The sequence continues at coordinate 209,809 of NZ_JBFBAB010000008.1, forward strand.
TCTCGAAGGCACGAACGAAATCATGCGGGTGGTTGTCGCCCGCTCGGTGGTAGGAGCGGCATGACCGAAACGGAACCCGACATCCTGATCGACAAGCGTGACGGCCTCGGCCTGATCACACTGAACCGGCCCAAGGCCATCAACGCGCTGAATCACCATATGGCACTTGCCATGTCGCGCGCGTTGCGCGAGTGGGCCGAGGACGAAGAGGTGCGCACCGTCGTCGTCACCGGCGCGGGGGAGCGCGGGCTGTGCGCGGGCGGCGACATCGTCGCCATTCACCACGACGCGAAGGCCGGCGGCGAAGCCGCCACCAGCGCGACGGCCGCCTTCTGGCGCGACGAGTACATTCTCAACGCGCTGATCGGCCGCTACACCAAGCCCTACGTGGTGGTCATGGACGGCATCGTGATGGGCGGCGGCGTCGGTATTTCCGGCCACGGTAGCCATCGCATCGTCACCGAACGCTCCAAGATCGGCATGCCGGAGGTCGGTATCGGTTTCATCCCCGATGTGGGCGGCACCTACCTCTTGGCGCGCACCCCCGGCGAGATCGGCACGCACGTCGCGCTGACCACCGCACGGATGAGCGCGGGCGATGCCATCGCCACCGGCTTCGCCGACTACTACGTGCCGTCGGAAAACATTCCGGCACTATTGGAAACGCTGCGCTCGGAGACGGCCGAGATCGCGATCGCCAAGTTCGCCACGGACGCACCGGAATCGGAGTTGGTCGCCCAGCAGGACTGGATCGATGCCTGCTACAGCGCGAACTCCGTCGAGGAGATCGTTGCCCGACTACAGGCGAGTGATACACCTGCCGCGGTCCAGGCGGCGGCCGATGTGCTCGGCAAATCGCCTGTCGCGCTGAAGGTTACGCTGCGCTCACTGCGTGCGGCCCGCGCCGCGTCGAGCTTGGAGGCAGTGCTGAACGAGGAGTATCGCGTTTCGGTCGCCTCGTTGGCCTCGCATGATCTGGTCGAGGGCATCCGCGCGCAGGTCATCGACAAAGACCGAAACCCGCAGTGGTCGCCCGCGACGCTCGCCGATGTCACGGCGGCGCAGGTCGAGGCGTACTTCGCCGAATTGGGCGAGTACGAACTGGGTTCGACGATTCCGGAGGGACAGCAGTGAGCAAGAAGATCGGCTTCCTCGGCCTCGGCCACATGGGCGGCCCTATGGCCGCCAACCTGGTGCGGGCGGGCTACGACGTCAGTGCCTTCGACCCGGTCCCCGCCGCGCAGGAGCAGGCGCGCAAGGACGGCGCCACCGTGGTGCACACCGCGGCCGCGGCCGCCGCCGACCGTGATGTCGTGATCACCATGCTGCCCAACGGCAAACTGGTTCTCGACGTCTACGCGGATCTACTCCCCGCCGCCGCACCGGGCACACTGTTCATCGACTCCTCGACCATCGATGTCGCCGACGCCAAGGCCGCGGCCGTGCTCGCCGTCGGCGCAGGTCATCGTGCACTGGATGCCCCGGTGTCCGGCGGTGTCGCAGGCGCTGCCGCGGGCACGCTGACCTTCATGGTCGGCGGCGGTGCCGCGGACTTCGCCGACGCACTGCCGGTGCTCGAGGTCATGGGCGGCAAGGTCGTGCACTGTGGTGGTCCCGGCGTCGGCCAGGCCGCGAAGATCTGCAACAACATGCTGCTCGGCATCTCGATGATCGGTTTGTCCGAGGCGCTGGTGCTCGGTGAGAAGCTGGGTCTGAGCCACCAGTCGTTCTTCGACGTCGTCTCCACCGCGTCGGGCCAGAGCTGGGCGCTGACAAACTACTGCCCGGTCCCCGGCCCGGTGCCGACCAGCCCGGCCAACAACGACTACCAGCCCGGTTTTGCCACCGCGTTGATGACCAAGGACCTCGGTCTCGCCGCGAATGCCCTGCGTGACAACGGCATCGACGGCAGGCTCGGCATGCTCGCCGCCGAGATCTACACCCGGTTCAACCAGGCCGAGGCCGGAAAGGACTTCTCGGCTATCGTCACCGATATCCGTAACCGTTCCGACCGAGAAGGTGTCTAAAAGATGGATGCATCGCGAAGCGATTCCGTGGGGGACGGCGGTCGGGTGACGGGAGGGCCGGACTTCGAGACAATTCTGCTGGAGCGCAAGGGCCGGGTCGGCTGGATCACGCTGAACCGCCCGAAGGCGCTCAATGCGCTGAACGCGCAGGTCCTCGACGATGTCATCGCCGCGCTCGACGAACTGGAGCACGACGACGCTATCGGCGCCATTGTCATCACCGGCTCGGAGCGTGCCTTCGCGGCGGGCGCCGACATCAAAGAGATGCAGCCCAAGTCGTACATGGACATGTTCATGAACGACTACTTCGCGCGCTGGGATCGCCTTGCCGCGTTTCGTAAGCCCACCATCGCCGCGGTCGCGGGGTACGCGCTCGGTGGTGGCTGTGAGCTGGCCATGATCTGCGACATCCTGCTCGCCGCCGACAACGCCAAGTTCGGCCAGCCGGAGATCAAGCTCGGTGTCATCCCCGGCATCGGCGGCTCGCAGCGCCTGACTCGCGCCGTCGGCAAGGCCAAGGCCATGGATCTGGTGCTCACGGGCCGCAATATGGACGCCGAGGAAGCCGAGCGTGCGGGCCTGGTTTCCCGCATCGTGCCCGCCGCCGATCTGCTCGACACCGCGCTCGAAGTCGCCGAGACCATCGCCTCGATGTCGCTGCCGGTCACCATGATCGCGAAGGAAGCCGTCAACCGTTCCTTCGAAACCACCCTCGCCGAGGGCCTGCGCTTCGAACGCCGAGTCTTCCACTCGCTCTTCGCGATCGAGGACCAGAAGGAAGGCATGTCCGCCTTCGTCGAGAAGCGCCCCGCGAAATTCACCAACCGCTGACCACAGCCGATGAGGGAAGCCCGGCCGAGCACTTCGGCCGGGCCTTCTGGTTTCAGACCTCGCGGAAAGATCGCGACAGGGCGGTGTCGGCAAAGGCCGATGGGGCCCGGCCGTCGATGGCGAGGCGGTAGAGAGCGGTTCGGTAGATTCCCGAGACCGCGGTGTGAGGCGGCGATCGCCATCATGGCGTTCGCCTTTCCGGTTCGGCTCGGACCGCGGCCGCGCCCGACCCGCAGCAGCTGTGACCATGTCGCACCACCGATCGCCCACAGCAGCACGTGCTTCCACTTGGCCACGGCCACCCGTAACCCGGCTGCCACGCGTGGATCTCCGCCTTGCAGCGCAACGTCGGCCTGCGAGACCAGCGCCGCTTTGAGGAAGATCATGGCGCTGCCCGCTAGCACGGCGTACGCGACCGAGCATCCGAAAAGGACCACCATGGACAACGGGCTCTGCGACAAGGGGGCCATCGTGAACGGCACCACCGCCACAGCGAGCCCGACAATGGCGTACGTCACCCCGGTCAACACTGGAAACAGCGCCAACTCCTGGTGCGACTTCAACACGGTGGCGGCGGTCTTGAACATCTGCCAAGAATGCGCGAATCCCACCCACGACCCCCTCAGCTTCGGGTGCTGACGTGCTTATCGTAGCGAGGGTCTCGTGCTGTGTCCGACTTCGTCAGTGCGGCACGGCGGGCGCTCATCCGAAAGGCGCGGCGGGGATACCTACTACCTCGACCGAAGTCGGCGCGATCCCCCCACCGGGCGACTGTGCCGAATTCTTGCCCATGGCAAGCAATCCGGCGATGGTTGCGCCGAGTGCCAGGGTGACCGCCACGGCGGCGATGAGTTTTCTTCGGCCGACGGTGCTCGAGGCGAGAGTGGGCTGGGTTGCGCTGGTCCGGATTCGGGCCATGCGGACGTCGCCGGTGGGACGTTCGGCGGCGAGCAGGACAGCGCCGCGGGCGGAGACGTATTCGGGCTCGGAGTCGTAGATGATCGGCAGGTCGGTCATTTCGCCGAGCGCCTCGCGGATGCTCGGGCTGCGGGTGCAGCCGCCGAGTAAGACCATCGCCTCGGGGTGCACACCGGTTTCTTCGATGAGCTGACGGACGAACGACGCCGAATGATGGATGCTCGCCGCGCACAGTTCGGCGAGGTCGCTGCGGGTGACAACGGCCCGGCCGCCGGTGGTGGGATCCATGGCTGTGACAACCCTGGCGCTGCTCAGGGCTTCGCGGTGTCTGCGGCTTGTCAGTTTGTCGGTCAGCACGCTGCCGCGGGCCAGTTGCCAACGCAGCAGCCCGTCGTAGCCGTCGCCGCCGAGCACGGTGCTGCGTGTGCTGGACAGGATGGTTTCGGTCCGGCAGTCGGCGTGGGTGATGGTCAGGCCGGAGCTGCCGAGGTCGTAGAGGATCACCGAACCGGTGTCGGGAAGCAGGCCGGTGAAGCGGAGATACCGCAGCTGAGCGAGCGGTTCGTCGACGATGGTGAGCCGGGTGCGGCCCGCCGCGGCTCGGATGGACTCGGCATGCAGTGGGCAGCGGCAGGTCACGGCGGTGCCGGTGATCAGCTCGTCGCGGCGTTCGGCGGATCCGCTCATTTGGCGAATCGCTTCGAAAACCGGCTCCTCGATGCCGCCGCCCGCGCGTCGCGGCACCTGGCAGCGATCGATCGGGGGGAGATGCGGCTGATCGGAATGCGTCAGCATCGCGCGCGCGCCGCCAGCGCCCGCCGATACCCCCAAGACCAGCACCATGGAGTCCATGGTGAACCTTTTCCGCGCCGCTGCCAAGACGACAGGGCTGGGAATTCGCTAGTTGGATGCCGGACCGTTACAGGGCGGTCGTTCAGTTCGGCTAGTACCCACCAGTTCTCGTGCAGAAGTCAGCGATCGGTCGCCGTCCAGCGAGCCGGTTCGTCTTCGGTGTCGAAGTCGCCTGCGGCATGCCGGAATTCTGCGAGCAACTGCAATAACGTGTGCAGCCGATCCGGTGCCAGCCCGGGTACCGCGAACACTTTCGCATTGAGTTCCTCGGTCGCTTCGGCAACCAATTCCCTTCCAGCGTGAGTGATTTCGATCAATGTTGCCCGGCGATCGCTGGGGTGCGGCACCCGCTCGACGAGCCGTGCGGCTTCGAGTCGGTCGACGGTATTCGTCACGCTGGTCGGGTGCACTTGAAGCCGGGCGCTCGCCTTGGCCATCGGCAGCGCGCCGGACTTGCTGAAGTTCAGCAGCATCAGAAGTTCGTAGCGCGAGAAGGTCAGACCGGTCGGTTTCAGTGCCTCGTCGACCCGGGCCATGACGATTTGCTGGGCCCGTACCAGAGACGTCACGGCAGCCATTCCGTCGGCGACATCACCCCAGCCGTGGTCGACCCACTGGCGATGGGCCTCCTCGATCGGGTCGAGCGGTAGTGGGCGTGGCCGAGACATGACCCCGATCATTCCATGTGAACGGCCGCCGTTCCGTCATCCCGCCACATCCGGTTCTGCTCGGCGCACGGGCGAACCCACTTCGAATCAGCGTGAGCGCAAGGGTGGGCGGGCGCGGCTCGAAACGGCACTATTCATTGCGAGGCGGGCGTGGCTGAGTGGTTGAGGCAACGGTCTGCAAAGCCGTTTACGCGGGTTCAATTCCCGCCGCTCGCTCTATGCGGTCAGGTGTGCCGCCCTGGGTGCTCGGCTCGGTGAAACACCATTACCGAGCCGAGCACTCGCTGATTCAGGATTCGTAGGCGACTGCGGCGCCGAGCACGTCCAGGCGCACGCGCTGGCCGGTGGTCGGGGCCGCGGCGCTGGCACGGCGCACGCGCACCGGGTCGGTGTCGCCGTTCAAGGCGATGGTCAGCATGACATCGGCGCCGCGGAATTCCACCGCGTGCACCACGCCGCTGCTCTGGTCGGCATCCGGAACCGCATGGGCCACCAGCTGTTCCGGGCGGATCATGATGGTCACCGGGCCCGAAGGCGCCGACTTCTGCACCGGGATTCGCCCGAGCGCGCACTTGGCGACATCCGCCTCGACGATCGCGTCGAGCAGTACACAGTCACCGAGGAAGTGGGCGGTGAACAGATCGGTGGGGGCGGCGTAGACCTGCTCAGGCGCACCGACCTGGGTGAACCGGCCCTGCCGCATCACCGCGACCTGCTCGGCGAAGCAGAGCGCCTCTTCCTGATCGTGGGTGACCAGGATGCTGGTCATGCCTGCCGCGCGCAATGTCTCGGCGACGGCCTGCCTGGTGGTGGTGCGCAGACCCGCGTCCAAGGCGCTGAACGGTTCGTCGAGCAGCATCAAGCGGGGTTTGCGTGCCAGCGCGCGGGCCAGCGCGACGCGCTGCTGCTGCCCGCCGGAGAGTTGGTGTGGGCGGCGGTCGGCATAGGACGGGTCCAGCGACACCATCTCCAGCAATTCGCCGACCCGGTGCTTGCCGCTGCGCATCCCGAAGATTCCGCTGCGCAGACCGTAGGCGATGTTCTGGCCGACGGTCAGGTGCGGGAACAGCGCGCCGTCCTGTGCGACGTATCCGATGTTGCGTCGTTGCGGTGGCATCGAGAATTGATCCCGCACAACGGTTTCCGTGCCGATGGAGACCGTTCCGGCATCCGGCGACTCGAAGCCCGCTATCACCCGGAGCAGAGTTGTCTTGCCGCAGCCGGACGAGCCGACCACCGCGGTGGAACTCCCATCGGGAACCTCCAGCGTGATCCCACCGAGAACCTGGGTGTGCCCGAACGTTTTCGCGACGTCGGCCACGACAAGTCGGCTCATACTCCCGCTGCCTTCCTGGATTGGGTGAACAGCAGATACGTCACCGGCACCGCCGCGACGATCATGATCAGCGCGTAGGGCGCCGCGGCCGCGTAGTCCAGTTCGCCCGACAGCGACCAGAAGCGCATGGCCAGCGTGCGAGTTCCACTGGGCGCCAAGAGCAATGTCGCGGTGAGTTCGGTCGCGACCGCAACGAAGACCAGCGCGCCCGCGGACGCCGCGGCGGGTGCGGTGAGGCGCAATGTCACCCGGAAGAAGGTGGCCACCCCGGACTGCCCGAGCGAGCGCGACACCTCCTCCAACCCGATCGGCACCTGCGCGAGCCCGGCTCGCACACTGACCAGCGCCCGCGGTAGGAACATCAGCACATACGCGGCCACCACCATGGTCACCGTCTGGTAGAGCGGCGGCGCCCATCGGATGGTGACCGTCACCATGGCCAAGGCGATCACGATGCCGGGCAACGAGCTGGTGATGTAGTTGGCGCCCTCCACAATTCGGGCGAACGCCGAGGTGGAGCGCACCGCGATCCAGGCCACGGGGAAGGCGCAGAGGGTGGTGATCAGGGCGGCCATGGCGGCCAGCGCGACGGTCTGCCCGAGCGCCTGGCCGATTTCGCCGAGATCCCACACCTTCGCACCACCCGACCGCAGCCAGCGCGCGATCGTCCACAGCGGTACCCCGAGCGCGCCTACGGTCACCGCTGTCAGTGCGGCGAGCACCGGAATTGTGCCGAGGCCGAGTCGAACCCGAGTCGCGGCGCGTGGCGCGCCGCTGCCGATCCTGGCGTAGCGCGCGCCACCGCGGGCCGCCGCCTCGCCTGCGAGCAACACCAGGCAGCACAGCACGAGCACTCCGGCGAGCATGCTGCCGGCGGGACCGGCGAAACTGGATTGATACTGCTCGAAAATCGCGGTGGTGAAGGTGTCGAACCTGACCATCACGAACGCGCCGTATTCGGCGAGCAGGTGCAGCGAAATCAGCAGCCCACCACCGAGAATCGCCAACCTCAATTGTGGAAGCACAATGCGCAGGAATACCGCGACCGGTCCGGAACCCAGGGCCCGCGCGGATTCCTCCACCGAGGGATCGAGGCGACGCAGTGTCGCCGCCGCGGGCAGGTACACCAGCGGAAAATAGGACATGGTCGAGATGGCGACACCGGCCGACAGTCCATGCATGGTCGGGAAAGCGCTCACCCAGCCGTAGCTGTTCACAAAGGCGGGCACGGCGAGCGGAGCCGCGAACACCGGACCCCACCAGGCCGCGCCGGGGACCGCCGTGCGCTCGACCACCCAGGCGAGTCCGACCCCGAGCACCACGCAGATCGGCACTGTGAACACCACCAGTCCGGCCGTATTGCGCAGCAGTTCACCGACCCTGGGCCGGAACACCAGATCGGCGGCCTGATCGAGTCCGGTCGAGAAGATCGTGGACACGATGTAGCCGAGCGGGACGAACGTCGCCGCGACAAGCAGCAAGGCGACGGTCGTGACGAGAGGCCCGGGTCTGCCGACCCGGGAGGAAACGACGGCGGTCCGAACGGCCACGGTTAGAGCAGACCTGCCTCGGTCATCAGCGCCGTCACCTTCTTGGCGTCGAGCTTGCTGGGATCGACGGACGGCGCTTGCAGATCGGCGAGCGGCGGCAACGCCGGGTTGGCCGCGACGGCGCTGGCCACCGGGTACTCCATGGAGTCGCCGTCGCGCAGGATCTGCTGCCCGGCCTCGGCGGTGATGAACGCCAGGAACTTCTGCGCCGATTCCTGCTTCTTGCTCGACTTCAGCACGCCGCCGCCCGACACACTGACGAAGGCGCCGGGGTCCTGGTTCTTGAAGTAGTGCAGTGCCGTGCTTGCGCTGCTCTCCTTGGTGTTGGCCTGGTCGCGGTACCAGTAGTAGTGGTAGATCACGCCGCCGTCGGGCTGACCGGAATTGACGGCCTTCATGGTGGCGACGTTGTTCGGGAACGCGGTGGCGTTCTCCTTCATGCCCTTCAGCCAGGCGCGTGTGGTGTCCTCACCCTTCAGCGCGAGCAAGCCGGCCACGATGGCCTGGAAGTCGGCGCCGGAGACCCCCGCGCCCCAGCGGCCCTTCCACTGCGGCTGCGCGAGGTCCAGCAGCGAAGCCGGCAGCTGATCGGCGGCCACCTTATCCTTGTTGTAGACGAAAACCGTTGAGCGGGCTGCGATTCCGGTCCACTTGCCGGTGGAGGGCCGGAACTGCGCAGGCACCTGATCGAGAGTCTGCCTGTCGAGGTCGGCGAACAAGCCCGCGTTCTCGACCAGCGCCATGGCGGGAGAGTTCTCGGTCAGGAAGACGTCGGCGGGGGAGGCGGCGCCCTCGGCGACGAGCTGGTTGCCCAGCGCCGTGTCGCCACCTTGACGCACAGTGACCTTGATGCCGGTCTGCCTGGTGAACGCGTCCACCCACTCTTTGGTGAGCGATTCGTGCTGTGCGTTGTAGACCGTGATTTCGTTGGTGTCGTCCGAGGAATTGGAGCAGGCTGTCATGCCTAGTGCCGCGACCGCGACCGCGAGCGTCGCGGAAACCGATTTCCATCTGACCGACACCATTATCTGTCCTTCCGACGCGTACTAGGCCCGCCTACCTATGATGAGGCTTACCTAAGCAACATACCGCGTTCGACGTGCGCGGATGATATCGGTCCTGCCGCGGCTGTCACGCGCGACGGCCGCTGGTGACGGCATGCAGGTCGGGCGAGCAACACCGCCCGTGACCGCTTTCGGGTCACTGGAGCGACGCCCTTTTTCCGGTCTGTTATCCGAGTCCCGAGAAATCACGCAGAACAACGTGATTGCGATCAGCACAGGTGCCGAGTGTGTAATCCGGCAGCAGGCCGAAGTATTCGGCTCTGGTCGTCGCGCTCCATTGCTTGGCGGCGGGGGTGCGAGTTTTGTAGAAATTCACCATGTACCCGCCCTCGTAGAGTCGAAGCAGGCTGTAGCCGCCCGGGTATTCCTTCACCGCAGCCACTTCCAGGAATTCGACCGCGCACGCCGCGTCCGGGCGGGTGCGTCTGTTGCGGTGAGTGTGGCCGCTGTGCTGCAGGAACACGCCGGGGGCCCGCTCGTAGAGCGACTGCAGCTCGGCGCTGTCGGGGCGGTTCAGCACGAAACCAGGTCCCGCGGTGTTGGTGAGTCCGGACTCGATAGTCACCGGATGGTGGCCGAACACCAGCGTCGGACGGTCCGGGTCGCCGCCGAGGAGCTCGGTAAGGTGCTCGAACTGCGGGCGCTCGATGCTGCCGCCCGCGCCGTCGAGCTCGCTGGTGTCCAGGCCGATCACCCGCAGCCCACCGACCTCGTGCTCGATCAGCTGCTGGCGTGGGGTGAATGCGTCGGCCCAGCAGTCGTGATGGTCGGCGGCCGCGGGTGTACAGGCTTGATAAGCCGCACCGAGATGAGGCCGGTCGTGGTTGCCGCGCGCTACGAGGTAGTCACGCCCCAGTGTGCCCCACCGATCCAGGTGGGCACGGACGGCGCGGGACTCCGCAGCCGTCGCCTCGCTGGTGAGGTCGCCCGCGATGATCAGTCGATCGGCGTTTCGGTCGGGACGGCGCACGTCGTCGAGCAATGCCGCGAGCATCACCTCCGGATACGGCGGCAGGTCGGGTTCCTGCCGGAATCCGGGCGGCAGGTCGCCGATGACGAGACCGCTGACCTGCTCGCCGTAGTGCACGTCGTTGGCCAGTGCGAGGGTGCGCAGCGGGCGGCCCGGTGGCGGCACCAATGTGGTGAATTCGCCGGCGGATTCGGGACTGCCGGGGGTCAGCGTCGTCAACGAGAGCGCGGGGCTCGCGCGCACGCCGTTCGACACTGCCTCGAATCGATAGCGGCGACCAGGTTCGAGGCCGTCGATTTCCGCGTAGTGGAACGGGGGGGCTCGGCGTCGGCGTAGACCGGTGTCACGGCGCGGGGCGAGTCGGCCGGGCCGAGGCGGACTTCGGTGTCCGACTCCGCAGGCACCAGCCGCCCCGTGGGATCCGGCGTCACCGTGGTCCACGTCAGAATCACCGATCTGTCGGTGATCGTGACGACTTCCAGGTCGATGGCGACCAGCGAATTCGGTTGTGCCCGAGCGGAACTCGACCGGGCGGTACCGGTGACGGGCAGTAGCGCGGCAAGGCCGACGGCGGCGAGCAGGTTTTGGCGCGAGGGGCCGCAGCAACTCATAAACGACTGTGCGCGTTCAGTTTTTGTCCGCTTCCGCCGAGCAGACCCGCCACTTCCCGTCTTCCTTCCGCAGATGTTCGCTGGTGCTGTCATCGGTGTCGGGCGCCTCGCCGGGGAGGGTGAGTGTGAGGTGTCCGACGATGTGCGCGGTCGCTGTATCTCCGGTGACCACAATGTTCTCGATTCTATCGATGGTCACCGACACCTGGGCCCCATCGAAGGCTCGCTTCTGCTCCTCGCTCAGCGAGTCGAAATCGGCTCGATCCGACGCGCATGCCTTCGCGGCCGCCGCCCGGAAGCCGTCTTTGCCGAGGGCGTTATAGAAGTCGTGGATCGCGACCTCGATCTTCTTCTCGTCGGAGGCGAGCGGCGTCTTGCCCTGCACCGTCAGCACCACGCCGGCGGCAATCCCGCCCGCGATGATCAACGCCAGTACCAGCAAGCCGATGAACAGCCCCGGCCGCTGTTTCTTCGGCGGTGGTGGGTACCCCTGTGGCGGATACCCGGGCGGTGGATAGCCAGTGCCGCCCTGCGGCGGGTACTCGTAGGGCTGGTGCGGCGGGTACGGCCCCTGTGGTGGATACCCGTGCTGACCTGACTGTTCCGGGTACTGCGATCCGTACGGCGGCTGCCCGCTCGGCGGATATGTCATCGTCCCATCCCTCCGCTCACCCCCGGTTGCCACGAAGATTACGGCACCGCGAGACGTGGCGAACGGAACCGGGACGACGCAGACGATGACCGCCCCAAGACGGGTAGGTGCTGGTCAGCGGGGGCGTCGTCGGCCGACAATCGCGTTGATGTCGCGTAGCGCGTCCGCGGCTCGGCGTATCGCGTCGTCGGGTACGCCCGCCATCACCTGCTCGTGCACGCGGCCCGCGGTCGCCACCGCCGCCTCGGCGATGCGCAGGCCCTCGGGCGTCAGCTGGACCCATCGGCTGCGTCCGTCACCGGGGTTGTCGGCGCGTTCGATGCGGCCTGCGGAGGTGAGGCGCTGCAGCACGTTGCTGGTGCCACCCGAGGTCAGAAACAGCGCTCGACTGAGCTCGCTCGGCTTGAGTCTATGTGGGGCTCCCGCGCGCAATAGTGCTGCCAGCACATCGAATTCGGCATAGGTGAGCCCGAATTCGGCGATCTCCATCCGGATTGCCTGCTGCATAACTCCGTCGAGTCGCGCGATCCGTTTGCTCAGCTCCAGCGTCGCGATCAACGAGTCGGACAGGCCGTTGGCCTGCCATCCCGGCACCAGTTCGTCGACGTCATCCTGCACAGCGGGGAGTTTACTAGCTTTCATTATTGCTTTCTTAAAAGCTTTTGATCTAGTCTTTGGCCATGAGTTCGACACTTCTTCTCCGCGGCGGCATCGTGCTGGACACCGAGCCACAGCCGCGGGTCACCGAGCACACCGACGTTTTGATCGAGAACGGTCGAATCGCTACTCTCGGAACGGGATTGAGCGCAACAGAGGTGCTCGACGTCAGTGGTCACATCGTGATGCCGGGGTTCGTCGACACGCATCGGCACACCTGGCAAGCCGCCATCGGCGCGACCATGGCCGACGCCACCCTCGCCGGTTACCTCGCTCGTGTTCTCGGTGGTTTCGCGCCGCGGTATCGACCCGCCGACGCGCGCATCGGCAACCTCGCGGGGGCCTTGGACGCGCTCGGTGCCGGCACGACGACCCTGCTCGACTGGTCGCAGCTCAACGCGACTCCGGAGCACACCGATGCCGCGATCCAGGGACTTCGAGAATCGGGCATCCGTGGCGTATTCGCCTATGGCGGTGCCGCTCCCGCGGGAGTCTCGCCTCGACTGACGTTCGCCTACGCCGCGATGGGGCCCGAAATCGCCGGAGCGGAAGAGGGGATTCGAGAATGGCGCGAAGCCAGAGAGCTCGGCCTACCGATCACGGTGCACATGGGTGGCAATGGAAGAGAAAGCGCCGCACGCGGATTGGCGGTGCTGGCAGCAAGCGACCTGCTCGGATCGCACACCACCTACATCCACCCCAATTATTTCTCCGACGACGAACTGCGCCGTATCGCCGACACCGGCGGCACCGCGTCGATCGCGCCGATCAGCGAAGCCGGCTTGTATATCGGCTATCCCGCCACCGGCCGGTTGCGCGCAGCCGGAATTCCAACCTCGCTCAGCTCGGACTCCGTCACCAGTGGTCCCGGTGACATGTTCAGCGTGATGCGAGCCGCCTACCTACTCGAAAGGGCCCGTCCTGGAATGGAATTCACCACCCGCGACGTCCTGCGCATGGCCACTCTCGAAGGAGCCGAAGTGCTCGGGCTCGGCGATGTCACCGGCTCGCTGCGCCCTGGCAAGCAGGCCGATCTCCTCGTGCTGCGCACCGACGGCCTCGGCATGGGCGCTCTGCTGGACCCGATCGCCGCCGTGGTCCTCGCTGCCGGACCAGCCGATATCGACACCGTGGTGGTCGGCGGTGAGATCGTCAAACGCGGTGGGCGACTCGTCCATCACCGAATCGATGCGGTGCGCGCGGAGCTACTGGAGTCGGCCCGCCACGTGGCGACGGTGTGAATTGGGTGCTGCCCGAGCAGACCACCGCGGCGTCCTTGGTTGTCTCGCTCGAGGGTTGGATAGGAGAGCAGCCGATGAGCCCCCGCGATGGCAGCCCGGTTGCGGGCCGTTGGCTGCACATATTCATGCAGCCGAATTCTGTGACGTCGCTCGGCGATTCGATGTCGGCGCGGAGTTGTGGATGTCAGCGAGCGGCGCGCGTGCCATCGACGACATGCTCGGCGAGGCCACTGTTGCGGGCGAGCCATTCCAGCAGCGCCGTCATAACGTCGAGGGCACGGCTCGGCCGACCTGGGATCCGTTGATCTCGGCGCAGTCTCCGTTATCCGATGACCCGAATGATCTCGTCGTCGAATATCTCTTGCGTTTCGAAGGAAACCTCGGAGTCGAGGAGCCTGGTGCGCAGTGGGGATCGCCAGGGCTGCGGGTCGCCCCACGTTCCGTAGAGCTTCCACGGCGAGAGGGCGATGATTCGCAGACCATCCTGGGCGGCGTTCCACGCGGCAGCCGCGACGCCGGGTGTGTCGTCATCCGGTGTTACTGATGCGTGCGGAGACAGTGAATAGAAAAGGCTCCTGACCAGGAACTGCCTGGTCAGGAGCCTTCCTTCTGTGCCCTCGGCAGGAATCGAACCTGCGGCCTTCTGCTCCGGAGGCAGACGCTCTATCCCCTGAGCTACGAGGGCGGGATAGATCTCGGTCGAACGCCGGGTGGGGCGGCCGATCGGGCGGGGAAAGCGTATCGCATCGGCAGCCGTCCGCCAAAAAAGGCGCCGGGTCGGGCGGTTTCGCGAGTTCGACCCGGCGCGGACGGGGGTCAGGTCAGCGGTAGGGGTGATGCGCCTCTGGAGGTGAGCATGGTGGTCATCAGTTGGGCTTCACCGCGTTGGGTTGTCTCCATGGTGCTGGCCAGGCTGCGCACGGCGGTGGTTTCGGCGTGCTCGGCCGCGTACCGGATCATCGACATGCCGCCCTGGTGGTGGCGCAGCATGAGCTGCAGGAACATCGTGTCCAGCGCCGGGCCGGTGGCCTGGCGCAGCGCTGTCATCTCCGCGTTGGTCGCCATGCCGGGCATGGTCGGCATCGGGCCGGACATCGGGCGGCCCGCCGGGCCGCCGACGTGGTCGTGACCGCCGCCCGCCGGTTCGGTCATCCAGCCCATGTAGCCGTCGACGTCCTGCATCGACTTGCCCCACAGTTGTAGCCAGCCCTGCAGCCTGCCCAGCTGGGCCTGCTGGGTGGTCAGAATGTCGTAGGCGAGCCTGCGTACGTCGTTGTCGGTGGAGCCGATGAGCGCGACGCCGGCCATGTCGACCGCCTGGGCGTGGTGGGCCGACATGTCCTGGCTGAATCCGGTGTCCACGGCGCTCGGGTCGGGTTCGGCATTGCGGTCCAGCGGAATCCGAGCGAGGACGCCGACGGCGAAACCGATCAGCAGGATGCCGATCGCGCCGATAACCAGTAGCGCGGTGCGCTGACGGCGGAACTGTGCGCCGAAATCGGCGCCGTCGTCTCCGGAGGCAGGCAGGTCCTGTTCGGTCGACTCCGCACCGGCGTCGACTCCGGCTGCCGCGGGCGGGTCCTGTTCGGTCGACTCGGCACCGGCGGCACTGCTCGAGACAGTGGTCAGGTCCTGTCCGGTTGGACTGCCGATGGCGTCACTGCCGGAAGTGGCGGTCGAGTCCGGCTCGGTTCCGGTGTCGGTCATCTACTGGCCCGTCGTCGGTTGACCGGGCGCGGGTTGCGTCGGGACCTGCGCACCAGGCAGGCCGGGAGCACCAGGCAGGCCGGGAGCACCGGGCATACCGGGCAGGCCAGGCGCGCCGGGCAGGCCGGGGACACCGGGGACGCCCGGAATACCGCCGGGCAGGCCCGACAGGCCGCCGCCGAGCTCGGTCGGGTCGGGTTCGAGGCCCTTGCCGTCCATCGGCACCGCATTCGGTCCGGGCGGGCTGGGGTCGAACGGCAGTGGGTTGTTCGCGTCGAAGGACGGGTTGGAGCAGCTCGCGCCCACCTCGGGGTATGCCCAAGGGTTGGCACGCAACGCTGTGAGGAACTGGTTGACCCGCTTGTCGTCGGGGCTGTCCACGGTCAGCCGATGACCCCAGGACTGCAGTGACACCGCCGAGGCCAGGCCGGGGTACGGCGACATCAGGGTCTGCTGCTTGCCCTCGACCTTCTTCTTCAGAGTGTCTACGCCCGCGGCGTCAACCTTGTCCGGGTTATAGGTGATCCACACCGCGCCGTGCTCGAGCGAATGCACCGCGTTCTCCACCCGGATCGGCTTGCTGTACACCACGCCGGTGCAGTTCGCCCACGCCTGATCGTGCGGGCCGCCGAATGGTGGGCTCTGGTCATAGGCCACCCGCTGGGCGCCCGAGATGTGCAGACCAGCCTGGTACTCCTGCTTGGTCACGCCCGAGATCTGATCGGAAGGGTCCTTGCGTTGCGCGCTCGGCGTGTATTTCTCGAGGTCGGCCTTATCCCGGTACTTCGGGACCAGGCTGTAGGCGAGGACACCGACCAATGCGATGATGACCGCGGCAGCGCCGATGGCCAGCCACGGAATCTGGCGCTTCTTGCCGAGCGGGCTCTTGCCACCGCCCCTTTTGCGCGAAGACGATGACTTCCCGGCGGCCCGGACGGCCTTGGCCGATTTGGCACTTGTGCTCGGCATTGCTCGTTGTGCTCTTTCGACGTGATGGATCCGCTGGCAGTGCGGTGCCCACTCGAGGTGCGCACCCGCCCAGACCATAGGATAGAGACTCGTGACTCCAGCTGACCTTGCAGATCTCCTTCGCGCAACTGCGGCGAAGGTGCTTGTCGAACGTGGTCTGGACCCTGCGGTCCTGCCCGACGCGGTCAGTGTGGAGCGCCCCCGTAATCCGGAACACGGTGACTATGCCACGAATGTGGCGATGCAGGTCGGCAAGCGGGCCGGAACCAATCCGCGCGAATTGGCAGCCTGGTTGGCCGCCGCGCTCGCCGCGAACGACGGCATCGAGTCCGCCGATGTGGCGGGTCCAGGCTTTCTGAACATCCGGCTCGCCACGTCCGCGCAGGGCGCGATCGTCGCGCAGGTACTGGCGGCGGGCGCGGGGTACGGCACGTCCGAAGCGTTGACCGGTACCCGCATCAACCTGGAGTTCGTGTCGGCCAATCCGACCGGCCCCGTGCACCTCGGCGGTACCCGCTGGGCCTCGGTCGGTGACGCACTCGGCCGGATCCTGGCCGCGCAGGGCGCCGAGGTGACCCGGGAGTACTACTTCAACGATCACGGCGCGCAGATCGAGCGTTTCGCCAAGTCCCTGGTCGCTGCCGCCGCCGGCGCGGCGACTCCGGAGAAGGGGTACGCAGGCGCCTATATCGCCGAGATCGCCGACAAGATCGTCGCCGGGCATCCGGATGCGCTGACGCTGCCGGAGGCCGAGCGGCTCGAGCTGTTCCGCGCCGAGGGTGTCGAGCTGATGTTCGCCCAGATCCGGGCGTCACTGCATGAGTTCGGCACCGACTTCGACGTCTACTTCAACGAGAGCTCGCTGTTCGAGTCCGGTGCGGTGGAGCAGGCCGTCACCACGCTCAAGGACTCCGGCGATCTCTACCAGAAGGACGGCGCGTGGTGGATCGCCAGCTCGGAATACGGTGACGACCAGGATCGTGTGGTCATCAAGAGCGATGGCAACGCGGCCTACATCGCGGGCGACATCGCCTACTTCCAGAATAAGCGCGCCCGCGGCTTCGACCTGTGCATCTACATGCTCGGCGCCGACCATCACGGCTATATCGGCCGGTTGAAGGCCGCTGCCGCCGCGTTCGGGGACGATCCGGCCACGGTCGAGGTGCTGATCGGGCAGATGGTGAATCTGGTCAGAGACGGCGTCGCGGTGAAGATGAGCAAACGCGCGGGTACCGTTGTCACCCTCGACGATCTCGTCGAGGCGATCGGCGTCGACGCGGCCCGCTACGCACTGGTACGCAGCTCGGTGAACTCGAGCATCGATATCGATCTGAACCAGTGGACCAGCGAGAACAACGAAAACCCCGTCTACTACGTGCAATACGCGCACGCCAGGTTGTCGTCGTTGGCGCGCAACGCGGTGGATCTCGGGGTGAGCGCGGCGAACCCGGACTTCGGGTTGCTCGCTACCGAGCACGAGGGCGAACTCATCCGCACCCTCGGCGAGTACCCACGGGTGGTTGCCAGCGCCGCGAGCCTGCGGGAACCGCACCGGGTCGCCCGCTATCTGGAGGAGCTCGCGGGCGCGTACCACCGGTTCTACGGCGCCTGCCAGGTGCTGCCCAAGGGCGACGAGCTGCCTGCGCCGCTGCATACCGCACGGCTCGCGCTGTGTGAGGCCACCCGTCAGGTGCTCGCCAACGGCCTCGGGCTGCTCGGCGTCAGCGCACCGGAGCGCATGTGAACGGGCTATCGGGCTTCGAGACGAGCAGTGTGAGGAAGGTACTTCAGTGAGCGCGCATCCAGCCGGACCCCGGCACGCCGAGATCCCGCATGCCCCCAGTCTGGCGGAGCGCCCGCGTGATCCGAAGCAGATGATAGAGCTGCCGGTAAATGTGTGGCCGCGCAACGCTTCTCGCGATGGCGACGGTGTCGTGCAGTTGGCCGGTGTGCCGGTGCACGAGCTGGCCGCCCAGTTCGGCACCCCGCTGTTCGTCGTGGACGAGGACGACTTCCGTTCCCGCTGCCGCGACATGGTGCGCGCGTTCGGCTCAAATGCGCGAGTCCACTACGCGTCCAAGGCATTCCTGTGCGGCGAAATCGCGCGCTGGATCCGCGACGAAGGGCTCTCGCTGGACGTGTGTTCCGGCGGCGAGCTTGCCGTCGCGCTGCACGCAGGTTTCCCCGCCCAGCGAATCGCGTTGCACGGCAACAACAAGTCGGTTCCCGAGCTGGAAGCGGCGGTCGCGGCGGGCGTCGGGCACGTGGTGGTCGACTCGCTGATCGAAATCGATCGCCTCGAGGTGGTCGCGGGTCGTGCCGGCGTGGTGCAGGACGTGCTCGTTCGTGTCACCGTCGGAGTGGAAGCCCATACACACGAATACATTTCGACCGCGCACGAGGATCAGAAGTTCGGTTTCTCCATCGCTGGCGGCGACGCCATGCAGGCGCTGGCCCGCGTTTTCGAGGCCGACAACCTGCGCCTGGTCGGGCTGCACTCGCACATCGGGTCGCAGATCTTCGAGCTCGACGGCTTCGAGATCGCCGCGCGTCGGATGCTCGGCCTGCTGCGCGCTGCCGTCGACAAGTTCGGCATCGAGCGCACCGCCCAGATCGCCACCCTGGATCTCGGTGGCGGCCTTGGTATTTCGTACCTACCCAACGACGATCCGCCGCCGCTGGACGAGTTCGCGACGAGCCTGCGCAAGTTGGTCGGTGAGGAAGCCGACCGCGCCGGATTGCCGGAACCGACCATCGCGGTGGAACCGGGTCGCGCCATCGCGGGACCCGGCACCGTGACGCTGTACGAGGTGGGCACGATCAAGGACGTCTCGCTCGACGGCGGACTTACTCGCCGGTATGTCAGCGTCGACGGCGGCATGAGCGACAACATCCGCCCCGCGCTGTATCAGGCGGACTACGATTGCCGACTGGTCTCGCGCTCCTCGGACGCCGACCCGGTGGTTGCCCGCGTGGTCGGAAAGCATTGCGAGAGCGGCGATATCATTATCCGGGACACCTGGATGCCCGCCGACGTCGGCCCCGGTGATCTGGTCGCGGTGGCGGCCACCGGTGCGTATTGCTACTCCATGTCGAGTCGATACAACCAGCTGACACGTCCCGCGGTCGTCGCAGTGCGTGACGGAGTTCCGCGACTCATTCTGCGCCGGGAAACGGTGGCGGACCTGCTCAGCCTGGAGGTGTAGATGAGCAACACCGACACAGCCTCGCTCATCGGAGCCGATCGAGTGCGGGTATACCGCACTAACACAGAGGTGGAATCATGACCAATGCCGCGAAGCAAGGAACCTGGGGAACCGATCGTCCGATCGGGGTCGCGGTTCTCGGGATGGGCAATGTCGGCACCGAGGTGGTGCGCATTCTGCGCGACCACGCCGATGACCTGCGCTCGCGCGTCGGCGCACCGGTCGTGCTCCGCGGTGTCGCGGTGCGCAACCTCGACACCGACCGCGGTGTGCCCGCCGAACTGCTGACCACCGACGCGGACGCGCTCGTCGCCCGCGACGACGTCGACCTGGTTGTCGAGGTCATCGGTGGCATCGATCCGCCGCGCCGCCTGATCCTGGCCGCGCTGAATGCGGGCAAATCCGTCGTGACCGCCAACAAGGCGCTGCTCGCCGACTACACCGGTGAGCTGGCCGCGGCTGCCGAGCGCAGCCGTGCCGACCTGTACTTCGAGGCCGCCGTCGCGGGCGCGATCCCGGTGGTGCGTCCGCTCATCCAGTCGCTGGCCGGTGATCGGGTCAACAAGGTCGTCGGCATCGTCAACGGCACCACCAATTTCATCCTCTCCGCAATGGACGAGACGGGCGCCGACTACTCGGACACGCTCGCCGAGGCCACCCGCCTCGGGTACGCCGAGGCCGACCCGACCGCCGACGTCGAGGGCTACGACGCAGCCGCGAAGGCCGCGATCCTGGCTTCGCTGGCCTTCCACACCCGGGTCACCGCCGCCGATGTGTACCGCGAGGGCATTTCGAAGATCTCGGCGGAGGACCTGGAGACCGCGTCCGAGCTGAACTGCACGGTCAAGCTGCTCGCGATCTGCGAGCGCGTCGACTCGGGCCCCGGCGAGCCCGGCCCCGAAGAAGGCGGCAAGGAGCGCGTCTCGGTGCGCGTCTACCCGGCCCTCATTCCGCGTAAGCACCCGCTGGCCGCGGTCAGCGGTGCGTTCAACGCGGTGGTCGTCGAGGCGGAGAACGCGGGACGGCTGATGTTCTACGGTCAGGGTGCGGGCGGCGCTCCGACGGCGTCCGCGGTGCTCGGTGATCTAGTGATGGCCGCGCGCAACAAGTTCTACGGTGGCCGCGCTCCCGGTGAATCGGTTTATGCTGAGCTACCGATTGCGCCGATCGGCGATACGCCGACCCGCTACCACGTGAACCTGCAGGTCGCAGACCGTCCTGGGGTCCTGGCCAAGGTTGCGGGCGAGTTCGCCAAGCACGAGGTGAGCATTTCGACCGTCCGCCAGGAAGGGCACGGCAACGGTGCGCGCCTCGTTGTTGTGACCCACCATGCGGTGGAGTCGGCGCTCGCGGACACCGTGGCCGCTCTCGCGGAGATGGAGTCCGTCACATCCGTGACCAGTGTTCTGAGATTGGAAGGCACCGAAGAATGAGGACGAATGTGCGGACAGTCGCCGACATTCGCGGCGATATGTCCACAGGTTTCCGGTGCGCATCCGCTCCCGGTTCGATGCAGGGAGCGTTGGCATGAACACCGCAGGCGTCGCGCCGCAGACCGGAGTGCATTCCCGCTGGCCGGGACTGATCGCGGCCTATCGCGATCGACTCGCAGGGGCGGCTGACTGGGAGCCGGTCACCCTCTTCGAGGGCGGCACCCCGCTGGTGCCCGCGCCACACCTGTCCGAGCTGACCGGGTGTGATGTGTACCTCAAGGTCGAGGGACTCAATCCGACGGGTTCGTTCAAGGACCGCGGCATGACGATGGCGATCACCGATGCCAAGTACCGCGGTCAGACCGCCGTGCTGTGTGCCTCCACCGGCAACACCTCGGCCTCGGCCGCCGCCTACGCGACCCGCGCAGGCATGACCTGTGCCGTGCTGATCCCGCAGGGCAAGATCGCGATGGGCAAGCTGGCCCAAGCTGTCATGCTCGGCGCGAAGATCATCCAGGTCGAGGGCAATTTCGACGACTGTCTGGAGCTGGCCCGCAAGGTGACCGCGGAGTTCCCGAGCATCGGTCTGGTGAACTCGGTGAACCCGGCCCGCATCGAGGGGCAGAAGACAGCCTCGTTCGAGATCTGCGATGTACTCGGCAAGGCGCCGGATGTGCACGTGCTCCCGGTGGGCAACGCGGGCAACATCACCGCCTATTGGCGCGGTTACCGCGAGTACTACGCCGACGGCATCACCACGCAGCTGCCGCGCATGCTCGGTGTGCAGGCCGCGGGTGCCGCGCCGCTGGTCAACGGCGCCCCGGTGAAGGACCCGGAAACCATCGCCACCGCCATTCGGATCGGCGCGCCCGCGTCCTGGAACGGTGCGATGGAAGCCAAGGAACAGTCCGGTGGCGCCTTCCGTGCTGCCACCGATGAGGAGATCCTGGAGGCGTACCGGCTGGTCGCCGCCTCCGAGGGCGTCTTCGTCGAGCCTGCTTCGGCGGCCAGTGTGGCCGGTCTGCTCGCGGCCCGCAAGGAGGGCTGGCTCGACTCCGGCCTGACCGTTGTGTGCACCGTCACCGGCAACGGACTCAAGGATCCCGACACCGCGCTGTTGGGAATGCCGCAGGTCCAGGCGATCAAGGTCGACCCGGTCGCGGTGGCCGCCGAACTAGAGCTGGCATGAATTGAGTGCTCGGGAAAGTCAAGTGCATGAGCGGGCGGCAGCCATGACGCGGACGCTGCCCGCTGGGGTATCCGTGCTGGCGCGGGTGCCCGCCTCCAGTGCGAACCTGGGGCCCGGATTCGATTCGCTCGGTATGGCATTGGGCATCTACGACGAGATCGAGGTGCGCACTACCGATTCCGGCCTGACGATCCGGGTGGAGGGTGAGGGCGCCGACGACGTGCCGTGGGGCCCTTCACATCTGGTGGTGCGGGCCATCGAGCGAGGCCTGGAATCCGCCGGTGTCTGGGCCGACGGACTTGATGTGGTGTGCCGCAACGTGATTCCGCATTCGCGTGGTCTGGGTTCCTCGGCCTCCGCGGTGGTCGGCGGGCTGGC
This sequence comes from Nocardia sp. NPDC051463, assembly GCF_040681975.1. NCBI lineage: Bacteria > Bacillati > Actinomycetota > Actinomycetes > Mycobacteriales > Nocardiaceae > Nocardia > Nocardia sp. NPDC051463. The sequence continues at coordinate 232,068 of NZ_JBFBAB010000008.1, forward strand.
AGCCGGCTGTGCGCTCGCCGCGAAATTGGATCCGGCACTGGCCACCAGCGCGGACCAATTGGTCCAGCTGGCATCGGAATTCGAAGGTCATCCGGACAATGCGGCCGCCAGCGTGCTCGGCGGTGTGGTGGTGTCCTGGACCGAAACCGACCGGCCCGCTGATGCGGGCGTGGACGGCACCGCGACCGCGCCGACCCGGATCTACCGCGCGGTGCGCCTCGAGCCGCATCCCGACCTGCGTGCGGTGGTGCTCATTCCCGAGGAGCGCTCGTCCACCGCGCACACTCGAGGTCTGCTGCCCGAGGTGGTGCCGCACGGCGACGCCGCGTTCAACCTCAGCCGGGCCGCCCTCGCGGTGGTTGCGCTGACCGAGCGCCCGGATCTGCTGCTGCCCGCGACCGCGGATCGGCTGCATCAGGGCCAGCGTGCGCCCGCCCTGCCGCTGACGACCGCCTGGATCCACCGGCTGCGGGCCGCCGGTATCGCGGCGACGGTTTCCGGCGCGGGCCCGACGGTACTGGCCCTCGTCACCAGCGAATTCCCCGAGGAACTCCGCGAACTGGCGGCCGCGGAAGGTCTGCGGGTGGTCGAGCCGGGGCTCGCGGAAGGCGTCCAGGTCGACTGACGGCGAGTCTGCCTTGCCGAGGTTGACAGTTGCCAGCTATCCTGAGCGAGTCCGTACATCGTGCGCATCAGACGCCGGTGCTTCATCAGGGCAATCGCTCCAGCAGGCTCCAGGCTCGAGCCTCCAGGCCATGGGGGTGCTGCGTAGCTGCGCAACTGGAATGATCTCTCCCACCTTTCACAAATTGGTGGCGAAGCCGCCGGTCCGGCGGGGCAGGTGATACGGCACAAAGCGACCGGCAGGACGGATGTCCGGCGGTTGTACTCCGAGTTCGGCACAGTGCCCGGACTGCGGAACGAACCCTCGAAATAGCACACGGCAATCGAGGGAAGGAAAGGATTTCCGTGACAGATACGGACCTGCTCGCGACACCCGGGGTGGAATCCAACCCAACGACCCCGGGCGACCGCGAAAGTGACTCCGGACAGATTTCGAAGATGAGCGAACAAACCGACGTCGCACGATCGGGGCTGACTGGAATGTTGTTGCCGCAGTTGCGCGCGCTCGCGGGGGAGCTCGGTATCCGAGGCACCTCCGGAATGCGCAAAGGCGATTTGATCGCCGCTATCAAGGAAAACCAGGCCGGAAAGTCGGCGAAGGCAGAAAAGTCCGCGCGTGGCGAGGTGAAGTCCGATGCGGACACCGCCAAGGCGGTGCCGGTGCAGGCAACCCTGGATGTGACGCCCGCGGCTGCTGCCGTGACGAACAAGGCTTCCGCTCCGTCGAATCAGGCTCCCGCCGCGGCCGCGTCGAATGAGGCTCCCGCGGCCACGTCGAAGTCCGCTCCCTCGAAGTCTGCTCGATCCGAGCAAGCGCAGGCCGACTCGGCGCAGGCTGAGGCCGCGCCGACCGAGACCACCGAGGAATCCGGCCGCGAGTCGGGTCAACGTGGTCGTGGCAGGCAGCGTCGCGGACGTGACCAGGCCCGCGCCGGTGGCGAGACCGCGGCGGCGGAATCGCGGGGTGAAGAGCCGAAGCAGGACCAGGATCAGGGCGAACGTCGCCGTGAGCGTGGTCAGTCCGGCGAGCGTGGTCAGTCCGGCGAGCGTGGTCAGTCCGAGCGCAACAACCAGAACGGGAGCGGCAATCGGGACCGTGGCGGCGAAAGCCGTGGCGGCGACAGCAACCGTGGCGGTGACGAGGACGAGGGCGGTCGCGGACGGCGTGGACGTCGCTTCCGTGAACGTCGTCGTGGCCGCGACCGCGAAGGTGCCCCCAGCACGGGCGAGGCCCGTGAGCTGGAGATCCGCGAAGACGACGTGTTGCAGCCGGTCGCGGGCATCCTCGACGTGCTCGACAACTATGCGTTCGTGCGGACCTCGGGCTACCTGGCCGGACCGAACGACGTGTACGTCTCGATGAACCTCGTCCGCAAGAACGGCCTGCGCCGCGGTGACGCGATCACCGGTGCGGTGCGCGCCCCGCGGGACGGTGAGCAGAGCAACCAGCGGCAGAAGTTCGATCCGCTGGTGCGGTTGGACACCGTCAACGGCGGTGACGTCGACGCGGCCAAGCGTCGTCCCGAGTTCAGCAAGCTGACCCCGCTCTACCCGAATCAGCGGCTGCGTCTGGAAACCACGCAGAACAAGCTGACCACGCGTGTGATCGACCTGATCATGCCGATCGGTAAGGGCCAGCGTGCACTGATCGTCTCCCCGCCCAAGGCGGGTAAGACCACGATCATGCAGGACATCGCGAATGCGATCGCCATCAACAACCCCGAGGTCTACCTCATGGTTGTGCTGGTCGACGAGCGTCCGGAAGAGGTCACCGACATGCAGCGTTCGGTGAAGGGTGAGGTCATCGCCTCCACCTTCGACCGGCCGCCGTCAGATCACACCTCGGTTGCCGAGTTGGCCATCGAGCGGGCCAAGCGCCTGGTCGAAATGGGCAAGGACGTAGTGGTGCTGCTCGACTCGATCACCCGATTGGGCCGTGCGTACAACAACTCCTCGCCCGCCTCCGGCCGCATCCTCTCCGGTGGTGTCGATTCCACCGCGTTGTACCCGCCCAAGCGGTTCCTCGGCGCGGCACGCAACATCGAGAACGGCGGCTCGCTGACGATCATCGCCACCGCGATGGTGGAGACCGGTTCGACTGGTGACACGGTGATCTTCGAGGAGTTCAAGGGCACCGGTAACGCAGAGCTCAAGCTGGACCGCAAGATCGCGGAACGGCGTGTGTTCCCCGCGGTGGACGTCAATCCGTCCGGTACCCGTAAGGACGAGCTACTGCTCAGCCCCGACGAGGCGGCGGTGCTGCACAAGCTGCGGCGCGTACTGACCGGCCTCGACTCGCATCAGGCGATTGATCTGCTGATCGACCGACTGAAGAAGAGCAAGAACAACCTCGAGTTCCTGATGCAGGTGAGCAAGACCGCGCCGGGCGCACTCGACGAATGAGCCGGTCCGCCTCGCCGCGACTTCCACGCACAAGTAGGTGCCGGGAGAGTCACCCGGCGGGGCGGCGGTCGAGTACTCGGTGACGTCCGGGCGTACCCCAGGAGCTACCCAGGTACTCGCGAAATCAGTCATTGCTCCAGCAATCTCAGGGGCTCCGTGCACACGGGGCCCCTGAGTGCTGCGCGGGCTGAAGAACACCAGGCCGATGGCGCCGGCGCCGATGATCATGCAGCTGAGGATCATTGCGGTCGTTGCTGTCGGGCCGGAGGCGGTTGCGGTGTGCACCGGTTCCGAGGACGTCGTGGTCGGCGCCGCGTATACAACGGTCGAGGTGTTCGGGGCGTCGGGTACGGCAAGCCAGCCCGCCGCGACAGTGAGAAGTAACAGGGCGAATATCGCGAGTGCGATTCGGCTGTTCATGACGTTCTCCCTTCTGTCTCGGCACGGCGTTGTGCTACCAGGGCTCAAACTCTATGAACAGCGGTGTTCGCATTCCTGAGTAGCGGACTACTCGACTTAAGAGATCCGTAAGAGTGTGGGATCCGCGTGGCCGGACTTCCGGGGGTGGGAAGGACGGGGGAGTACTCGCCGGCCGGGAACAAACCCGTACCGGGATGCGTTTTGGGAGCGTAGCGGCAGTTCTGGCATACTGAACGGTCGTTGCGTCTGCTCACCGAGCAGACCTCCCGCCTAGTCGGCTCCGGTTCACGCTCTCGCTATCTGCGGGGGCGACCCGGCGGCCAATATCGAGAGGACACCCATGAAGGCAGGAATCCACCCGACGTATGTCGAGACCACGGTCGTCTGTGGTTGCGGCAACACCTTCCAGACTCGCAGCACCAAGGAGTCGGGACACATCACCGTCGAGGTCTGCTCGCAGTGCCATCCGTTCTACACCGGCAAGCAGAAGATCCTCGACACCGGCGGCCGTGTGGCCCGCTTCGAGGCCCGCTACGGCAAGCGTGCCGGCAAGAAGGCCGAAGCCGAAGCCGACGCCAAGTAGCTTCCTCGCCGACGCCCGGTCCTGCTTCCGCAGGCCGGGCGTCGGTGCTTTTGTGTGGTCCTGGTCTTCGCCCGGGATGCGTGGAAAAACGAGAGGAAGCAGTTACCGTGACGCAACCGTCCGCGATCGATGACATTCTGGCCGAGCACGCGGGCTTGGAGATACAGCTGTCCGATCCGGCGCTGCACAACGATCCGGGCGCCGCGCGCCGGGTCGGCAAGCGGTTCGCCGAGTTGGCCCCCATCATGGCCACCTACAACAAACTGCAGACCGCCCGCGACGATCTCGCCGCCGCCAAGGAACTCGCGGCCGACGACGCGGCTTTCGCGGCCGAGGTGCCCGATCTGGAACGCCAGGTCGTCGAGTTGGAGCAGACGCTGGCGGATCTGCTCGCTCCGCGCGACCCGCACGACGGCGACGACGTGGTGCTCGAGGTCAAGTCCGGCGAGGGCGGCGAGGAATCCGCGCTGTTCGCCGCGGACCTGGCCCGCATGTACATCCGTTACGCCGAGCGGCACGGATGGAAGGTCGAGGTTCTCGACGTCACCATCTCCGACCTCGGCGGTTACAAAGACGCCACGCTATCGATCAAGAGCAAAGACGCCGCCCGCGACGGTGTCTGGTCGCGATTCAAATTCGAGGGCGGTGTGCACCGGGTGCAGCGCGTCCCGGTGACCGAATCGCAGGGCCGCATCCACACCTCGGCCGCGGGCGTCCTCATCTATCCAGAGCCCGACGAGGTGGAAGAGGTGCAGATCGACGAAACCGATCTGCGCATCGATGTCTACCGCTCCTCCGGTAAGGGTGGGCAGGGCGTCAACACCACCGACTCGGCGGTTCGCATCACTCACCTGCCCTCGGGCATCGTGGTGACCTGCCAGAACGAACGGTCCCAGCTGCAGAACAAGGCACGCGCGATGCAGGTGCTCGCCGCGCGGCTGCAGGCGCTCGCCGAGGAGCAGGCCGACCAGGAAGCCGCGGCGGGCCGAGCCAGCCAGATCCGCACGGTCGACCGGTCCGAGCGCATCCGCACCTACAACTTCCCGGAGAACCGGATCGCCGACCACCGCATCGGATTCAAGGCCCACAACCTGGATGCTGTGCTCGATGGCGATATGGACGCACTGCTCGATGCGCTGGGCAAGGCGGATCGCGAAGCCCGGATGGCCGCCGAATAAGGCTCGACCGGGCAAAGACAGGTCCGCCTCTCCGCGTATTCAGTGCCCGAGCGGGTGCCGCAGCTGTTACGTTGCGGGCTGGCGGACATGTGCCCGACCAGATTGGGCGCGCCCCGGAGTTACCCATGTACATGCCAAATCAGTTGATCCGACTCGAGATACGCGGGTGCTGACATGAGCCGTGAGCCGTTGCGACCAGCCATCAACGCAGCTGTGGAAGCCCTGCGGGCAGCCGGGGTGCACAGTCCGCAGGCAGATGCCGAACATCTCGCGGCGCATCTGCTCGGCGTCGAGCGAACACGGCTGGCGCTGACGCCGCTGGTGGAGACCGAGAAGCTTGCGCAGTACCGCGCGCTGGTCGCCAAGCGTGCGGAGCGAATCCCGTTGCAGCACTTGACCGGTACGGCCGCGATGGGCGAGATCGACCTGGCGGTCGGGCCCGGCGTTTTCGTGCCGCGCCCGGAGACCGAGCTGCTGTTCGCCTGGGCGTTGGGCCAAGTGGAGAAGCTGCCGCACGATCACCCGCCCCTCGTGGTCGACCTGTGCACCGGCTCCGGTGCGCTCGCCTTGGCCATCGCGCACGCCCGCCCCGACGCCGACGTACATGCCATCGAGATCGATCCGTCCGCACTGCAATGGGCTCGCCGCAATGCCGACCTCCGTATCGCCGACGGCGACACCCCCATCACCCTGTACGCCGATGACGTCACCGACCCGGACCTGCTGTCGGAGCTCAACGGCCGCGTCGACCTCGTGGTGTCCAACCCGCCCTACATCCCGGATGCCGCCGAGCTCGACCCCGAGGTCGCCGACCACGACCCGCATCTGGCCCTGTTCGGCGGCCCCGACGGCCTGGACGTCATCCGTGCGATGATCCCCACGATCGCCCGCCTGCTGCGCCCCGGCGGCACCACCGCCATCGAACACGACGACACCAACGGCTCGGAGCTGGCGGCGTTACTCGGCAAACAGGGCGAATTCACCAATATCGTCGAACACCCCGACCTAGCCGGAAAACCGCGCTTCGTCGCCGCTAACCGCGCCTGACCCCCTGCCCCGATCCGGTCCAGTGCGACAGCTACACCACGTCGTGCGCCCACCCCACGCCCCGCCAAGTCTCGTCTGTCGAGCGCAGCCGGATCCCAGCACCAGAGTTCGTGGCACCTCCCTCTCTCGAGTAGTCGCGCCACATCCACCAAGGTCGCAGGCTCGGCTACCAATGTTCCGGCGCGGCCCGATGATGTCTGCCGACCGCAGCGTGATCAGGCATTAGAGTTGCCGGCCAGTCCCACCTTCATGCCAGCCTCACTGCATCCACCGAAGTCGCAGGCTCAACTACCAACGCCCCCACTCGGCACGACGACACCTTCCGAGCGCAGCGAGACCCAGCACCAAAGTTGCCGGCGTGTCCCACCTTCACACCAACCCCACTACCCCCACCGAAGTCGCGAGCTCAGCCACCGACGCCCCACTCGGCACGATGATGTCTTCCGAGCGAAGCGAGACCGAGCATTAGAGTTCGCGGCCCGTCTCGCTTCCGAGCCGTCGAAGCGCACGCGCCGAAGTCGCAAGTCTCGACGGCTCGGAAGCGAGACCAAGGGGGCCGCGAACACGCAGCGCCGAAGGCGCTGCCAAAAAAACACAGCAAACACTATGACAGGATGGTGGCGTGAGTACCGTCTACGACTGCGCGGATCGCGACTCCCGTGCCGCCGGACTGACCGCAGCCACGAGTGCCTTGAAATCCGGGCGATTGGTCGTGCTGCCCACCGACACGCTCTATGGCCTCGCCGTCGATGCGTTCGATTCTTCGGCGGTCGGTTCGCTGCTTGCGGCCAAGCGACGCGGTAGAGACATGCCGGTGCCGGTGCTGGTCGGATCGTGGCACACCATCGATGGCCTGGTTTTCTCGGTGCGCCCGCAGGCCCGCGAACTGATTCGCGCGTTCTGGCCCGGCGGACTGAGTCTCGTTGTGCAGCAAGCCCCTTCGCTTGCGTGGGATCTCGGCGATACTCGAGGAACGGTGATGCTGCGGATGCCGCTGCACCCGGTCGCGCTCGAGCTGCTGCGTGAGGTCGGCCCACTGGCGGTGTCCAGTGCCAACGTTTCGGGACAGCCGCCTGCCAAGACCGCCGCCGAGGCTCGCGATCAGCTCGGCGATCTGGTCGGTGTCTATCTCGACGGCGGACCGTCCGAGCACGCCGTCGCTTCCACCATCGTCGATCTCACCGCCGACCAGCCGCGCATCCTGCGCGAGGGCGCGGTGTCGATTGCCGATATTGCCGAGGTGCTCGGAATGTCGCCGGAAGCCCTGACCAGCGCCGTATCGAGGTGAGTTGGCTCGGCCTGGACGCGGCGACCAGGTGAACGCCCCCGTGTGATGTGTCGGAAGAGCTCGGGGCACAGCGGTGGCAAGTGCGGGCGCAACTCGGGCTGCTCGGTAAAGCTGTGCGCTGCGAATGAATAGGTACTCCGCGGGAGTCTGCCCGAATGTCTGACCGCGAATCGACGCGCTGATCTTCCGACCTCGGCACTCTGCAGTGAGGCCGCCCGCGAGCGACTTCACATCCGAGTGCCGTCGGATGCGTGCCGCATGTCGACCGCGGATCGCCGGTACGGTCGTGGAGCCGAAGCGGGCCGGTCTCGGGTCGCCGCCGCCGCCCGGCCCGATCGATCTGGGATGCGTCGTGTTCACGCTATGGATGCGATGATGGTCGCCGTGAAGATGGTCCGGGACAACATCTATTCCGATGGTCGTTTGCTGGGGACGGGAAGGGCACCTCTGGTGGGTGAGGGGCTGCGGTGACCGGTCAGGGAGCTGTCGTACCCCTGCGTGAGCTACTGCTTGTGCTGCTTGTCGCATCGACCGTGACGTTCCTGGCGACCGGAGGGGTTCGGTTGATGGCGATTGCATTCGGTGCGGTCGCGGTGCCGCGTGAGCGCGATGTCCACGTCAAACCGATCCCTCGCATGGGTGGGGTCGGCATATACGTCGGGGTTGTCGCCGCAATCCTCTTCGCTCAGCAGTTGCCCGCGCTGCGTCGTGGGTTCGAGTGGCAGCATGATATTTCGGCAGTTCTGGTGGCGGGGACGCTCATCGTCTTGGTCGGCATTGTCGACGATCGCTGGGGTTTGGACGCGCTGACAAAATTCGCGGGGCAGGTGACCGCTGCCGGTGTGATGGCAGTTATGGGTTTGAGCTGGGTTATCGTCTACGACCCGTTCAACAATGAGACGGTTGTTCTCGATAGGTTGCTGGGCGGATTGATTACTGTCGGCATCACCGTCGTGATGATCAATGCAATGAATTTCGTCGATGGTCTGGACGGCCTGGCGGCGGGCCTGGGCATGATCGCGGCGTTGGCTGTGTTCGTGTTTACGATCGGATTGCTGAACGAGCAGGGTGGTGCCGCTGACACCTATCGTCCGGCGCTGCTCGCCGCGGCGCTGGCCGGTGCGTGCTTGGGTTTCCTTCCGCATAATTTTCAGCCGGCACGAATCTTCATGGGCGACTCCGGCTCGATGCTGATCGGGTTGATGCTGGCCGCCGTGTCCACAGGTGCGTCCGGGCGGATACCGCTGACCGGCTTCGGGCCCCGTGATGTAGTCGGCTTGCTGTCACCTCTGTTGTTGGTCGGCGCGGTGATGTTCATTCCGGTGCTGGATCTCGTGCTGGCCGTGGTGCGACGAGTCCGTGCCGGCGTCAGTTTTTCGACTCCGGACAAAATGCACTTGCATCACCGGTTGCTGCAGATCGGACATTCACACCGGCGCGTGGTTTTGCTCATCTATTTGTGGGTCGGTGTGCTCGCCTTCGGCGCCGTCGGCACCGCGCTGATGGACCGGCGGTTGGTGGTCCTGCTGATGGCGGGCGGCCTGGTTTTCGCCCTCGTCGTCACCGCGATTCCCGGCCTGCGCCGCAGGGAGGCCGCGGGTGACCGGACCCCGCCCGGGTAAAGTTTTGGTCGTGAGCTTTACTCCGACACCTGTCCCCGGTCCCGAAGCGCCGCTCAAGGCGGCGCTGCGCTATGGCGTGATCGGGTTGATCGTGTTGGTCGTGCTCGCCGTGGCGATCGCCTCCGCGGCGGCCGGTATGCCCGGCTTCTGGGGTGCGCTGATCGGCGCCGCCATCGGTGGCGGTTTCATCCTCACCACGGCGGTCGTCGTGTTGCTCGGCGCGAAGCTGCCTGCGAGCACAGCGGGCCTGGTCATGCTGGTCAGCTGGGTCGGCAAGCTGTTGGTCGCGATGGTGGTGGTGGCGGTGCTGCAGAACTTCGACTTCTACAACCGGACGGCCCTGTTCCTGACCGTGGTCGGTGCCCTGGTCATCGTGCTCGGAGCGGAGACGTATGGCGTTCTGCGCCAGAAGGTTCCATACGTGACGGTGCCCGATGCCGAGCCTGAACCGGGTACTGGTGAGTAATAAAACCCACCCACCTACACACTGTCGTAGATAACTTGGTAAAGTCTTGGTAAGCAAGCAACCAAGCGAGGGGGGATCACCCCGATCCCGCTGAGTGCCGCTATGCTTACTGCCGTGCCGGGCTCCGAGGGTTCCGGTTCTGCATGTCGACGATGTCGCCGACACACGTACAGACGCCAGGCGGAATCCATCCCGCCGCACAGCTGCTGACGAAATTCGAGCCGACCTGAGTCGACTAATTGATCGTCAATGTCCGATCGAACCGTGGGTACGACCGAACCCACGGCCCGAACACGGGAGAGAACGCTGAGCGTCACCACTTTGGCGGGCGAGTTCCACGCGCCATCGCTGTCCGACTTCTTCCCTCCAGCTGTGCTGTTCGAGGGTACGCCGTTCGAACTCGACCGACTGATGCTGATCCGCCTGATCATGACGGCAGTTCTTGTCATTGTGATGGTGTTGGCATTCCGGAGTCCCCGCATCGTCCCGCGCGGCCTGCAGAACATTGCCGAAACAGGATTGGTCTTCGTCAAGGAACAGATTTGCGATGAGGTTCTCGGTAAGGAATCCGGCCGCAGGTTCTTCCCGCTCATCGCGACGATCTTCTTCACGGTCCTCTTCCTGAACTTCTCCGGCATCATTCCGGGGTTGAACATCTCGTCGAACGCCCGAATCGGCATGCCGCTGGTGTTGGCCGCACTTGCTTACATCACGTTCAACTACGTGGGTATCAAGAAGTACGGCTTCCTCACCTACATGCGCAGCAGCATCGTGGTTCCGAATGTTCCGCTCGCCTTGCACGGGTTGCTGATTCCGATCGAGTTCGTCTCGACTTTTATCCTGCGCCCGTTCACGCTGACGGTCCGACTCATGGCGAACATGCTGGCAGGTCACATCATGCTGGTGCTGTTCTTCAGCGCCACCTGGTTCTTCCTGTTCGACGCCACCTCGTGGATGAAGGTGTTCTCGCCGTTCTCGCTGCTCGCGGGACTCGGATTCACCCTGTTCGAGATTTTGGTCATCTTCCTGCAGGCCTACGTGTTTGCACTGCTGACCGCCGTATACATCGGACTTGCGCAACACGCTGACTCGCACTGACCCGAACAACTACCGAATACCTGCTACACCCGCCGACCGGCGTGTGGGCAACAGAAAGGGAATGGAACTCATGAGCCTCGCGTACTTGGCCCAGGAAGCTGCAACCAACGAGTCGACGTTCAAGGGCTTCGGCGCCATCGGCTACGGTCTGGCCGCCATCGGCCCGGGCATCGGCGTGGGCATCGTCGTCGGTAAGGCGATCGAGGGCATCGCCCGTCAGCCCGAGCTGCAGGGCACGATCCGCACCAACATGTTCCTCGGTATCGCGTTCACCGAGGCGCTCGCGCTGATCGGCCTCGTCGCCGGCTTCATTTTCTGAGTTTGCGATGACCACGCTTTCTGTGCTCGCCGCGGGAACAGGGGAAGATGTCAATCCCCTTATCCCCGAGACATACGACATCGTGTGGTCGGTGGTCTGCGTTGCGATCATCGGCTTCGTTTTCTACAAGTACGTAATTCCACGCCTCGTGAAGGTGCTGGACGAGCGTGCCGACAAGATCGAGGGTGGCATCCAGCGGGCCGAGGCCGCGCAGGAAGAGGCCCAGCTGACCCTGCAGCAGTATCAGCAGCAGCTGGCCGAGGCCAGGCTCGAGGCCGCGCGCATCCGTGAGGACGCACGCACACAAGGCCAGCAGATCCTCGCGCAGATGCGCACGGAAGCCCAGGCCGAAAGCGACCGCATCGTCGCGGCAGGCCACAGCCAGCTGGAAGCCCAGCGGCAGCAGATCCTCACCGAACTGCGTGCCGAGGTCGGACAGACGGCCGTCGATCTGGCGGAAAAGATTATCGGACAGTCGGTTTCGGACGAGGCCAAGCAAGCGGCTTCGATCGAGCGGTTCCTGGCCGAGCTCGACCAGTCGAATGCCGGCATCGGGGTCGGAAGGTAGCGACGCGAAAGTGAGAAGCATGTACGCAGCGAGCCGCGAGGCAAGCTCCCGGTCCCGGGAGGCGCTTCGGGCCGCTCTGACCGGAAGCGACAGTGTTGCGGCCACAACGGGTTCGGAACTGTTCGCCGTTGTCGCCGTGCTGGACGACCAGCGTTCGCTGCGTGTTGCGCTCGCGGACGTTTCGGTGCCCGGCGCGGTTCGCGCCGAGCTGAGCGAGCGGGTCTTCAGCGGCAAGGTCAGCGCTGCCACGCAGGCGGTGCTGACCACCGCGGTGGCCCAGAACTGGTCGCGCACTGCCGATTTGGTCGACACTCTGGTGTTGCTCGGGCAGGAAGCGCTGCTGGAGTCGGCTGCTGACAGCGGGCGGATCGACGCGGTCGAGGACGAGCTGTTCCGACTCGGCCGGATCATCAGCGACAACCCCGAGTTGGAGCAGGCACTGTCGGACCACGCGAAGCCCGCCGAGGCCAAGCGTGAGCTGATCGGTCGTCTGCTCACGGGCAAATCCGACACCATCACCCAGACCCTGGCGGACCAGGTGGTCACCCGGTCGAAGACGGGCATCGGCGAAGCATTCGACGAGCTGTCCGATCTCGCGGCCGCGCGGCGCGAGCAGATCGTCGCGCATGTTCGCGCCGCGATCGCGCTGACCGACCAGCAGCGCGGCCACCTTGCGGCGTCGTTGCAGCGCATCTACGGCAAGCCGGTCACGGTGCACGTCCAGGTCGATCCGAGTCTGCTGACCGGTGTCGTCGTGCACATCGGCGACGACGTGATCGACGGCAGCGCCACCGGCCGACTGGAACGGCTGCGTCGGGCCCTGGCTTGATGTCACAGCCTGACGACTCCTAATCCCCCCGACATTCGAGACCAGACAGCGAGAGCAGGAAGACTATGGCGGAGCTGACGATCTCCACCGATGAGATCCGTAGCGCGATCGAGAGCTACACCCAGAGCTACACCCCGGAAACCTCCATCGAAGAAGTCGGTGTTGTCACCGACACCAGCGACGGCATCGCCCACGTGAGCGGCCTGCCTTCGGCGATGGCCAACGAACTGCTCGAGTTCCCCGGTGGTGTGCTCGGCGTCGCGCTGAACCTCGAGGACCGCGCTATCGGTGCGGTTATCCTCGGCGAGTTCGCCAGCCTCGAAGAGGGCCAGGAAGTCCGCCGTACCGGCGACGTGCTCTCGGTGCCGGTGGGCGACAAGTTCCTCGGCCGCGTGGTCAACCCGCTCGGTCAGCCGATCGACGGTCTCGGCGAGATCGAAGCCGAAGAGCAGCGCGTGCTCGAGCTGCAGGCCGCGACGGTGCTGGAGCGCCAGCCGGTCGAGGAGCCGATGGCCACCGGTATCACCGCCATCGACGCGCTGACCGCGATCGGCCGTGGCCAGCGTCAGCTGATCATCGGCGACCGCAAGACCGGCAAGACCGCGGTCTGCATCGACGCGATCCTGAACCAGAAGGCCAACTGGGACTCGGGCGATCCGGCCAAGCAGATGCGGTGCATCTACGTCGCGATCGGTCAGAAGGGTTCCACCATCGCGGGCGTCAAGACCGCGCTGGAGGCGCACGGTGCGATGGAGTACACCACCATCGTCGCGGCCCCCGCTTCGGACTCCGCCGGCTTCAAATGGCTTGCGCCGTACACCGGTTCGGCCCTCGGCCAGCACTGGATGTACCAGGGCAAGCACGTGTTGATCGTGTTCGACGACCTGACCAAGCAGGCCGAGGCCTACCGCTCGATCTCGCTGCTGCTGCGCCGCCCGCCGGGCCGCGAGGCGTACCCGGGTGACGTCTTCTACCTGCACTCCCGTCTGCTGGAGCGTTGCGCGAAGCTGTCGGACGCGATGGGCGCGGGCTCGATGACCGGTCTGCCGATCATCGAGACCAAGGCCAACGACATCTCGGCCTTCATCCCGACCAACGTCATCTCCATCACCGACGGCCAGGTCTTCCTCGAGTCCGACCTGTTCAACAAGGGCGTCCGTCCGGCGATCAACGTCGGTACCTCGGTCTCCCGTGTCGGTGGCGCCGCCCAGACCAAGGGCATGAAGAAGGTCGCCGGTTCGCTGCGTCTGGAAATGGCGCAGTACCGCGAGCTGGAGGCGTTCTCCGCCTTCGCTTCGGACCTGGACGCGGCCTCCCTCGCCCAGCTCGAGCGTGGCGCCCGCTGGGTGGAACTGCTCAAGCAAGACCAGTACTCGCCGGTTCCCGTCGAAGACCAGATCGTTTCGATCTTCCTGGTCGACGCCGGTTACTACGAGTCGGTCCCGGTCGCCGACATCCGCCGGTTCAACGCCGAGCTGATCGAGGAGCTGCACCGCACCGCACCCGAGGCGTTCGAGTCGATCGCCGGCGGCAAGGTGCTGCAGGGCGATGCGGCCGACGCGATCAAGGTGGCGACCGACAAGTTCAAGCAGGGCTTCCTCGCCTCCGACGGCACTCGCGTGGTGAGCGAGGACGGAGCAGGCGAGCTCGAGTCCGAAGAGGTCGAGTCGCTCACCGTGACCCGCAAGCACGTCGAGAAGTAGCGCGGGCGAGCCATGCATTACCGCCGATCCAATGCCGCGAATGAAGGGAGAGTGAACCGCTGATGGCAAACCTGCGTGAATTGCGCTCCCGCATTCGTGGTGTGAATTCGATCAAGAAGATCACCAAGGCCCAGGAGCTGATCGCGACCTCGCGCATCACCAAGGCTCAGGCCAGGGTTGCTGCGGCCAAGCCGTACGCGGAGGAGATCACCAAGGTTCTCGGTGAGCTCGCGAGTGCTTCCAAGAACCTCTCGCATCCCCTGCTGACCGAACGCCCGAACCCGCGTCGCGCCGCTGTGCTGGTCATCACCAGTGACAGCGGTATGTGTGGTGGCTACAACTCGAACGTGCTCAAGCGCGCCGAGGAGCTCATGACCACGCTGCGCGGCGAGGGCAAAGAGCCGGTGGTGTACGTGATGGGCAACAAAGGCCTCATCTACTACACCTTCCGCAACCGCGCGCCACGTGCGTCATGGACCGGGTTTTCCCAGCAGCCGAAGTACACCGATGCCTCGGCCGCGTGCCGGCACTTGGTGGACAGCTTCATGGCTGGCTCCGACGGCGAAGTTCCCGCTCCGAACGGCACCGGCAATATCGCCGGTGTCGACGAGCTGCACATTGTGTACACCAGGTTCGTCTCGATGTTGACGCAGACCCCGGAGGTGCGCCGGTTGGCGCCGATCCAGGTGAGCTACGTCGACGAGAACTTCGACCTGGGCGAGGACAGTCTGTCCGATTCGGCCACCGCCGATGTGCACGCGCAGTACGAGTTCGAGCCCGACGCCGATGTGCTGCTGGCGGCGCTGCTGCCCAAGTACATCAACACGCGTATCTACTCATCGTTGCTCGAGGCAGCGGCATCCGAGTCCGCGGCTCGGCGCACCGCAATGAAGGCCGCCACCGATAACGCCAATGAACTGTCGAATGTCCTTACCAGGCAGGCGAACTCGGCGCGGCAGGCCCAGATCACGCAGGAAATCAGTGAAATCGTGGGCGGCGTGAACGCGCTGGCTTCGAGCTCGGACCGCGACTAAGCGCAGGAAGAGAATAATGACCGCAGCAGTCACGCAAGAAAGCCGGACGGGCGCGACAACAGGCCGCGTCGTCCGTGTCATCGGCCCCGTCGTGGACGTCGAGTTCCCGCGGGGTTCCATCCCAGAGCTGTTCAACGCTCTGCACGCCGAGATCGCGCTGGCCTCGGTGGCCAAGACCCTGACCCTCGAGGTTGCCCAGCACCTCGGCGACAACATCGTGCGCACCATCTCGATGCAGCCGACCGACGGCCTCGTCCGCGGGGCGAAGGTCTCCGACACCGGCAAGCCGATCTCGGTGCCGGTCGGTGACGTTGTCAAGGGCCACGTGTTCAACGCCCTCGGCGATTGCCTCGACACCCCCGGCCTCGGTCGGGACGGCGAGCAGTGGGGCATCCACCGCAAGCCACCGTCATTCGACCAGCTCGAGGGCAAGACCGAAATCCTCGAGACCGGTGTGAAGGTCATCGACCTGCTGACCCCGTACGTGAAGGGCGGCAAGATCGGTCTGTTCGGTGGCGCCGGTGTCGGCAAGACCGTGCTGATCCAGGAGATGATCACCCGTATCGCGCGTGAGTTCTCCGGTACGTCGGTGTTCGCCGGCGTCGGTGAGCGCACCCGTGAGGGCACCGACCTGCACCTGGAAATGGAAGAGATGGGCGTCCTCCAGGACACCGCCCTCGTCTTCGGCCAGATGGACGAGCCGCCAGGCACCCGTATGCGCGTCGCGCTCTCGGCCCTCACCATGGCCGAGTACTTCCGCGACGTGCAGCACCAGGACGTGCTGCTGTTCATCGACAACATCTTCCGGTTCACCCAGGCCGGTTCCGAGGTGTCGACCCTGCTCGGCCGGATGCCCTCCGCCGTCGGTTACCAGCCCACGCTGGCCGACGAGATGGGTGAGCTGCAGGAGCGCATCACCTCGACCCGTGGTCGGTCGATCACCTCGCTGCAGGCCATCTACGTGCCTGCCGACGACTACACCGACCCGGCCCCGGCGACCACCTTCGCCCACCTCGATGCGACGACCGAGCTTTCCCGCCCGATCTCGCAGAAGGGCATCTACCCGGCCGTCGACCCGCTGACCTCGACCTCCCGCATCCTGGAGGCCTCGATCGTCGGTGCGGAACACTTCCGGGTCGCCAACGAGGTCAAGCGAATCCTGCAGAAGTACAAGGAACTGCAGGACATCATCGCCATCCTCGGCATGGACGAGCTCTCCGAAGAGGACAAGGTCCTCGTCGGCCGCGCCCGTCGCCTGGAGAAGTTCCTCGGCCAGAACTTCATCGTGGCCGAGAAGTTCACCGGCCAGCCGGGTTCGGTGGTGCCGTTGTCGGACACCATCGAGGCATTCGACCGCGTCTGCAAGGGCGAGTTCGACCACTTCCCGGAGCAGGCGTTCAACAGCTGCGGTGGACTCGACGACGTCGAGGCCGCCGCGAAGAAGATCGCCGGAAAGTAGTCACCGATGGCGGAAATGTCAGTTGATCTCGTCGCGGTCGAGCGACTGCTCTGGTCCGGCCAGGCGTCGTTCGTCAGCGCGCAGACCACCGAGGGCCAGATCGGCATCATGCCGGGCCACGAGCCGCTGCTCGGCCAGCTGGTCGAAGGCGGCACCGTGACCATCGTCGACACCGATGGGCAGCGCATCGTCGCTGCGGTGCACGGCGGTTTCTTCTCGGTGACCGCTACTACGGTCCGGGTGCTGGCCGAGTCCGCGGAGTTCGCGGGTGAGGTCGACGTCGAGGCGGCCCGCCGGGTGCTGGCCGACTCGGACGCCACCGAGGAACAGCAGCGGGCGGCTCAGGCCCGAGTACGCGCGGTCGAGCAGAACGCGAACGCGTAGTCACGCACCACCATTGCGCACGACACTGTCGGCGGCGAAACTTATTCGCCGCCGACAGCGTCGTTTCTGGGGGTTGGTACGAGCTGCGGGGCAAAAGACATGGCCCCGCCATTTGTAAACTCGGGTCCGTGGTTGAATGACGGCGAGGTGTCGCCGAGACGGCGGCGGAGCGAAGGGACGAACGGCATTGCAGACCGGGATGGTTCTCCTGATCATTCTGGTACTCATGCTCGTTTTCCTGGCGCTGGCTTCGACTTACCGGCTGATCATGCTGCGTCGTGGTGGTACGGCCGCGCTGCTGCGGGTACTGCCCGCGCGCGGCGGCCAGGGCTGGCGGCACGGCCTGATCCGATACGACGAGGATCGGCTGGTTTTCTACAAGCTGTCCAGCCTCAAACTCGGTCCCGACTCCACCATTCGACGCCAGGGCATCGAGATCGGTGACCGTCGCGGCCCGCGTGGCGACGAGTTCGACATCATGACCGAAGAACTCTCGGTGACCGCTGTGTCCGATAGCGACGGCGCTTTCGAGCTCGCCTTGGACCGCGGTTCTCTCGCGGCCTTCCTTTCCTGGGTCGAATCCCGTCCGTCCGATCGGACCCGCAGGCTTCCAGGCCTCTGAACGGTCAGTCGTTCAGGTCCGACATCTAAGGTGGTCTTGTGAGCGTGCATCTGACGCGGATTTACACGCGTACCGGGGACGACGGGAGCACTGGACTCAGTGACTTCTCCCGGGTCGCCAAGACCGATCCCCGACTGGTCGCCTACGCCGATTGCGACGAGACCAATGCTGCCATCGGCGTTGCCATCGCACTGGGCAACCCGGCGCCGGAACTACTCGCGGTGCTCCACCAGATTCAAAACGACCTGTTCGACGCGGGCGCGGACCTGTCCACCCCCGTCGTGGCGGAGCCCAAGTACCCGCCGCTGCGGATCACCCAGCCCTACATCGACCGGCTCGAAGGCTGGTGCGATGAGTTCAATGCCGAACTGGCGCCACTGAATTCGTTCATCCTGCCCGGCGGCACCCCGCTTGCGGCGCTGTTGCACACCGCGCGCACCGTCGCGCGCCGCGCCGAGCGTGCCGCGTGGGCAGCGGTGGCGGCACACCCGGACGACACGAATGTGCTGCCGGCCAAGTACTTGAATCGTCTATCGGATCTGCTGTTTATCCTGAGCCGGGTCGCCAATCCTGGCGGCGATGTGCTCTGGAAGCCGGGCGGAGACCAGGCGGGTGCATCATGATGGACGCGAACGCGGACATGACGGGCTCGACACGCATCGGCTGATTTCGTGACTACATGGGTAAATCGCCGGGTTTGCCCGGAACTGAGCCAGGCACCTACCGCCGGCCCGAAACGCAACTATCGTGGCACTCAATAGTGCGCTGAATATCCGGAGAGGCGGACTGAGAGGCGGCATGGAGAGGTTTTTGGTAACCGGCGGGAATCAACTCGTCGGTGAGGTCGCGGTCGGGGGTGCCAAGAACAGCGTCCTCAAGCTGATGGCCGCTGCCCTGCTGGCCGAGGGCACGACCACCATTACGAACTGCCCGGACATCCTCGATGTGCCGCTGATGGGTGATGTGCTGCGCGGCCTCGGCTGCGACGTGACGATCGATGGCTCGGTCGTCGTCATCAACACGCCCGCGGAACCGAAATACCACGCGGACTTTCCCGCGGTGACACAGTTCCGGGCGTCGGTGTGTGTGCTCGGACCATTGATGGCGCGGTGCAAACGGGCCGTTGTCGCGCTGCCAGGTGGAGACGCGATCGGTTCGCGGCCTTTGGATATGCACCAGGCCGGCCTGCGCCTGCTCGGCGCGACCAGCGAAATCGAACACGGTTGTGTGGTCGCGCGGGCGGATGAACTGCGGGGCGCGCGGATCAGGCTGGACTTTCCTTCGGTGGGGGCGACCGAGAACATTCTCATGGCGGCCGTGCTGGCCGAGGGGGAGACGGTCATCGATAACGCCGCACGTGAACCGGACATCGTCGACCTGTGCAACATGCTGGTCCAGATGGGTGCCCGTATCAGTGGTGCGGGCACGTCCGTGCTGACGATCGAGGGCGTCGAGCGCCTGCTGCCGACCACGCACCGGGTGATCGGTGATCGCATCGTCGCCGCTACCTGGGGGATTGCCGCCGCTATGACCATGGGCGACATCCGGGTGACCGGCGTCAACCCGAAGCATCTGTCTCTGGTGCTGGACAAGCTGCGCTCGGCAGGAGCACGGATTTCGTTCGAACCGGACGGTTTCCGTGTGGTCCAGGCCGACCGACCGCGTGCGGTCAATTTCTCCACGTTGCCTTTCCCCGGGTTCCCGACCGATCTGCAGCCGATGGCCATCGGCCTCGCGTCGATCGCCGACGGCACCTCGATGATCACCGAGAACGTCTTCGAAGCGCGGTTCCGCTTCGTCGAGGAGATGATCCGGCTCGGCGCCGACGCGCGGACCGATGGCCATCACGCCGTGGTGCGCGGAATTCCGCGTTTGTCGAGTGCACCGGTGTGGTCGTCGGATATTCGAGCAGGCGCGGGACTCGTGCTCGCGGGTCTGGTTGCCGATGGCGTCACCGAAGTGCACGACGTCTTCCATATCGACCGCGGCTACCCGAATTTCGTCGAGCAGTTGCAGGCATTGGGTGGTCAAGTAGAGCGGGTCGGCGCGGCTGATTGATCTTGTTCGCCTGGAATGGACGGACACAATGATCATGCGTCGTCGAAAACCGTTCCTGACCAGGCGATTTGACATCATGCACGCAGACACGTAACTTTATTCAAGTCAGAGCGACACGGACACCGACCCGGAGCCGAGAAGCACAGCGGAAACGCTGAGCGAAGGCCTGGGAAACGAGGTAGTACGAGGAGCGCCTGACGATCACACTAGCTCGACTGGAACCCTGGTTTGCGCCGGGGCATGCGACTGAGCTAAGCTTGAAAAGTTGCCTCACCGATCAATCAGATTAAATCTGGGCGATGGTGTGTGCGTGTGTTCTTTGAGAACTCAATAGTGTGTCGATGAATGTCAGTGCCAATTATTTAATTGGTTCCGGCCTTACATACCCCCCGGTTGTA
>NZ_JBFBAB010000009.1:0-228061 GCF_040681975.1 Nocardia sp. NPDC051463
AAAAACGCTCGGCTGGGATACCCCAGCCGAGCGTCTTCGTGATCTACTCACCAGCTAAGAAGCAGGCGGTGTTGCGACGACCCCTGAAATCCAAGGAAGCCGGGGGCCGAGTTCGACAATGCTTGCTGTCAGCGTTTCGCTGTCAGGGGCGCTTGTTGATATTGATCTGCTCGGTGGGTGCGTCGTCCCCGCCGCGATATGGGCGCACGCCGCTCGCCGCGGCATCGCCGTCACGCTGGGCCGGGGTGCTGCCGCGGGGAGCCGGGGTGCCGCCGCGCGAAGCGGTGGCGGGGCTCGCGCCCCCGCGGATGCCGAGGACGATACCGGCGATGAGGGCGATCGCACCGAGAACCCCGAGGACGATCGGCATGATGCGGCCGAACAGCGACAGCTTGTCGATGTTCTCCTTGGCTACCGAGATCTGCGACTCGACGGTGTTCTCGTCGAAGACGAGGTTCGACTTCAGCGCGGTGACCTCGGGCTTGTCTCCGCTACGCGCGTAGTACAGGTGCGGCTGCTCGCCACCCTTGATGATGGTGCCGGTATCGGGCTCGACCCACAGGTCGCGGACGTTGGTGTACCACCGGATCATGGTGACCGGGGTTTCACCGCCTTCGACGCCCCACTTGGCGGCGGGCAGGCTCAGCCTGTTGGTCGGCGCCTGCACCACATCCCACATGTTCGTCACCGGGACCTGCTGCTGGAAGTGGTAGACCTTCATGCTGTTGATCTCGGTCTCTTCGACGAAGGTGGCGTCGTAGGACTTGCGCGCGTTGATGTCGAAGTACGGGTAGGTCTTCTTCTCGGTGCCGATGGGGAATCGGTACTGCAGACCGGTGTGCTGAACCGGGTCGGCGATGCTCTGGCCGTCCTTGTTCACCGAGACAGCGATGGAGCCGTTGGGCTCCTTATCGATCGGCTGGCCGTTCTTGCGGTCGATGGTGACTCGGTCGACGGTCGCGGTCAGCAGCCCGGTGTCGGCCTGCTTATCGATGCGGCGCAGCGTCTGACCAGCCTGGATGGTCATCTCGCTGGCATCGGAGGGGTCTTCGACCGTGAGGAACCGCTGCGAAACCAGCGGCACATTGGTGTCGACCTTGGCCGAGCCTTCGGGGGCCGTGAGCGACTTGGAGTCGAGCACAGAGCTTTCCGAGCCGGGCTGGCTGGTGGCGACGGTAGTGATCTCGAGGTCGAGCGGAGTCTTGGCCAGTTTGCTGACGGTGTACGTCGGGATCATCACCGCTGCGACAATCAGCAACGCGCCGAGACCCACGAGCAGGCAGGCCACCGTCCTTCTGGTTCCGGCACTCAGTGCCATGCAAACTCTCCTCGTCGTAGAACACCGGTCATTCCGGCGAGTACTGCGGGCATGCCACGGCACTCGTGAGCCCCGACACTAACAGTCCGGTGTCGTACCATGCGGTGTCGAGGCAGGAATCGACCCGGAAATCGCCCGAGTTTAGCGCGACGTGTGAAACGACGGGTTCTCACCTGGGCGTATCCACAAGGCAGACTGGAGCTCGATGACCGCAACCATGCCCGCGCCGACCACCGCCACCGCGACGGTCGCACCCACCCGACCTCGCGGCTTCCTACCCGCGCTGGAAGGCGTGCGCGGCATGGCAGCGCTCGGCGTCGTGGTCACCCACGTCGCCTTCCAGACCGGTGCCACGGGAACGCCGGTACTCGGCCGGATCTGGGAACGCTTCGATATGGCAGTCGCGATTTTCTTCGCGCTCTCCGGTTTTCTACTCTGGCGTCCGCATGCCGCGGCGGCGCGCGGCCGCGGCGACGCACCCACTGTCGGCTACTACCTGCGGCATCGCGCGGCGCGCATTCTGCCCGCGTACTGGGTGGTGGTGTGCGTGGCATTGGTGCTGTTGCCCAGTGCGGCAAGCACCGCGGGGCTGCGGGTGTGGGTGGCGAACCTCGGGCTGTTGCAGGTGTTCGTGCCGTTGACGCTCACCGACGGGCTCACGCAGATGTGGAGCCTGTCGGTCGAGGTGTCCTTCTATCTTGTGTTGCCGCTGCTGGCGTTCGCGTTGGTCCGGTTGCGCGGCGCTGCCGCTCGCTGGCGGATCCCGGCGGTCCTCACCGTGGCGGTGGTGGCGCTCAGCTGGAATTTCATTCCGGTGCCGACTCCCGATGCGATTCACGCCGATAATTGGTTGCCCGGATATCTGCCATGGTTCGCGGCAGGCATGCTGCTCGCCGAACTCGTCGATAATGCAGATTCGCTATCGCGCTGGCGTCGAATCGCGGGCAATAAACCAGTGATGTGGGCTGTCGCGCTCGCCGCTTTCCTGTTCTCTGCCACCGATCTCGGTGGCCCCGCCGGGTTGACCCGAGCCGAGCCTTGGCAATACGCGGCGAAAATGGGCCTCGGCACCGTCATCGGTTTCGCCCTGCTCGCGCCCCTGGTGCTGCGACCGCCGACCGCGCGCCCGCACCGGTGGCTGGAATCTTCCGTCGCCGCGACCATCGGCCGCTGGTCCTACGGCATCTTCCTCTGGCATCTCGTCGTGCTGTCGGTCGTCTTCCCGGTCTTCGGAATCCTGCCGTTCCGCGGCAATTTCGCCTACGTCCTCGCCCTCACTATCGCCCTCACCCTGCCCGTCGCCGCGGCAGGCTACGCCCTCGTCGAAGAACCGGCCCGCCGTTTCGTTCGCCGGCGTGATCGCGCACGATCGGCCGGTCAGTCCTCGAGTTGACGGCGCATGTCGAGCAGGTGGTGGCGTAGTTCGTGCAGCGTGTGCACGGCGACCCAGCGCACCGAACGTTGCTGCGGTTCGGGGAAGAGGTAGATGATCGTGCGATCCCAGTCCGCGGGCGCCAACCGATCGAGCACGTTCGCGAATAACAGGGCCGCGTCACCGAGCTGACGGGCCACGTCCGCAGGCTGCTGCTCGGCGTATCCCTCATGCTCGACGCGCTCGTCTCGGCCCATGTTCTGTGCCGTCGGCGTGTCCTGTCGGCGGGTGAGCAACACCCGCTCACGTTGTGCGAGAAGGACATCCCGCATGTGGCAGGCGTACTCCAGCGGTGACCACACCTCCGGACGCAGTCGTCGTCGCAGCTCCGCATGGTCTCCGCGCAGCAGGGTCGCGTACTCCGCGGCGTGACCGCGAGCCAATTCCGGCACCGCGCGGGCCATATCGAGGTCGTACACGAAGCCGCATTCCATACAGTCGGTCACGCCCTCGAACCTAGCAACTGCGTCGCCGGACCACGCGAAACGCAAACCGATGCCGGGATCGACGGCGGACAACCGGCAACACCGACGGTGCCCAGGTGGCCGGCGGCGGCCCTCGGTAACCGTCGCGGGGCTGTAGACCCGCAGCGTGGTCTGGCTATCGGCCGGTCCGTCGCGTCAGTCGTGCGGTGCGAGCGCGGCGACTCCCACCGCGATCACGGCGATCAGCGCGGGTATCTGCACCCACAGCGAGCTGCCCATGTATCCGCCAGGGGCACGCCACGGTCCGGTGGACAGCGCCGCCGCGGCGAAGGCGGTCCCCAGACCAGCCACGGCCGCAAGGCTTTTCGATACCAGGCGCGAGGCGAATCCGACCCCGGCGATAGCCGCGATCGTCAATACGGTTCCGACTGGTCCTGCGATCACGGTGATGGCGGCGGTCAGCCCGATCGCCCCGAGGATCCGATTGGTCCAGCGGACAGGGGTGGGCTGGTCGTCGGTGCCGGGGGGCCGGCTACCCGTGGCGAAACTCGTGGGCGCGGCGTCCGTAGTGGTGCGATTGTCGGTGGGGCCGCCGCTGTCGCCGGTGTGGTTGTCGCGTGCGTCGGCGGGGTTGATCTCCGAGGTGCTGTGGTTGTCGTTCGCGCCCGTGGGGTCGACGTCGGGGTGGTCGGCGCGCGAGTCCGTGCGGTCGATGGTCGAGCAGGTGCGTCGGACATCCGCGTCAAGGGGGACGGACGCATCAGATGCTGGCCCGATGCCGATCGGCTTGGGATGCTTGCGTGGCCGAAGTGGGATCGCGAGTGCGACGAGGGGTATCAGGAGCAGCAGCCCACCGAAGATGCCGAGGCGGTACCAGCGATCTGCGGGGAACTCGATGGTGAACGGGCCCTTGGCAGCTGCGGGAACAAGCCAGGCCTGCTGCCAGCCGTCGACGATGACAGGGTCGAGGAGGTGGCCGTCCGCTGTCCGCGCCCGCCAGCCGACGTTGTTGCTGAGCGGCAGCACCAGCAGTCGGGTCCCCGGCGTCGATTCATTTCGACGTTGCGTGTCGGCCTCGGGTACCGGCTGGGCGGCTGGTTCGGGCGGGGTGTCCGACCCGGTCCGCGTCGGGCTTTCGACGTCGGTCGCTTCGGCGGGGAGGTCCGTCCGGTCCAGGCGTAGTCGGTCGACGAAGAAGAGATCGGTGGGTGCGACGGTGACGTCCGCTCGGCCGGGTGCGACGGCGATGTCGGAATAATCGGAATCAGACTGGGGCAGTTCGGAATTCGGGCAGACCCGGGCGGCGATCGGTGCGCCGGAGCGTAGTTCGTCGACGGTCGCGGTGAGGGTGGTGTGGACGAAGCGGCCGCCGAAGGCGATCGTGGGTCCGTCCGTGCACGCAATGGTGATCTGCCGATCGAGTGCGGCCGGGGCGGGGTGGTCCGGCCCCAGCACCGTGACCTCCGCGAGCCCGGGTGGCTGGGTGACGACGAAGCCGAGCGCGGTGCGGTCGAGCACGTCTTTCCACGTCTGGATACTGAGTTCGATACGGTCGGTGACGCTGGGGTGCAGCGAGATTCGGGCGGGTGCGCCCGGCTCTCGCCCCTCGATTTCCCGCACTTGCGGTCCGTCGCCCAGATTGACCACTACCGCCCTGGGCGCGGCGGGCAGCCCACCCGCCGACGGGGTCAGTTCGAGCCCGGTCACGAGGGCGGGCTCCGGCAGCTCGATCGTCAGTGTCGGCTTGCCGCCGGTGAGGTTGCGGACCGAGCTTTCCGGGGCGGTCCAGCTGGTGCGCGGATCGCCGTCGGTGGCAGCGAACGCGGAGCCACGCAGATCGCCGACATCGGCTCGGCCGCGGGCCACCGGTCGGGTGCGGTCGGTGAGCAGTGCCGCCAACGCGGGACCCTGCCTGGTGCGGACGGTCAGCTGCGGGGTGATTGTCACGGGTTCGGGAACCGAGATCGTGCGTTCGAAAGTGCCGGGCTCCTCCGGGGCGAGGGCGAGGCCCTTGCTGCACCGCACCCGATCCGGCGCGTCGAAACAGGCACTGCGGCCAGGGAATTCCTGCCCGAGATCCCAGGCATGCACCCGTGCACCGGACGGCGGCGGTGGCAGCACGGTCCGATGCCGGATGTCGACGCGCACCGGCTTGTCGCGGATGGTGTAGTCGTCCAGCGTGAGTTCGCTGATGCCGAATTGTCCACCCCGCGTGCCGGTTTCGGTGCGGATAGCGGTGATCGACAGCCAGTTCGTCGGTCCGGCAGGCAGTGAGATGGACACCGGCGCACCGGGTTCGGATATCCGGGCCGAGACGCTGCCGTTCGCGGTACGCACCTCCACCCATTTCACCGGGTCGCCGATCGCGGCGGCACTGGTGGACAGATGCAGCAGTCCGGAGCTGATCGGTTGGTCGAGGTCGAGTCGAAGCCATTGTCCGAGTGCGCGTTCGATGCCGTTGCTGATCCAGGCGGTCGACGGATCGTCATCGACCACCGCCGCGGTGGAGCTGCCTGGTGCCGCGCCGCCGAGCTGGGTGGCATCGCCTGCCGAGCTGGACGCGGTGATCGTCGCACCCGACCATTCCCCGCGTACCAACTCCGCGCCGGGCACCGGGTAGTCCGGTACCAGATTGTGGGTGCGGCGGGCATCCCCGGCGGCGCGCAGCGCGGAATTATGGTTGTCGACTCTGCCGAAATCGGCTTCCCGGTCCATCGGGGTATCGGTCACGGTCACCGGCCCGATCGGCAGCCCGGCGTTGCTCGCGTCGGAGGCGAGAAGTACCGGTGTATTTGCCTTTCCATGGTCGCGACGCAGCCGTTCCAGCACCTCGGGCCCACCTTGGATCACCGGCACTGTCTCCAACGGCACGGTGTAGGCGCCGGGGAAGGACCTCGGCGCACCCGGCCCGCTGCGGACCTCGGCGGGAGTTCCCGGCGGCGGCACGTCGACCCGATAGATCTCGACGGCCGGGTAGGTGGGTCGCAGGTCGCCATCCGCGACCAGGTCATCGGCGATGACGGTCGTCTCGATGGGGGCGCCGAATTCGGTCACCTTCGTCAGCCCAGGTGAGCCATCGAGTGCCTGGTGCGCCAGCATCGGCCGGGTCGAGCGTGAGGTTTCCGGGTCGAGATCGTTGCGCAGCACCAGGATCCCGATGCCCTGATCGGCGAGTGTCGCGGCGAGTCCGGTCGATGGCCTGCCGTCGGCGATCAGCCGCTGCACCGAATCCATCGCGCGGATGGTGCCCGGCGGGTTCAGCGGTACGGCGTCGCGCACCGCCCACGGTGTGCTCGCGAGCGCCTGCAGCGGTTCGTCGCGGGTCAGTCCCCATACCTGACTGCCGAACGGTGCGCCGGGCACGATCAGCGCACGGGTATCGGAGGCGTTGTGCGTCAGCCAGTCCGCGGTTTGCTGCCAATACTCGGGAACATGCTCGTAGGAACCGCGTGGCGCCAACTTCCCAGTCCACGCCAGCGAGGTGGACAGCACCAGCGCGGTGAAAATCAGTGCGGCCACCGCCACCGAACGGTCCCGCTCCGGATGCGCGAACGCACTGCGCCATACCGGCATCGGCACCGCAGCGGGCAGGGGCACCCTGGCGAGCAGGTGCGCGAGGCCCAGCACGAGGGGAAGCCGGATCAACGGCTCCAGCTTGTGCACATTGCGCAATGGTGCGCCGCCGGAATCCAGGAAGGTCCGTACCGACTCCGCGAACGGTCCGCTCAACTCGCCCGCGTAACCAGCGCAAATCCCGACAAGGCCGACGATCAGAATGAGTGCGAGCCTGCCCCGATGTGGCATGGACCGCATCGCGAGCCCCGCCATTCCCGCCGCCGCGAGCAGCCCGGTCGCGAGCACGGCCGCGGGCTGGGTGACCAGCACCGCGCCCGCGATGCGTTCCGGCGACACGAACGGCGTCCAGCTGTCGGTGCCGCGCAGCACCTCGCCGAGCGACGCCCACTGCGTGGTCACTCCGGAGGATTCGATGTAATCCAAAAACGGCGGACTTACCTTGCCGAGCAGCAGCAGCGGCACCGCCCACCAGAACGTGGCGAGCACGAGCAGCGGAATCCACGCCCGTGTGAACAGCCACCAGTCTCGATTCGCCTGATAGGACGCCGATCGAGCACGCCCGGCGCCAGTCTCGCCCGGGTGGAACAGTGGCGAGGCAGCCGCCCACCACAACAACGCGGGCAGGAACGCGGCGACTGTCGCCACCGCGTTGACCGAACCCATCAGTGCGAGCGCGAGCGCGCTACCCGCGGGGGAGGTGGCGCCGCGGCGGCGGCGGTATGCGGTGCCGAGCGCGGCGGGACCGAGCAGGACCCATGGTGCGAGCATCATCGGCAGCGTCTCCGAGGAGATCGAGCCGAGGGTGGTCAGTACGCGCGGTGACAGCGCGAAGGCGACGGCCGCGATGACCCGCGACCCGCGGCTGCCGATCCCGAGTGTTTCGCAGAGCCGGATGATGCCCCAGAATCCGGCGAGCAGCAGCAGTGCCCACCAGATCCGTTGCGTCACCCAGGCGGGCAGACCGAGCACATGTCCCGCGGAGAAGAACGCGCCGTGTGGAAAGAAGTACCCGTACGCCTGGTTCTGCACCTGGCCCATCGGGGCCTGACTGCTCCACAGGTGGGCGGCGCGTTCGAGGAAACCCAGCGGATTCTGCGCGAGGTCGTATTTGGTGTCGGCGACCGCGCGGCCGGGCGCCTGCAGAAACGTCAGCAGGAACGCCGCGACCACGGTCCCGGCGAACCATCGTCTACCGAGCGGGGCGGTGCCGACCTCGCCGCGACCAGAGCCGCGCGGCCCGCCGTCTCGACTGGGTGCCGCCGCGGAGGAGCCGAGCGAGTCGGCGGAGGAAGCGGAGGTCAGCGGCTGCCGTACTCGACGCTGTTGAGCAGCGAGGAATCGGAATCACCGGTGTGGTCGATGTCCGGACGCGAGTTCTGCTGCACAGCCACGGTGATGATCAACACCGCGATCGCGCCCAGCACGGCGCCGGCGACCGCACTCGCAACACCAGGGACAGCAAACTTCATCGCGGTACTCCAATACATCGATGCAGGCATATTCCGGGTCAACCTAGCAGTAACACCGCGCTCGGCGTGCGTTCAGCCCGCCGATAACTGACATCAACGAACACAGCAGCCGATATTCGCCGAATGCGTCGGCTCGGGAAACAATCCTTTTCCGGCGCGTTTACCGCCCAGAGCCGACAGACTTCTCGATCCGGACGGTGCGGAAATTCCGTCATGGACGTGGCCGTGTTGATTCCGGGCCGAACAGGCACCTTCTCTCGGGCCGCCGTCGGCGGACCCGCCTGCTGGAACAGGATCAGCGTTGCGGGATCGCGCAGTGCAGGCTGCCGAGCAGGGTGCGGAGTTTGGCGGTGGTCTCATCGAGTTCGGCGTAGGGATCGGAGGCGGCGACGAGGCCGCCGCCAGCGAAGGCGCGCACCGAGCGGCCGTCAGCCGAGAGTTCCGCACAGCGGATCGAGACAACCCACTCGCCGTCGCCGTGCTCGTCGCACCAGCCCACCGCGCCGCCATAGAAGCCACGGTCCTCTTCCACCTGTGTGATCGTGTCGAGCGCCAGGTCGGTCGGCGTCCCGCAGACCGCCGGTGTGGGGTGCAGCAGCAGCGCCAGATCCAGGGCGGTGGTCGCGGGGTCGCGTAGCCGGCCGGTGATGGGCGTCGCGAGGTGCCAGACCTCGTGGGTGTTGATCAGCTCCGGACCGTCGGGGACGCTCAGCTCCGCGCATACCAGGGTCAGCCGCTCCCGGATCCATTCGACGACGAAGGCATGCTCGTCGCGATTCTTGTTGCTGGACAACAGATCTCGCGCCTGCACCGCATCCGCTTCGGGGTCGGGGAGCCGTGGCAGAGTGCCTGCGAGCGGCCGCAGCGTGACAGTGCTGCCGTGGCGTGCGACCAGAACTTCCGGCGTCGCGCCGACCAACGTCACGCCCGTTCGACCCGCGGGTGTCAGGTCGACTGCGAACACATTGGCGTGCGGATGCCTGGTGAGCAGATGTCCGGCCACCACTTCCGGATCGAGCACGTCCTGTGCCTCGGCCAGCACCGACCTGGCGGCAACGACCTTGCGCAGCCGCTGCCTCGGATCCCGCAACTGCTCGATCAGCTTCGTCACCCGCGCGACATGCTCTGCAGGACTCGGTATCTCGGCGACCACAGCCACCGCGGGCAGCGCGGGTAAGGCGGCGGGCCGCCACGGCCCCACGGTGTGCTGCGCGCGTTCCGGCACGCTCAGCGCGGCGGGCCGTCGCGGATCGAACGGCAGCGCGCCGACCACCAATGTCGCGGTGCCGTCGCGCAGTGCCGCCACCGCTCGCGCGGCATCGTCGAACGCGATCCGGCTACCGGATGCGCGAACAACACCACCTGGCTGAGCGAGCAGAAAACCGTCCATGATCCCTCGACCCTAGTGGCACTGACGGGCGGAGTCTGTCGCCAGTCGTGCCGCTGCGGCCGATCAGGTTCTGCGCGAGATGACCATGATGTATTCGCAGGGAGCGGTCGTTCGGTTGGCGAAGCCGTGGTCCGCGTCGGCCTGGAAGAACAGAGAGTCGCCTGTGTTCAGGGTCTCGCTGATTCCGCCGATCGCGACGGTGAGGGTGCCTTCGAGCACCACGAGTTGTTTCTCCGTACCCGGCGGATACGCGGGCAGCAGCCCGGTAGAGACCTGTGCGGGGAGGTAGTGGATGACCATCTCGGCTCCTCCCGCGCCCGGGGCTGCTGACACCATATGCCGTTCGAAGCCGGTTTCCGGGTCGCGGAAAACGGGGCGATCGTTCTTGCGCATGACAACGGCCACACCAGACGCGGCAGCAGCTGCCCCACCGATCAGGTCCGAGAGCGACGCGTCGAGCGCGTGGGCGATCCTGGACGCGACGCCGATCGTCGGGCTCTTCTCACCGCGTTCGACCTTGGACAGCATTGCCCGGCTGACCGACGACTGTGTGGACAGCTGCTCCAGCGTCAGGCCCGCCTCCTCGCGGCGTCGCCGCACGTTGCCGCCGAACGCGCCGGCCAGGTCGTCACCGTGCTGTGGTTCGGCCGCGGTTCCGTCTTGCTCGACCACCGTGCTCCTCGATCGGTAGGTATATTCGCCGCCCACAGTGTAGCTTTCTCCTAAAGAAGATATAGTCTCCTATCGGAGACGTGCGATATGCGCCCAACACGACGGAGGTTCCATGCGTTTGATCTCGAGTGGCCAGCACCATGCCACGTTCGAATTCGGCGATCTGCAGGTGATCTCGTTGCGAGACGGGTACATCGACATGCCGCCGACACGGCTCCGCGACGAGGATGGCCGCACGCTCGATGAGCTGCCGGCCGCCGTGCCGCTGGCCGGCGACAACTTGCGGCTGTCGGTCAACGCCTTCTTCGTCACCGACGGCACGCGGTCGGTTCTCATCGACACCGGCGCGTCCAACGCCTGGCACGACCCCACCATGGGATTGATCTACGATGCGCTCGACGAAGCGGGAATCGACCGCGCGCAGGTCACCGATGTGGCCATCACCCACAGGCACGAAGACCACGTGAGCGGCCTGATCGCGCCGGACGGTTCAGAGGCGTTCACCGAACTCGAGCGCGTGTGGATCGGCGCGGGCGACACCTCGGTGTTCACGGGGCGGCTCGAGCCGATCCGCGACCGGGTCGTACCCGTGTCGGAGAAGGTCGCGATCAACGACTGGACCACCGCGATCCCGACACCTGGCCATACACCCGGTCACACCGTCTACGACGTCAGGAGCGGCACCGGCCACCTTCTCGTCTGGGGCGACACCGTTCACGTTCCCACGCTCCAATTCGATCAGCCGAACGTGTCCTGGGAGTTCGACGGCGACCAGTCCCAGGCCCGCACCGCGCGAGCGGCCCTCCTGGAACAACTGACCCAACCTCATCACTTCGTCGCCGGCGCCCACCTCGACTCACCCGGCATCGCCCGCGTAACCCCCTCCGGTGATGGTTATGCGCTGGAATACCTCGCACCACCGATCGGCTGATCCAGCCTGTCGGCTTCGGGCCGCGCTCGCGACGGCGGCCAAGGAGGGCTAGCTCGTCGGGAACGTGGTCGAGCCGATCAGGCGCTTCCCGGGCGCGTAGAAGTTGATCAAGGTTGGCAGGGTTGGTGCTGCAACGGCGCGCAGCTGAGTCGCACCGCTGCGGTGATGCCCGCCGAGCGACTGGTGCATGGCCGCGGCGGACATGTCGCGAAGGCTTTCCATGAGGTGCCCCTCGGCGGGCTAGCGGCGGGGCTCCTTGCCCGGCGGCACCATGAGGACGGGGCGGTGGCAGTGCTTGAGGACGGCGTCGGCGACGCTGCTGTGCAGCAGGGCGCGGATGCCGGTGGCGCCACGAGTGCCTGCGACGATGATGTCGACGTCGAGGTCGTCGGCGCATTCGACAATGGCGTTCCAGATCGTCGTGGTGCATTCGGCGGTGCGTGCCTCGGCATTGAGGCCAGCGAGCTTGGCCAGTCGGACGCCTTCGGTGTTCACGTTGCGCGCGTCGACGTAGGCGATGTCCTCGACCTCTTCGTCGGGCAACCATTCCGGTTGCATCACTCCGGACAGGCCGGACACGCGCGCGGCTTGGCGCACCATCGGTTCCCAGGCGGTCAGCACCACGGCTCGGTTCGCGGAAAGGAACCGTCCGGCGTATTCGATGGCTCGCTTGGCATTCTCGGAGCCGTCATAAGCAATGAGCATCAGATCGCAGGGCACAATGACCTCCTGGTCGGAGTCACATGGCTACGCAATCAGGTTACTCCGGGAGGTCACTGCGGCGGCCGCGCCGCGCACGGACAATCGGCCGCACGAAATGGGTGAATGATCGATGTAGGCGTGTGCCTGGGCCCCGATAGTCGGAATACTGTTCAGGGCCAAGCGAATCCCCGCATCGAAACGGCCTGCTGCGCGATCGGTCGCCATCGCCGCAGCTGGTCGCGGTAAACCCGACTGGGCAGGTCCACGGCGGCGGGTCGCACCCAGACGCATCAGGGTCGAGCGCGGCGATTACCGTTGACACTCATGCGGAAGACGCCTCTCGTTCTGCTCGCTATCCTCGCCACCGTCGCGACCTCGTGCTCGAGCGGTGACACCACTATCGCCACGACAACCTCATTGGCGCGGCCGACCGGCGCGCTGCCGGGAGCGGCGTCGGGGGTGCCGGGCACTGCATCGGCCAAACCGGATTGCGTGGCCGACTATCTCGCGCGATTCACGCCGCGACAGAAGCTGGCGCAGTTGTTGACCGTCGGGGTCACCGGCGCCGCCGACGCCACGAACGTGGTGCGCACCGAACAGGTGGGCGGCATCTTCGTCGGCGGCTGGACGGAGCAGGCACTGCTGGCCGACGGGCAGATCGGCCAGGTCGCGGCCGCGGCGACGGTCCCACTGATGGTGACCATCGATGAGGAGGGCGGCCGCGTCTCCCGAGTCAAGGACTTGATCGGTGTCGCGCCGTCGGCACGGGTGACCGCACAGACCATGACGCCCGAACAGTTCTACGACGCCACGCTGACCAGGGGCAAGGCGCTGAAGGATCTCGGCGTGACGGTGGATTTCGCCCCCGACGTGGACGTGAGCAGCCAGCCCGACGATTCCGTCATCGGTGACCGTTCGTTCTCCGACGATCCCGCCGTGGTGACCCGCTACGCGGACGCCTACATCCGCGCCATGCGCGAGGTCGGCCTCGGCACGGTGATGAAGCACTTCCCGGGCCACGGTTCCGGCTCCGGTGACTCCCACACCGGCGCGGTTCGCACTCCGCCGTTGGACCAATTGAAGACCGTCGACCTCGCTCCGTTCCGCACCCTGATCAACTCCGGTGCCGCGGTCATGGTCGGTCACCTCGACGTGCCCGGCCTCACCACCCCGGGCGTGCCCGCGAGTATCAGTCCCGAAGCCATGTCGCTGCTGCGGGACGGCACCGGATATGGTGCCGAGCCTTTCCGTGGGGTCATCTTCACCGACGATCTCGGCGGCATGGCCGCGATCACCAGCCGGATGAGCATCGAAGAGGCGGTCGAGGCGGCGCTGGTCGCGGGTGCCGACAACGCCCTGTGGATAACCACCGACGCGGTACCGCAGGTGCTCGATCGTCTCGAGGAGGCGGTGTCGAGCGGTCGCCTGCCCGCCCCCCGCGTCGATGCCTCTGTGCTGCGTGTTGCCCGCTACAAGGGCGCGCTGACCTGCTGAGCTGACGCTCGGCCCGTCTTGTCCGAGGCCGCCGTCCCGGCAGTGATCCGGGACGGCCGTTATCGAGTTCGCGGAGCAGGAGCTCGATCCGTGCTCGCCCGGCGTTCCCGCAGATGTACAGAGTCAGATGACGGGACGCGCCCAGTCCGGCATGATCACCGGGCCGATCAACTCCAGGTCGGCGGATCGTCCCTGGCGTTGTGACATCTCATCACCGCGATATCGGGCGACTGGTGAGCAAATCCAACCCACGGAACTTACCTTGGAGTAATATAGGAACTTCACATGCGGTAGGAGAGTGGATGGCTGGCGGGACGAAGCGACTTCCTCGGGCGGTTCGTGAGCAGCAGATGCTCGACGCCGCGGTCGAGGTGTTCTCGCGCAAAGGCTTCCACGACACCTCGATGGATGCGATCGCCGCCGAGGCCAAGATCTCTAAACCGATGTTGTACCTCTACTACGGCTCCAAGGACGAGTTGTTCCGCGCCTGCATCCAGCGTGAGGGGCTGCGATTCATCGAGTCGGTGGCACCGGCGGGCAACCCGCAGTTGTCCCCACACGAGCAGGTCCGGACGGCGCTGGAGGGTTTCCTCGGTTTCGTCGACAGCAACCGTCGCTCCTGGCAGGTTCTCTACCGCCAGGCGATCGGGCAGCAAGCTTTCGCCTCGGAGATCGAGAACGCCCGCGAGCGAGTCATCGAGCTCACCGCCAAACTGCTCGAGTCCAGCGCCAAGCATGCCGAGCCGGGCACCAACTTCGACGTGGTGGCGGTAGCGGTCATCGGTGCGGGCGAAGCGATCGCCGACCGTCTGGCCGCCGGACGGATCGAAGTCGGCGAAGCCGTCGACCTCCTCGACGACCTCGCCTGGCGTGGCCTCGCGGGTCGCAAGAAAGCCGAGTAGTTCGCCACTGAGTGCGAGGAGCACCGCTCGGCTTGCCACGTCGTCGACGGGCTGACAGAGTGCGTGAGTTCATCGAGTAAGGACCGGCTGATTCAGTGGCAGCCGGGGAGGGACGGGGCGGAATTGTTCGGGATGTTGCGGCCGTGTTCGCATGGCGCGGAGAAATACGGCATCGACGCGACCGAGTGGCGCACCCATATGTGCGGGCTATGTCTGGGATTGCGCGACGGGCACGGGCAGTTGGCGCGAACGGCGACCAATACCGACGCGATCGTGCTGAGTGTGCTGACCGAGGCTCAGTTTTCCGGGCCGATGGCGCGGACCGCCGCGGGGCCGTGCGCGTTGCGCGGCATGCAGCGGGCCACGGTTGCCGCCGCCGACTCGCCGGGCGTACTGCTGGCATCGACCGCGTCACTGTTGTTGGGCGCGGCCAAGATTCGTGATCATGTCGCGGACGGTGACAGTTCGGCGCTGGTCAAACGGCCGATGACCAAGGTTTCCGGCCGGTGGGCCGAACGGGCGCGTTCGCAGGCGAGCGTGATCGGGCTCAACGTGGAACCTCTTGTCGCCGCGATAGATTCGCAGATCGAACTCGAACGTCGCGCGGGCGGCGCACCGTCGATCTGCGAAAGGCCGACCCTGGAACAGTTGACCGCGCCGACCCAGATCTGTGCCTCGGAATTGTTCGGGCATACCGCGGTGCTGGCCGACCGACCGGAGAACATCACCGCATTGCGCGAGGCGGGTAGGCATTTCGGCCGCATCGCGCATCTCGCCGACGCTGTGAAGGATTTCGAAGCGGACGGCACGCGCGGTCGCTTCAACCCGCTCGCGGCCACCGGAACGACCATGCCGGAGGCCTACGACCTACTACGGCAATCGGACTCGCAGGTCCGCGCGGCCCTCACCGTGGCCGGCCTGGACCAGGTGCCAACCATCCGCTGGATGCTGCTGGATCCGCTGCGCGCTCTGGTGCGCGAAGTGGGCCGCGGCGTCGGCGCAACCGCCAACGCCTGCCACGCATCCCGCGACACAGTGACCTTGCAGTACCCCGGTCCGCCCAATACCGGGCACCGCCCGCCGACACGCCGCCCCGGCGTAGGGGAAGCTCTCGCTGTGGTCCTCGGTGTCTATTGCACCGGCTACGCCTGCTGCGCCGACCACACCAGCCCGTGCTCCGGTCAGCGCAAAGGCGCCTGGATCAAGAATTGCGACTGCTGTAGTTGCTGTGATTGCGGCGACTCGTGCGGCAATTGCTGTGACTGCGGCAATTGCTGTGATTGCGGCTGCGACTGCTGAACGCGGCGGCCTGCCGGAAAGGCAAGAGCCGCACCCCTATTCGAGGTGCGGCTCTGCTCCAGCTCTGTTCAGCGCAGCGTGGCAGTCAGGTGTGGATAACCCTTCTTCGGGTTGAGCAACGCCAGGTCCCAGCCACCCTCGACCTGATCCGCGTACACGTTCACCGTCGACGGCAGCAGAATCGGCTTACCGAACTTGACCGCGTAGGTCGTCTGCTCCGGGATGCGGCCCTCGATATTGCCGAGGATGTTCGCCGCCGACCACATGCCGTGCGCGATCGCCTTCGGGAAGCCGAAAGCCTTGGCGCCCAACGCGGAGGTGTGGATCGGATTGTGATCGCCGGACGCGGAGGCGTACCGGGTGATCGTCTTCTGATCCACCCGCATCGTGCGCAGCGGCGGTGGCGCGACCTCCTGCGGCTTCGGCTCCGGCTTCGGTCCACCCGACAGCGAGGTGCGCTGCTGGTGCAGGAAGGTGGTGACCTGTCGCCACACCAGCTCCCTGCCGACGTTGACCTCGGTCACCGCATCGACGAGCAGACCCTTCGGGTGCTCGCGCAGGTTCTCGATGTGCGTCGTGAAGTCCAGCGGCTCGCTCACCGAGATCTCGCGGGTGCGCTCGATCAGGTTCTGCGCGTGCACCGCACCCACCGCGACGAACGGAAAGTCGCGCGCCACCACCAGCTGCATAGCCAGCGGGAAGCTCAGGATGAACGGGTAGGTCAGCGGCAGCGAGTCGTTGAACCGCAGTCCGGTCGCCCGGCAGTACGCGGCAAGGTGGTCGGGGTCCACCGTGAAGCCCTCGAGCCGGACGGTCCGATCCGGCAGGGTGGACTTGCGTGCCGAGACCAGCGGCACCGGGACCGCGCCGAGCGCGGCCTTGACGAACAGGCTGCTGTTCTTCGGGGGTTCGGTGAGTGTGATCAACTGTGTCTTCTCCCGCCCTGTTCCCGCCGGTGTCTTCTCCCGCCCTGTTCCCGCCCGTGACATCATGCTCCGATCAGGCTCTGTCCGCAGACCCGAACCACGTTGCCGCTCACCGCGTTCGACGCCGGGCTCGCGAAGTAGGCGATGGTCTCGGCCACGTCGACGGTCTCGCCGCCCTGCAGCAGCGAACTCATCAGGCGGCCCGCCTCACGGGTCGCGAGCGGGATGGCGGCGGTCATCGCGGTCTCGATGAAGCCGGGCGCGACCGCGTTGATGGTGATGCCCTTCTCGGCCAGCTTCGGCGCCTCGGCGTTGACCATGCCGATGACACCGGCCTTGGAGGCGCCGTAGTTGGTCTGACCGCGGTTGCCCGCGATGCCCGCGATGGAGGACACGTCGATCACGCGGCCGCCCTCCTTGAGCGCGCCACGGGAGACCAGACCCTCGGTAATGCGGTGCGGTGCGGCGAGGTTCACGTTGATCACCGAGTTCCAGCGGCCCTCGTCCATATTGGCGAGCAGCTTGTCGCGGGTGATGCCCGCGTTGTGCACGACGATGTCGATGCCGCCGAAACGCTCGGTGGCGAATTCGGCCAGCTTTTCCGCGGCGTCGGGCGCGGTGACATCCAGCGCGAGCGCGGTGCCGCCGACCTTGTTGGCGGTGGCCGAGAGTGCCTCGCCTGCGGCCGGGATGTCGGCGACGATCACGGTGGCACCGTCACGGGCGAACACCTCGGCGATGGTCGCGCCGATGCCGCGCGCCGCGCCGGTGACCACGGCGACCTTGCCCTCGAGCGGGCGATCCCAACTGGCGGGCGCGGTCGCGTCATCCTTGCCGACCCGGATGACCTGGCCGTCGACGAACGCCGACTTGGCCGAAAGCAGGAAGCGCAGTGTGGATTCCAGGCCGGTCGCGGTCGCGGCCGCCTCTGGGTGCAGGTACACCAGCTGGGCGGTGGCGCCGCGCAGCAGCTCTTTGGCGACGCTGCGGGTGAAGCCCTCCAGCGCGCGCTGGGCGATCTGCTCGTCCACGCTGGCGGTGAGCTCCGGGGTGGTGCCGATGACCACGATGCGGCCGGACGCGGCAACACTGCGCATGGCGGGCTGGAAGAACTCGTAGAGCTGCGAAAGGTCCTCGATTGAGCCGATGCCGGTCGCGTCGAAGACCAGCGCGCCGTACTTCGCGCCCTGGCTCGGCGCGTCGGCGAAGGTGTAGTCCGACAGCAGGGTGCGCACCGGCTCCGCGACGCGGCCCTTGCCACCGAGCAGCACCGG
Source organism: Nocardia sp. NPDC051463 (assembly GCF_040681975.1). Lineage (NCBI taxonomy): Bacteria > Bacillati > Actinomycetota > Actinomycetes > Mycobacteriales > Nocardiaceae > Nocardia > Nocardia sp. NPDC051463. The sequence continues at coordinate 17,811 of NZ_JBFBAB010000009.1, forward strand.
GCCGGGCAGCGGTGGCTCGCCCTTGGTGTAGCGGCGCAGGGTCTGCGGCTGCGGCAGGCCCAGCTTGCTCGCCAGGAACTGTCCGGGGGCAGAGTGTACGAACGATCCGTAGAGGTTGGGAGCACCCTTGCTCTTGTTCGCTGCCACTGTTTCTCCCTTTTCTGTGTCTCGTGTGTGTACTCGACTCGCCGGTGGCTGCCGGCCAACCGGGTGCTGCTCGTTCACTGCACGTCCCCAGGCGAAATTACGCACGTGCACGGGGTACGGTGTCGACAATAAACTTACTCCAGAGTAAGTTTAAAGTAAACCAACACGACGGGGCGCCGATCCGCGCGGAATTTTCGTGCGAGCACCGGGGCGCCGGCCAACCCCCCGACGAGACCTGGAGACTCGAGTGACAACCAAAGCCCGTTCGGCGAAGAGCACGGCCAAGAAGGCCCCCCGTCCGGTCGCGATTGTGGGCGGCAACCGGATTCCGTTCGCCCGCTCCGACAAGGCCTATGCCCACGCCTCCAACCAGGACATGTTCACGGCCGCGCTCGACGGCCTTGTCAGCCGGTTCAACCTGCAGGGCGAGCGCCTCGGCATGGTCGCCGGCGGCGCGGTGCTCAAGCGCGTCGGCGAGCACGGCATGATCCGCGAGAGTGTGCTCGGCAGCAAGCTCAGCCCCTACACCCCCGCCCACGACCTGCAGCTCGCCTGCGGCACCGGCCTGCAGGCGATCGTCACCGTCGGTGACGCGATCGCGGCGGGCCGCATCGACGCCGGTGTCGGCGGTGGTACCGACACCACCTCCGACGCTCCGATCGGCGTCAGCGAGGGCATGCGCGAGTGGATGCTCGACGCCAACCGCGCCAAGAGCAACAAGGATCGGCTCAAGCTGGTCGGCCAGTTGCGCCCCGGCATGCTCGGCATCGAGATCCCGCGCAACGCCGAGCCGCGCACCGGACTGTCCATGGGCGAGCACGCCGCCATCACCGCGAAGGAATTCGGCGTCGCCCGCGAGGCGCAGGACGAGTTGGCCTACCTGTCGCACAAGAACATGGCGGCCGCCTACGACCGCGGCTTCTTCGACGACCTGATCACCCCATTCCTCGGCCTGACCCGCGACGACAACTTGCGCCCCGGCTCGACCGTCGAGAAGCTGGCCACCCTGAAGCCGGTCTTCGGTGTGAAGGCGGGCGAGGCCACTATGACCGCGGGCAACTCCACCCCGCTGACCGACGGCGCCTCCGCGGTGCTGTTGTCCAGCGATGAATGGGCCACCGAACGCAACCTGCCGGTGCTCGCGCACCTGGTGGACAGCGAGGTCGCCGCCGTCGATTACATCCACGGTCCCGACGGCCTACTGATGGCCCCGACCTACGCGGTGCCCCGCATGCTGGCCCGCAACGGCCTGACCCTGCAGGACTTCGACTACTACGAAATCCACGAGGCCTTCGCGTCCGTGGTGCTCGCGACCCTGCAGGCCTGGGAGTCCGACGCCTACTGCAAAGAGCGCCTCGGCCTCGACGGCGCGCTCGGCTCGATCGACCGCAGCAAGCTCAATGTCAACGGCTCCTCGCTCGCCGCGGGCCACCCGTTCGCCGCCACCGGCGGCCGCATCGTCGCCTCCACCGCGAAGATGTTGGCGGAGAAGGGATCCGGCCGTGCGCTGATCTCCATTTGCGCTGCGGGTGGTCAGGGTGTTGTCGCGATTCTGGAGCGCTGACTTCCCCGCTGTCACGCGTCCTCAGGCCGGACTCCGTGACCGCTGCGTCGGCGGTCGACGGAGAAGTGAGGGGTGATTTAGCCGGTTCCCGGTGCATGACCCATGTGCTGGCGAAATCAGTTGTCCTATAGAGACGCCGAAAGCGAGCACACATCGAGGGGGTATTCGGTCGGTTTCCCGATCGGATACCCCCTTGTTGCGGCATCCATGCCGGACTGACCGGCCACGCCCTCACTCGCCTCTCGAGTTCCCTTCGGCGCCATCGGAGTTCGCGGTCGCCGCGGTGCGAGGCGGGCTATAGCGGGCCGTCGCCACCCACTCCGGCTGCTCGCCGAGAGTAGTCATACGGCGGTCGAATACGGCCTGGGCGACCACCATTCGACTACGTTCGACGGACTCCAGACCATCGGAGGGCGCGAGATCTATGATTCGCATCGCTGCCTTCATGCCACCCGAACCACCGCCCAACAGGACTGGCCTTGCTCAACATCCACCCTGAGGGCTCACGTCACCGAATCGATCAGCTAACTCCAGTACTCCCAGGGATCGAAGACCCCCTCCTCATGCGCGGCTGCCTCGTCCTTGCTGTGCAGGAAGTGGGAGTCGGACTGCACGGTGTCGACCGTGTCGTGCCACGAGGCTTCGGTGATCGGGGATGGGCGGCCCGCGGGCCTGTCTGCGTCTGCGGGCCTGACTGGGTGCCGGGACGGTGGCGTTGACGTTCTGTTGGTGTGATCGAACCTCGTTGGTGTCAGCGCACCAGCCTGACACGGGCGGCGGCGAAGCGGACCAGGCCGGGGGCGAGTCGTCCGACTATGTACTGCAACCGTGCTTCCGGTGTCACCGGTACGACTTGCCGGTCCTTCTGCACCGCTCGCACGATCTGCCGAGCCACTTTCTCCGGCCCGTAGCCGCGCCGTTGGTAGAGGCGGTCGTAGCGCTCCTGCCTGCGGGCCTCCTCTTCGGCCGAGACGCCCGACATCCTGGTGTTGCGCACGATATTGGTATGCACGATGCCGGGGCAGATGGTGCTGACGCCGATGTTGTGCTTGGCCAGTTCGGCGCGCAAGCAGTCGGAGAACATGAAAACCGCTGCCTTGCTTGTGGAATAGGCGCTGAACCCCTGCTGTGGCATGTATCCGGCCATACTGGAGAGGTTCACTATGTGCCCGCCGAGTCCGCGCTCGACCATATGACCGGCGAAGGCGCGGCAGCCGTTGACGACTCCGTTGAGATTCACATTCAACACCCGCTGGAAATCCTCGCTGGAGGTGTCCAGGAACCGTCCGGCCTGGCCGATGCCCGCATTGTTGATCAACACATCCGGCACGCCGTGCTCGGTGATCACATGCTCGGCGTGCTTGCGCACCGCCGCTTCATCGGAGACATCCAGTTCGTAGGCGTGGCCGCGCCCGCCCGACCGGGATATCAGCGCGACCGTCGCCTCGGCGGCGGTGCTGTCGATATCCGACACCACGATCTCCGCGCCGTCCTCGGCGAAGGCGAGCGCGGTTTCCCGCCCGATCCCGCTGCCACCACCGGTGATCACCACCAACTGATCCTCGAACGGCTTGCGCGGCACACCCATTCGCGTGCGCCGAAAGGTGCGCGACTGCGGCCCGCCCGCCACCGCGTCGATCAATTCGACGGCCGCCGAGGCGAGCAGTCGCGGATGGGAGAACGGCAGCCAATGCCCGCCCCGCACCACGCGCAACCACACCGCGTCGACCCAGCGGTCCTCATCGGAATAACTCGACTGCCGGACAGCGGGATCGCGGGTGCCGACAATGATCTGCACCGGAACCGAGGTGTGCCGCGCGCGGGCACCCAGTGGATTGGTGGCCCAGGTCGCTCGATAGATGCGCAGGCCGCTCGCCATGTCCTGCTTGAATGTGGGGGCCAGGTGGATCTGGTCGGGAGCCGCTCCCTCCGTGCGGGAAAGCCAAGTCCGCCAACGCTCTTCGCTCACCCCCGCCGCGATCGCCGCTTGCGGAAGCACCGGCAATGAGAAAACGCCCGAATAGGCGAACGAGCCGAGTTGTGCCAGTGGGAGCGCGATATTGCGCGGCGTCGGCCTGGCCAGCCTGCTACGTGCCCAGCTCGCGGTGTGCGCGAGGCTGGGGCCGGAGACCGAGGTGAACGACGCGACAAGTCGATGCGCGTCGGGCCGTGCGAGCACCTCCCACATAGCGATGCTGCCCCAGTCGTGCGCGAGCACGTGAACGGGCTCGCCATTGCCGAGCGCCTCGATCACCGCGACGTAGTCCGCGGCGAAATTCGCCACAGAAATGGCCTTGGTGCCCGGCGGGTTGGAAGACTCGCCGTGCCCACGGTTGTCCACGCTCAGTACCCGGAACCGCTCGGTGAGTTCCGGCACGACGTTGTTCCACAGGTGGTGGGTGTCGGGCCAGCCGTGTAGCAGCAGGACCGTCGGGCCCGCCGGATTGCCCTGCTCGAAGACGGCGATATCGACCTCGCCGTTGCGTACGACGTGTTTCTCGACCATGAAGCCAACCCACCTTCCGAACCGCAGTAGCGGACCTCACCCTCGAGTTCATTGTGTCTGAGACGGCACGTTTCGGATAGCCCCTCGACGCCCGGCGGGAAGGTCCGCCCGCTGGCGGCACAGCCATGCCGGCAGGGGGTGTCCCTCAACTACCGCGACTTTCGGTGGGTGTCCGCAGACAGCAATGTCGACTGACGCAAGCGCGCCTGCGGCCTTTCTGTCCGCCCGCTCGTCGTGCTCGAAATGGTGGCGCAGGGCCGGCTGAGCGGATCGGCTGTCGAGCTACTACTCCGGCAGCTCGTTGTGCCCGCCGAAGGCCTTGCGCATGGCCGAAAGCATTTTGTCCGCGTACAGCGATTCCCCCCGCGAGGAGAATCGGGCGAACAGCGACGCCGCGAGGACGGGCGCGGGGACGCCGGTGTCGATCGCGGCGTCGAGGGTCCACCGGCCCTCGCCCGAATCCGAGACCCGGCCGTCGAACGAATCGAGGTTCGGATCGGCGAAAAGGGCGCCCGCGGTCAGGTCCAGCAACCAGGAGGCGACTACCGAGCCGCGCCGCCACACCTCGGTGACCTCGGGAATGTCGATCGCGTACCGGTAGTACTCGGGATGTTCGAGCGGCGTCTCCTCGGCGGAGAACCGAGCGTTGTGGTCCGCGCCGATATTCGCCTTGTGCAGGATGTTGAGACCCTCGGCATAGGCCTGCATGGCGCCGTACTCGATGCCGTTGTGCACCATCTTCACGAAGTGGCCCGCACCGGCCGGGCCGCAGTGCAGATAGCCGTGCTCGGCCGCGGACGCTTCGCCGGTGCGTCCCGGTGTCCGTTCGGCGGCCTCGACACCGGGAGCGATGGATTTCAGGAGTGGATCGAGGTACTTCACCTGTTCGGTCTCGCCGCCGATCATCAGACAGAAACCGCGCTCGAGCCCGAAGACGCCGCCCGAGGTGCCGATGTCCACATAGTGAATTCCCTTGGGCCGCAACTGCTCGGCACGTACCAGGTCCTCGTGGTAGCGGCTGTTGCCGCCGTCGATGATGATGTCGCCCGGTTCGAGCACCTCGGCCAGTTGATCGATGACCGCACCGGTGGCGCCCGCGGGGATCATCACCCAGACCACGCGCGGCGTCTCCAGCTTGCCGACGAAGTCCGCCAGCTCGGTGGCGCCCTGGAATTTCGCCGTGCCCAGTTCGGCGGTCAGCTCGTCGATGCGCTCGGGCTTGCGTTCGTAGCCGACGGCGGTGTGCCCGTCCTTGACGATACGGCGGACGATATTGCCGCCCATCCGGCCTAGACCGATCATTCCCAGCTGCATACTCATCCATCTCCCTCGTGTATTGCGAGCCCTGATAGCGAGACGTCCTGGTCGATTGTCCCGCGCCGGTCGACCACGGTCGCGTTCAGCGTGTGTAACGCCTCGTTCTGGGCGGCGATATTCCAATCGGCTCCGCGTAGTTGCCAGACCCCCGACCCGGCAACTGCGCGGGGCCCTTCCATGTCCTGCGGGCGAGCGTTTTGCGCAAGGTTTGCTGCAGATCTGTGGTCTGCGGACCATGCCGGTAGCGGCCACTATGGTGGGCGGAGACTCGCAACCGTGCGAGGTCCCTTTTCATCTCGAGCGGGGAGGACGGTTCGTGACGAGCGAATCGAGCACCGGGCGTGGCGGTCACGGTAGACACGAAGGTGGCGAAGTCGGACTGCGCCAGCTCCTCGAGTCGACCCGTTCTCCGTTACCGGACTCGGCTGCCGGCTGGGATGGCGACTCGGCGCCCACCCAACCCCTGCGGGCGACCGCCAGGGTGCAGCCACCCGGTCGCCCACAGGTCAGCGAGGCCGCTACCGAGCGCTGGTCTCGGCACCAGGAGTCGCAGCCGCAACCCAAGGCGAGTGGGTCACCGAAGGCCCCCCTCGTCAAGAAGATCGGCATCGGGATCGGTGCCTTCGTCGCGGTGGCGGGATCCGTATACGTAGCTGACCTGCTGTTATCCGCTGGGGAAGTGCCGCGCGGCGTCGAGGTCGCGGGCGTCAGCGTCGGTGGTCTCGACACCGACACCGCGGACACCAGGCTGCGTGCGGTGCTCGGCCCACGTTCCGGGCACGAACTGCCCGTGCAGATCGCCGATATGCAGACCAAGCTGCTGCCGAGCACCGCGGGGCTGGAAGTGGACTGGGCGACCACGTGGGAACGCATCGGCTCGCAGCCGATGAATCCGATCACCAGGCTGACATCGCTGTTCACCACCCGCGCGGTGCCGATCGCCAGTGTCGTCGACAACTCGGCGCTGGATCGTCAGCTCGCCGGTTTGCGGGTGCACGACCGGCCGACAGTCGAAGGCACCATCAGATTCGAGGGTGGCAGACCGGTAGCTGTGCCGCCGGTGCCAGGGCGGGTGCTCGACGGTCCCGCGGCCCGCGCAGCGCTGATCGACAACTGGATCTACGGCACGCTGATCGATCTGCCGGAGACGGCCGCGCCCATGACCGTCCGTCCTGAAGCGGTCGATCGGGCATTGCGCGAGGTCGCGGAGCCAGCGGTGCGCGCACCGATCACTTTTGCGGGCAAGGGTGCGGCGGGCAAGCTGGAGCCAGAGCAGATCGCGACCATTGTGTCTTTCGCGCCCGATGGCAATGGCGGACTCACCGCGACCTTCGATCAGGAGGTGGCTACCAGTTTGCTGGCGCCCCAGCTCGCCACCTCCGAAGTGGAGGCCAAGGACGCGACATTCAGTCTGGCCGGTGGGGCCGCGAAGGTCGTTCCCGCGATTGTCGGGGACAAGATCAACTGGCCGAAGACGCTCGAGCAGCTGCCGAATCTCATTGTCATGCCGCAGGAACGCACCGCTCGAGCCGTCTACGACAAGGTCGAGCCCAAGCTCACCACCGAGGCCGCGCAAGGTCTCGGCGTTACCGATGTCATGGGCCAATTCACGACCAACGGCTTCAGCGGCCCCTCCGGGGTGAACATCCGGGTGGTCGCGCGGAAGGTGAACGGCGCCATCGTCAAACCCGGGGAGACGTTCTCGCTCAACGACTTCACCGGCCCGCGCGGCACGGCCGAAGGCTACGTCGAATCCGGCATCATCGATCACGGTCGACCGAGCACCGCCGTCGGCGGCGGGATCAGCCAATTCGCCACCACTCTCTACAACGCCTCGTACTTCGCGGGCCTCGAGGACGCGGGTCACACCGAACACAGCTACTACATCTCGCGCTACCCCGCCGCTCGCGAGGCCACCGTCTTCGACGGCGCCATCGACCTGCGCTTCCGCAACAACACCCCCAACGGCGTGTACATCGAGACTCTCACCACCGACTCCGATGTCACGGTCCGGCTGTGGGGCACCAAGACCGTGGATGTCGAGTCCATCACCGGCGAGCGCACCAAGCCGACGGAACCGCAGACGGTCACCCTCCCGAAGGGCAAGGACTGTATCGCCTCCGAGGGCGGCCCCGGGTTCACCGTGTCCGATACCCGCGTCATCACCGATCACAAATCCGGCAGGGAAGTCTCGCGTGCGACTCGGAACGTGAAGTACGACCCGATCCCTATCGTCAAGTGCGAGTAGCCCGGCTGCGCGCGTCGGCACCTGGGTAGTCGCTGCGGGACCCGCGGACTTCCGCCTTTTCTCTGAGATTGCGGGCTGCGGTTACCCGTACAGTTCCGGAGACGGGGCGGCACGGGTATGGCGTGCCGATCACCAAGCGCACGTTGGTTGCTCGGATCGCGCGGATAAAAGCGAATCACCTCGCCATCGCCGCGCGCCCAGAAATGTTACAGATAATTCCTGTGAAATACTTCTCAACATAACTTGTGGATAGCTGGGTAGGCCACAGTTCTATGGGCATGTCTCTCCGATCTCTCGAGATTTTCCCAATTGGTGCATCGCGCAAGGCCATTGGTGTGATCTCGGTGTTGTGCGGCTTATCTGCCAGCTACGGTGGCACCGGGCGCCTTGTCGGTGGCAAAGTTCGCGAGGGTGGGTGCGTGGCGGCTGCCCGGCCGATCGGTCGAGCCCGATTATCCGTGGATTTCATTTCGAATGACTCGCAACGGTGTGGCAACCTCATGCCCCGTGGCGGGGTCATGTAGCTACTCGCTGGCAGTTGAAGCGTTGTGATACAACATCTTTCGTTGATAACAAGCGTGTTATCAATGAGAGACATTTTCTAGGGGTAGATATTCAATGAGCAAGCTTCGCGTGTTCGGTGTGGTCTTTATCGCCGCTGCTGCTGTGATCGGCGCGGGTTCGGGCCTGGCGTCCGCAACCGTCGACCAGGGCATCGTCGTGCAGGAAATCGGCACCATCGCCCCCGGTGAGCCCACCCCGGGCGGTACCGGCTCGGCGGCGCTGCTTCCGGAACTTCTCAAGGCGCTGGCGACCGGCTCGTCGGCCACCAAGCCTCCCGCGACCCCGTAATCACCGAAACCGAATTGCCCCGCCTCGCACGAGACGGGGCATTTTTGGTTTCCTACCTCTGATACCTGTTGCCGCGCAAAGATTATCCAGCGGACGGCGAATCGAGGGTCAGGGGTCGCACTACCACGGGCTATGAGATGGTGACCAGTATTTCTGCCGCTGCCGATTATTTGTTACGTCGGCGAGTGGCGTCGCCGCACAGTGAACCACCAGGTCGTGCGGGGAGCTGGTTACCATCAGTTTGCATGGTGTTCATGGTCACGACTCTGATCGAAAATCTACCGTGATAGAAATGCGCAGACGATCGCAAACGCGGTCGGATGAGGAATAAGGAAGAAGAGTTTTCATGCGCAAGATTCGTCTGTTCGGTGCCGCCGTTGCCGCTGCCGGTATCGTCCTCGCTGGTTCGGGTATCGCCGCAGCCGAGACCCCTGCCCCCGTTCCGGCTCCCACCGGCTCGAGCAACCTCGCCATCGGCCTCGGGAAGCTGCTGGCGACCGGTTCGGGTGGCGTCAAGCCGCTGCCGACCGCCACCACGGCAGGCTGACAAGCGCTCGATCGCGCGTCGATCCACCAGCGGCCCGGAGAAATCCGGGCCGCTGGTGTTGTATCCACCCGTCACAAGGGAGTTCGCAGCAGGATCACGTTGTACTGGTTGTGCACGGTCAGCATGAAGTAGAGGTCCGGCCCGGTCTGGTACGGAAAGATCATGGGCGCGTAGGCAGTCGGCAATGACGGCCCGCTGACGAGAACCTGTGGTTCGCCCCATGGGCCCTGCGGAGCCGACGCGGTGCGCATGACAACGGAATTGGCCGGGTCGGTGGTGAGCATGACGAACTTGCCGAGATAGTTGTTCCACATCACCGACAACTCGGCGACATCGCCGACGATCGGCGCCGCGGTCTTCGCATCGCCGGGCTGCCACGCGCCGCCGTCCCAATACTCGTAGGCGTCGATATTCGCGATATCGGCTTCCTTTGCTCTGGAGACGAATCCGGGGTTGTTGCGGCCTCCTGGTGTGCCGTACCGGTAGATATATCCCGCGTTCTTCAGGAAGGCGTTCTGCTGGAACTTCTCGTGGCCGTCCACATTCCCGCGCCGGGTGTTGGTCAGCTGGGCCCAGGTCTGCCCACCGTCGCCGGAGGCCGCGAGGGTCGAGAAGTTGGTGGCCCACTTGCCGTGGTCGCCCCATTCGCGCACCGACATCATGCTCATGAACTGCACGCCGCCCACCGAGATGCCCGCGGTCGGAATAAAGCTGATCTCGATGCCGGGAATCTTCGGGCTCGGCAATGGATTGGGCACCGCACTGTCGAAGATGATGCCGTTCGCCGGGTCCTTGGTGGTGCTGCGGAACAGGGCGTTGCTGGTCCAAGCCCAGATGCTGCCCGCGAGCAGGTTGGGCACGCCGAGCCCGGCGCTGTCACCGAAGGCGGTGATCATCCGGCCGCCGCCGTCGTCCCACATGATGCCGAGATCGGTGCCGAGCACGTTCACGTTCTGAGTGTGATTGGGGCTGTCGATCCCGGTCACCTGGAAGATCGCCTGGGCCGGACCCGGCAGCCGCGGTAGTCCGCGCGGCTGGCCGTTCAGCCCGGGAATCGGATTGACATTGTTCGGATCGGCGCAGGTCGGTCCGGTGAATGCGACAGCGAATACGACGGCGAGTACGCCGATTCTGGCAAGGGCGAGCAGCGAGCGGTTCATCCAAACGGTCCCTTCGTCGGCACACGCGCGGCTGGCCCGATCATTGTGCACCGCCTTCGCGCCGGAGGTCCGGCGGCCTGGTGTTATGCCGGCGGACCGCACCGGGTAACAGCAGCGAAATGCGGCCCCGCGTGCCGCATCGCCTCCCCCTTCGAGGCGATCCGGCACGCGGGGCCCGAAGAGAATCGTTGCTAATCTCGTCGGAGGTCGGCAGGAGGCACTTGTATGAGCACTACGCACACCGAGGTAACTCTCCAGGTAGGACCGGATGCCGTCGAAGGCCCGTGTGGCGGGGATAACTGCGGAATCCGGGAAGTCCTCGACCGACTGGGCGACCGATGGAGCATGCTGATTCTCGTCGAGTTGTTCAACGGCCCGCGCCGTTTCCGGGAATTGCAGCGCGCGGTTCCCGGAATTTCTCCGCGCATGCTTACCGTCACCACCCGCAAAGTGGTTCGTGACGGTCTTGTGAGCCGTACCGTGCTGCCGACCTATCCGCCGCAGGTCGAATACGCGCTGACCGACCGCGGCCACAGCCTTTCCGTCCCGATCTTCGGGCTGGTCGAATGGTCACGCGACAACCACGACGCCATCCTGCGTTCGCAGGCCGAATTCGACGCCGAGCACGCCGACCGAATCGACTAGCGCACACAGCGAAAAGCACAGCGGCCCGGAGAATCTCCGGGCCGCTGTGCTGTATTCGGTGTGACAGTAGTCAGCTAGCGCCTCAGAACGCCGCTTCGTCGATTTCCATGATGTCGTTGTCCAGGTTCGACAGGATGGCGCGCGTGGCGGTCAGCTCCGGAAGCACGTTGCGGGCGAAGAACTGCGCGACACCGACCTTGCCGGTGTAGAACGCCTCGTCGGCACCGGTCGCGCCATTGTCGAGGGCCTTGATGGCGACCTCGGCGTGACGCAACAGCTGCCAGCCGATGAGCAGGTCACCGACGGCGAGCAGGAAGCGCACCGAGCCGAGACCGACCTTGTAGAGCTCCTTCGGGTCGGCCTGGGCGCCCATCAGGTGGCCGGTGAGCGTGGCGGCCATAGCCTGCACGTCCTCCAGCGCGGTGGCGAGCAGCTTGCGCTCGGCCTTCAGGCGACCGTTGCCTGCCTCGGACTCGATGAACTTCTGCACCTGGCCTGCCACGTGGGCCAGCGCGACGCCGCGGTCACGGGCGATCTTGCGGAAGAAGAAGTCCTGTGCCTGGATGGCGGTGGTGCCCTCGTACAGCGAGTCGATCTTCGCGTCGCGGATGTACTGCTCGATCGGGTAGTCCTGCAGGAAGCCGGAGCCACCGAAGGTCTGCAGCGATTCGGTCAGGTACTGGTAGGCCCGCTCGGAACCGACACCCTTGACGATCGGCAGCAGCAGATCGTTGACGCGGAAGGCCACGTCCTCGTCGGCGCCGGAAACCAGCTGCGCGATATCGGCATCCTGGTGCGCGGCGGTGTAGAGGTAGATGGCGCGCAGACCCTCGGCGTATGCCTTCTGCAGGGCCAGCGAACGACGCACGTCCGGGTGGTGGGTGATGGTGACGCGGGCAGCGGCCTTGTCGGTCATCTGGGTCAGGTCCGAACCCTGGACGCGCTGCTTGGCGTAGTCGAGCGCGTTGAGGTAACCGGTCGAGAGGGTCGCGATGGCCTTGGTGCCCACCATCATGCGCGCGTTCTCGATCACGTCGAACATCTGCGCGATGCCGTTGTGCACCTCGCCGACCAGCCAGCCCTTGGCGGGGATGCCGTGGCCGCCGAAGGTGACCTCACAGGTGGCCGAAACCTTGATGCCCATCTTGTGCTCGACATTGGTGACGAAGGCACCGTTGCGGTCGCCGATGGTCTCGGTCTCGAAGTCGAAGTGGTACTTCGGCACGTAGAACAGCGAGAGGCCCTTGGTGCCGGGTCCCGCGCCCTCGGGGCGGGCCAGCACCAGGTGCATGATGTTCTCGAACAGGTCGTCGGAGTCGCCCGAAGTGATGAAGCGCTTGACGCCCTCGATGTGCCAGGTGCCGTCTTCCTGCTTGACCGCCTTGGTGCGTCCGGCGCCGACGTCGGAGCCGGCGTCCGGCTCGGTCAGCACCATGGTGGCGCCCCAGTTGCGGTCGGCGATGATCTGCGCCCACTTCTTCTGCTCATCGGTGCCGTTGTTGTAGAAGACCTGCGCGAAGCCCGCGCCCGCTGCGTACATCTGGGCAGGCGGGTTGGCGCCGAGGATCATTTCGCCCAGCGCCCAGGTGACGGCGCTCGGCGCGCCGAGGCCGCCCAGCTCCTCACGGACGCCGACCTTGGCCCAACCTGCGTCTTCGAGCGCGCGGTAGGACTTCTTGAAGGACTCGGGGAGAGTGACGGTGTGGGTCTCGGGGTCGAAGGTCGGCGGGTTGCGGTCACCGTCGACGAACGAGTCGGCCAGCGGACCCTCGGCCAGGCGACGCACCTCGTTGAGCATCTCCTTGACGGTCTCGGAGTCGAGATCGCCGTATGCTTCGCCGTCGAGGAGCGCACCGAGGCCGAGTACCTCGAAGAGGTTGAACTCCAGGTCGCGGACGTTGCTCTTGTAGTGGCCCATGTCTGTCTACTCACTCTCCGTTGAGTTGGTGCGGTCGGTTGCTTGCCGTTCCCGCCCGTTGTCGCCACCGGGTAGCCATCCGGGTTTCCGCATGCTACTCGCGGGTAACTTATGAAACATATTACCGGCCGGTAATGGGGAGGCAAAGGCTCGAGCGGGCAATGTGACGCGGAAAACACTCGAAGGCGTTGCCGCGCCGCCGCGGCTCGAGTAAGAGGCGGGTTGTCTGCCCGGCTCGACTGCCGAACCAAGACCCTGTTGCGCTCGCTGGTTCCCGGTTGCTGCAGCGCTACCGTTGGGTGTGCGAATCGAGACGAGCGCAGGGCCTGCCGAGATCGAGCTCGACAAGCCGCGCGCGCCTGCCTTCCTGCTGCTGCTCACGCACGGCTCCGGAGGTGGCGTCGACGCGAAAGACCTGCTCGTGGTACGCGATCGTGCGCTCGAGCTCGGCGGCGCGGTAGCCAGGGTCGTGCAGCCCTATCGGGTCGCGGGACGCCGCGCGCCGGGCTCGGCGGTGAAGCAGGACGAAGCCTGGCTCGAGATCGTCGCGCAGCTGCGTAAGAAGGTCGCCAAGGTCCCGCTGATCCAGGGTGGTCGCAGCAATGGCGCCCGGGTGGCCTGTCGCACCGCGATCGCCGCAGAGGCAAGCGGGGTGATCGCCCTGTCCTTTCCGCTGCATCCCCCGGGAAAGCCGGAGAACACCCGCGTCGAGGAGCTGCGGTCGACCGGCGATATCGAGGTGGTGGTGATCAATGGTGCGCGAGACCCGTTCGGTGTGCCCGACGAGGTCGACGCGATGCAGGTGGAAACCATTGCTGGACAACCGCATTCGTTCCGTAGCGGCTTCGCCGAGATCGCCGACATCGTCACGCCGCCGCTGCGGCGATGGGCTGGACTCGAGGTCTGACAACCGTTGCTTCTGAACCGGCTGTGCGGTGCGGCCACTGCCTTCTTCGATCCCGTGCGACGAGTCAGCCACTCGCCTCGCTGTTGCAGTCAATGCGGTTGACCGGCCACATCGCCGCGCACCGCCGGGACTATGTGAACGCGCCGAGCCGGGAGGAGTCGGTAGCCACCCGAGCGGAGTGCAACCGGCACCTGCCGGCGCGCTGCGGCAGATCGGTCACTCGACGGTCGGGGATTCCCATGCCTGCTGGTCAGGTACTGGAGCCGATCTGGTTGCGACGACCAGTGCATCGATGGCATCGCGGTCTTCGGTGATGCGGAGGATGCGCTCGGCGATTCGGACCTGGATGTGTTCGGATTTCGGGCCGAGGTCGGCGACGATGTCTTCGGGGGTGAACAGGACCGACGGATCCTGAGGACCGCCGTAACCGTCGGTGAGATTGGTGGTGTCGTGCCCGAGGATCAGCAGGGTGCCCTCGGGAGCGAGCAGGTCCGCGGCGCGGCGGACCAAGGTGCGGCGCTGCTCGGCCGGCAGGTGCAGGAAGACCAGCAGGACCAGCTCGTACGGGCCGGTGATACCCGCCGCGTCGAGGTCGGTGACGTCGGCGCACTGCCAGGTGATGCGGTTGCGCACCGAGCGCGACAAGCGGGTCGCGACGGTGCGGCCCTTGTCGACTCCCACCTGTGAGTAGTCGACCGCGTGCACCTGCCAGCCGTGCGTGGCCAGCCACAATGCGTTTCGACCCTCGCCGCAGGCGAGGTCGAGGGCACGCGGCAGCGTCGGCACCTCGCCGTCCGGGGTGTCGGGCTGTAGCGGGGTGCGCCGCTCCAGCCCGTAGACGTGCTCGACCACCGTGCTGTTCGGCGGTGCGCCCCAGACCAATTCACCTTGCGCATACCGCGCGTCCCAATCGGCCGCCTCCATACCCCTCAGTCTATGGACCGGCCTCAGCCGCCTCGCGCCACTGTGCGCGCGGGCCGGGTCATGTCGATGGGGCGAACTCCGGCAGCCAGCGCAGCGGCGTGGTTTCCCGAATGTGGATCAACACGTCGAACGCCTCGATCAACGAGCCGACCAGCATGTTCGCGTCGGCATCCTGCGCGGGGTCGTAGATCCCGCTGATGGTGCGCAGCTTCGCCGGTGCGAGTCGCCACCGGTGCACCGGGTCGGGGGCCTGCGCCCGCAGGTCGACGGCGAAGGCGGGCAGGTTCACCGCACCGAGCGTTGCGTCGATGAGATCGGGCGCGGGATCAGGGGCTGTCGCCATGCCCAGGTCGCCGTGATGGAAGCCGATCGCCACCGACGCGTAGTCCGCGCCGAAGTGGCGGCGTAGGTGGCTGCCTGCACCGCGGAATACGCTCTGCTCGGGTTGGGCGCCGAGGGCGAGCGCCGCGGTGTGGGCGATGCCGTCCCAGTAGGCGATCCTGGCGCCGGTCGCCCGGTGCCATTCGATGACGCGATCGGCCGACGGCCGCTCGTCGCGGTCGAAGCCGCCTTGTCCCGCAACGCTATTCGTATGGAAAGCAAGGATGCGGCGCGCGTGGGCCAGCGCGGTCGAGCGCTCGGCCGACTCCGGTAGCCCGTCGAGCAGTGCGAGCGCATCGCGTGCTTCGTCGAGGAAGGGGCGACCAGGGTGAATGCCTTGGTGGCGCTGGACGTGTTCGTCCACCTGGTGCGCGGTCCTGATGGGCGTGAGATGAGATTCGAGCGCGATGAGCCGTTGCGGCGCCGCGTGCCGGATGTAGTCGAGCACCACGTCGTAATCGGCGGATTCGGCCTGGGGCGGCTCGACGCCGAAGATGCGAACCGGATCATCCTGATGTTCCTGATTGAAAGCCCGAATCCAGGTCAACGCCTCGACCGTCTCGGCGCTGCGCCACGGTCGCCACGCACTCGCGAGCACGGATTCGGGATCGCCCGCCCCGGTGCGAACAAAGTCGTCCCAGCGCTCACCGGAACCCGCGCTGTCCTGAATCGCCAGTGCGCGGAAGCCGTGCCGTTCGACGAGCGCGCGGAATATGCGTGAACGCACACCGAAGGTCTGCCGGGAGAATCGCGTCGATTCGCCGAGCCCGACCACTGTCGCGGCCGCGAGCCGGTCGACCAATGGTTCGAGGTCCGTGCCACCGTAGTCGGCGTCGGAGCCGGTCACCGGACGGGCATTGGCACGCAACCAGTCGCGCACTGCGGCGGTCTCGTCGGATGCGCCGACAGGGGATGCGGGAGCGGTAGTAGTCATGTCGCAAGCCTCATACCTGAAGTCCACTCGAGGTCAAATCGACCGTCGAGGGCGGGGAGCCATTGCTGGATCCCGGCTTGTCGAGCGCTGTGTGCGATCCGGACGCGGAGCCATCGGACGGCCCGCAGGTCGTGGTCACAACGTCGTGCGCATCAGGACCACGTTGTACTGGCTGTGGACCGTCGTGACGAAGTACAGGTCGCGACCGGTCTGGTACGGGAAGATCGAGGGCGCGTAGGCGGTCGGCAATTCCCTGGTGTCGATCAGCACCTCGGGATCGCTCCACGGACCCGTCGGCGATGGCGCCCGCCGCATCACCACCGAATTGAACGGATCGGTGGTGAGCGCGATGTACTGGCCGAGGTACTGGTTGTACATCACCGACAACTCGCCGACACCGAACATGATCGGCGCGGCCGCGTTGACGTCGTCCTTCTTCCAGCGCTCGCCGTCCCAGTACTCGTATTCGGCGAGGTTGGCGATGTCTCTGTCCCGCACGCGGGCGACGAACGCCGCACGGTTGCGCCCGGAGCGGGTGCCGTATTCGTAGACGTACCCGCCGTCTTTCAGGAAGGCGTTCATCTGGAAGTTGGCGTCGGCTCCGTCGTTGGGCCTGCGGGTCTGCGGCAGCTCGGCCCAGGTCTCGCCGTTGTCGCCGGAGGCGGCGAGGCCGGAGAAGCCCGTGGTCCACTGCCCGATGTCATCCCAGCTCTGTACCGACATGAGGCTCATGTACTGAACGCCGTCGACCGCGATGCCCGCGGTGGGGATGCGGCTGATTTCGATGAACGGAATCTTCGGGCTGGGGATAAGGTCGCGCGCCTGGCCGAATACATCGCGCACGACACTGTCGAAGAATATGCCGTTGGCCGGGTCCTGAGTATGGCTACGCACGAGAATATTGCTGCGCCACGCCCACATGCTACCTACCAGCAAATTCGGGAAACCGAGTCCGGCAGTATCGCCGAAGGCGGTCAGCATTTCGCCGCTTCCGTTGTCCCACATGATGCCGAGATCGGTGCCGAGCACGTTGTAGGTCTGGGTGTTGTTCGGGCTCGCCATGCCCGTCACCTGGAAGACCGCCCTGGTCCGTCCGTTCAGGTTGGGCAGCCCAGTTGTGCCGTTGAGCACGGGAAACGGGTTGATTGCGTTTGGGTTTGCCGAGGCTGGGGTAGTCGCTGTGAGGAGCAAGGCCGTGGCACCCGCCAGCGCGGACAGCAGAATGGATCCGGTTTTGGTCAAAGTCTTTGAGCCCTCCGGTTTCTCGCCGAAGCATGCTCGATACACCGACCCCCCGTCGTGTGTTTCGAGGCACATTCCGACTGGCTGGCAAATCGTTGGAAATGCTAACAGCCAATCCGGAAGAATTGGTGGGTTGTGTCATTGATTGATGAAATTTAACGACTACTGCGGTGGGTTTTGGCCCGCGAGGTCGCCTTTCGCAAGATCAGTGGCAGCTGAATGGCCCGCTCGATTGCGAAGGTACGGCGCGCGGCCGCCTCCCAGGATCGATCGAACAACCGCTTGGCTCCCGCGACGGCGTGCGGGGAGCGGGTCGCGATGCGGTCGGCGAGCTTTTCGGCGGTCGCGACCGGGTCCGCGGTGACCTCGGTGATCAGGCCGATGCGCTCGGCATAGGCGGCATCGACGAGGTCGGCGGTCATGGTCAGCAGCAGCGCCTTGTCGATGCCGATCAGGCGCGAGAGTGTCGCGGCGCCGGTCATGTCCGGCACTAGGCCGTGCTTGGCTTCCATTATCGAGAATTCCGCGTCCGGCGTGGCGAACCGGAAGTCCGCGGCCAATGCGAGCTGTAGGCCGCCGCCGTAGCAGCGACCGTGCACGGCCGCGATCACCGGGACCTGGAGTCGACGCCACGCCCAGCAGGCTTCCTGGAAGGCGTTGGTGCCGCGCCAGGGCAGCGGGACGAAGCCGCGCACGACGGCCAGTGGGTCGCCGGTGGCTGCAGCGACGTCGAGGCCGCTACTGAAGCTCGGGCCGTTGCCGGACAGGATGACCGCCCGGAGATCTTTGCGGTCGGCCAGGGTGTGTGCGGTATCGGCCAGCCCGCGCAGCATCGCGTGGGTGAGGCCGTTGTGCTTGTCGGGTCGGTCCAGCGTGACGTAGGCGCGGTTGCCGTCGAACCGCAGCGCGATGTTAGTGCCCATTTCTCGAATCTTACTCGTGAGTCAGTTCGTGTCATCGGCCATTGCCTGCCCGGGAGTCACCTGTTCTAATCGAAACTGTAGTTACCGTCAATGCTGACGGTAACTGGAGCGTGAAGCGGAGGAACACATGCTGCCAGCGGGAATGGACCCCCGAACGCCGGTGCTCGTCGGCGCCGGGCAGATCGTGCACCGACCGGGCGAGCCGGGCCTACCCGGACCTGTCGAACTGGCCGCTGAATCCCTACGTCGAGCGGGATCCGACAGCGGCACGGGTGACCGACTGCTCCGAGCGGCCGACCTGATCGCCACGGCGGCACCGGTCAGTCGTCCCTACCCGGACCTCGGCGCACTCGTCGCTGCCGAGCTCGGCGCCGCCCCGAAGCGGAGGGTGCAATCCGCACGATTCGGCGGTGACGCACCACTACGCCTGCTCAACGCCGTCGCGCAGGCGATCGCCGAGGGGAATTCCGACGTCGCGCTGCTCACCGGGGCAGAGGCGGTCGCCTCCTGGAACGTCGCGACCCGCGGCGGCGGCCCGCTCGAGTGGCCCGAGCAGCCGGAAGCCGCGCGACCGACCGACGTCATCGGCTCCGAGCGCGGACCCAACACCGAAATGGAGACCGCGGCTGGACTGTGGGGCCCGGTCTATTTCTACGCACTGATGGAAACCGCGCTGCGTGGACGACTCGGTCTGAGCGAACAGGAGCATCGGGAGCGGATCGGCGGGTTGTGGTCGCGGCTGTCCGGGGTGGCGGCGCGAAACCCGTATGCCTGGCAGCCCGCCGAGCATTCGATCGCGGAGTTGGTGACACCGAGCCCGGCCAACCGGCTGGTGTCGACTCCGTATCCGAAGCTGCTCGTCGCCAATCTGTCCGTGGATCAGGGCGCCGGTCTGATCGTGTGCAGTGCCGCCGCTGCCGACGCGGCGGGTGTCCCGCACGACCGCTGGGTCTTCCCGCACGGTGGCGCGACGGCCACTGACGAATGGTTCGTCTCCGAGCGCGCGGATCTGGCTGCCTCGCCGGCCATCGCCGCTGCCGGGCAGGCCGCATTGGCGGCCGCGGGCATCGGCATCGACGAGGTGGCCCACCTCGACCTGTACTCCTGCTTTCCGGTCGCGGTGCAGGTCGCGGCCGCGGCGCTCGGACTGCCGATCGACGATCCCGCCCGGCCGCTCTCGGTCACCGGCGGACTCACCTTCGGCGGCGGGCCGGGCAACAACTACACCACCCATGCTCTCGCGACGCTGGTCGGCCTGCTGCGGGAGGACTCCGGGTCCTACGGTCTGGCAACTGCTCTTGGCTGGTACATCACCAAACACGGCGTCGGCGTGTACTCGGCGCGGCCGCCCGCGCGACTGTTCGGGGCCGTCGAAGCGGAAGTGCCTGTCGCACGGCGTGATACAGCGCCCGGCTACACCGGGCCCGCCACTGTCGAGTCCTACACCGTCGCTTATCGCAAGGGCAGGGGGCCCGACCACGCGGATGAGCCGGAGGCCGTGGTCATCAGCGCGCTCAACCCGGACGGTGCACGCATACTGTTGCGGGTGTCCGATGCCGAGACCATCGCGGCGTTCACCGACGGCGATCCGCTCGGCGTCGCCGTCGACATCACAGCCGCACACCAGCTCACCCTGCTCACCGAGAGGACCGCCCGATGACCGACCTGATTCTTGTCGAACGGCGCGAGGCCATCACGCTGCTGACCATCAACCGTCCCGAAGCCCGCAACGCCATCAACCTGGCCACCGCACAGGCCATCGAGGCCGCCGTCGACGAGTTCGAGGCCGACGAGTGCGCCCGTGTGCTCGTGCTCACCGGTGCCGGCGCAACGTTCAGTGCCGGAATGGATCTCGTTGCGGCCGCCAAGGGCGAGATGCCCATGACGCAGCGCCGCGGTCCGCTCGGTATCGCCGCGAAACCACCTGTCAAACCGATGATTTCGGCAGTCGAGGGGTTCGCGCTCGCCGGTGGTTTCGAATTGGCGCTCGCCGGTGATCTGATCGTCGCGGCGAGCGACGCGCAGTTCGGCATTCCGGAGGTGAAGCGCGGTCTTGTCGCCGCGGGTGGCGGTGTGTTGCGCCTGACGCAGCGCCTGCCGCGGCCGATGGCCGCCGAGCTCGCGTTGACCGGCGGCCGGGTCGGCGCCGAGCGGCTCTATCAGCTCGGACTGGTCAACCGGGTCACCGAACCCGGCGGCGCGCTGGAAGGTGCGCTGGCGTTGGCGGCGGAAATTGTTGCGGCCGCACCGCTCTCGGTCGCCGCGAGCAAGCGGATCATCGACGAATCGCCGGACTGGAGTGTCGCGGAGGGTTTCGCCAAGCAGGGCGAAATCGCGTTGCCCGCACTCTTTTCCACAGATGCTGCCGAGGGTGCACTCGCCTTCGCGCAGAAGCGTGAACCGCAGTGGCAGGGACGCTGAGGCCATGACCGAACGCGTCCGGGAGACGCAGGCGCAGCGCAGGGCGCGCATGCGCACCCGTCTCCTGGACGCGGCGGTGGAGAGCCTGGTCGCGGTCGGCTACGCAGGCACGACCACACTCGAAGTGCAGAAGCGGGCCGGTGTCCCGCGCGGCACACTGCAGCACTACTTTCCGACCAGGGCGGACCTGCTCGCCGGTGCTGTCGAGCATGTCGCCGAACATCGATTCCTCCAGCTGACAAGGGAATTCGAGGCAATACCCGCCGAATCCGATCGGCTGGAGACGGCCGTCGAGCTGACCATGCGGATGCTCAGCGGCCCAACCTTCCTTGCCGCGCTGGAAATGTGGGTCGGCGCTCGCACCGACCCGGAACTGCTCGCGGCCTTCTTACCGCTGGAGCGCCGCCTGTTCGATCTGATGCACAACAGTATTCGCGATCTCTTCCGCACGGAGTTCCCCGACGATTCCCGGGTGCCGACGATCACCGAATTCACCATCGAGATCATGACCGGTCTGGCGCTGCGCGCGCTGTTGACCGGTGATCTCGATCGGAACCGAATCATCCAGCACCGCTGGCGAAATGCGGTGCGCATCCTGCTCGGTACGGCGGAGCCGAACACCCTCACCGCACCACGGTCGGACCGATAGGGTGCTACGGGCAACCGGCGATCGTGTCCCGCAGCACCGTCGCGCAGGCGGCCGGGTCGTCGTAGAACGGGGTGTGCCCGCTGCCGTGCAGGGTGACGTGCCTGGCGTTCGGCAATGCGGCGCGAGCGCGGCGGCTCTGCGTGGCGTAGGTCAGCAGGATGTCGCGATTTCCCCAGGCGATTGTGACAGGAATGCCTGTGAGACTGCCGATTTCGTGCAGTTGTGCCTCGGTGAACGAGGCGAGTGCGTCGTCGAAGGCGGGGGCGTTGACCGCACCGCCCGCGGTGTCGACGGCGATCCGAGTGGAGACCGCCCACGGTTTGCCGAAGACGAGACCGAGAAAGGCGGTCCGGCCCGCTGCGTTCCCGAGGATCCTCGGCAACGCGGATCCGAGCGGACCCGCGAGCGCTTTGGACTTGCCGAGTGACTGCTGGCACCAGACGCGCCCCGCGGTCTCCCAGAATCCGATCGGGGAGAAGGCGGTCACCGACCGAGCAAGCCCGCGGGCGCCGAGGTTCAGCGTGATGAGCCCGCCCATCGAGTTGCCGGCGAGGTGTGGCCGTTGGAGGCCTTCGCCGGCGAGGAAATCGGCGAGCGCCTCGGTGAGGGTGTCGACGGTGGTGTGCGCCAGCGGTGCGGAACCGGCGAACCCGGGTAGGTCGACAGCGATGACCTCGAAGGATTCGGCGAGGTTGTCGATGATCGGTTCCCACACCTGCCACCTGCTGCCGATCCCGTGCACGAGAACCAGCGGTTCCCCGGCGCCGACCCGGTGGTGATTCAGCGTCGTCATCCTCGTGATCCCCAGTTCTTCGTGATCGGCCGAATGCGATCACACTAACAGCAGTCACCAGCCATCAGTTCGGATCGATAGCGCTGCGCCGTCCCGGTTGTTGAGCAACAAATCATCGTCTGACACGAGCCGAATCAGGCTCGGATCGGTACGATAAAAGGTATGGCAACGCGTAAGGTCACCCTTTCGCTGGACGAGGCCGCCTGGTCATTCGCCGAACAGGCCGCGGCCCGAGCCGGCATGTCGCCCTCGGCATGGATATCGAAGGCCGCGCGCCGCGAAGCCGTGCGCACGGGAGTCGGGCCGGGGCTCGACGTGACGGCCGATGCCGCGGCGGACGAGGCAGAACTGGCCGCCGCCGAGGAGGCGATGCGTGCGCAGGGGTGAACTGTGGACCTACTACCCCCATGGTTCGCCGCCGCGGCGCCGCATCGTTGTGCTCATCAGCAGTGATGGCATCAACGAGTCGACGAGGCAGTGGCTGATCGCCGCCGAGATACTCGATCGGGATCCGCAGGACATCCTCGCGGTGCCGGTAGCGCGGCACGGATGGGTACACGCGGGCAATATCGGGCGCATCTATCGTGGCTGGCTCGCCGAGCGAGTCGATGAAATGGACACCGAAGAGCTCGAACGCCTGGACACCGCATTGCGGGCGGCCATGGACCTGTGAATGCTTCCACTGGACGGGAATTTCGGCTCGGGCGGCCTCGAGAGCCTCGGTGCGGCATTATCGTTGCGGCGTCTACGAAGTGGCCGCCCTAATGTCACAAGCTTGATGAGAAGAGGAGTCAGGTGCGGATTTTCCTGATCGCCGCGGCCGCTGTCGCGCTGCCGATGTTGGCGGCGTGCGGTAACGACACGGACGCGGCAACGCCCGCGATAACCCAGGCGGATCTCTCGAAGTCGCTGCAGGACAAGGGCCTGCAGGACCCGAAGCTTGCTGAATGCGCGGCGAAACTCTATGTGGAGCAG
This sequence comes from Nocardia sp. NPDC051463, assembly GCF_040681975.1. NCBI lineage: Bacteria > Bacillati > Actinomycetota > Actinomycetes > Mycobacteriales > Nocardiaceae > Nocardia > Nocardia sp. NPDC051463. The sequence continues at coordinate 40,864 of NZ_JBFBAB010000009.1, forward strand.
GGTATTTCGCAGGAGGGCCTGCGCAAGATGACGGGCAGCGAGTACGACACCAAGGTGGTCGACCCGACAACCCTCGGTATGAGCAAGGAAGACGCCGACAAGGCCCGCCAGGCCACCGGCAAAATCGTCAGCGAGTGCCTCGCACAGCGCTGACCCGATCATGAGTCGAGCCGGTGCGCGGATCAGAGGATGACGACGAGTTCGATGTGCGCCTCGGATCCGGCCGAGAGTTGCTCGGCAATCCGCACCGGCTTCTTGACCGGAAGCACGTAGGTGGCCCGGGACTTGTCCGGGAACAGCGAGGTCGACCAACGGCTACCGCCGATGGTCACCTCCACCTTCACCGCGCCGAACCCACCGGCCCGGTGCGAATACCTCTCCTCGATCTCATCGGCGATGCTCTCGGGCAGATTCACGAAATGCCACGACCCCTGCCCACTGTGTTCCCAGACCTCCGCCGTGAACGAGTACCGCGCTACAGCCACCGCGTGACTGTAGCGAGCGGCGCCGACAACCAGCCGATCGAGCAAGTGCACAGGGCGGCGCCGATCGCGCGAGGGGATCGGGATGGGGTCAGGGGACGAGCGCGGCCATTTCAGGCTTGGTCCGGACCGATCACGCTCACGGTGCCGTCACCGCTGTTGACCACATTTGTGGGTGAGCTGTTTTCGTCGCTGATCCGAAAGGACTGCACCACGATTTCGGCGAGTACGACCGGATCCAGCGGACTCGGGGCGTGAATGGTTGTTAGGCATTACCGCATGGACCGAGGTCAGGCCGGGGTGCAGTGGGGTGTCCGCGGCAATGTCAGAGTGGTCAGGAATTGGTCGGCCGCGGTGGTGGTGCAGGGGGTGCGGTGGTACACGCCGTGGCCCCAGCCGGTGTAGGTCAGGAGGGTTGCGCGTGGGGTTCGGTCGGCTACCTGGGTTGCCCATTCGTGCGGGGTCGCGGGATCGTGCAGCGAGCTGAAGATCAGGATCGGTGGGCCGTCTTCGATCTGCGGGCGGTGTTGCGGGTTCTGCGGTGGGGTCGGCCAGCCGGAGCAGAGAGTGCCTGCGGCCCACGCGAAATGGGCGCGCAAAGTGGGAGTGTTGGCCGTCTGTTCGCGCCACAGACGCAGCCAGTCGTCTTGATCGGCGATGTCGAAGCGCCAGTCGGAGCACAGGATGATCTCCGGCATCGCCGCCGCCCTACCGGACCGCTGGGTCGGGGCACTCGGCATCGGGAGGCCGGCCGGTTGGTCGGTCAGTGTTCGAAGTTCGGCCGCCAGGCGCGGCCATTCGGGCGCATAGAGTCGCTGGGTGACTGTGCGGCTCAATTCGAGTGGGCCCAGCGGAGTGTCGGGCTTCTCCGTATCTCGCAGCTCGCCGCGCTCGGCTCTGGAAAACAGTTCGCCATAGATGCGGTGGGTGTCGGCGCCGTGCAGGACGCACTGCGCGTCCCGCGAACACCAGGATGCGAATTCATCGAAAGTGTCCTGGCCCGCGCGTGCTTCGCTGGCCAGGAATCCGCGGCCGTCCAGGCTGTGATCGTCCACGCTGTCCATCAGCGAGGCACGCAATCGCTTCGGGAACAGCTCCGCGTACGCCTGCGCGGGCATGGTGCCGTAGGAGCGGCTGTAGAGCGTGAGCTGATCCTCGCGCAGTGCCGACCGCAGCGCTTCGAGATCCTGTGCGACGCTCACGGCATCGAGGTGGTCGATCAGCGCCCCGGTGTACTGGCGGCAGCTGGCGGCGAGATCTCCCGCGTACGAATGAATGTCGCTGATGCGCCCGCCGGTGTCCGGCATCATGTTCGGGCGGCTTGCTGCGAGTCCGGAGTCGCACTGCACCGAGTGGCTGCGCTTGACCCCACGCGGATCCATGCTGACGATGTCGAATCGCGCCCGCAGCTCCGGCGAGAACTTTCCGCCCTGCAGGATTTCGTCCACTCCCGAAGAGCCGGGCCCGCCGGGCAGTGAAACCAGCGTTCCGATCTTCCCCACGGCGTCGTCGGCTCGATCCCGCACCACGGCAATGTCGACGGTCGAACCGTTTCGGTTCGACCAGTCGATGGGCACAGTCACTGTCGCGCAGTCGAATTCGGCCTTCTCCACACAGGGCTGCCAGTTCAGTACTTGTGCCGGGCTCGCGGCGGAGGTGCAGGCGGCCAACGCCACCGCGATCAGTGCGGAGGCCAAGGTCACGCCGAGTATCTTGCGACGGAGATGCATACGGATGATCGTCGCCGCGACCTTCGACCGACCACATCACTCCGGCGAGTGATCCCGCCTCACCCTGCGGTACTGCCGCGGCGCGCACTGGCGAGAGGTTCCCGCCATCGTCCACTGATCGTGGTGATTTTCACGGTCCGTAACAACGGAGGATCATCCGACGACTACGCAGGGTATCGAACACCCGTCCGAATTCATCGGACCCATTGCACGTCTGTCCTTTTCAGACCAGGCGGCAGACACCAGGAGGACAGACCGTGCGGATCATGCAGATGTTGGGCAAGGGGCGCCGATGGCGCGCTGGTACGGGAATGGTGCTGGGCGTCCTGGCGCCGGTGCTGATCGTGACCGCGTGCACGGCTGACAAGGAGGGTTCCGCCACGCCGCGTACCGGCACTGCGACGGCTACCTCGGTGAGCGTATCGAGGACGACACCCCCGGCCACCGCCACGGCACCAGGCAATCCCGGCGGGGCCCAGGGGAATTCGGGCGGCGGCGGGAATGCGGGAAGCGCGGGAAATACGGGAAGTGAGGGCGGAGCGGGCGCCGGACAGCCGGCGGCCGAGCAGCCCGACACCCCGGGCGGCACGGATACCTGTGGCGCGACCTTCTGCGGCACAACGAGCTATCCCCCTCCGGCGCCCGGCGGCACCGACTACTGCGGCGACACCCCATGCGGCGTCTACATCAAGTGCACCGACAAGATCAACTACGCGGGCGATCCACGGTCCAACAACGAGATCAACAACATCGGCGTGAACACCGGCCAGTGTCCCGAACCGATTCACCCCCCGACGACAAGCAGTGCCGAACCTCCGGCTACGACCACGGTGGCGCCGACGGCTGCTCCGACTACGGCTGCTCCGACAACCACTGTGGCGACAACCGCTACGCAGTAGGGGCTGAGGCTGGAGCTCGGTGCCCAGAGCGTGGGCACCGACTCCAGGCCATTGGCGACTGGCATCCGAAGTGCGAGAGGCATCGCTCGTCGGTCGACGCCAAACGGTCAGGTCTTCGGGGTGGTGTCGGTGCGTTCATCGCGACATACCCCGCTTGCCCTGTAGGGCAAGTGATTTCATTCCTTCCCCGTGGAGAAGAAATGAAATCGACCAAGGCAATTGTGTTGGCAGGCAAACGATCTCGCCCGGACCTTCAGCTGGTCGGTTGAACCAGATCTGCACGGCAATAGCCCGCAGTCGCCAGCCAATAGCGGAGCCCCGATCCGATGACCTGCTGGTCAGGGGTTATTTTTGGTGGAGCCGATGACGGGAATCGAACCCGCGCTGTCTGCTTGGGAAGCAGAAGTTCTACCATTGAACTACATCGGCCTACGCGTGAGCGCGATCGCGAGCCTACCAGACCAGGCGCTATGCGGTGCAAGTTCAGGCGGTTGGCCTGGTGTCCAGGTCCTGACCGGGCCTGTTCCTTATCTACTGCTTACCTCGATTCGAGACCGCGAAGCCGGTCTCGGCGACGGCTTGTGCGGCGAATGCCGATGCTATGCCGGCCTGTCCGAACGACCGACAGGGCGTTCCCGCACCGACCAGGTACCTGCCCGGCTCGACTTCCTCGCCGAGCACTTCACACCGGTACCCGTGGCATCATCCGACAGCGATGGCGTCACGCCGACAGTCCCGAACAGTGTTTCCGCAGATCAGCCAAGTCTCTGTTGGCCTTGGCTAGAACCTGGCGATCGGCTCGACGGGGTCCGGGTTCGTCTGGAAGGTGGACCCGTCGGCGGGGCGTGGTCCCGATCAATAGGGCATCTGACCGATACGGCCCGGTGTTGTTGTCTGGCAACATGGCTGAGTTCATGTGGTGCAACGTGAGGAGTGGGTCCTTGATGGGAAATCTTCGGAACTCTGTTTCGGTCGTGATCGCGCTGGCCGCCGCTGGTGTGGCCTTGAACGCGCCGCAGGCGTCGGCCGAGATCGGGGTTCAGGTCATGATCGCGGGGGGCGGGCTCAGTAATGGGTTCGGGACGGGCTGTAGCTACGACGTGGTCGCGAACGGCGCCACCGGTGTGGGCATGGAATTCTATGACAACGGTGTCTTGTTCGCCGCGACGGAAGCAAGCCCGACCCCGAAGACGCACGTGGCCAGATGGGCTCCGGCGACGCCTGGGACGCACACCATCCTGGTCAATCAGAACGGGGATGCGAAAACTGTCGTCCTTACGGTCGGTACCGGGATCAACGCGGGAAGTTCTTGCCTCGTGATGTAGCGGGCCCACGCTGGGGTCGGTCCCGCTACAGCTCGCCGAGGTATGAGGCTCTCACCGCTACCTCATGACGCTCGTTTCAGGCCGTGGCGTTGGGCTCGCGGGCCCTGGGTGGGGCCGACCCGACGGGCTCGCGCGAGAGCCGACACACCTGATATCCACAGGGCTGACGGTGTGGCGGGAACCACGCTGGGGATCCGGATCGATCAGGTGGGTGACCGCTACCGTGTTCGAGCCGTGGGGCTCCTTGGTGGTGAATGGCTTTCCGATGCGGTGCCGTATCTGGGCGTCGGCGTGCGGACGATGCAGTACTTCAGTTTCGATCGAAGCGGCGGCAACGACGATGGTGCTGGTGGCTGTCTGTGCGCGACGGTGGAGTCGGGTGGCGTGGCGGCGGAGGATTGTGGGCTGGGGGAGGTCGATTCGATCCGGAGGTCGCCGGTTCGAAGCCTGTCCCCGCTACGACGCCGACGAGCTACATCCTGTCGGGTGCCGCGATGCCGAGCAGATCCAAGCCGGTGGCGAGGACCTGCGCCGTGAGATCACACAGGGCCAGGCGGCTGCTTCGGCTCGGTTCCTCGGCCTTGAGCACCGGGCATCGTTCGTAGAACGCGGTGAATGCGGTCGACAGCGCGTAGAGGTAGTTCGCGAGCCGGTGGAACTCCACCGTGTCCGCCACCTCGGCGATGACGTCGGGAAAGGCGAGCAGTTCGATCGCCAGAGTCCGCTCCGAGTGCTCGGCGAGGCGCACGGGCTCGCCGTCGCGCGCGGGAATCACGTTGCCGCGACGGAAGATCGACCGAATCCGGGCATGCGCGTACTGGAGGTAGGGGGCGGTGTTGCCCTCGAAGGAGAGCATGCGATCGAAGTCGAAGACATAGTCGCGGGTGCGGTCGGTGGACAGATCCGCGTACTTGACCGCGCCGATTCCCACCGCGCGGGCGATGTCGGCACGGGTTTCGGCGTCGATATCGGGATTCTTCTCCACGATCGCCGCCGTCGCGCGTTCAACAGCCTCGTTGAGCAGGTCGACGAGTTTGATCGTGCCGCCGGCCCGGCTGCGCAGCACCTTGCCGTCGGGTCCGAGCACGGATCCGAATCCGACGTGCGTGGCGCGCGCCGGGGGCACGAGCCAGCCGGCCGCGCGGGCTGTCGCGAACACCATCGCGAAATGCTGCTGCTGTGGTGCGCCGACGACGTAGAGGAGCCTGGTGGCTCCGAGTTCGGTAAGCCGGTTGCTGATGGCGGCCAAATCGGTGGTGGCGTAACCGTAGCCGCCATCGCTTTTGCGGACGATCAGGGGAACCGGCCCGCCGTCACGACCGGCGAACCCCTCTGGAAACACACACTCGGCGCCGTCGCTGACCCGCAGCAGTCCGTGCCGGTCGAGATCGGTGACCACCGAGGATAGTTCGTCGTTGTAGGAGCTCTCACCGACGAAGTCCGATTCGACCAGCCGGACATCGAGACTGTCGTACACCCGCATGAAGTACCGCTTGGATTCGGCGACCAGCAACCGCCACAGCCGCAGTGTGGCCTCGTCTCCGCCCTGCAAGAGGACAACCCGCCGACGGGACCGATCCTTGAATTCATCCGACGTGTCGAACTTCCGCCGAGCCGAGGTGTAGAAGTCGTTCAGATCACCGACCGAGAGCTCGGCGGCCGCCTCCACCTCGCCGATGTCGAGCAGATGCTCGATGAGCATGCCGAACGGAGTACCCCAGTCCCCCAAGTGGTTCCGCTTGAGGACCCGGTGCCCCAACCACTCTGTGACCCGCACCGCTGCGTCACCGATGATCGTGCTCCTGAGATGACCGACGTGCATCTCTTTGGCCGTATTCGGCGCCGAGTAGTCGATCACCACGGTCTCCGGATCCGTCACAGCCGGCACGCCGTGGCGAGCGTCGGCACCGACCGATCCGACGAGCCGGCCGAGCACCTCCGATCGGAGAGTGAGATTGATGAATCCCGGCCCCGAGATCTCCGTACGCTCCACGAGATCATCGAGATCCGCCGCTGCCAGCACCTTGGCCGCGATTTCCCGCGGATTCGCGCTCATGCGCTTGGCCAAGCCCAACGCCGCGTTCGACTGGTAGTCGGCGTACTGCGACCGCTGGACAACCGGGTCTACCGGTTCGCCGGCCACGGTTTCGAAGGCATGCGCAAGGCGATCACGCAGTAGTTGCTTGGGAGTTCCCACGGACGACAACCCTAGCGAATACGCAGATGGCCGAGCCGGTGGCGCCGACCGAAAAGGATGAAAACCGATGGAACCGATCTTGGATGCGCGGTGGCTAAAGGCAGGTGACATAACAGGTTTCGAACGGCCGCAGAGAGGCGGACCGCCAGGGATCGAACGGGGGAGGGGAGGGATTGCCAGCACGCTCACCGGGGTCGGGCATCGGCGTTCCTGCCGAGCGATGTCGACCCGGCCGCGAATTGAACATATGTCTTGGACATATGTATTGCACAAATGTACAAATCATTGGACTGTCTCGTGCATGCACAGAAACGAACTCACCATCGACGCCGCCGGATCTCCTAACTCGACGTGGGCGGGAACGGCCGACCGCTGCTCGCGCTGCACGGTCACCTGGAAGAGGGGGCGAGCTGGGCGCGGCTGGCGGCCGATCTTGTGCCGCAGTGGCGGTCATCGCGCCCGACCAGCGCGGGCACGGCGACTCCGGTCGCGCCCATGACTACTCGCTCGAGGGCTATGTTGCCGACGCCGTCGCGCTGATCGAGCACCCGGGAGTCGTGGCCCGTCGCGATTCTCGGACACTCGGGCCGAGGCATCACCGCGATGCGGCTCGCGGCTCGCCGCCCGGACCTGGTCTCCGCGCTGATCGTGGTGGAAATCGGCGCGGTCCATGTGAGCACTGGCGCGTTAGACTTCGTGCTCGGATGGCCGCGGCAGGCGTCGACCAGGCAGGGGCTGCTCGACGCGCTCGGGTTCGCGGCGCCGATGTTCGCGGAGGTACTGCGTGAGAACCGGACGGCAGTTGGCGATTGCCGTTCGCGCCGCGGGACATGGTCGACTCCGAAGCCCTTGTCGCCGGCGACTATTGGGCCGACTGGCTCGGTAGTGATTGCCCTGCTCTACTCGTCGTCGGCAACAAGCAGCCATGCGTGGACCCCGCGCTCGCCGAGCAGCTGTGCGTCGAGAGGTCGAATGCGGCGCTGGTCACTCTCGACACCGACCATTTCGTGCACAAAGGCGACCCGGCTGGATTCGCCGCGGCCGTGCGCGATTTCCTCCGGTCGCGGTAACTCGACTCGAAGCCGGATGCCACGCTGACGGGCCGGATCGAGCAGGCAGTAGTCTCGTCGCGTGCTGCTTTCCGATCGTGACATCCGTGCGGAGATCGCCGCTGGGCGTCTCGGCGTCGAGCCGCTCCTGGAAACCCTGATCCAGCCGTCGAGTATCGACGTGCGACTGGATCGGATGTTCCGAGTGTTCGATAACACCCGCTACACCCATATCGACCCGGCGCAGCGGCAGGACGAGTTGACCAGTTTGGTCGAGCCCGGCGAGGGCGAGCCGTTCGTGCTGCATCCGGGTGAGTTCGTCCTCGGCTCCACCCTCGAGGTGTGCACGCTGCCCGATGACCTGGCCGGACGACTGGAAGGCAAGTCGAGCCTCGGCAGGCTGGGCCTGTTGACGCACTCGACGGCAGGCTTCATCGACCCCGGGTTCAGCGGTCACATCACCCTCGAACTGTCGAACGTGGCGAACCTGCCGATCACGCTGTGGCCAGGTATGAAGATCGGTCAACTGTGCTTGCTCCGGTTGACGAGCCCGGCCGAGCATCCCTACGGCAGTGCGAGCACCGGGTCGAAGTATCAAGGTCAGCGTGGTCCGACGCCGTCGAAGTCCTACCTGAACTTTCCGCTGCCGAACTAGGGCTGCTCGGCGAGCCTTCCTCGATGCATCGCCGAGCATTGCGCCCTAGTCGCAGCCGAATGCCTTCGGCTCCAGTCGGTTTCCGCCGCTGTCAACGGCCCCGGGCCGAGTCCACCCCTGTCGACTGCCAGAAATAGGGGTGGGCTCGACTCGCGCCGGCGCCGGCGACAGCGGGGATTGATGACGCAAATCAATCCCCGCCGCCCGCTCCCACCGCGAGTGCCGTCGTGATGATGACGGAAAGCGGTGGGAGCGTGTCGCCCCGATTCGGCAGGCTGACCCAGAAGCACCCTTCCCGGGTCCAGCGGCCGAGTCCGGTCGGCAACATCACGGCGCTGCCGATGGCGGGAATGCCTATGTCGAGACGGTTCAACACCTCCAATACCTGTGTCCCCGGCCGGCTGTCCGGCTCGGCAAGGAAGCTCCATCGAATCTGCCTGGCCAGCATGGGGCCCCTCGTCCCCTGCTGTGCCAAAGCCGCCCTGACCTTTTCGGCCCTTGCGGTCGGCAGATGGACGACGCACACTCGACCGGTGATCGGCAGCATCACGAACCCGCCTCGCTCGCTGACCGGTAGCCCGAACTCGTGCCGGTAGTAGGCCACCCAATCGTCGACTGTTCTGATCCTGTCCACGTTCACGGCCATACTCCTCGCCTCCTGCTTCAAGGGTCGCGGCAACGGCGGCGGTTCGGTATTGCCCGCGCGCCCGCCTTCCACTGCCATTCCGCTGCCCTTCACCCGGCCGCACCCTGCGGCGTTCGCCTCGCCTGATAGCGAATTGCTTTTGCCTGTGGTCGTACTCACAAACCACTCGTACTCTGGATAGGAGTTGTTCGTTCGAAGGGATGACATCGTGGTCCGGCAGTGGTCAGGTAAAGAGGCCCGTGCCCTTCGCGATGCCAAGCGGATGAGTCTCCGGGAGTTCGCGGCGCATCTGGGTGTGCACGAACGCCTGGTGTCGAAGTGGGAGGCCGGCGGCGCCCGGGTGCACCCACGTCCGATCAATCAAGCCGCTCTCGACACGTCTCTGGCCAGGTCCGACGATGTTGTGCGGGCAAGGTTTGCGGCGCTGATCGATCAACCCCTTGTTGATCGTGCTGCCGCGCCAGGATTCGATGCGCACGCCGACGCCGCGGCGCGTACCAATTATTCGAGCGACGCGGACCTGCTGGCACTCATAGATGCCGGTGCGATGAGAGGTGATGCGTTAGCAGCGATTTCGGAGAGGGATCTGATCATGGCGGCTGCCCATGAGGCCAGCGAGCACGCAGGCCAGGCCGAGAGCACCAATGTGGGTGCAACCACTTTGGAACAGCTCGATGCCGATGTCACGCGTATCGCGAACGACTACGTGCACATTCCGCCGGTTCCGATGATGGTCGAGATGCTGCGGGTGCGTCGCCGGGTGTACCGGCTGCTGGAGGGTCATCAGCGGCCCGCCGACACCAGTCACCTATATCTGTTGGCAGGCACTCTGTCTGGTCTGCTCGCGAACGCGAGCACCGACCTCGGCTACTACGACGCGGCGGGCGAACAGGCCAGAGCCGCATGGGCCTACGCGGAATTGTGCGGCCACAACGGATTGCGTGCCTGGACCCGCGGCATGCACGCGCTCATCGAATACTGGTCGGAGCGGCCGCGCCGCGCGGTGCTGCTGGCACAGAGTGGGCAGGAGTTCGCGGAGTCGGCCACCGCGCGGGTGCGCCTGCTCAATATCGAGGCCAGGATCTGGTCACGGCTCGGCAGTGCGGCCGATACCGATCGCTGCATTCGCGCCGCGGACGATGCGCGCGAGGCCGGTGAGACCGACACGCTGCACGATGAGATCGGAGGCGTATTCGGCTTCAACGAAGCGAAGGCCAGCTACTACGCGGGCGCCACCTATATCCACCTCGGCCAGGCGGCCCCCGCATTGGCGGCCACCGAGCGAACCATCGAGCTGTATGCGAATGGTCCGACCGAGCAGCGCTCCTACGGGGCCGAGTCCCTGGCCCGGGTGGACAACGCCGCGGCGCATCTGATCAACGGCAGCCTGGACGGTGCGGCCGAGGCCCTGCACCCGGTGCTCGGTTTGGCCGAGGATAAGCGCATCGCCCAACTGGAAGAGCGACTGACCGGTGTGCGGCGGCGCATCGCCGGTCCCGCCTTTCGCGATGCGGTGAAGGCGCGGTTCCTCGATGAACGCATCGAGGAATTCTGCGGCATCACCGCCGCCAAAGGCATTCCGCCGGGCAATTCGTCGGCCTGAGCCCGCGACCTCGGTTTTCTCCCGCGTCCCCGCGCGTGCCGGGTTGGTAGTGGCGCAGGTCTCCCCGCGCGGATAAGGGCGATAAGTGCTTGCGGCGGGATGGCACCATTGGACAGGTGAGCCCGAGTCATCTACCGCATCATCCGCCGCGCGTGCTGGAACAGTCGACGAAGCTGCAGAACGTTCTCTACGAAATTCGTGGTCCGGTACATGCGCACGCGGCACGGCTCGAGGCGGAGGGTCACCGGATCCTCAAGCTCAATATCGGCAATCCCGCCCCGTTCGGGTTCGAGGCTCCCGATGTGATCATGCGCGACATCATCGCCGCGCTGCCGTATGCCCAGGGCTATTCGGAATCGAAGGGCATCCTGTCGGCGCGGCGCGCCATCGTCACCCGCTATGAGCTGGTCGCGGGCTTCCCCGAGCTCGATGTCGACGATGTGTATCTCGGCAACGGCGTCTCCGAGCTGATCACCATCACCATGCAGGCGCTGCTCGACAATGGCGACGAGGTGCTGATCCCGGCGCCCGACTATCCGCTGTGGACGGCGATGACCAGTCTCGCCGGTGGCACCCCGGTGCACTACCTGTGCGACGAGTCCAACGGTTGGCAGCCCGATATCGCCGATATCGAGTCGAAGATCACCGACAAGACCAAGGCTCTGTTGGTGATCAACCCGAACAACCCGACCGGCGCGGTGTACTCCGCCGAGATTTTGCAGCAGCTTGTCGATATCGCGCGTAAGCATCGGCTGCTGCTGCTCGCCGACGAGATCTACGACAAGATTCTCTACGACGACGCCAAGCACATATCGCTGGCGACGCTCGCCCCCGACCTGCTGTGCCTGACGTTCAACGGATTGTCCAAGGCCTACCGGGTCGCGGGCTATCGGTCGGGCTGGCTGGCGATCACCGGGCCGAAGGAACATGCCGCCGGTTTCCTGGAGGGCATCGACCTGCTCGCCTCGACCCGGCTGTGCCCGAATGTGCCTGCACAGCATGCGATTCAGGTGGCGCTGGGGGGACACCAGAGCATCGAGGATTTGATCCTGCCCGGCGGGCGGCTGCTCGAGCAGCGCGATGTCGCGTGGGAGCGGCTCAATATGATCCCCGGTGTCTCGTGTGTGAAGCCCAAGGGTGCGCTGTACGCGTTCCCGCGGCTGGATCCGAACGTCTATGAGATCCACGATGATTCGAAGCTGATCTTGGATCTGTTGTTGCAGGAGAAGATCTTGATGGTGCAGGGCACCGGCTTCAACTGGCCCGATCACGATCATCTGCGGATCGTCACGCTGCCGTGGGCCAGGGACCTTGCGGTGGCCATCGAGCGCTTCGGCAATTTCCTGTCCAACTACCGTCAGTGAGTGGCTGATTCCGGACCCAGCGTGTTCGGGGCAACCAAACCGCCCCGCTTACGGTCTTAAAAACAGACTCACCGTATGGATACGGGCGATTTTTCAAGACTAGCTAGCGCAAAAGAAGACCTTTTGTGTACAGTGGCTCTTGGCACTTTAGAGTGCCCGGTCGGGTTGTCTACCCCCCCTGGACGATCCGACCTCGAGTTCGGCCGCCTACCCCCCTGGGCGCCAGCTCGCGGGCGGCGGAGACATCCCCCTGCTCTCCGCCGCCCCCTCCACTTTCTCCGTTCCGGATTCGCCTCGAACGCCGCTCCGGTCCGCTGCGCCGACTTGAAAATGAAATCCTTTAAGCTCGGCACCGGACAAGCACACGTCCGACAGGCAGGAGCCCGGTAAGTGAGCGCAGCAAGCGCGCCGTCACCACAGCGCACGGCGGTGTCATGACCGACCACCATCACCACCACCACGACCATTCCGAACCGATCGCGATCGGCGCCAATGCCGCCCGCGTCGTAATCGGGCTACTCGCCGCCATCGGTGTGCTGGTCGTGATCGCCGCGATCGTCCTGTGGCCGAGCGCCCAGCACGTCGACATCCCGCTGCCGATGCAGAACGCGGGCGGCGGCGCGGTGCAAACCGAGGCCGGGACGGTGGTGTTGCAGGACCTCGGCGCGTGCGGCAGCCCCTCGATCGGCAAGGTCTTCGTCGACAAGCCCGAAGCGCCGCGCAACAACGCCTACACCTGCCAGCGCAGTCTGATCACCATCGACTCCGGGCCGCACAAGGGCAATCACACGCTGCTCGAAATCGCTCCGGGCCCAGGGCAACCCGACCTGCGCGCCGGTGACGACATCCGGCTGGTCCGGCAGACCGATCCGAACGGCACGCCGATGTACTCCTTCGAGGACTACGCGCGCGGGCTGCCGTTGACGCTGATTGTGCTGGTCTTCGTGGTGGTGATCGTGGTGGTGGCGCGCTGGCGCGGGCTGCGCGCGCTGCTGGGACTGATCTTCGCCTTCGCTGTGCTGGTGGGGTTCCTGTTGCCCGCGCTGCTGGACGGAAAGCCCGCGATCCCCGTCGCGCTCGTCTCGGGGGCGCTGATTCTGTATGCCGTGCTGTATCTCGCGCACGGGGTGAACCTGCGGACCAGTTCGGCGCTGCTGGGCACCTTGACATCGATGGTGCTCGCCGCGGTGCTGTCCTGGGTAGCGATCGAGGCGACGCACCTGACCGGGCTGTCGGAGGAACAGAACACCAACGTCGCCACCTACATTCAGCACGTCAGCATTACCGGGCTGCTGTTGGCGGGCTTCATCATCGGCTCGCTCGGTGTACTCAACGATGTCACCATCACCCAGGCTTCCGCCGCTTTCGAGCTGGCAGCCCTCGATGAATCAACCTCGCGTCGTGAGGTTTTCGCCGCCGCCATGCGAGTGGGCCGCGACCACATCGCCAGCACCGTCTACACCCTGGTGCTCGCCTATGCAGGCGGTGCGCTGCCGTTGCTGCTGCTGTTCAGCGTCGCCGGCCGCTCGATCCGCGATGTGCTGACCGGCGACGCGGTGGCCATCGAGATCGCACGCTCGGCGGTCGGCGGCATCGCGCTCGCGATGTCGGTTCCGCTGACGACCGGAATCGCGGTCCTGCTCGCGCGCCCGTTCGGCGGCAAGCAGCAGGCGCCGTCCGCGCCTGCGCGGCGTGCGCGGCACGCGAAGAACTGAGGACGGGCTCGCCGGTTTACCGCGGTGGCGGCGGGAACGGGAAGACCTCGGTCGGAATCGTCGGCAGCACGATCGTCGGAAGCCCCGGCACGACAATCGTATTCGGACCCGGCGTCGTCGGCGGTGGGGTCGTGGTGGTCTGCCGTCGCGGTGGCGGTGCGGCGACCGATTCCTCGGTCTCGGTCGTCGTGCCGGGTGCGACCGCGATCTGTGGGTCGAGGGTGGTGGTGCGCGGCGCGCTGGTCGGGGAGACCGAGGTCGAGCGCTCGCTGCTCTGCGAATCTCGCTCGAGGACCTGCGGTCCGTAACCCAGTCCGAGACCGATCGCGGCGACAACCGCCAGCGCGCTGACGGTCAGGACCGCGCCGTTGATCTCACGCTTGCGACCACGCCTGGGCGGTGCGGATAGCCAGGCGGGCGACAGCGCATCGTCGTCATCGAGCGTCCTGCCGGGGGGAGTGGCGGCCCGGATCGGGCGGACCGGGCGAGCCAGCAGCGCCGCGCCGCGGGTGATCACCGTTTCCGGGTTGTCCGGCACGATCACCGGCACCCCCATCCACCGCTCGAGCACCTTGGCGATCAACGGAATTCGCGCGCAACCACCGATCAGCAGCACACCGTGCACCGGGCGATCGGACCGCACGATCACATCGCGCGCCATCCGCGCCGACGATTCGATCGCCAGCATGATCAGCGATTCGAAATTTTCCTGGGCGAGCAGCACCAGACCCTGTTCGCTCGGCAGGGCGACGGCGGTGTTCGAGGACAGCTGTTCCTTGGCCTCGCGGCATAGTGCGTCGAGTGCGGCCAAGCCCGCCGGATCGGCGGGGTGCGCGATCCGGCCGGAGGCGATCTGCTGCTCGCGGATGAGTGAGTCGAGGTAGTCGCCGCTGATATCGCTGGTGCGTTCGCTGTGGCGGACCTCACGGGTCTGGGCGTCGACGACACTGACCGACAGTCCCGAGCTGCCGAGGTCGTAGACCACCAACGAGGAGATGCCGCGAATATCGCCGGTGGAGTGAGCGAATTCGAGTGCGGCGATGAGTTCGGGCACGAGTTCGTAGTTGGTGAGTTGCTGGCGAGCCATCGACGCGCGGATTGCCCTGGCGTGTTGTTCGCTGCGGTAGGCGATCGCGGTGGCCTGGATGCCCGGCGTCGCCTCCAGCGTCACGCCGATTGCCTCGGCGGCCAGCTCTTCTACCTGGTGCTCGCCGACCGGGATGGTCTGCAGGTCGAACGAGTGCGGTGCGACATGTCCGTGAGGGCTCGCGGCGTGCGGCCGCGCCATACGGACTGCGCCGGCCCCCACCGAAACTCCCAGAACCGAACTCATCAGCTACCCATCTCGTTTCACACTTCACGAGCGAGCCTTGTGCCGCCCGCCGGTGGAAAGGCCGCTCACGCCGACCCTACCGCCGACGATCGGCAATGCCTAAGGCAGGACTGGTTGTCCAGCAGTCGCCCCCGCCTCGCCAGGCAACTCTACGGTGTGCCGAGTCCGGCGTACACCCATCCGGCGGCTCTCCAGGTGGCACGATTGAGACAGTTCCTGCCATCGATGATCGAGCGGCCGCGGACCACCGGATCCAGGTCCCGCGGTCGCAATGCGACGAACTCATCCCATTCGGTGAGAACGAGCACCACATCGGCGCGCTCGCATGCCTCGGCGACGGAGGTCGCGTAGTTCAGGGTGGGGAACACGCGCCGCGAATTCTCCAGTGCCTTGGGGTCATACACCGTGACCACCGCGCCGTGCAGCTGGATCATGCCCGCCACATTCAATGCGGGGGAGTCGCGCACGTCGTCGGATTCGGGTTTGAACGCCGCACCGAGGACCGCCACATTGGCGCCGAGCAGCGAACCGCCGCAGGCCCGCGCGGCCATGTCCACCATCTTGGTGCGGCGGCGCATATTGATGTTGTCGACCTCGCGAAGGAAGGCTAAGGCATGATCGGCGCCGAGCTCACCGGCGCGGGCCATGAACGCGCGAATGTCCTTCGGCAGACAGCCGCCACCGAAACCCAGTCCGGCATTGAGGAATCGGCGGCCGATGCGGGCGTCGTAGCCGAGTGCGTCGGCCAGCATCGTCACGTCGGCGCCGGTCGCCTCGCAGACTTCCGAGACCGCGTTGATGAACGAAATCTTGGTCGCGAGAAAGGCATTCGCCGACACTTTGACCAGCTCGGCGGTGGCCAGATCGGTCAGCAGGAACGGCACGTCGGCCGCGAGCAGATCAGCGTAGATTTCTCGCACCAGGTCCTCGACCCAGTCCGCGGCGTCGCGCCGGTTGTCGACACCGAGCACCAGACGGTCCGGGCGTAGCGTGTCCTTGACCGCGAACCCCTCCCGGAGGAACTCAGGATTCCAAGCCACCTCGACCTCGGCGTCGGTGAGCATGCGGGCCCGCGCACCCAATGCCGCCGCGGTGCCGACCGGCACTGTCGACTTTCCGATGATCACCGAGGGACGTTCCAGCAGCGGCGCGAGCGTATCGACCACGGCGTGAACGTATTTCAGGTCGGCGGCGTACTCGCCCTTCTTCTGTGGTGTCCCGACGCCGAGAAAATGTATGTCCGCGTGCGCCGCCGCTTCCGGGTAGGACGTGGTGAACCGCAGCCTGCCCACATCCAGATTCCGCCGCAGCACCTCCTCCAGGCCCGGCTCATAGAACGGCACGACCCCGTCGGACAGCTTCGCGACCTTGCCGGGGTCGACGTCCACCCCGATCACGTCATGCCCGAGTTCGGCCATGCACGCTGCGTGCGTGGCCCCGAGGTACCCGGTTCCGAAGACTGTGCATCGCATGATCGATTGATAGGCCCCGCCAATGGCCACGCCACGTCACCGAGGCAAGTGTCGCGGCAACAGCAGGTGTACAGGTGGCGACATGAATCCCGAAAACCGCGCTGAACTGCGCACTTCTTCTCCGCGACACCCCAGCTACCATCGACCTGGTGCGCCGCCGTCGAATGCTTTGGCTCCTGTCGAGCCTTGTCGCGGCCGTTGTCGTCCTCACCGCCGCGCTGTGGCCGGTGTACGTCGACCCCCGCACCGATCAGCCGGGAAAAGCCGACGCCATCCTTGTTCTCGGCGGCGCCCATGACGGTCGTGAACGACTGGCGCTACGCCTGGCCCGCGAGGGTTACGCGCCCCGAGTCCTCTTCTCCAACCCCTACGAAACCAGCCCCCTGATCAACCGAATCTGCCACGGCGGCTACAGCTTCGAGGTCATCTGCTTCGATCCCGCCCCCCGCACCACCCGAGGTGAGGGCCGCGAACTGGCTGCGCTCGCCCGCGCCGAGAACTGGCGCCGAGTCATTGTCGTCACCTTCACCCCCCACATCTCGCGAGCTCGCCACATCCTCGAAAAGTGCTGGGACGGTGATCTCCTCTTCGTGGACCCTCGCCCTTATCTATCGCCGGCCCGCTGGGCCTACAACTACGCCTACCAATCCGCCGGCTATCTCAAAGCCGCCTTAGAACCCTGCTGACGCCTGGCGGCTTCACCCACGATGTCGGCGAGCGGTGCACGGCTTCGAGCCTCGAGCGGGTCGTTCGGATCAGAACTGCTGGCGGGTGGCTTCAGTTTGATTCTGGAGTGAGACAGACGTATGTTGTGTCTCGTGGGCCGAGGGGGCTCGCAGTGCGGCAGTGACGCATACCCTCTGGGAGGGCCGATGGAATACGACTGGTCAGCGGCGGATTTGGCTTTTCGCGACGAGGTGCGCGAATTCCTCGACGCGAAGCTGACGCCTGAACTGCGCAAGGCCGGGCGCTTGGCGACGAGCGTCTATCCGGACCACGAGACCAGCATGCAGTGGCAGCGCATCCTGCATGAGCGGGGGTGGGCGGCGCCTGCGTGGCCGGTCGAGCACGGCGGGTGCGACTGGAGCCTGACCCAGCACTACATCTTCAACAGGGAGGCGACGCTGGCCGGTGCGCCTGCGCTGTCCCCGATGGGGATCAGGATGGTGGCGCCCGCGATCGTCGCATTCGGCACGCCGCAGCAGCAGGCGTTCTATCTGCCGCGCATCCTGACCGGCGAAATCTTCTTCTGCCAAGGGTATTCGGAGCCCGAGGCCGGGTCCGACCTGGCCTCGCTCACCATGGCGGCGGTCGAAGACGGCGAAGACTTCCGCTGTACCGGCAGCAAGATCTGGACCACCCATGCGACCGAGGCCAATTGGATCTTCTGCCTCGTGCGCACCTCGCGCGCGGGAAAGAAGCAGCAGGGCATCACCTTCCTGTTGATCGATATGACCACCCCGGGCATCGAGGTGCGGCCGCTGGTGATGACCTCCGGTGAACAGGTGCAGAACCAGGTCTTCTTCGACAATGTCCGAGTACCCAAGAGCAACGTGCTCGGGCAGATCGATGACGGCTGGACCGTGGCCAAGTACCTGCTCGTGCACGAACGCGGTGGCGCGGCGTCGCCGTGGCTACAGGTGATGGCGCAGGATGTGGCCAACGCGGCGGCGAATCAGCCCGGGCCGGACGGAAATCCGCTGATCGACGACGCGGCGTTCGCGGCGAAGCTGGCCGACACGCGGATTCGCACCGACGTGCTCGAGATCTTGGAATACCGAACCCTTTCCGCGATGGCGCAGGGCAAGAACCCTGGCCCCGCCTCGTCCATGCTGAAGGTGCTCGGCACCGAGCTGAGTCAGCGGATCACCGAACTCGCGCTGGAGGCGGCGGGGCCGCGTGGCCGGGTCTATCAGCCGCACGCCACCAAGCCCGGCGGACCGATCGCCGAATTCACCCCGCCCGCCGACGGTTACCGCAGCGGTCAGGACTGGCAGGCCGTCGCACCACTGCGCTACTTCAACGACCGCGCGGGCTCGATCTACGCGGGCAGCAACGAAATTCAGCGAAACATCCTCGCCAAGGCAGCATTGGGGCTCTGATGGACTTCACACTCACCACAGAGCAGGAACTCCTGCGCGACGCGGTCGCCGGATTCCTCGGCGCCCGCTACGAACTGGAGAACAGTCGTAACGCCGCCAAATCGGTGGCGGGTTGGCAGCCTGCCGTCTGGCGCGGCTTCGCCGACGAGCTCGGCATCCTCGGCGCGACACTGCCGGAACGGGTCGACGGTACGGGCGGCGGCCCGATCGAGCTGATGGTGATCACCGAGGAGCTCGGCCGTGCGTTGGTCGTGGAACCGTATGTCGACACGGTTGTTGTCGGCGGCGGTCTGCTGGCGCGCTCCGGTGGCGAGCGGGCCGAGGACGTGTTGCGGCAGATCGTGTCCGGCGCTGCCCGCACCGCCTTCGCCGCGCTGGAGCCGACGTCGGGCCCGACGTTCCACGACGTGTCGACCAGCGCGCGCCGGGCTGGGGACGCATGGGTGCTCGACGGTGCGAAAACCGTCGTGACCAGCGCGCCGCTGGCCACCCACCTACTCATCACCGCCCGCACCTCGGGTGATCGGCGCGACAAAGCCGGTGTGTCGCTGTTCCTTGCGGAATTCGACGCGGACAACCCGCCCGCCGGTGTCGAGGTGCACTCCTACCGGACCATCGATGACAGGGTCGGCGCCGACCTCACCTTCACCGGTTTCCGGCTGCCGGGCGACGCGCTGCTCGGCACCGAGGGCGCGGCCTGGGACGACGTCGAAGCGACCGTGGACGAAGCGACGACGGCCATCGCCTCCGAGGCCGTCGGCTGTCTGCGAAAAGTGCTGGCGGACACGGTCGAATACGCTAAGCAGCGCAGGCAGTTCGGTGTGCCGATCGGCAGCTTCCAAGTACTCCAGCACCGGATGGTCGACATGTATATGGAACTGGAACAGGCTGTCGCCTCGGTGTACCTCGCGGTCCATTCGCTCGGTGCTTCGGCTGCCGACCGCGCGCGGTCGGTGTCGGCGGCGAAGGTCACCATCGGCCGCGCGGCCCGGTTCATCGGTCAGAACGCGGTGCAGCTGCACGGCGCCATGGGCATGACCGAAGAGCTCGCGATCGGCCACTACTTCAAGCGTCTGACCGTGATCGAGCGCGAATTCGGCTCCAGCGAGCAGCATCTCGCTCGCTACGCAGCACTCACGAGGCCGTAACCATGTCCCGCGACGGTGCGGGATCGGTGCGGGAGGAGTCGTCAGCGGCTGCCACGCGACCGCCCGATACCCGGTCGAAGCCGACGCGCGAGGAGGTCATCGACCTCGCGCATCGGTGGTTCCTCGACGGCCGTCGCATCGATATGCAACAGCTGGCCCGCGAGCTCGGCATCGGCCGCGCGACGCTGTACCGCTGGTGGGGCAGTAGGGAAGTGGTGATCGGCGAGGTGGTCTGGCGGATCATCGCCGATGCGATCACCCGGGTCGAAGCGCGTGGGTACGGCGGTCCGCTCGACCGCTTCGTCCGCAATTTCGGCAGGCTCGCCGACACCGTGCGCACCTTCGAACCGCTGTCACGATTTGTCGCCGACGACCCCGAATACGGTCTGCGGGTGCTCACCTCGGGCTACACCGTGGTCCAGAGTCGGATGATCGACTGGGCCGCATCCCGATTGACCGATCTGCCCGACCTCGATCCACGCATCGAGATACGCGATCTCGCCTACGCGATCGTCCGCATCGGCGAAGCTTTCGTCTGGAGCGACATCATCACCGGCGACCCGCCCCGATCGGACAAGGCGACGGCCATGGTCGAACTGCTCGTTACCGCCGCATCCGGCAAGCGCTGATCACCCACCTCGCGACTGCTTGTAGGTCGCTCGAAAGACCAGGAGTCGAAGTGTCCTACAACACCATCATCTACAGCGTCGCCGAGGCCGTCGCGACGATCACGCTCAACCGTCCGCAGGCCCGCAACGGCTTCACCACCGAGATGGCCGATGAGCTTGGCGCGGCCTTCACCGCCGCCGACCGTGACGACGAGGTCCGCGCGGTGGTCTTCGCCGCCGCGGGCACGGACTTCTGTGTGGGTATGGACCTGACCGCGGGCGGCTCGGACGAGGACGTCACCGCGCCGGAATGGGTCGAGTGGTCCACCAGGGTGGTGCGCCCGATGACCAACCTCAATAAACCTGTCATCGTCGCGATGCAGGGTGCGGCAGTCGGTGTCGGCCTTTCGATGACCCTGGCGGCGGATTTCCGACTCGCCGCACAGGACTCACGTTTCGGTTTCGTCTTCGCCCGCCGCGGCCTCTTCCCCGAGGGTGGCTCTCTCTGGTTCCTGCCCCGCATCGTCGGCCTGGCCCGAGCCAAGGAATGGATGCTCACCGGCCGAGTTTTCGGCGCCGAAGAAGCGCTGGCCGCGGGGCTGGTGACCAGCCTGCACGCCCCCGAAGACCTACTCCCGGCAGCCCGATCACTCGCCGCCGAACTCGCCACGCAGGTCGCGCCGGTATCGGTCGCGGCAATCCGCCGCGGACTGGTCGCCATGTCCGGCGACAAAACTCCCGAAGACGTATTCACCCTCGACGCCCGCCTGATCTCCTACGCCTTCTCCAGTGCCGACCTCCGCGAGGGCGTCATGTCCTTTCTCCAGAAGCGCCCACCCCGGTTCACCGGCAAAGTCGAGACCGAACTCCCCGACCTCGACGACTGGTTGTCCTAGGTTCCGGGCTGATCACCTGGTTTCAGGCGATGATGCGGCTGATCAGTAACCGCCGCGATCGTTTGATAGCCGTTGTCCACGTGGAGGACTGTCGCCCCGTGAATCTCGGCCGTTGCGGCGATGATCAAGTCCGGAATCGGTTGACGATGAGCCCGTTGCCCGGCCAGTTCGGCGAGGTAGTCGGCATGAGATCGCGCTGAAATCGGCCGCAGCGACATCGTCGCGAAGAACCCACTCCAACGCAGAAACCGATCGGCCCAGGTCCGTGCGGACTTGGGCCGATCGGCTCGAGTGGTTGCCGTCAGTTCTTGCGGCCCGGTGCCTTCGCTCCGGACTTGAAGCCGAGGCCGCCGGGCTTGGCGGCCGGGGGAGTGGCTTCGGGGGTTGCGTTGCCGTTGGCCGGCTGCTCGGGTTCCGGAGCTGATTCCACCGGTGTCTCGGCGGTCGGTGCCGTCGAGTGGGGCGGTTCGGCGGGTGCGGCTGCGTTGCCCGGTGCCTTGGGGCCGGGGCGCTTGAAGCCGGACTTCATCGCGAGGCCCTTGACCGGTGCCGTCGGCTTGGTTTCGGTGGGTTCCGAAACCGGTTCGGCGGCCACTGTTTCCGGAGCCTCGGCGGGAGCCGGTGCTTGGGCAGGCGCGGGAGCCTTGGCGCCCGGTGCCTTGGCCGCGCCCTTCATGGCGAGGCCAGGAGCCTTGCCGCCGCCCTTCATCGCCAGGCCCTTCACCGGTGCCGCGGGGGCCGCCGGCGCTTCGGCCGCAGGTGCGGCCTCGGCGGCCGGAGCCGATTCCGCCTTGGCGCCGGGCGCTTTCGCCGCGCCCTTCATAGCCAAGCCCTTGCCGCCGGGTGCCTTCGCGGGGCCCTTCATGGCCAAGCCCTTGGCCGGTGCGGCGGGAGCCGCGGTGGCCGGCTCGGCCGGTGCCGCGTCGGATGCCTTGGCGCCGGGTGTCTTGGCCGCGCCCTTCATGGACAGGCCACCGCCCGGTGCCTTCGCGGCGCCCTTCATGCCCAGTCCACCCGGTGCTTTCGCCGGGCCCTTCATCGCCAAGCCGCCACCCGTTGGCGCTGTCTCGGCCGCCACCGGCGTCGCCACGACAGGGGCCGGTTCCGGCTCGGCCTCAGGGGCTTCCTCGACCACGGGAGCCTTCGGTTCCTGCACCACCGTCAGGTTCTCGGTCAACGTGCCCGCGTCGACGCGGTCGATGGCGTCGAGCATGAGCTGCGCGACGTCGACGACCTCGACGCCTTCGCCTTGGCCTTGCTCCTGGCGCGCGGTGACACCGTCGGTGAGCATCACCCGGCAGAACGGGCAACCGGTCGCGATCTTGGCGGGCGAGGTGGACAGCGCTTCGTCGACACGATCGATATTGATGCGCTTGCCGAGCTGTTCCTCCATCCACATGCGGGCGCCACCGGCGCCACAGCACATGGAACGTTCGCCGTGGCGTGGCATTTCGACGAGGGTGGAGCCGGAGGCTTCCATCAGCTCACGCGGTGCGTCGTAGACCTTGTTGTGGCGGCCCAGGTAGCAGGGGTCGTGGTAGGTGACGTTCTGCGACACCGAGGCGACCGGGATCAGCTGCTTGGCCCGCACCAGCCGGTTCAACAGCTGGGTGTGGTGCACGACCTCGTAGTTGCCACCGACCTGGGGGTATTCGTTGTTCAACGCATTGAAGCAGTGCGCGCAGGTGACGACGATCTTCTTGCGGCTCTGTTCCACGCCCTCGAAGACCGAGTTCAACACCTCGATGTTCTGCGCGGCCAACTGCTGGAACAGGAATTCGTTGCCCGCGCGGCGGGCGGAGTCACCGGTGCAGGTTTCCTCCGCGCCGAGCACCATGAACTTCACCCCGGCGGTGGCAAGCAACTCGGCCACGGCCTTGGTGGTCTTCTTCGCGCGGTCCTCGTAGGCGCCTGCGCAACCGACCCAGAACAGGTACTCGTAGCCGTCGAAGCTGTCGGCGTCTTTACCGAAGACCGGGATCTGGAAGTCCATCTCGTTGATCCAGTTGAGCCGGTCCTTGGAGTTCTGGCCCCACGGGTTGCCCTTGTTCTCGAGGTTCTTGAACAATCCGGCCAGCTCGGAGGGGAACTCCGACTCGATCAGCACCTGGTAGCGGCGCATATCGATGATGTGATCGACGTGCTCGATATCGACCGGGCACTGCTCGACGCACGCACCGCAGGTGGTGCACGACCACAGCACCTCCGGATCGATGATGCCGCCCGCTTCGATGTCCCCGACCAGGGGACGCTCGGCCTCGGCCTTCGCCGCCTCCGAGATCTTCGCCAGCGCGGCCTCGTTCGGGTTGCCCTCGCCGTCGACCAGACCGACCTCGTCGCCGCCCATGTCCTTGCGGCCGCCGGCCAGCAGGTAGGGGGCCTTCGCGTAGCCGTGGTCACGCAGCGACATGATCAACAGCTTCGGCGACAGCGGTTTGCCGGTGTTCCAGGCCGGGCATTGGGACTGGCAGCGACCGCACTCGGTGCAGGTGGTGAAGTCCAGCCAGCCCTTCCACGAGAAGTCCTCGATCCGACCGGCGCCGAAGGTGTCGTTGTCCGGATCGGCCGACTCCATGTCGACCGGTTGTCCCTTGGACATCATCGGCTTTGCCGCGCCGAGCGCGACGCCGCCGTCGTCTTCACGCTTGAAGTAGATGTTCGGGAACGCCGAGAACCGGTGCCATGCAACACCCCATGTGGTGTTGCGGCCGACCAGGTACAGGAAGGCCATGCCGGACATCAGCTTCACGAACGCGAACAGCGCGACCATGGTGGCGCTCGCGGGCAGCAGCTCGGCCACCCGCATGGTGAAGAAATCGGTGGCCGGGTTCGAGTGTCCGTAGGCGGCGATCTTGCCCGCCTTCACGAAGATCATGCCCAGACCCTCGAGCAACACGATCGATTCGATCACGTAGGCGGGTGCGAACTTCGAGCCGGTAAAGCGGGCCAGCCGCTCGGGCACCCTGGGGTGATTGAGCTGACGGATGATGATCAACGCCGAGATGCCGACCACGGTGCCGATGCCGAGGATCTCGTCCCACAGGTGGTAGATCGCCCAGCCGCCGATGATCGGCCAGTGGAACTCTGGATCGAAGGTCTGGCCGTATGCCTCGAACCACAGCATGAAGCCGCCGAGGAAGCCGACCATCACCAGCCAGTGCGCCCAGCCGACGGTGCGGAATTTGTTCATACGAGTGTGCGCGATGAACTCCACGAGCATCTGCTTGAAGCGAGGGAAGAACGGTCGCCAACGGTCCGGCGCGCCTTGGCCGATCATGATGGCACGGACGATATTCCGCACGCCGCCGAAGAACGACGCCCAACACAGGAGGCTGAGCGTCGCCCCAATCGTGCCCAGCGTCACTGTCAGGGCATTCATGTCGCGACCTTTCTTTTAGAGGCAACACGAGTGTCGAGGGCGGCCATGCGCCGCCTCGGTTGGCTCGTATCCTAACCGCCAGTAAGTTACCCACCGGTAACAACTAGTGTCCATCGTACGATCGCAAGCTGGTCGGAACCCCCTCACGCTGGGGCTCTGGCCAGTATTTTGACGTGAGGAATGTCACATAAATTCGGGCAATCCTACGGTGTCTACTGCCGACCACCACCGTAAACGTCGACCCATGCGTTCCTGTAGATAAGGACAGGCTTAGTCCTTTGTGTTCCCAGGGCTAGTAATGCATCTCGCATCTTCATGACGGTTCGATTACGCTCACGTCCGTTCTATTGCTGTGCCTGTCTTCCACACCGCTCGGGGAGAACCCAAGGTCAGACCGCATTGGGTTGAATGAGCTCTCGCGTGCTGGAGAAGGCTCGGGAACAACCGTGAATGATGGATTGGAAACTGAATGAATCTCCGCAGAACCACTGCGGCTTCGGCGTTGGTCATCGGTGCGATGACCATCAGCCTCGGCACCGCACACGCTGAGCCTGCACCTGCGGCGCCCCAGCCCCTCAGCTACTCCGTCAAGCTGGTTGACAAGGTCGTTGTAGCAACCCTCAAGGGTGGAACCTTCTCGCTGACCGAGGAGCCCGGCGCGACTGTCGACGACCCGAAGTCCACGGTTGCCAACGTGCGTGACGTCAAGGGCAACACCCTCGTCTCGTTCCCGCTGAACGTGGACGTCGACGGCAAGCTCGTGCCGGTCAAAGCGGAAATGAAGAACGACGACACCGTGCTCGAGGTCACTCCGGAAAAGCCCGCGGATCTCGCGGTGTCGACCAAGCCGGTCGTCGCGAAGCCGGTGGTCGCCAAGGAAGTCGCGTCGCCGATCGAAAACCAGCGCGCGCAGAACGAATTCGCCAGCAACTTCGGCATCGCGACCGCGGTCGGTGGGTTCATCGGTACCGCGATCGGCGCGATCGCCGGCTGCATCATCTCTATCCCGGTCGGCTGCCTTCCTGGTCTGTTGACCGGTGCCGGCATCGGCGGCATTCTGGGCACCATCGCCGTCGGTGGTCCGACGCTGGTTGCGGCGGGATTGGAACTGCTCAACACCATTCAGGCGCCGGACGGCACCACGAAGTGGGCCGAGAAGCCGGTGGCGGCACCCGCTGCGGCGCCCGCGTCGGATCAGCAGCCGAAATAGTTCGTACCAGACTCGACCGGCCTGCTCTCCTCTGGAGGGCGGGCCGGTTTTGTGTTCTCAGGCCTGACGCTCCCGCAAATCCAAACTCCCGCTGAACGATTCCTCGCTCGTATCGCGCCCGAATCGTCCGAATGAACGCTCGGCCATCTCGAACGTCCCGTCTTCGCGCACCAGCAGCACCGTGCTCGCCCGGGTGCCGTGCAGCAGATGCGCGACGAATCTGGCGGATACCGCCCGCTCCAGCGACAGCGGAATGCCGGTGTGCGGCAATTGATCGTCCGGCGCCTCGGCGCGGTCGGCGAGGACATCGAAGTATCGGTCGATATCACCGGGATCGGTCTCGACGACGGCGCGCAGACCGAGGACGCCGTCGCGCATTTTGGGCCAGATGGGTTGCGGCGCTTCCAATGCCGTTGCGGGTCCCGGCGCCGCCGAGGCCAGGAAGGTGCCGTTGGACAGACCGTGAAAGCCCGGCATCAGCTCGCGCGGCGGGGTCGCACTGCGGTTGGAATGCCACCAGAGCGATTCGAGGTCCGAGACCACCAAGTTGTACCCGTTGTAGTCATCTGGTGCCGCAGCGACGTCGAGAACGTACTTTTCGGGGCCGGGGAATCTGCCGCTGGGATGGCGGTCGTCGGCGCCGCGCAGAAAATCCATCAGCAGCGCGCCACGCGAACGGGCGTCGGCCCGTTCGCCGTTCGGGTTGCGGACGTTGGTCACGGTGGCGAAGCGATTGCGTCCCTGCGCCTCTCGCGTCAGGCCGAGCCAGGTGCCCGGCGGGTCACCCGCCGCCTTGCCGGTGGCCCCGAGATCGCGTCCGGCCAGCAGGCCGTGCACCTCCGGCCACCACCGCATCGATTCGGTCGGCCTGGTGTAGAACTCGTCGCGGTTGGCCGCGACGATCAACCGGTACTCCGGATGTGCACGCCAGCCGAGCAAAACCAAACACATGTAGTCCAGGATGCCGGAACCTACCGGGCGCTGACAGCGCATTCATCCTCGGATGGCCGATAGAACAGCGCAGTGACAGCAAAAAGGCCGACAGCGACTCGCTGCCGGCCTTTGCGTGACCCGAGGATCAGTTGGTGCGAATCCGCAGACCCGGGTTGTCCGAGAGGACCACGCTGACCGGCTGCGCGAACAGCTGCGGCACATTGCCGGTGAGGGCACCGATCAGGTTGGGGATCTCGCAGATCGGGAAGTCGGCCACCGAGGACGCGCTGGAGATGCCCAGCGCCATCCGGCCGGTCACGATCGGGCCGCCGCTGTCGCCTGGCAGCGCGCAGATGTTGGCCGAGAAGCTCTGAGTGAGCTCACGATCGCCGACCTGCACGGTCTGGTCGACGGCATTGACGACACCGCAGCTGAAGCCGGTACGCGAACCGGACTTGCAGACCGGCGCACCGACGACCGGCGTGGCGATACCGTCGACGAGCACCGGCCCCCGGCCGGGCACCCGCACGCCGTTGTTCTCGAAGCGGCCCTTGGCCTGGTCGTTGATCCGAACGATCGAGTAGTCCTGCGCGCCGAGTACCGACTTCTGGAACGTGCCGAGTTGCGCGCCCGCGCGATCGCCGTGCAGCTCGAAAACGCCCGCCGCATTACCACTGCCCGCCGAGGCGATGTCGGGGTTGCAGTGGCCCGCAGTGATGTTCACGGTGTTGCCGGACCGGTCGGTGCCGTTGAAGCCGAACGAGCAACGCAGCGACGTGTCCCCGCCGATCGAGGCGAAGCCGTCGCCGCCGGACAGCGCGCCACGGGCCTCACCGGCGATCTCGCCGGCCCGCGGCAGGTTCGCGGGCTCGCTCGCCACCGGCGGAGCCATCACGATGACCCGCGCCGGATCGATGAAACTCGGCATCGGCAGACCAGGCTGGTCGACCCGCACCGCGATGCTGTTGTTGACGGTGTCGATCACCGCGCCGCGCACCAGCGCGGACACCGCCTCGGGCTGCCCGTCGAGCCACCGCTCGAACGCGGTCTTCTCACCGCGCAGCGCAGCCTCGCTCTTGGCGACGTTGCGAACTTCGAATCCGGCCGAATCGGCGGCCTTGCGTGCGTCGTCGATGCCGGATCCCTGCGCGAGCGCCACCACGACACGGCCCGCGTCGTTGAGCCACGAACCGGCGAAAACCTGGGGGTACTGACGCTGTGCGGTCGTGGCGAAGGCCGCGGCCTGCTGGGCCAGGTCGGCGCGGTGCAGGTACTCCTCCGGCGAGATCTTCAGATCGCGTGCCACGGCCGCTGCCAGCTCGGGCGAAAGTCCCGCATTCGGGTCGGGTTGTGCCGTCGCTACTGCTGCTGTGGGACCGAACAGCAGAATCGCCGCCGAGGCGGCGATTACTGATTTTCGGACCCGGGTCTGTCGCGCAGCTGATCGGAGCTGACCTATACGTGGCAGGAGCATTCCCAGACTATATGGGCTCCGGCCCGGGCCTGCCTACTTATCACGGAGTGACGATTCGGTCGACGTGGACGTAACCGATGACACGTCCCGGGTGAGCGGGCTCTGACAGGCCTGGTCGCGCTATCGGACGAAGTCCGCCGACAGCCGAGCCGGGCCGACGTGAAGGCGACGCGGCCGTAGCCGCGCTGGGCCGATGTGAAGGTGACGTAGCTGTGCTGGGCCGAGCGAAGGCGACATAGCCGTAGCCGTTGCTGGGCCCAGCGCAGCGAGGCAGCCGCTTATCCGGCAGCCTGCTTGGTACGCAACTCCACACCGCTGCCGAGTCCGCCGCCCGAGGATTCGTCGATGTCGGCGAGGATCGCACGGATCGGAATGCCGAGCGAGGCGGTGCCGCCGTACTGGGCCAGACCGACGTTCGCGTCGTTGCAATTCGGTGCATCGGCGGCGTTGGAGCCGCTGGTGATGCCGAGCGCGAGGGTGCCGGTGAAGATCGCGCCTCCGCTGTCGCCGCCGAGGGTGCACGCCGAGCTGGCGAAGCCGCGCACGGTCTTGCTCACCCCTTCTGCGGTGAACAGCTGGGTCTCGACGCGATCTGCCACCACGAACCCACAGGTGAAGGTGGAGGACTGCCCCGACTTGCACACCGGCGCACCCGTTACCGGGTCGGCGGTGCCGGTGATGGTCAGTGTGGTGCCGTTGGAGCCGCGCACCGAAGGCTGATCCATGCCGGCCTTGACCGCGCGCTCGTTCAGCTTGATGACCGAATAGTCCAATGCGGTCGGCCCGCCGAGCTTCGCCCGCACGAAGGTGCCGACCTCGGGGCTGTTCGGAATGTCCTTGACGTTGGGCAGGTAGACGCCTGCCTGTTGGTCGCCCTTGCCGAGGTTCGGATCGCAGTGGCCTGCGCTGATGTTGAGCGCAGTGCCCGCGGCGTCCACGCCGTTGAAGCCGAACGAGCACACATCGACGCTGCGTAGCTCGGCATTGTGCAGCGAGGTGGGGGCGCTGATGTAGGTGTCGCCGCCCATCGGGCGGCGCTCGATCGGGCCGCCGCTGCCCGGCGACAGAATGACCTTCACGTTGGCGATGAGCGTCGGCAGGTTCAGCACATGGCCGGCCGGGGTGTTCGCGACGGTGAGGACGAGCTGGCTGTTGAGGAAGTCGACGGCGACGGAGTTGATCGTGCTGGACAGCTCACGCGGCAGCGTGTTGATCCACTGATTCAGCTGCATCAGGGAGTTTTCCAGTGCGTTCGCCGAGACCGGAGCGAGGCGGGTCTGGTAACCGGCGGCCGAGGCGATCTTGGCGGCATCCAGCGAGGTGACCGCGACGAACGGCTTGCCGTCGGTGCCGATCCACGCGCCTGCGTAGGAATCGGGACGTTCGGACCGGAAGTCACGCGCGTATTCGCTGAGCTGCTGAGCGCGGGCGGACCGTTCCAGATACTCCGCGGGTGTCATCTTCAGATCACGCGAAATAGCCTGCACCAATTCGGCGGGCAGATTTTCCGCGGGCAGCTGCGTCGGGGTGGCCGATGCGGTGGTGACGCCGAGGAATGGAGCGAGGAAAACGGTCGCGGCGCATCCGACTGCTGCTGCCTTGACCGCGGCGCTGCGCGCCACCAACTTGCGCATGAAGTCCCTTCGTCGGCACGGGGTGTGCCAGCTACATCCGTGGGCCACAGGCTGAATCCGTTGGCGCACAGTCCTCGTCCAGCAACAGACCGGTGGTCGGAAAATTTTCCGGCAACACCGGTCAGCGGATCACTTTAGGGCACAAACCGGGGTTGGGCTCTACTAAATCAGCGAGGACGTGTGATCTCCGTGGTGGGCCGTCGCCACGGCGTGGGCACCATGTAACGGAAGGGGTTGGTGGTTCGAGTCGGCCGGGCGGTGGTTGTCCGCTGCGCGGTCGTCGTTGGCTCGGTGGTGGTTTCCGGTGGTTCGGTGGTCGTGGGGACCGGCGGCTCGGTCGTTTCCGACTCGACCGTGCGGGTGATGACCACCGGTTCCGTGGTCGGCGGGGGTGTTGTGACGGGCACGGTGGGGAGCTCGACCGGTGGCGCCGGTGGCGTCGGGGTCACACTCACCGGGTCGGACTTGGCGTCGCGCACTGTCGGCACCGGGGTCTTTCCGGTATCGCGGAACAGCACCGATACGCCGAAACCACCGAGCACCAACCCGATCGCTACCGCCGCCGCGATCAGCAGCGGAGTGGTGCGGCCGGGCTCTGCGGTGGTCTTCGGAGCGGTGGTCTTCGGCGCGGCCGGCGACTGCGGCACCGCTTGGGTCGGTAGTTGCGCGAGGATCGGGTCGGCGATCGGCAACGCCGCCGAGTAGGCCTGCATTTGTTGCGACCCGGGGGCGGGCACCGCGGGAATCACGTCGGTGACCACGGTCGAGTTCTCGGCGTCGCTCGGATCGGGCGGGGTGCTGCCCGCCGGTGTCGCCAGCACCGAGGCCAGCGCCGCGCGGGCGGCGTCGTAGGCCAACGCCGCCTCCGGGTCGCCGATATCGGTGCCGGGCAAGTCGCCTTCGCTGACCAGCACCACCGAGCGCAGGCCGAGATAGTCGAGCGAATCGCGCAAGGCCTGGACGTAGAGCGGCGGCCATTCGGCGGGATGGGTCGCATAGAACTCGGCCGGGCCGTTCAAATATTCGGCCGCCATATTGATCAGGCAGAACAGTGCTGTCGCAACCAGGTCCTCGGCACGGTAGGCCTCGCCATCGTCGACCGGGATACCGGCCGGATCGCCGACCCGGGAAACGAACTCGGTGATGGAATGCGAGTGATCGGCCGGCGCCGGTCCGCCCAGGACGGTGTCGCCGTCGTCGGACATGTACAGGATCGACTCGCGGATGATGAATTGCGGTTCACCGGCGTCGGTAACAATCGCCGCGGTGCAATTGTTCTCGGCGATGCGCAGGCCGACGCCTGTGGCCATCCTCGTTACCTCGCTTCGGATCAGTCCGCGACCCGTCACACCAGCAGCGAGCCGTGTCCCATGGCGCGGAGCATAGACAAAAGCTCCGAACGGGACCTGGCACCGATACGGCGCCGGATGCGGGCGACGTGATGCTCTACCGTCTTCGCGGAAATGTACAGGCGTGCGCCGATCTCCCGATAGGTCAAACCTAGCAGTACGAGTTCGGCGACTTCCCGTTCGCGTTCGCTGAGGATCGCCGTCGCTGCCGGTGCGGACGCGGCGAGCTCCCGACCATTCGGCGCCGCGCCGGGCGCCGGCGGACCGACCGCGGGCTCCTGCGGACGCGCATCGGAGCGAACCGCGCGAGCCAGCTTGAGCAGTGCGGTCGCGGTCGTGGAGTCGCCCGCGGCGAGCGCGGCCTCGCTGGCGAGCCGGGCGGCGTCCCAGGTCAGCCCGATCTCGCTGAGCCCGGCGACGGCCACCCGCACCTGCGTGACCGCGACCTGCCCGCGCAGCGTGAGCACCCAGGTGCGGCCCGCGTCGACGAGCACGGCGGCATACCGGTCGCCCGCCTCGGCCGCGGTCTTGAGCAGCCGAGCGTGCGGCAGCAGCTCTGCGGGACTCTCGTGTGCGATCGCGGCCTGCACGCCGTACCAGTGGAAGGAATTCGCCCAGGCCGGCGGTTGATCCAGGCGTCGGAGCAGGGCGAACGAGGCTTCCACCAGCGGCGCGATCCGGCGCTCGTCGCGCAGCCGGATCGCGGCGAGCCACAGCTCGCCGATCGGCAGCATGGTGAGCAGGTCGGCCTCCACGTCGTCGAACAGCGGATAGGCAGCCCGCCAAGCCGTGGCGAGTGCGGCGTGATCGCCGCTGCGCCGTGCCAGGCCGACGGCGACGCCGTGGGCGAGCAGTTGGTCGCGGATATCGAGCGAACCCGGTTGCAACGCCGCGACGGTCGCCGCGGCCGTCTGCTCGTCGCCGCCGAGCATCGCGGCCCACGCCTGCAGCACCTGGAGTTGGTGACAGCGCAGGCCGCTTGCGGTGGCCCTGCGCACGGCATCCTCCGCGCGGCCGGGTTCACCGGTGCCCAGGCACAGCAGAGTCGCGATGGACACCGCGGTGCACGGCAGGAACCTGTCGACTCCCGAATCGGCCTGCGCCGCGTGGACGACCGCGGAAACCGCTGCGGCGGTACCGTTTTCGTGATCGACAATGGTCTGTGCGAGTGCTGTGGCGATCAGCCGAGCGTGTGCGTTGGCCTCGGTCGGTGGCCACTGCGTCGCCGAATGCGACATCTCCGCGGCGCCACGTACATCGCCCGCGAGGTATAGAACGGTCGCGCCGACCGCCCAATCCGCGCCGATGCGGTGAGATCCGAGCCAGGAGTACAACTGCGCCGCCCGCCCGACCAGACCGCGTCGTGTCAGCACCGCCGCGCAAATCCGCACGGCCGCGGCGAGTTCTGGTGCGCTGACACCCGAACGGACCAGCACCGGTTCGGCAAGACGCATCGCTGTGTCGCTGTCGCCGATACAGGCTGCCGCCTCGGCCCAGCGCAGCGCGATGATGTCCGGGTCGGCGCCTGCCGCGGCGGCCGCGGCGTAGTAGCGCACCGCGTCGCGACCCGCCTTTGCCGCAGCGGCACACAGGAATTCGGCAAGTTGCTGGTCGCGCACGCCGGATTCGGCCAGTTGCAGCGCGGTGTGGTCGCGCATGAGGCCCGCGTCCAATCGCGCGGTCAGCAGCCTGCGCTGGACCGCGACGAACCGCCGGTCGCCGAGCACCGTGCGCAGGGGTGCGATGGCGGGGCCGAGCAGCAGATCGGCATCGGTCACCAGGGCGCTTGCCCGGGCTCTATCGATGAGATCCTGCGCGGCGGCCGTGTCGATGCCGAGCACCTCGGCCAGCTCGGTCGCATCGAGGCCGGTGCCGGTGGTCGCCACGACCATGGTCTCGAGCAGGTCGGGCGCCACGTTGTCCAACATGGCGCGTGCCCAGCCCGCGACCGCGTCGTCGACGGCGCCGACACCCGCGTCGAGCCGTGCCGAACAGGCCGCGGTGAGTGCCGCGACCACGCCACTGCGATTGCCGGCGGTCTGCAGGTGGATGTGCTGCGCCACCGGGCGCGGTACCGCCATGCCGAGCTCGCGGGCGAACGGCGCGATATCGCTTACGCCGAGGGCACGCAGGTCGACCACCCGGCCGCGGCGCGCCACCGTGTCGGCGAGCTTGCGCAGGGACGGGTCGTGTGGGCGGGGCTGGGCGGCGATCACCATCGTGTAGCGGCCGGATGCGACTGTCGCGCAGAGGTTTTCGAGCTCGGCGTGGCTCAAGGTCTCGGCGTTGTCGATGATCAGGGCCGGCCGCGCCCGTGTGGTTTCGGCGCGAGCCTGCCTGGCGTCGGCGGCGGGCAGGATACGGGATGCGCGGCCCCCATTGCCTGCCTCGGCACCGACCGCGCTACGCGCACCGACCATCGAATGGACGGTGTGGCCGGGTCCGACCTCGAGCGCGGTGGGCAGCGCGGGATGGTCCTGCAGTGCGATCCCACGAGCCTGCAGGCGGGTGCGGATGACCGAAAGCAACATCGATTTACCGGTGCCCGAGCGGCCTCGGATGAGGTACACGACGGGGCGCTGATCGGCGGCATCCAGTTCGCGGAAGATCTCGCGGGCGCACGGGAGGGTATCGAACGCGATATCAGCCACCGGAGCCTCCGACGATCTGGCCGGGCGCGCGCAGAATGCCGCCGACGCCGTCGACGACTCCGTCGACACCATCGACGACTCCGTCGACGGTGTTGTTCAGTGCGTCGGCAGGCGATGGACTATGCGGCTTCGGCGCGGGCGCGGGGGCGGGCGCCGGAGCGGGCGCCGGAGCGGGTGACTGCGGGGCTGGTTGGGATGCCCCGGGCGTTGCGGGCGGCGGGCTGGCCGGTGCGGGCTGACCGGTCGCTTGTTGACTCGCCACGGCCTGGTCGGGAACGGGCCCACTGTTCACCACGGCCACCGATGCCGCGTCCGGCGGTGCGGAGCCGGGTTGTCCTGCTTCGGGTTTCGAGTCGATACCGGCCGGGTCCGCCACCGATGCGACTGCGGCGGGAGCCGGTGGGTTGCCGGTTCCCGCGCCGGTGGTTGCCGCCGCGTCCGACGTGCCTGCGGTGGTCTGTTCGGTGGATACGGGACGGCTCGGCTCCGGTTGGGCCCCGGTGCCGATCGCGACGGTGCCGGTGGCCAGCAGCCCGATAACGACCGCCACCCCCGCGACGACGGCGGCCCGCTGCCTGCCGGTCAGGTTGCGAATACGTGAGCCGGGCAGCGCGGCCGCCTTCGGCGGCGATTTGTCCTGCCACGACACCGTCGGTAGCTCTTCGGTTTTCGCCGGGGCATTCGCCACGACCGCTACCGCGGCGACGAGCGGCTCGCGATCTACTGTGGCGGCCAGCAGATCCGTGGCCAGCACGGCGGCGCCGCGAGCGCTGGTGTGTGCCGGCTGCGCCGCGGCCACAACCGGGAGGCCGAACTCGGTCGAGATCAGTTCGGCAACCAGTGGAATCGCGCCGCCGCCACCGGTGAGCAGCACCCGGCCGATATCGCCGATGTCGAGTCCGGCGCGTTGCACCGCATCCCGGACCAGTTCGATCGAGCTCAGCAGCGGTCCGCGCAGCAGATCCTCCAGCTCGCCGCGGACCAGCCGGATGTTGTCGGTGCGCCGATCGACGGGATCCAAGCGCACCGGAACCACGGTCGCGGTATTTATGGAAAGCTCTTCTTTCGCATTTCTGCACCGGTCACGCAATGCCGACAATTCACGCTCGACGACCGGGTCGAACGGATCGAATTCATTTCCGCGAAGTGCGTTAGCCAGGACGTAGCGCATGGTCAGCAGATCGAATTCGGCGCCGGCCACATCGGTGGTACGCAGTGGTGTGCCTAGCAGGGCCGCCTGTTCGCCGGTGCGGACCACCGAGACGGTCAACCCGGTGGCGCCGAGGTCGTAGACGACCACCGTGCCGTCGCCGAGCGGGCCGTGGGTGGCTTCGAGCCAGCGCACCGCCGCTGTGGGTTCCGGAACAAGGGTCACCTCACGCAGGCCCGCCTTATCCAGCGCGGCGCGTTGCATATCGACGGTGTGCCGCGACCACCACGCCGGATGGCACGCGATCGTGGCCGAGCCGTCTTGCGTTGCCTCGGTATCGATTTCGTCGATCAGGCAACCGACGGCCGTGGCCATCAGGTCCGCCGCGCCGTAGCTGGTGCCGTCCTCGGCCAGGATGCCGACTGGATCGCCGACCCGGTCGAGGAAGCCCTCGAGCACCACGTCGCTGGAATGCCTGCCGGTGGCGCGGGCGTCCGTGCCGAAGGCGGGCGTGGTGTCCGCGCCCAGGCGCAGGACGCTCGGGCGGGTCAAAACAGCGCCGCTACCTGCGGGTCCGTCAACCCCATCACTGATATCCCCGGTCGCCGCGACGGCGACCGAATTCGACGCTCCGACTGTGATGCCGAGCGCCAGACGCTCTGTCATTCGAGAACCCCGTTCGAAAAACTGTCTGGTCCGATGGCGCTGTTGGGTGTCCCACCGCTGCGGAAAAGGGCTCCGTGTTCGTGTGGGTGGATCTTGTGGATCCGTCAGTTCTGTCGGTTGCTGGCGGTCCGCCGTTACTGAATCGGGGCATGTTCGGGGAAATTCCCCTAATGGTCTTCCGGTCCCTAACGGGTATCGACGGCGGACAGTAGGGGTTCGCCCCGTTTCGAAGTAACGCGTTGGGTCCTTAGCGTGAAATGCATTCCAACGACCGCGGATCGCGAGGGTCCGCTCATCCAGGAGATGATTTCGATGACGCCCAACGCGATTCTGGAGTTCATTCTCAACCTGCTACGCCACCACGACGCCGCGGTGGCCTACTGCGCCAACCCCTGTCAGGCGCTGGTCGCGGCCGGTCTGCCCGATGTGACGCCCGAGGACATCGCCGCCGTCGCCCCGATGGTCGCGGAATCGGCGCTGGTCAGCGGTGGCTCGCAGCTGTCGTCGATCATCGCGGCCGGTTCGCAGGCCGCGGTGAACGCAGGCGCTGTCGCTGCGGTCACCGCCGGAGCAGGCGCCGCCGCCGACGCTGGCCTGAATCTCGGCGGCGGTCTGCGCAACGATATCGACCTCGGCTTGCAGGCCGGAACCGGAGTCGACCTCGATCTGACCTCTGGACTGGACACCGCGATCGGCGCGGGCCTGCAACTCGGTGCCGACATCGGCGCCGGTGTTTCCGCAGGTCTCGATGGCCTCGCGAATGCGGGCGCCGACCTGACGGCCGGCCTCGGCGGTGCACTGGGCACCGACCTCGGTGCGGTCGTCGGCGCGGGCGCGCAGGTCGTCGCGGACCTCGGTGCCGGGTTGTCCACCGGCCTGCCGGGCGGAGTCGATGCCGGTGCTGGTCTCGGCGGGAATGTCGCGGCCGATCTCAGTGGTGTGCTGGACGCGGGCGCGCAGGCCGCGACCGGCCTCGAAACCGGGCTCGGTGCCACTCTCGGCGCCGGCGCGCAGCTGGGAACGGATCTGGGCGCTGGTGTCACCACCGGCCTCGAGGGTGTGCTCGATGCGGGTGCTCAGCTCGGGACCGATGTGAAGGCGGGCTTGTCCACCGGTCTCGGCGGTGTGCTCGGTGCGGGCGCGCAGGCGGGTGCTGATGTGGGGGCGGGCCTCGATGGTGTTCTGGGCGCGGGTGTGGACCTCGGGACCGGTGTCGGGGGCGCTGTGCAGGCAGGCGCCGATCTCGGTGCCGGTATTTCGACCGGGCTGAACGGCGCGCTGCACGGAGGTGCGCAAACGGTGACCGGTGTGGAGACGGCGCTCGACGGAGCCGTTGATGCCGGAGCCCAGGTGGGAACCGATCTTGGTGCGGGTGTCACCACCGGCCTCACTGGTGTCCTCGATGCGGGAACGCAGCTGGGGGCAGGTCTCGGTGGCACGGTTGGTTCCGGTGCACAGGTGGGGGCCGGGCTGGAATCCAGTTTGTCCGCCGCGCTCGGTGCCGATGCTGATCTGGGTGATGGACTGACCACCGGTCTCGGCGGTGCGGTGGACGTCGGCACGGGCTTGGAGACGGGGTTGACGACGGGCATCGGCGGCGCCCTCGACGCCGGTGGCCAAGTGTCGACCGGTCTCGACGCTGGTGTGCAGGCGGGCGCAGGTCTGGGTGGTGCTGTCGATGCGGGCGCGCACGCGGACACCGGCCTGGCCGCCGGCCTCGGAGGTGCCCTTGGCGCCGGTGCGCAGACGGCGAGTGGGCTGGAGACGGGACTTTCGACGGGAATCGGCGCTGCTGCCGATACGGGCCTGTCCGCTGGTGTCGGTGGTGCTGCGGACGCGGGGACACACCTGGGCACCGGCCTCGAGACAGGGATCGGCGGCGCGATCGACGATGGATTGTCGACGGGGATCGGCACGGCAGGCGATCTCGGCGGCGGGTTGTCCACAGGTGTTGGTGGAACTGTGCATTCCGGGCTGGAAACGGCTGCGGGGGCGGGTGTTTCGGTGGGGACCGGAGCGCATGGTGCGGCGGACGCCGGGGCACACGGCGCGGCGGATCTCGGCGGCGATATCGGGTCGACCGCTTCTTCGACCGCGAA
Organism: Nocardia sp. NPDC051463; assembly: GCF_040681975.1. Taxonomy (NCBI): domain Bacteria; kingdom Bacillati; phylum Actinomycetota; class Actinomycetes; order Mycobacteriales; family Nocardiaceae; genus Nocardia; species Nocardia sp. NPDC051463. The sequence continues at coordinate 78,633 of NZ_JBFBAB010000009.1, forward strand.
TACCTGGTCGTCGCTGGATGTTTCGAGTGCGTTCGGTTCGGGCCTGGACAGTTCGGTCGATGCGCACGGCGATTCCAGCCTGTTCTCCGACACACATGGGGGTGCCGACGTCGCCGAACACGGTGCCGGGGACCTGCACGGCGATGCGTTCCTGCACTGAGGGAGAGCGATAACGCGATGGGGACACCCGCACCACAGGCAACACCACCCGCGATACCGCTGCTTTCGGTACTCGGTGAAACCATCGCCGCGGCGCGTGCCGCGGGTCGCACCGACCTGGTCGGCCGCCTGGAAGTGGCGGCCGATCGGGTCCGTGATCCGCGGCGGCGAATCGTCATCGCCGGACAGCTCGATCAAGGCAAGAGCCGGTTCGTCAACGCACTGTTGAACCTCGATATCTGCCCGGTGGGCGATGATGCGACAACCACGGTGACGACCGTGCTCTCGCACGGGCCCGAACCACGGGCCGAGCTGGTCGTCACAGGTCACGGCGGTGGGCAAGAGGCACGAATCCCGGTCTCGGTCGACGACATCAGCACGATCACCGCACGATCACCGCTTGCCGAGGGCCGCCGGATTCTCCGACTGGAGATTCAAGTGCCGAACCCGCTGCTCGCCGACGGCATCGTGCTGGTGGACACCCCCGGCGTCGGCGGGCACGGAAGTTCTTATGCGGCAAGTGTGCTCGGCATGGTGCCCGCCGCCGACGCGGTGCTGGTGCTCTCGGACGCCTCGACCGAGCTCACCGAGCCGGAGCTCGCCTTTGTGCGCCAGGTACGCGAACTGTGCCCGACGGTCGCGCTGTTGCTCACCAAAACCGACCTGTACCCGCATTGGCGGCAGGTACACGAGGCCGACCTTCGCCACCTGGAGTGGGCGCGGCTCGAGGTGCCGATGATCCCGGTCTCCGCGCTGCTGCGCAGCCACGCCATGCGGTTGCAGGATCAGCAGCTCGGCATCGAATCCGGCTTCGGCCTGCTCTATCAATTCCTGCGTGAGCAGGTGGTCGCCCGCGATGTGGCCGCGACCCGCCTCGCGGTGGCGCGCGATATCCATTCGGCCGCAGAACATTTGGCGCTCGCACTTGGCAGTGAACTGGTCGCGCTGCGCGATCCCGAGCAGGGCGCTGCTGCCGTGCGTGAATTGCAGTCGGCCAGGACTGCGGCCGAGGACTTGCACCGTCGCACGGCGGCATGGCAGCTGACACTCGCCGACGGAATCACCGACCTGGCAGGCGATGTCGATCACGACCTGCGTGACCGGTTGCGCACTATCGCCAGAACCGGTGAGGAGTGGATCGACGCCCATGATCCCGGCAGACATTGGGGCCGGATCGCCGAATGGCTCACCGGCACGATCGATACCGCACTCGGAGACAACCTGCTGTGGACGCATGCCCGCGCGGTGCAACTCGCCGAGCGGGTCGCCGAACACTTCACCGAAATAGATGCCGTCGACCTGCCCGACGTGCACCCCGGCCTCGACACCGACGAGAGCCGCGCCGGATCGGGCACCCTCGCCGACCTGGAGCCCGACATCGGTCTCGGCAGCAAACTGCTGGTCGGAATGCGCGGCTCCTACGGCGGTGTGCTGATGGTCGGCCTCGCCAGCACCTTCGCCGGGCTCGCGTTGCTCAACCCGCTCTCGCTCGGCGCGGGTCTGCTGGTCGGCGGCAAGGCTTTCCGTGACGACAAGCAGGCCAGGATGACGCGTAGACGGAACGAGGCGAAGATCGCGGTTCGGCGGTTCGTCGATGATGTCGCCTTCCAGGCGGGCAAGGAATCCAAGGACCGGCTGCACCGCATCCATCGGGCCCTGCGCGACCACTACACCGGCGTCGCCGCGCGCAGCCTGCGTTCGATCGACGATTCGCTGCGGGCGGCGCAGGAGGCGGCGACGATGGAATCCACGCGGCGCACCGAGCGGTGCACGGTGCTGGAGCGGCAGCTGCGGGTGGTCGCGGAGCTGCGGCGCTATGCCGATGCCATGCAGACCCTGCGGGTGATCGAGCGTTCCGCGCCGTCGGAAGGGCAGGTCGGTACGGTGGGCCGATGAGAATCGATGCCCGGATGGCACCCGGGATCGTCGCCGAGGCACATCAGCTGGTCGGCGCGGCCCGTCAGGCGTTTGCCGGTGAACCGCGCCCGCGCGCGTTGCTCGCCGACTGCGCGCGGCGACTGGATCAGCCATTACGTGTCGCGCTGGCGGGCTCACTGAAAGCGGGTAAGTCGACGCTGCTCAATTCCCTGGTCGGACAGGACATCGCGCCGACCGACGCTACCGAGTGCACGCGGGTGGTTACCTGGTATCGGTACGGCTCGACACCGAGTGTGACCGCGCACGCGCCCGATGGCGCCCGGGCGAATGTGGTGGTGCGGCGCGGCAGTGGTGCCCACGGGCTGACCTTCGACCTGGACCGATTGACCTGGGACGCGCCCGCGCCGCGGGAGGTCGACCATCTCGAGGTCGAATGGCCCTCGGCCGCGCTCGCGCACACCACGATCATCGATACACCCGGCACTTCGTCGTTGTCTCGGGAGGTGTCGCAGCGCACCGCGCGACTGCTCACTCCGGGCGACGCCTCGCTGGACACCCCGGAGAACATCGCCATTCCCGGTGCGGATGCCGTGGTGTATCTGCTGCGTAGGCTCGATGCCGCCGATGTTCAGTTCCTCGAGCAGGTCGGTGCCGGTGCAACGGGTGATTCGGGAGTGTCCGGCCCACTCGGCGTTGTCGGCGTCGTCTCGCGAGCCGATGAGATCGGGGCGGGCCGGATCGATGCGTTGCATTCCGCTCGCGATGTCGCGGTGCGCTTCGCCGGCGAGCTGGAGCGAACCGGCTTGTGCCAGGCAGTGATTCCGGTCGCCGGACTGCTGGCGTTCGCTGCCGCGACGCTGCGTCAGCAGGAGTTCGCGGCCTTCGAGGCGTTGGCGGGTGTTCCGGTCGACGAGTTGAGCGCTGCGCTGCTCTCGGCGGATCGCTTCGCGCGCGCCGATATCGCGCTTCCGGTGCCGCCGCAGCTGCGCGCGCGACTGGCCGAGCGGTTCGGCATGTTCGGAATCCGGATGGCTGTCACCCTGATTCGGCTCGGCGTCCGTGATTCGGCCACATTGGCAGCGGAGTTGACCAGCCGTAGTGGCGTCGATGAATTGCGTTCGGTGCTGGAGGTCCAATTCGGCCAGCGCGCCGACCAGCTCAAGGCGCATTCCGCACTGACCGTCTTGGCTCGTGTACTCACCGCCTACCCCGGCGCCGCCGCCGAACAACTGCTGCCCCGAGTACGCACCCTGCTCGCCGACGTGCACGGCTTCGCCGAGCTGCGTCTCCTCGGCCGCCTGCGCACCGACGAATTGACGCTCCCCGCAGACGATCTCGCCGAACTCCATCGACTGATCGGCGGATCCGGCGTCGCACCGCACCTGCGTCTCGGCCTCCCGATCGGCGCCTCGCCGCAGCAGCAGCGCGCGCAGGCCGTCGCGGCCGTCCGCAAATGGCGAACCCGAGCCAAGCATCCACTCGCGGATCAGCTGACCAGCACGGCCTGCCTCACCGTGGCCCGCAGCGCGGAAGGCATTCTCGACCTCCTGCCGAGCTGAACACCTGACCGGCTGGGCCACTGCATTATTTGCCCTGGCACGGCATGATCGGCGTCGCACCGCAGCGAGTCGCGGGCACGGTCGCGATCAACGACTACGCGACGCCGTCCTGCCGATCGCTCGATACGTGATCGGACTCACAGGAACTGCCTGCCGCGTGCGGTCACAGCCGACGCGAATCCGGTGTCGAAACAGGGTGAAGGCAAGACAACCGGAAGGAAGCACTCACCATGACTACCGTCGTCACACTGAACCCGCAGGTCCTCGGCCAGGCGGAGAACGCACACCGCGCGATGCTCGACGAAATTCTGCGCAGTCCCGCCATGACCTACCACCAGTGGGTCGGCCTCACGGTCGCCGCCACGGCGGGCGATCAGGTTCTGCTCGAGCAGCTCATCGGTCGGTTGACCGGCGCTTTGAAGACCGATATCGACACCGTCCGAACCACCCTCGCCGAACTGACCAGCGGCGGTCTGATCGACCAGGACTCGACCATCGTCCGTGTCACCGAGCTCGGTCGCATCCGCTTCGGCGCGGTCCGCTCGGATATCGAGGCCGCGATGCAACAGGCCTACGCCGATATCCCGGCCGCGGATCTGGCGACCGCGGGCCGGGTGCTGGCCCAGGTCACCGCCCAGTTGAACGCGGTGCTCGCGGTCGCGTGAGAATCCATGAGACGGCGGGTGGGGCCTCGACGCCCTCGCCCGCCGTGGTGGTAGCTGGTCCGTCGAGCGGTCGAGCGAGAACCCACGAGAGGCGAGCTGTGGATGACCTCGCCCGCAGGCTCCTGGTGGCCTGTTCTCTGTACGACCGGGTGGCGGCGGTGTAGAAGTGGAAGGGTCGTGCTCGTCCCGGGTCCGCAACCGAAGGTCGTGAGTCGATGAACGACAGCGTCGAGGATTCGTTCGCCCAGGTGCGACTGGCCGCGGGTGGCTTGTTCGTGCACGGCGAGCAGGTGTTGCTCGTGCACACCACCTACGGCGGTGGCTGGGAGATTCCGGGCGGCTATGTCGAGTCCGGCGAATCGCCTGCCGCCGCGTGCCGCCGTGAGATTCGCGAAGAACTCGGCATCGACCGCCCCGCGCAGCGACTTCTGGTGCACGACTGGGCGCCCAGTGCCGACGACGGCGACAAGATTCTCTACATCTTCGACTGCGGTGTCCTCGGCGACGAGAAGGCGGTCGAGCTGCAACCGGGCGAGCTCGACCGCTGGCAATGGGTTCGCATCGACACCCTCGACGACTTCGTCGTGCCCCGGCTGGCGCGCCGGCTGTGGCACGCCTTCCGCGCTCGCCTGGAGGACCGCCCGCTCTACCTCGAGCACGGTCGACCAGTACTGGCATATCCCAGCGCCGACGCCACGGGGGCGTCGTGGCTCGACCGCCAGGCCGACCGCGACCAGCACCTCGGCTGAGCGCGGCACCGTGCCACCGCGGCCCAATACTCGACCGATAACAGACTGGACGGTTGTGAAATGGACCAGCGCAAGTCCGACGACAGAAAGATCGTCAAAGCCCGCGCGAACAGAGCTCCTGGGCGCATCGTGCGGATAGACCTGGGTGATGGCCGATATGCCTACGGCCGGCAGCTCACCGGCGTATCCGTCGAGTTCTACGACCGCGTCGGCAAGCCAGGAGAAACTATCGATCTCATCCGAATTGTCTGCGCTCCAGTTGCTTTCAGGGTATGCGTGAGGGATTACGCATTCCGGAGAAGCGGCGGTTGGGAACTGCTCGACGTTGTCTCGCTCACCCAGGAGGAACAGTCGGCAGTTGAGCGTTACGCCAAGCAAGACGTCATAACCAAGGCCATCAGCATTTATTGGAGCGACCCGATTTCCGGGGCATATGGCGAGACGCCCGCGACATTCGAAGAATGCCAGGGGCTCGAGCGGCATGCGGTCTGGGATCCCCACCATGTCGAGGAGCGCCTGCGGGACCACTTCGACGGCTGTCCGAACAAATGGGTGGAGTCGCTACAGCTGAAGGTGTGACCACCCCGAACGATGTCTTCGAGTGTCGTCGATCACGGCGCGGGCCGGGTAATTGGGTCAGGGCGCAATCGCTGTACTGGTCGGGTCGATCAGGATTTTGGCGTGCTGTTCCGGGCTGCCGAGCGCGGTGAAGGCGTTGTCGATGCCGTCGAGACCGACGGTGCCGGTGATCAGGGGAGCCGGGTCGACCTTGCCGTCGGCGAGCATGTGCAGGGTGTCGCGGAATTCGCCCGGGTCGTAGCCGAGGGCGAAGCGAAGTTCGATCTCCTTGTTGATAGCCATAGCGGGCTGGAAGTGGTCGGTCTCCATGCAGACACCGACAACGACTACGCGGGAAAGCGGCGGCGCTGCGGTGAGGAGCTGGTCGATGACACCGGGAATGCCGACACATTCGAAAATGACCGGACCCGATGGTCCCGCGTTCAACGTGTGCGCGAGGCGAAAGGCGTACCACCATGGCACATTCGGAATGCGACGCAGTTTTTCCATGGTGTCGAAGCCGAGGTTGAGAATATCGGTGACACCATTGATGCGCCCCGGTATCGGAGCGGCGGACCACGGAGATTCGGATGCCGGGTCGACCACCACATCCGCGCCACACACCGCGGCGAGTTCCCTGCGACGCGGCGAGAAGTCGCTGGCGATCACGGTGCGTACGCCCGCCGCTTTCAGCATGCTGATGACGGCGAGACCGATAGGGCCACAACCGATCACGAAGGCGTTCTGGTTCTTGCCGACGCGTCCTTTGCCGACCGCGTGCCACGCTACGGCCATGGGCTCGGTCAGCGCGGCATGTTCGGCCGAAAGTCCGTTCGGGACAGGAAATGTCATCGACTCCTGGACTACTACCTGCTCGGCGTATCCGCCCGGTGCCGCCGTCGACAGGCCGACAAGATGCGGTTGTTTGTCGTGGCGCACGATCGGCAATGCGACCACCCGAGTTCCCGTCGGCCAGCGTTTGCGGCAGCCCGGCCCGTAGTCGACGATCTCTCCGCTGAATTCGTGTCCCAGCACCACACCCTGTTCTGTGCGCATGAAGTGGTCGTAGCCGGTTGCGGCGGCGAGATCGGCCATCTCGTCGGCGTGCATGCGCGCATGCAGGTCCGAACCGCAGATGCCGCAGCGGGAGACCTTGATCAGCACCTGTCCTGGCCCTGGCGTCGGCGTCGGTAGGTCCGCGACGGTGAACTTGCTATCGGTGCAGACGGCTGCCCTCATGGCGAACTCCTCGAATCGGCGGCGCGCGACAAGGCTCCCGACGCCTCGGGCGGCCCCGGTGCAGTGTCACGTTACTGCTATTCGGCTCACTCGTGAGGAGTACGACGAACAGCCCGCCGATCCGGCAATCCCACCGCGCTGCGGTTTGTCCGCATCTTCGATGGCCGGTAGGTGCCGCCTCGAGCACCGTGACGGCTAGGTCGTCCGCAATCACGCCGTGAGCGGTGAAACCGAGCGATCGAAGCTGTTCGGTGGCAGTGTCCGTGGTGCGTCGGCTGCGGCCGACGATCAGGATGTCGAGGCCGGTCACACGGTTTGCGGGGCTTCCTCCTCGGCGCTGCGACGGTCGTAAGCGTCACGGGCGGAGGCGATTTCGTTCTGGTGGCCCTCCGTCCAGACGACCAGAGCCTTGATGGTGGCGTGCAGGCTGACGCCCAACGGAGTCAGGGCGTAGTCCACCCGTGGCGGGACCGTCGGATAGACCGTCCGCTCGACAAGTCCGTCGCGTTCCAGATGCCGCAGCGTGCGGGTGAGCATGCGCTGGCTGACGCCGTCGATCTTGCGCTTCAGTTCGGTGAAACGCAGGCTGCGCTGGTCGAGCAGGGCGATCACCAGCAGCGACCATTTGTCGGCCACGCGGTCGAGGATCTGCCTGACCTCGCAGTCGACGCGGGTGTCCCACTGGAGAACGTCGTAGTCCTCCTCGGTATCCCCGCAGTAACCGGGTGACTTCAAAGTGCCGTCTTCCATGGCTACCGATTCTGCCGAAGACTCATGGTCGGTATCAAGAGGGAACCGACCTCACTATCGGTAACCGTGTCTGTTGGGAGTCGTTCGATGTTGGAATCGAGACCCGCCGAGGTCTTCACCGAGATGTCCGGCCGTGCCTGGGCAGTGCTCGCGGTGCTGTGCGGCGCGATCTTCTTGGAGGGCATCGACGTGGCGATGCTCAATGTGGCGTTGCCGTCGATCCGGTCCGATCTCGGCCTGTCCACCGGGATGCTGAGCGGGGTCGTCTCCGCATACGTCCTCGGTTACGGCGGGTTCATGCTGCTCGGTGGCCGGGCCGCGGATCTGCTCGGGCGGCGGCGCATGTTCCTGCTCTGGCTGACGGTATTCCTGCTGTTCTCCGGACTCGGCGGCTTCGCCACCGAGGGCTGGATGCTGCTGACGGCACGCTTCGTGACCGGAGTGGCCGCCGCGTTCATGGCGCCCGCCGGACTGTCACTGATCACCACCAACTTCGCCGAGGGGCCCGCGCGGAACAAGGCGCTGCTGGTGTACGCGGGTATTGCGGCGGGTGGCTTCTCGCTCGGGATGGTCGTCGGCGGGCTGCTCACCGCGCTCGGCTGGCGCTGGGTGTTCTTCGCTCCGGTCGTACTGTCCGCGCTGATCCTGGTGGCGGCGTTACCGCTGGTGCGGGATTCCGGTGTGCCGGAACGGGTGCGGGGTGGATTCGATCTACTCGGTGCGTTCAGCGTCACCGGCGCGATGCTGTTGCTCGTCTATGGTGTGGTCCGGTTGGAGCATCCCGGTGACGGTCCGGTGTTGACCACCGCGGTGTTCGTGGCAGGGCTGCTGTCGCTCGCACTGTTCGTGGTCAACGAGCGTCGCACCGCGAACCCGCTGGTTCGGCTCGGTCTCCTGCGGTCGGGAGCCCTGGTGCGCACCAATGTGGTTGCGTTGTTGTTCGTCGGTTCCTTCGCGGGTTTCCAGTTCCTTGCCACGCTGTACTTTCAGGAGCTGCGCGGTTGGTCGACGGTGCAGACCGGTCTCGCCATGGCGGTGATCGGTGTCGACGCGGTGCTCGCGCCGGTGCTGACGCCACGTCTGGTGGACCGATTCGGCAATGCGCGAGTGGTTTTCGGCGGTGTCGTGCTCGGCGCGATCGCCTACGCCTTGTTCCTGCCGACCGATATCGACCGGGCCTACGCGGCCATGTTCCCGGCCATGCTGCTGCTCGGCGTTGCCTTCGCCCTCGTCTACGGTCCGCTCACCATCGCGGGTACCGACGGCATCGCGGAGCAGGACCAGGGGCTGGCAAGTGGCCTGCTGTACACCGCATTCCAGTTCGGCTTCGCACTCGGCATCTCGGTGGTGACAGCGGTCGAGGTCGCGGCCGTCACGGCGGGTCAGTCCGGAATCGAAGCGGTGCGAACAGCATTGATCGTGCCGGTGGCCGCCGCGGCCGTCGCCGGGCTGGTCGCCGCATTCGGTCTGCGTCGTAGCGCCGCCGCCGAACCGGCCACGGATTCCGCCTCGACCCAATTCGCACAGGTCTGAAGGGAGCTCTCGAAATGACCATCTCCGTCAAGTCTTTCCACGAAATCCGCGACGAGTTCGAGGCCTACATCGGGGACATTGTCTACGCCACGATGGTCACCGTCGACAGCAAGGGCCGCCCGCGCTCGAGGGTCCTGATTCCGGTCTGGGAGATCGTCGACGGGAACCCTGTCGGCTGGCTGGCCACCTACCGGACTCCGGTCAAGGAGGCGCACCTGGCCGCCAACCCGCACACGAGCTTCGCGTACTGGACCAGGAAGCAGAATCAGGTGCACGCCGATGCACTGGCCGATTGGGTGCCGCTCGACGACCTCGTTACCCGCAGGCACGTCTGGGACCTGTACGAGCAAACCAGCCCGAAAGGCGCAGGCTACCCCCTCGGCAACTTCTGGCAGGACATCGACGATCCGAAGCTGCACATCCTGCGGCTGTCACCGTGGCGAATTCAGGTCGTACGCGGCCGCGACCTGCGCAGCAAGATGTGGAAGGCCGTGGCCGAAAGCTGAAGAGCCGCACACACAATGCCCGAGGTCTCCCTGTCGGCAAGGGAGTACGTCGGGCAGGTGGAGCTCTTGGGAGCGGGAACCATTCGAGCACGCCTTGATCGAATACGGCTGGACGCGTCGTCGCAGTGATGGTCAGCTGGCTCTCGAATGGGGCGGCGGTGAATGCAGACCGCACTGGTTCATGCCCCACTCACCCAACTTGTCCGAAGACCCGCCGGTGTGGCGGCTCGACGTCGATTACCCACCCCCGCCGAGCGCGCCCGATGAGGACTCCTACGTTCAGCTGTTCTGCGCCTTGAAGTGGCCGTTGTCTTGGTATGCGGCGTCGACACTGTCTCGCACTTCTATTACGACGGCATCTTTCTGCGCATCTGTCCAGCAGCTTCGAAGATGGCCCGCGAGTGTTGTCCTGATCAGCTGCCGTCGAGTTACCGGTAGGCCGCCACGACCCCTTCGAGATCCATGGATCCCGCCACATCGACGGCCGCCCGGTCGTGCTCGGTCGATTCCGTCACCTGTGCAGTGACGGAATCACCACCTCTTCGAGGAAACCCCCGATGCCGCGCCCATTGCGCACAGCTTCGTGCACGGTGACGCCATGCGCGGCCGCGCGCTTCTTCAGGCGTTCTCGCGAATCGGGCTCTACCCCGCCGCCGATGATCAGGTGGGTGATCTCGTCGGTGTCGAGTGCGTCGAGTGCTTCATCGGCAGCGATGGTCCCGGCTGCCGTGTATCCGTGGGACTGGAATATCGCGACCGCCGTGTTCACTATGTCTTGGTCGCGTCCGATGGCCAGTACTGTCATGTCAGACTCCTGCCGGTGTGAGATCTGTTGGCTCGTGCTGCTTCAGTCGAGCGTTCTTGGGTAGGGCGAAGAAGCCCAGGCACATCAGAGCCAGGACGGCGATGCCGTACCAGAGCGTGTGTTCGAAGGTGTTGGCGAAGTTCACCGCGTTGGCTTCGGCGCCGGCTCGGGTGAGTATTCGTGTCACACCGTCATTGCCGGGTTCGGAGCCGCCGCGGCAGCTGTCGGGAACCACGGTCGGATCGACCTCGGCGGACCGATCCTGCACGCAGGAAAGGAAATTGGCGAGAATCTCGTCTTGCGCCTGCGGCGGTAGTCCCATCGCGCTGAGCTCGGCGCGTACCTGTGGTGTGACCGCTTCGACCCCGCGCGCCGAATCATGGTCCAGCTGACCGAAGAACACCACGCCGACCAGCGCGACGCCGAGCGCGGTGCCGAGCTGTTGGCCGGTATTGAGCAGTCCTGATGCCGAACCCGCTTCCTGGGCCGGGATCTGGCCCAGCAGCAGATCGATGGTCGGTGCGACCACCATCCCGAATCCGACACCGGTGACGATCAGCGGAAGCGCCATCTGCCATGAGGCGATCGACGCTCCGTAATGCGCGGCCATCCACCCGTAGAGACCGAATCCGCCGGCATTGACCAGACCGCCCGCGATCAGCACCCGGCGTCCGAACCGCGGCGCAAGCACGCCCACCGAGACGCCCGCGCCGATGCCTGCGCCGACCGCGAAGAGCACCGCCGTCAGTCCGGCCCGCATCGGCGACCAGCCCAGGCCCGCCTGCATGAACAGCGTCCACACCAGGAAGAAGCCGCCGAGTCCGATCCAGAACAGCAGCCAGCTCGCGAGTCCGATGGCGAACGGGCGGGATCGGAACAGGTCGAGATCGATCAATGGCGATCCGACGGTCCGTGTCCGGCGTCGTTCGTAGGCAACGAACAGTCCTGAGGTCACTGCGGACGCGCCCATCATGGCGAAAGTCCATGCGGGCCAACCCAACTGGCGACCCTCGGTGAGCGGATAGGCGAGCAGCAGGACGGCGGAGATCGCCAGCGTCATCCCGCCGAGATCCAGTCGGGTGGCGGCGCTGTTCGCCGCGCCGGGCAAGCCATTGCCGGTGACCGCGCGCGAATCCCGCATGACCACCGTCGCCGCGATCAGCGCGGCGATCCCGACCGGGATATTGACCAGGAAGATCGGCCGCCAGCCCAGATCGAACAGATCCCACTGCACCAGCAGGCCGCCCAGCGAGAGCCCGACCGCTGAAGCCGATCCGCCGACGCCGCTGTACACCGCGATCGCCTTGGCGCGTTCGTGTTCCGGGAAGGTGGCCCGGATGATCGCGAGGATCTGCGGCACCATCAGCCCGGCCATCGCGCCCTGCACGAATCGCGCGGCGATGAGCATGGCCGGCTCCGAGCTGAGCCCGCAGGCGGCCGAGGCCAGGGTGAATCCGGCCATGCCGATCAGGAAGATGCGCTTGCGACCGTAGAGGTCGCCGAGGCGTCCGCCGGTGATGAGCACGGCGGCGAAAGCGAGGACGTAGGCCGCGATGATCCATTCGATCTGGGAGTACTGCGCCCCGAGATCGGTCTGGATGCTCGGCACGGCGACGTTGACGATGGTGACGTCGAGTAGATCCATGAACCCCGCCGCCAGCACGACGGCGAAGGCTATCCAGCGGCGTGGGTCGAGGGTGGGTGGGGCCTCGGCGTCGGGGGTGATGACGGTGTGCACGGGGCGGCTCTCTTCGTTTCGGTGCGGATGCGGCGACTCCTCAAACTATGCACCTAGAGTGATTATCAATCAAGAGTGCAATCATTTCATGTGCATTAATTGTCGTTATGCTGGGTGGGTGACCGACGCCGATCCGCCCCCCGTGCCCCTGTCCGAGCACCCCGCCTTCCTGCTCGGACAGCTCGGATTCCATGTCACCAACCGCTTCACCGAACTACTCGCCCCCCTCGGCATCAGCCCGCGTCACTTCGGCATGCTGCGCATGCTCGGCGCCAACGACGGCCGGTCGCAGCAGCAGTTGTGCGAGGTGTTGGGCATTCACCGCAACGTGATGGTCGGGCTGGTCGACGAACTGGAGAAGCGCGGGCTCGTCGAGCGCCGCAAACACCCGACCGACCGCAGGGCCCACGCGGTCTACCTCCAGCCCGCGGGAAACAAGGCGATCGCGCAGGCTGAGCGGATCGTCGCCGGACTGGACGCCGAAATTCTGCGTGCGCTCGACCCGGCCCAGCGCGCGACGCTGACCGAACTTCTCCAACAAGCGTCAGTGGCGAACGGCCTCCAGCCGGGAGTCCATCCCGGCCTCAGGCCAGCCCACCGCGACTAACCGAATGCGGCCGCGACGGTGGTGAAGGCGGTGGAGAGGTGGCTGGCCGAGGCCGATTGCCGACCTACCGCCGACCGCTGAGCGTTAGCGCGCATCGGCGTGCACCTCCTCGACCGGCCTCGCGATGCGCCGACGTCGGCCCACCACAACGACACCCACCGCGGCAGCCGTGAATGTTGTGCTGCACCACAGCGCCGCGGTGGGGTGATCAGTGCCGTCGACAACCGAACCGGCGGTCGCCGGGCCGAGAACGGCACCGATGTTGAAGGCGACGGTCGCCAAGGCGCCGGCAATATGCGGTGCCCTCGGCACGGCGGCTTGCACGATCGTCGAGATCAGAGTCGACCCGACACCGAACGCGCCCGCGCCCGCCACCGCCGCCATGATCATCACTCCGATCAGTGTGTGCGCGGTCAGCACGGCCAGCAGCCAGACCCCAACGAGGACAATCGTTCCGACGGTAATGATCCGCTGCCGATGGCGGTCGCTGTAGCGGCCACAGAGCGTCACACCGACGAACGAGCCGACACCGAACAAGGCCAGCACGACCGGAACCCAACCCGTCCCGGAGGCGCCGGCCGTAATCGTGCCGAGATAGGTGAATCCGGCGAACGTTGCGGCGTTGACCAGAACCCCGGCCGCAACCGCGGCAAGGACCGGCCGATGGCCCACCACGGCCCATTCGCGCCGCATCGAGAGTCCTTGCCCGTCCGTCCGATCACCGTCCCGGCCGACCATCACCGACACCGGCACGAGCACTGCCGCGCTGAGGACGGCAACGGCCCAGAACGCCGAACGCCATCCCCAGACCTGCCCCAGCAGGGTGCCTGCCGGGACACCGGCGATGCAGGCCACCGTCACCCCGGACACCACCACAGAGGTCGCGCGTCCGATCATCGCCGGGCCGACCAACCGCGGCAGCGCGGCCAGCACGATCGCCAAGAATCCGGCGTTGGAGACCGCCGCGACAACACGCGTCACCAGCAATACCGCGAACCCGGTCGTGACAGCGCCGACAACATGAGCGGCACAGAACAACCCCAAGAACGCCACTACTGAATATCTGACCGGCAACCGGCCCGTCACCATCGCCAGCACTGGCGCTCCCAACACCATGCCGACAGCGAACAGCGAGGTCAGCAAACCGGCAGTGCCGAGCGAGACGCCGACATCAGCGGCGATCTGTGCCAGTAATCCTGACACCATGAACTCGGATGTGCCTTGCGCGAAAACCGCAACAGCCAGCACGAAAACCACAATGGGCATAGAGAGACAACTCCCCGGATACAGGGCGTCATAGTCACAAAGACGGCGCCCGGGATGGGTTGCGGAATCGGGCGAACCATCACCCGATCGCAAGAAACCAACATCGTCCGGCGTTGCGAGATACCCAAACTCCGCCAGTCGCTTGGCAACTGGCGGGAACCGCACTCACAACGCCGCCCGGCACACAGGCCGGGCGGCTACCTTCTGGACGCCTCCGGAGAACTCACGCCGCCACCCTAACAACCCGTTCGCGCCACGCCAACGCAGTTACTACCACGTCATCACTCGCACAACTGACTCGCCCGGTCCAGCTGTCGAGCACGAACCCCTGCTGTACACCGCACGCCAGCACCCGCATCGTGCCGACAGGGGGATCGCGGCATGAGCAGATGTTCGGTGCCGGACCGGGTCGCCTCGCGGTCGGTCACGCGGTGAATCGAGCCGGGCCTGACGCGCAGCAAACCGATCGAGCCGTCTAGGGTGTGGGTGCGGCGAAGTCGCACAGTCAGTTATGCGTGAACAGCGGTACGTTCCGTGGTTATTTCCACCGAATCGAAAGGCGCTGCATGGCAAAGGATTTGACTCAACTCGAACTTCTGAAAGAGCTGGAGCCGGTTGTCGCGGCCAATGTCGACCGGCATCTGGCCACGGTCAAGGACTGGAGTCCGCATGATTTTGTGCCCTGGGACGAGGGCCGCAACTTCGCGGCAATGGGTGGCGACGATTGGGATCCCGAGCAGTCACGGCTCTCGGAGGTCGCCAAAGTCGCGATGGTCCAGAATCTACTCACCGAGGACAACCTGCCTTCCTACCACCGCGTGATCGCCGAGAACTTCTCGCGCTCGGGTGCGTGGGGCACCTGGATCGGCCGCTGGACCGCCGAGGAAAACCGCCACGCCATCGCCATGCGCGACTACCTGGTGTGCACCCGCGCAATCGATCCCGTCGCCTTGGAGAACGACCGGATGGTGTATTTGACCCTCGGTATCCACGCGCCGGAGAACTTCGCCGGTGTGCTCGATCAGGTCGCGTATGTGACTTTCCAGGAGTTGGCCACCCGGGTCAGCCATCGCAGCACCGGGCGAGTCTGTGACGACCCGATCGCCGAACGGATGTTGCAACGCATTGCGGCCGATGAGAATCTGCACATGATGTTCTATCGCAACGTCACCGGCGCGGCCTTCGACATCGCGCCCGACCAGACGATGGAGTCGGTGACCAAAATCGTCAAGACCTTCGCCATGCCGGGCAGCAAAATGCCGAACTGGCGTCGTAATGGCGTATTGATGGTCAAGCACGGAATCTACGATCTGCGCCAGCACTTGGACGAGGTCGTACTACCGGTCCTGAAAATATGGAATGTCTTCAAGCGCACCGACTTCACCGCACGCGGCGAACGCAGCCGCGAAGAACTCGGTGAGTACATCGAAAAACTCACTCGCGATGTCATTCGGTTCGAAGAACAACGCGCCCGCATCCTCGCCCGCGAGGCGGCGCGGACCGGGTAGGGAGCACCCTGGATGTCACAGTCACCGGGCACACCCCACGACTGTGATGTCCTGCCCGGTGCCGGTCCCCGCATACGGGTGCTCTGCCGCGTAAGCCTTTGCAAGACATGGAGTTGGGTGACCGATTCGACGCGCGTGCCTTTCTCCGGTCCCGGCTGACGAGAGTTCCCGGATGCTCGCTCAGATCAGCACGCCCGGGTTGAGGATGCCAGCGGGGTCCAGCGCGGACTTGGCCGCCCGCAAGGCATGCGCGAACGGGTCCGGGCGTTGCCGGTCATACCAGGGGCGGTGATCGCGGCCGACCGCATGATGATGGGTGATGGTGCCGCCTGCGGCTGAGAGTGCTTCGGAGACAGCAGATTTGATGTCGTCCCATTGGGCGAGGGTGCTGCCCCAGCGTCCCGCGGCGTAGATGCCGAAATATGGTGCCGGCCCGTCCGGGTATACGTGGGTGAAGCGGCATGTCACCACGCCGGTCGCGCCGACGGATCGGATGGCTTCGTTGGCCGCCGCCGTCACTGTCTGCTTCAGATTGTCGAATTTATCCCAGGTACAGGCAGTTTCGAAGGTTTCGGTGATCATGGACTGGGCAGCGAGCGCATCGCGCTGGTAGGGCATCCGCAGGAATGCCGAGCGCCAGGTGTCGGCGGCCCCGGCGCCTTCCTGATGCCCTGTCGACTCGGTGTAGCGCGCGGGCTCGGGGAGCGTGCCGCCATGGTCGGCGACCAGTTCCAGCGCGCGTTCCATCCCTGCGTGGGTGGGGTGGTCGGCGGACTCGAAGCCGAGCACGAGCACGCCACCCCCGGTCGCCGCACCCGCGTTGAGGAACGCTTCGGCGGGGTCGAGCAACCGGCAGTTGGTCGGGTACAGGCCGGATTGGGCGATCGCACGGGTGGCGGCGACAGCGGCGGCATAGTCCTCGAAGTGCACGGAAGCTGTTGCACGCCAACGCGGCCGGTCTTGCAGACGCATCCAGGCCTCGGTGATGATGCCCAGCGCGCCCTCGGATCCGAGGAACATTCGGTCCGGCGATGGGCCCGCGCCGGAGCCGGGCAACCGGCGCGACTCGCTGATGCCCGACGGTGTGACCACCCGCATCGACTCGACCATGTCATCGATGTGGGTGTACAGCGTCGCGAAATGTCCACCAGCTCTGGTGGCCAGCCAGCCGCCGAGCGTGGAGAACTCGAACGACTGCGGAAAGTGACGCAAGGTCAGATCCGCGCCGCGCAGTTGATCCTCGAGGGCCGGGCCGAGTACGCCGGCCTGGATTCGCGCGGCGCGGCTGGTGCGATCGATCTCGAGAACTCGGTCGAGTGCGGTGAGATCGAGGCTGATCGCACCGGCGAAGTCGTGATCGCCACCGGAGTCGCCGATCCTCGGCTCCACCCCGCCGACCACAGAAGTGCCGCCGCCAAAGGGGATGACCGCGACATCCGTCCGCGACGCCCAGTCGAGTACGTCGACGATATCGGCCTCGTTGCGTGGTCGAACAACCACATCGGGCGGATTCTGCACATCGCCCATCAGAGTGCGCACCACATCGCGAAACGCCTGGCCATGCGCGTGTGCCGCGCGGTCGGCCTGGTCTGTCGAGGCGAGCCCGGCGAGCGAATCGGGCAGTGTGACGCGAGGTTCGGGCAGCTCCAGCGATTCGACCGAGGGCGGCTCGTGCGCGGTGAGATCGGCGCCCGGCAGGATCGCCGCGACCCGCTTCGTCAGCGCCTCCCGTTCTGCGCCGACGACGGCGTCCTCGACATTCCCCCACCCCCACCACGACCGCGTCTTCGCCACCACGACCACTCCTCTCGGCGGTGAGATCGGCCGCACCGCCGCCCGCCATCCTCGTGGAGGGGAGATCGCCGAGCAAGCACCTGTTGTGGGCAACCGACCCCCGCGCAACTCATCGCCATCGATGTCAGCGACAACCACGGTCCTGGCCTGCGTCGGCCCCGCCTGACGTTTCCGACGAACCCGCCGTGTCGCCCTCGCGACAACGGCATTCGTGTGTGCATCGCAGCCGTCACGCAAGAAGCCGCCCCGGATCATCCAGCCCGAGGCAACTCCTTGCCCATCGAGCTCAGTGCGGGTGAACTCGCCCGGTGGACCGCCTCAGGGGTCCGGGTTGAGTCCAGCGACACCGGGCCGACCAGCGGCTACTTCGCTGTTGTGGTGACCGTTGTCTCAGCAGCCGGCGAAGTGGTCACTGTGGTCGTCGGCGCCGCGGTCGTGGTCTCGGACGTGGTCGTGGTCGACTGCGGAGCGGCCGATGTGGTGGTCGTGGGCGGAATCGGGTCGGGGCACTTGCCATCCCGCTCACCGATGCTGTTGATCTCGGCATTCGGGCGTGGATCGCCCGCATAGTTGATCTGGTCCGTGCACTTCGGGGTTTCGCCGCATACGACGGTGCTGTCGCAGTTGTCGGTGCCGCCGACCGGGGGGGCGCCGCATACGACGGTGCTGTCGCAGTTGTCGGTGCCGCCGACTGGGGGAACGCCGCATTGGACTGTTCGGTCGCAGCCATCCGTGCCGGGCGCGGCTCCTGGCTGTGATCCGCCCGCGCCTTGTGATCCACCCGCGCTCTGCGATCCGCCCGCGCCTTGCGATCCGCCCGGATTTCCTTGTGCGGCACCGGATCCCGTACTCGTCGGTGTCACCGCTTTCGCTCCGCTGGTCGACGTTCTGGCCACCGTGCTGGACGTCGGCGTCCCGGAGTCGGACTCTTTGGTCGTACACGCCGACAGCGCCAGCGCCAGCGCTACCAGACCTAGCAATAAGCCCACGGCCGCCCGCAGCCGACTATTCACCCGCACCATTTACAGTCCTTCTCCTCCGGCTGCCACCGCAGCCCACCACTACCTGGTGCGAGCCTAAGCGGATACTGCGATCGAAGGTTTCGGACGTGTTACCCATGGTGGGTACTCCGACCGAAGTTCGTGATCGTGGTGTGAGTTGGGATCGTCGCTGGTAGTGACAGTTCGAGCACGGGAAACGGCGCTCCATGCGCGGCAGTCTCGAACTACGGCGAGCACGACGATGCCATCGGCGCCTACTTCCGCTGGCGCAACCAGCACGCCGAACCCAAGCGCGACTTCGCCGTCGACTCCAAGATCCGGCTCCCGGATTACCTACCGTACGTAGCTTGACGAGGCACCAGGGTAGTATCGCCACCGCTGATCGCGAGGCCACCTAGTACCCCCGTCCAGATAGATTGCTGCGCTACCCATTCCGGCTGCTCGCCGACGTAGTCATTTGGCGGTCGAATACCGCCTGGCAACCACCATCCGACTGCGTTCGACGGACTCCCGGACTCAGGGCTCGATACGGCAGAAGCTATCCGGACGCGGCACTAGCGTCGCATGGTCGTGAATTCCGGTGGCGCTTGGATGTTTGCCAACCAGGCATCGCCGCCGAACGTGCCCTGCCGAAATTGGTGTAGCCGGTGAACGTGGCCTGCCGAACACGGCGTTACCGGTGAATGTGGCCTCGGCGAAGGATGCTCTATCGGTGAATGTGGTCTCGACGAACCTCGCGTTGCCGGTGAACGTGGCCCTGCCGAACACGGCGTTACCGGTGAATGTGGCCTCGGCGAACGATGCTCTATCGGTGAATGTGGTCTCGACGAACCTGGCGTTGCCGGTGAACGTGGCGTTATCGAACCGAGGGAGGTTACAGAATGCGGCGCGGTCGAAGTCGACGTCTTCGAGTCGGGCGCTGCGGAAATCGAAGTCGCTTGTCGACCAACTGTATTCGGCGTCCGGCCGCAAGTAATCGGTGATGGCACGGACAATGATCGCGGACCTGATTCTGAACTGGGCTCGGTAGGCAATATTCCCGGCAGTGGGCATAGTTTTCGCACTCTCGGTGGAACACTGACCACATGCACAGCGATCCTGTCGAGGAACTGGTCCAACAATTACATGGTGCTTTCGCTGATCATTTGCCGATCACTTGGCAGATCGAAATATATGCGACCGGAAACATCGTCAAGACCATTCCTTACGTCCAGGCGCGCTGGAGGCCCGACCTGGATCTGCTGGAGGCATTGGACAGGGCATTGCGCGAACCGGGCGAGGAGCGCGTGTTGGTGCTGGAAGTGGCGTTGGATGGCCAGACCGCCGAGTTCAGTTACACCTTCGATTTGGAGTCGGTCGGACCGACTCAGGCTGTGGTGGATCCGGACTATCGCTACCCGAATCACCCCCGCGGCGGTACGCAGCCCCTGGCGGTCACTCTCCCGACCGACCAAGCCACCGACCCGGATGTGTTGCGGCACACCGAATTTCTTGTGACGGAAATCTGCGACCTGCATCAGCAACGGACAGGTCGTCAGCCCGAGTTCGGTGAGTCGTGCTCCGAACAGCAGATCGTTGCCGCCGAGCGCCAGCTGGGTGTGCGGCTACCAGAGGATGTCCGCGCACTGTATCGGCTCATCGGAGCAGACCCGAACGAGATGGGATTGCTCGGTGGGTATTGCCTTTCTTCGCTGTCGACAGTTGTCTCCGATCACCGACTAATGGATTCGTCTGCCGATGGCGCGTTGTTCTCCATAGCCGATCGCGTGGTGTTCGAGACGCATCCGCCCGCCACGGTGCGTCGGGTGTTGGACTCCGACCGGTGGATCCCGATCGCGAGCGACTTCGCGCGCAACAACTGTGTGGTCGACCTGGACCCCGCGTCGGGCGGCCGATACGGCCAGCTGCTCGAAAGCGGCCGCGATTTTCATGGTCCACCGGCCTTCTTCGCTGATTCGGTAACCGCTGTGCTGTCCGAGACGCTAGGCACGTTGCTGCGCGGCGAAGTGGGCGATCCCGACTGGGGCGGCGACGGGATCGGTGTGAGGTTGGACCACCGATCCACCGTGGATCACCGACAGGTCGTCAGTGTGGGTGGCCTCGACTTGGCGGCTGCCCTCAGTGAAGTGCCAGGTATCGAGCACGTGCAAGACCTCAGCCTGCAGGACATGGGCCGGACGGCGCACAGGCTGCCCTGGGGTATCAAAACCTACTACTTTTCTGGTGGTTCGCCGTTTGTGCGCGACGAAACCGACGTACTCGATCTGCGTGCTCTCTCGGCGATCCCCTCCTTGCGGCAGGTGTCTGTCAACTGGGTCGGGCCGGTGCGGCTGTGGTTCCCCGACACTGTGGAGGCGGTGGACCTCGACGTGGCACAGGCGGATCTGTCTGTGCTGGCGGGACATCCGGCTCTGTGGGATCTGACTGTCGCGGGGTTCGATGTGCGGGTCGAAGATTTGGCGGCATTGCCGGCGTTGGCTCGGTTGGACGCATCGGGTGCCCACATCGACGATGTGGACGCGCTGGCCGATCTGGACGTGCGCGTTCTTGTCTTGAACAACGAGCAGTGGGCGCAACTACAGGCCACCGATCGGCTGCCGAAACGCCTGGCGGGGGCGCAGTTGACGGGTCAGCAGACCATTGCCGAGGCCGGAGAATGGTACAGCTGGGTCTGGTCGACGGTCGGTCGATAGCCGGACTGGCGGCCGCTATCACAGGGACGTGCGATCAGCGTCGAGAATCCGTCACCCGCAGCCGATCTACGCGCAGGAGCTGGCCTGCACAGCAATTCGGCGCGATGACCCACCGCCGAAAAGCGATCTCGACCGGACCGCGCACTGCCGGTCTCGAGAATTGTTGTGCCCAATAAATAGATCTGTCAGAACTCAGGTTCCTCCTGGCCTTCTCCTACTCAAGGGCGTCGTTCATGACACCAGTTATCAAGTCCCAACACCGTGAACCGTTCGGAAACCACGGCAGATCAATCGCACGATAGTCGGCTATTACAGGACGTAGATGAAAGGCGGCCCGAGCACTTGGGGTCGACGTCAGAAGAGGCTGTCGCGGACGCGGACGCGGAGCGGGCGGTACCCGGTCGGCCCGAGCTGGGCGAGTACATTGTCATCGATCCGGCGTCCTGCCCGGCGTATCTGGTTGGCCAGCCCCATACACCCCCGCGTGGTCGCGGCGCGGCGCATGATTCAACTCATGGCCATCACGTTCGGAAGCCCCTAGGGGCCCGCCCGCATCCAGCGGTTCGGTGCCTACGCCACCGACGAGATCGCCCGACACCCGACGTCCACGATGCCCACCTCGACATCGACCTGGCCACTACGAACTGACCGACCGCCGCCGCTTTCGGTGGCGCTAGGGCCGTGGCCGTGTACATTCACCGGCTTTGGGGTCTGGGGCTCGGTTGGGTCCGAGTACCCTAAGTTCGTGAAAGATCGCGAGCAGTATGCGAGGTACCAGCAGGACCGGGACGTGCTGGCGGCGATCGGAACCCATCTCGATCCCCAGACAACTCCGATCAGCGTGCGATTGCCCAGGTCTGCGGCCGAGTCCGCAGTTGCTGCCTGGGACCGCGAGGAACTGGGTGAGATCGGTAAAGAGAGCCGCGAAGAGTATGAACTTCGTTCCGCTGCTGCCCAGCTGGCTTTGATCGGCTTGGCAATTACCGCACGCGGTGTATGGGACGGTGAGGAAGTCGTCGTCGACCTGGACCTGGTCCAGATCGCGGCGGCATTGCAGGCCGCGCAGTAGGTCAGGCCGCTGCAGCTCGAGGCCGTCCTCCCCAGCGCAGCCCCTTTTCACTGCGGATACGGGCACGCTTGCAGGGTTGAGCAGCGAGAACGTCTGGGGTGGCGGGCGTTGGCATTGTGCCAGCGCCCGAAGGCATGAAGCGCCCGGGTCTGTGCGGTGTGGTTGCGGTGGTTGAACAGCAGGAAGGCGACGCGCCGATGTCCCTCGTCGGCGGTGTTGATGGGCGGCGGATCGGCCAGCGACCGTACCTGACGCCGCGATCGAGCGCGGTGTCATGCCGGGCGCCGCGCGAAATCCGGTGCGTGCTCCGGCAATGCGCCGCGCGCCAACAGAAACGGCGGGACGTCGCGCAGCACCGGGATTCGCCGCACGATGCGCACAGGCAGCGGCGCACGCGAAGCGGTCGCTATCTCGATTCGTCCCTCCAGCGCGGGCCCGATCGCCCAGGTGTGCAGGAAACGTTGCAAAGCTTGCGTCACGACCGTGGGGAAGATCCGCCGTCGCTGCACCCTGGCCAGGTCCCCTGTGCCGACCGCGCCCGAGAGCAACGGCGCGGCAAGGATCCTCGCGGCGGCGACGGCGTCCTGCACGGCCAGGTTGATGCCGACGCCGCCGACCGGAGACATCGCGTGGGCGGCGTCACCGAGACAGAGCAGGCCGTTGGTGTACCACTTGGTCAGCCGATCCAGCTTCACCTCCAGCAGCTTCACCTCGTCCCATCCGGTCAAGACGTCGACGCGGTCACACAGCCAGGGCGCGGCATCGGCAATGGTGCGCACGACCTCCCCGACCGGCCCGCGGCGCGCGGTGCCGTCGGTGCCCTTGGCGATCAGGGTCGCGCACTGCCAGTAGTCGCCGCGGTCGAGCAAGATCGCCACCCGTCGGGAGGTGACGATCGGCAACGTGCCCACGGGGTCGAGCTCGGTGCGCGGCAGGCGGAACCACCACACGTCCATCGGCGTCGACCATGTACGCGCGGGCAGTCCCGCCACGGATCGCAGCAGCGAGCCGCGTCCGTCGCAGGCGACCGTGAGGTCTGCCTCGATCGCGCCGGTCGCACCGTCGACGGTCCGATAGGCGACGCCGCCGACCCTGCCGTCGACCCAGATCAGGTCCGTGGCCTCGGTATTCATCCGCAGCTGGAAAGTCGGCTCGGCCGCGGCAGTACGCGCGAGCAGGTCCAGCAGATCCCACTGCGGCACCATCGCGATGTACTTGTGCTTGCCCGGCAGGTTCTCGAGTGTGAAGAGCGCCTGTACCCCGGTCGCGGTGGGCAGTTGCACCTGATCGACCTTGCGCGCGGGCAATTTCGCGAATTCCGCGCCGAGCCCCAGTTCGTCCAGCAGGTCGAGGGTGCTCGGGTGGACGGTGTCGCCGCGAAAGTCACGTAGGAAATCCTTGTGCTTCTCCAACACGGTCACCGCGACTCCCGCCCGTGCCAGCAGCAGTCCGAGGATCATTCCGGCCGGGCCACCGCCGACCACCAGACATCTCGTGCGTTCCATCGACTGTCCTCCTCGGTCGCCGCATCGCCGCAAGGTGTCGCCTGTTCGCGCAATCCTAGACGGGTAGGTCCGACTGGCGACCGAGGATCTGATCGGGTCGTGGCCGCTGGTCGGGAACGACTGGCAGCGGGCGGTGACCAAGACAGGGGCGACTGAGCTCGGGTTCGGTCTGATGTTGAATCCTTCTAGACCGAGGCCCGGTTTCCGAACACGCCGGAGAAGTTGCCGACCGTCGTGGTGACATTCGCGGGGGACATAGCCTTCTCCAGGCGTGGGAAGGCGTTAAAACTCAGTGCACAACGAGATTTCGCGACCGGCAGGGATCCAGAACATGACCTCAACAAGCAAGCTGGCGGCAATCCTGGTGGCCGCTGCCCTCTCAGTGGCGGCGCTCGCCGGCTCCGCGCAAGCAGAGCAGGAAACTTCAGGGGCCAGGCATGAAGGCGTGGCCGACTGCATCCAGTGGTGGTGGACCGACAACGGCACGTCGACGACGACCATCCACTGGCACAATCTATGCCCGAGCAGCCAGACTCTGATGGTCTCGTGGCAGAACAATCGGACGAATATGGATCCAGATAACGTGATGTACGGAATTCCGGGCGGTCACGAGGGCTCCGACACGTGGGAGGGCATTCCGATCGCCTTTTCGTGCAAACCGGGTCTCCGATAGGTCGGCCTGTCGCGCCGAGTGCGGCCCGTCAGCGGGTGGTCTGCAACCTCTGTACGAGAAAGCCGCCTCGATCCAGTGGGTCGAGGCGGCTTTGTCGCGCTTGCCAGGGTTACTGGTGGTTGAACTCGCCGTCCCGGACGCCGACGGTGAAGGCGTCCCATGCGCCCGGTGTGAAGACGAGTGCGGGACCGGTGGGGTTCTTGGAGTCGCGCACGCCGACCACCCCGCCGTCGAGGAAGGCGACTTCGACGCAATCGGCTTTAGAGGCGCTGCGGCTGCTCTTGAACCATTGAGCCCTGGACAGGTCAGCAATCATGTCTCTAACAACTCCTTTGCCACCTGCCGAAGCAGGCTCCTACTTGCTGCCACGTCCAGCGAGCATTGCTGGAGACTCTGGTACACCCGATCGTACAGCTGGACGTCCACCCTTTTTTCCAGGTAGATGCATCCGACAAAGGTCTCCAAGTAGACGACCGGAGGCCACACCGGCTTCTCTTTTCCATCCTTGTCGAACTCCAGGATGGCGAACTGGCCGACTGCATCGCCAATCGGTGCGCCCTCAGAAAAGGGCAACACGCGAACCGTGACGTTGGGCAGCTTTCCGATCTCGGCCATGTGTCGCAGTTGAGCTGCCATCACATCGGGCCCGCCCACCGTGCTGCGAAGGACGGCTTCGTGGAGTACTACGTCAAGGGCGATCGGCTGACGCTTTCTGGTGACGAGAGTTTGGCGTTTCGTTCTGAGCTCGATACGCCGGTCGTGGTCGGCACTGTCTTCAGCCGGGTAGCCCGTTCGCATGAGAGCGCGGGCGTAGTCAGAGGTTTGGAGCAGGCCCGGTACTAGCGACGGCTGATAGGTGTTCAGCTGCCGCGCTGCGGTTTCGAGGCCGACATACACATCGAATGTTGCGGGGATCAGGTTCCCATACTCGTGCCACCAGCTCTTCTCGGCTCCCTGTTGTAGTAGTCCGATCATGGCAGTGGTCATCTCGTCGGACATCTCGAGAACCTCGCAAACTGCCTGTAGGTCACGGACTTTCAGCCGTGTCGCCTCACCCTTCTCCAGTCGTTGCAATACAGACGAACTCAGGTCTGCCAGGTCTGCCAGCTTCTCTTGCGACAGGTTCAGCGCAGTGCGAGCTTCATGCAGGTAACTGCCGAGCTGCCGCCTTGGCAGGGTCGAACCAGCGTCGGTCAAAATGCCCTCTTCTGTTGCGGCGCTCGCCCGTTCTGGGTGAATGAAGCCACCTGCGCGGGGATCGCTCTGGGTGTTCGGGTTAGTTCAACTGGGTTACCCAGTTTATTGCACTTTGCGCTGGTCGGCGGTGGTTTGCTCTGTTTGTGTTTCCGACAGGTAGACCGAATCTGTTCGGCTCCAGAGCCTTCCGTTCTGGCATCACCACCGTCTGCCCAGGGCCGCAGCACATCAATCCATCTTCGATCCGACTTGAGGTCTCCGTATGGACCACATAGCTTTTGGGGACACGCCCCTGACGCGTTGCCGGTACTACCGGCAGGTGTGTGAATTGCCCGCGATCATTGATCCGGCTCAGCTGGGCCGGATCGTCGTGAAGGCCGGGATCGTTTGGGCAGTAATGATGCCGATGCGCCTCAGCCAGCTCGTGAAGACCGATCTGCAACGCCGTCACCAAGATCTCGGTCCGATCATCTCGCATCCGCGCTCCAGTAGATGGAGTTATCTGGTGCGGCCCGATCTCCCGAACGATGACAGTTTGTTCGCCGAGATGTTTCGGCTCAACGTCTCGATAGTGCGGGCGGGTGGTGCTATCGCTCTGCCGTCTCCAGCCGATCAGTGCAGACAGTTCCGACACTGGATCGAGCCGCCGCGATGCGCATTTCGCCCGTCTGGGCTGATGGTCATTGCATCAGTACGGGCGACGATGCGGGGCGGGCGAACATGATGCTCGGTGAACCGCTCCCGGGAAAGAACCTGATCCTGGCAGCATGCCGGGGCGATGTACACGATCATCCGCTCCTCCGCTCAGCTAGAGAGCTGGCAGAAATGCACGAGCTCAGGCTCGGCGCCAGCCGCGAGCAAGCCGACGAGATCGACAGTGAGCGTGTGCGCCTCGTTCGAGATATCGACCGATGGGTTCTTGGGCATCTTCCGCCATCACTCGGCGCGGCGCGTGTGCATACGGAAACTGTTGGCGCTGTGGTTGATCGGCTCGGCCAGTTGACCGCCTGTGCCTTTGCCGCATTGGCCAGCGGTTCGAAGGAGCAACTCGGCGACGCGTGGGAAAGGCTCGCCGAGCTCGCGATCGGTTACGAAGACCTCAAAGATGAAGTAGCCGTCGGACGTCGTCGCCTCCCGGGCGGCCCATAGCCCCGCGCATACGATGCGATCCCGATGACCGAGCCGTCCTAATGCCCCCAGCGTTAGCTGTCTACTCGGTGGAGACGGTGTGGCGGAGGCGACTGGTGGTGTTCGGTCCCCGGAGAGGTTGGCAGGGTGGGCTGAGATGTGCCGGTGTGGTTGCGGCAATCCTCTCGTGGCCAGTAACTTCAATGGGAGCTGACAGGGGGCGGAGGAGCCGGTCCGGCCCCACCGACACGGCATGCCACCGGCGGTGAGGAACCGATGACAAGCAGGGGGAATGTGCTGCGCGGTTTTGCCGTCGCGATTGGTGCTGCGTTGGTCCTGGCTGGGTGCAATGATTCCACCGGCCCAGTGGCGACGACACCCAACACGACGGGCGCGACGTCGACGGTCGCAGCGACGAAACCCGCTGACCCTGACGCTGCACTGTGGAATCCATGCGACCTGTCGGAGTCGGCGATATCTGGGACAGGGCTCGACCCGGCGAGTAAGAAGAAAGACGTCGCAGGTGTGGACTTCGACGGCTGGAAGGTTTGCAGCTGGCGGGCTTCGGCGAAGTGGTACGACTTGACGATACTGTCGGGGACTCCGACGCTCGCGGACGTTGAGCAGCGTCGCGACTTCGAGGCATTCGCACCTCAAACCATCGGTTCGCGCAAAGCGGTCGAGTTTCTTGATGCCGGAGACAAGGAGCGCCTCAAATGTGCCATTGCAGTCGAAATGTCTTATGGCTCAGTACTATTCCGTGTTCTTACTCGCAATTCGGTCGGTAAGCAAGGTGAGCCCTGCGTCGAGGCGCGTCGTCACGTTGACGATCTCGCCAAGGACCTGCCGGTTAAGTGAGGAGCGCGACCATGGAGTTCGGAGTAGACCCCGGGGAATGGCGCAAGGTACTTGATCTAGCCAATGCTGGCGAGGTGTCCCTGCATCCAGATGTTGGCAAGGGATTGGACAAGGTGTGCGACGAATACCTCGATAGGCTTGACGATATCGCACAGGTTGTAGACAACGTGAAGCTCATTAGCGGGTTCGGGCCCTTCCCGTCGAGTAAGGCCCTGGAAGAAAAGTTCAGCCTGAAGGCCACCGGTACCGAGCAGTCGATAGACACCGTGATCAAGCAGCACGTCGAGACCGTCAAAATGGCGAAAGCAGTTGTAGCCAAAGCAATCTCGAACTTCGTAGAGGTCGACCAAACCCGTGCCGATCAGTTCACCGGAACGGACATCCCCCAGTGACCTCCTACGACGACTACCGCAACCGCATCATCGCCGCGCAAGAACAATGGAACCGTGATCGGGAAGCCATCTACACCAGCACGAATTCGTTGACCAGCAACTTCACCGGCGAGTTCGATCCGCCCAAAATCCCAGGCCCGGACAACTACGACAGCATGACCCTGGCACAGATGATCGAAGCCGCCGACGCGATGAAGCCGAGTGCCGCGAGGCAAGCCGGGGAAGCATGGCTGAACATCGGTGCGCAGCTCGCTGCCGCGACCACATTGTTCAACCAGCACTTCGCCCGCACCGTGAACGGTGACGGCGGGCACGGCGGGTGGACCGGGCAGTCCGGTGCGGCGGCGGCCGCTGCGGTGAACAACTATGCCAAAAAATCCGAAAACCTCCCTGAGGCAGCGGCATTGGTGAGTTATAAGCTGCTCGAGTTGCAAACCGGGCTGGAGCAAACCCAAGCCCTGATGCCGCAGGCCACCCAACGTCCGGACCTGCATGGCAAGACGTTGCCGCAAGAAGGCGTGATGAAGAGCGGCGACTACACCGAGGAGGAAGCTACTCAGGAGGCGCGCAGGGTGCTGCGTACTGTCTTCGGTCAGGTGGTGAACCAGACCGATCACGGCGTACCGGTCCTGCCTGCCGCACCGCCCATCGTCGACGACCCGTCACCACCGCCGGTCGCACCGCCTGGCGGCACATCTGCTGGCCCGGCCGGTTCCGGCGAATCCGGGAAGCCGAGCGAAGTCCCTGAGAGCGCCGGAGACCCGGGCTCCACAGAGCCGAGCGGCAGCCCCGAACAGCCGATCGCCACCGACCCGGCAGCGACGACACCACAGTCGGTGACCCCGGCCAATGCGACGCAACAGCCCGCTTCGCCTGCGAACACCCCTGCCACCCCGGCCAACACACCGAGCGGCACCGGCATCCCGAGTCCGACCGCACCGAGTCCGACCACCCCAACGATCCCACCGCGTTCCACTGGCACACCCAACACACCCGGAAGGCCGAGCAGCCCAGGCATTCCCAGCACTCCTGGCACCCCCGCCCCGGGTCGCAGCATTCCCGGCGTGCCTCAACAACCCAGCGCCAACCCGCTCGCGGCGTCCTCGGGCACCGGCAACCGGCCGGGCACCGCAGGCGCCTCCGGCGTCGCGCCAGGCGCGGCGGGCAAAGGTAAGGACGACGAGCGTGAGACCTCCGGCACCAAGGACTATCTGATCAACACACAGAATGGCGAAGAAGTCACCGGCCTGGACTCGCTACCGAAAACGGTGCCGCCGGTCATCGGTGGGGGCCATGACTGAGTGGCGCTTCACCGGCCAAGAGTTTGAGATCCTCTGGGCCGCTTATGGTCGCGATCGGCTGCCCTATCCGCTCCAATTTCGGCCCGGGGAAATGGATTTCAGCGCGTTGAAACGACAGCGGGAGGCGGCGGTCGATGCGCTGCTCGGCAAGTACGCCCCTGACTTGGAGCGGGCGTTGGACATCCTGCTGGAGCCCGACACCCGGATCGAATCGAAAGGTTTCGACAACCGAGACCCCTTGGCTGTCCAACGATTTCACGGTGCGGTGCGAGACAAAGCGGGCGCGACGTTGGTCCAGTTGCCGGGCATGACGCAGGACACCGGCGCTGATGTGATCGTAAGCTACTGTCCAGCGAAGAAAGTCGCGGAACGAGCGGTGGTCGCGCTGCCGAGGATGCGGGCTGGAACCCGTGAACCACTAGAGGTGCGTCGTGAAACCCTCGCCGCCGATCGCGACCGCGCGGTCCGCGCACCCTACGAGATCAGCCTCGTCGAACAGTTGGACCGCCTCTTCAAACGCCCTCGCCTCGCCCTCGGTGAAATCACCGTGTTCTCCGGCCCTGCCCTCGACGCCCGCCCCGGCTTCGGCCGCGGCTTCTGGTGGATGGACTACGAAGACGGCCGGTACTACGTCAGAACCGGGGACCCCATCATCGCCAAACCCCTTGCTCCCCAAGCCATGGCCGCCGAAATCCATCGCCTCATGACACTGACCCAGCGCTACTACCGCGAAGACCTCGAACACGACGAATACCTGCGTACACGTTGGTAGGGGCTCGAGGGTTCGCCGGGCGTAGGTTGCCGCACGCACGGTCCCTGATCCTCGCCATCAACGAATACACCTCGGCCACAGCTCGATCCGATGCCATCCTGCCGATCTACCAGCACGAATCCCGCGAGTGCAGTAGCAGTACGAGGCAGGCCGGGGGCTCGGATCGTTTGTCTTCTTCAGCGTCGGATTTCCCGGACTTGGCCCACACCTGAACACGACAGCGGAGCGGTGTCCCCGCACTGGAACTGAGCTGAATTCTTGATTCTCGAGTTCCAGCGCGTTCATCGCGCTGGAGGTCGCGATGGGCGCTTCGAGACTGGCCTCACGCTCAGCGAACTTGGCGCTACAGTCGACTCGGAACTCCAGGGCCGCTGAGTTCTCGAATCTCGCGCGGCTCCGGGGTGGTTCGAAGAGTGGATTGATCGAGGATTTTGGTGACTGCGGGCAGATCTCGTGCCGCGAACGACGGCACTGTCTCCTCCAGCCTGGCCCGCTTGGTGTCGGGCGTCGTTCAAGACCTGGGACTGAACCGTGGTCAGTTCGCGCAGCTGCCGGATCTGCGGCCCGAGGTGCTGGCCGATGATCTGGCCCGGGTATCGACGCCGACCATGATCGCGCTGTGGGAGCAGCTCACACTGAGCGATGCCGGAACCGCGATCGGAGTGCACGTCGCGGACCAGGCGTCGGTGGGAACTCTCGGGCTGTGGGATTACCTGTACACGACGGGCGCCACCCTGATCGAGACGACACCGCAGGCGCTGAACTATCTGGATGTGATCGGCGATCCGGGTGCGGACCGGACGCGGGTGCTGCACAGCGGCAGTCAGTTCATCGTCGGGCACGCGACCGGGCCCGCGGTGCCCGACGTCGTCGAGGCGATCGAGATCTTCGTGCTTGCGCTGTTCCTGAAGCGGTCGCGCGAGGCCACCGGCCGTCCGATCGTTCCATTGCGGGTCAGCCTGTCGCATCGCGCACCTCGCGAACATCGCCGGCTGGTCGAGTTCTTCGGTACCACACGCATCGACTATGAGGCGCCGGTCAATTCGATCACCCTGCTCGAAGAAGACGCGCACGCGCCGCTCCCGCAATCGCAGCCCGGTCTCGGGAAGATCCTGCAACATCATGCCGACCTGACCTTGGCCGCCGCCAAACCGGTGCTGCGCTGGTATGACGCTTTCCGGGTCGCGCTCGACATTGTCTTCGAGCAGAACATCGTCTCGCTGGAAGCGGTGGCCGCGCGGCTGGCGATGAGCCCGCGCACGCTGCAACGCCGCCTCGCCGAACACGAGACATCCTGGCGCACCGAGGTCGAGCAAGTCCGGCATGAACGCGCGCTCGCCCTGTTGCGTGATCCCCAGCTGTCGATGCGGTCGATCGCCCGCCGCGTCGGCTACAGCGATGAGAGGGCGCTGCGCCGGGCGATTCGGCGCTGGCATGGAATGCCGCCCTTGGCTGTTCGCGACGGCCTCGCCGCGGGCTGAGGACTATCTGATCAACCCCTTGTTCTTCGGCACCTCGACAATGCCCTCGAAATCCAGGCATTCGGATAGATTGCTGCGCCAAAGCAGATGTGTTCACTGTCGGTGAAGCTTTCTCAGTAGGAACTGAATCGGCTTCGGGCTGTGGCGGCGTGGAACCTGTTTGGGTTCCGGCGAATTGTGCGCAGCAACGACGCCCGGAATGGATGTGCCGATCAGCCGGGGTTCCGGGCCCGTAGGGGCGGGTGAGCACGTTCACGTGCCTGGACGAGTTCGGACTCGACGTTCTCGGCCGACGACGCGGGTTGACGGTCGAGAACGTCGAAAAGGAGTAGCCCGTGGGCCGGTGTGGTTGGTAGCCTCTCGGGACCGTGACATCGTGCGAGGAGGTGAGACCCATGAACGCTGCATCGAAGTGGGTGCTCCCCCTCGCCGTCACGGTTGGGCGAACGTCGTAGTTGTCGCCGGGAGCGCCTGAACAACGGCACTCCCGAGAGACGACAACCATGCATTCACAACATTTCACATTCGAATCAGGCGAGCTCGCCGCCATCATCACGCGGGTCGCAGACACCCAGTGGCACGCCGCGGTGGACGGCCGGGTGGTCGGCAGCGGCGAGGTGGCCCGGCGGCCGGACGGACGGCTCTTCGTCAGCGTCGACGCCTGGCACGCCACCGTATTCGACCAGCTCGCCGCGGCCCTGCGGGCCGAGCTGCCGCGGCCGCTGTACACCGTGGTGGACGAAGTCGAGACCGACCTGACCGCAGGCTGGCGGCGGGCGGGCTTCACCCTGGGCCGCCGCGAGTGGGAGTATTCCGTGCCCACCGACCCCGCGGTTACCGGACTCGACGCCGCCGCACCGCCGCCTGGGGTCGCGATGGTGGCCGCGGGGGCCGCGGCGGAAGGTCCGCTGCGGGCATTGGACCGGGCGATCCGTGACGAGGTCGAGGCGACCGTCGGCTGGCAGGACATGCCCGCCGAAGTTCTGCCCCGCCCGGATGGCGACACGGTCGTCGACCCGTCCAAGTACGCGGTCGCGGTGCGATCAGGCCGCTATGTCGGGCTGATTCGCGTGGTGCAGGCGACTCGGCAGCCGCGCATCGGACTGATCGCGGTCCGGGCAGGGGAGCAACGCACCGGCGTTGCGCGGGCACTGCTTGCGCACGCGCTGGGCATCCTGCACCGGGACGGGTTCGGTCCGGCGTACACCGAGGTGAACGAATCCAACACCGCGGCAGCGGCGCTGTTCGGCGTCATCGGCGCTTGGCGCGTCGGCAGCAACCTGGAACTGGTGCTGCGATGACAAAGACGAGCAAGGGCATCGAGATCGAGGGCACCGTGCTGGAGTGCCTGCGCAACGCCACCTTCACAGTGGAGCTCGCCAACGGGCACAGGGTGCTCGCACACATCAGCGGGAAAATACGGAAGAACTACATCAAGATCATGCCCTTCGACCGGGTCTTGGTGGAGCTCAGCCCGTACGATCTGGCCCGCGGCCGGATCCTCTTCCGCTACCGGACGTAACCGGTCCCTGAACCCCCGTGAGTGGCAAGTGCCGTCCTGGCGGCACTTGCCACTCGCGTGGGTCTGAGCAGGAGCGGAGTAGGGGTGAGCCGGACGCCGGTGGGTACGACCGGCGGCGGTGAGCGGCGGAGCACTGCCCGCAACCGGTCACGCCCGAGTGACGAGTAAGGCCACGCGATAGTCGGATGGCGAAATCGACTGGCTACTAAGGGGTTCGGGGCTGAGGGTCTTCAGTTCGATTCGGTAGCCATCGACTATTGCCGCGGAAGCGAGGCGCCGGTTCGAGTGGAGTTCCTGTCGCGATGGCGTGGAACCGACGGTTACCGTTGCGATGACGGTCGCATCTCCCTCCCACACGCAGTCGACATCCTTCGGACACCGACTGTCTTGTGACACTTTGTCGAACGACACCCGCACGCGGTCGTCGTCGACCCGCATCGTATTGCCGGGGGCGAGCGTGAATTCGGCACCGAGCTCTGCGGTCGGTACGTCCGGTGGCACATCCTGCTCGCGGCACCCCGTCGTGGCCAGGAATACGACAGCCAGGAGTCCCCACCGCGCGATTCGCAAAGCGACCATGGATCGACTGTAGGTGATCCGGTGTCGGCCTCGGGGCCGCGCTGTGCGGGCGACCGGGTTTGTGCGAACGCCGCGGAGTTGTCTCTCGAGTTGCGGAGAACGCGATGCTGGCTGATGATTACCGGACACAGTGTCCAATTCAAGGACCTGTGACCGATCGAAGGAAGAACGGATGTCGCCGCGAATCCGCCGGGCCGAATCGACACTTACGCAGGTGGTTCCCGCACCACCGGCCGAGGTCCGCGCCTTCTACCGCGACCTGTCCCGGCTGGGCGAGGTCCATCCCCTCATCGTCGGCGTCGAGCAGCTGCCGGACACCGAGGAGCACGGGGTTCGATCGAGCAACTATCGAGTCACCGATCGAATTCCGTTCGGACCGTGGTCATATCGGATCACCTACCGCGTTCGCAGCCGAACCGCCGAGCACGGCGATCTGCTGGTCGACGCCTACCAGTTCCCGCGGATCCACGTGCAAACCCGAGCATCGTTCACCGAGCACACCTCGGGCACAACAGTCGTCGAACAACTGCGGCTGACAGCGCCGTGGCCGCTGCTGTCGACCGTCCGCAGCCTCGGCGTACGCGCTCACGTCACCATGCTCGACAACCTGCGCAAGCGGTTCAAACCGACCGGCGCGGATATCTGATGAAGCGCGAGCACAATTCGCTCGCCGCCCGACTGCCCGCACCGACTCCGCCCGCGTACCCACAGGGTTGGTACGCGGTCGGGTTCAGCCGGGAGTTGCGTGCGGGCAGGGTGCTGACGCGACGTTTCATGGATCGCGAGATTGTGCTGTTCCGCACGGGCCGGGGGCGTGCCGCGGCAGCGGAAGCCTACTGCCCGCATCTCGGCGCTCATCTCAGCCGGGGCGGTGTCGTCGCCGGGGAGAATCTGCGCTGCCCGTTCCACGGCTTCGAGTTCGACGCGGAAGGCTCGTGCACCGCAACGCCCTACGGGTCACCACCGCCCGCCGCCCGGCTCGGGCTGCTCCCGCTCCGGGAAGTGTGCGGTGCGCTCCTGGTCTTCCACGACCCGCGGGGTGCCGCGCCGGCATGGGAGGTGATCGCGCCAGACCAGCTCGATCGAGAGTGGTGGCCGGTGCGGTACGCCACGCTGCGGCACCGCGGACATCCGCAGGAGGTCACCGAGAACAGCGTGGACCTCGGGCATCTGACGGTGGACACTCATCGACATCCTGCAACGCGAGGAACTGGTCGGCCGACTGCGGGCCGAGCCCGAACCGGCGCGACGACAGGCATCTCTGGGTCGATGCTTCCACGAAACGATTCGGCTCAACCCGGTGACATCGCTGGTCCGCGCGCTGACGGTGCCGCTGCGCATCGAACATGATGGCCGCCGGTATCTCGTGCCCGTCGGCGGTTACATCGGGGTGTTTCCCGGTGCTCTCAACCGCGATCCAGCATCGGCTCACCGCCCCGACGATTACCTGCCCGACCGGCATGCGGCGGGTGAAGAACAGCTGGCCCTCTTCGGCCGTGGCGCATTCGGTTGCATCGCAAGAGAATTCAGCAAAGTGCTGACCACCGTCACTCTCGACGAGGTGCTGTCGCGCTACGAGTTCGACGGACTCGGCACGCCTGCGGTCCGCCGCTGCCGGGTCCACCTGACTTACCCGTCGTCTCCGACGCCGGTTCGAGTGTCCGAGGTCCACCCCGTCGCCACGGAGAACGGAGTTCCCTCGCCCGCGTAACGATGCCCGACGGACCACCGCCGCGAGTGCGTCGCCATCGCATGGTCATCGACATGGACATAGAGCGTGGTCAGGGGGCATCGAGGTCTGACGGCGCACACCGACGTCGATACCCTCGCACCAGACCGGATGCATACTCACCTGCCCGAGCCCGCGACTCCGAGCGGGTGAACCGCTCCCCGATCCTTACCATCGCCGAATCCAGCTCGGCCACAACACGATCCAATGCATTTATCGGCAACGAATCACGCGTTCGCAGTTAGTATCAGCCGACCCGACAGGTGGTCGGGGTGCTCGCTGGAGAGGAGTTTTCGTGCTGAACAAGATCGTGAGTGGCCTGTTGATCGCCGGGCCGATGCTGTTGTGCGGTACGGCCGTTGCCCAGGCGCAAGACCTCGAGTTGGCGCCTGACTGCGTTCAATACAGCTCGGATCAGGGGAGAATTACAGCTGTCTACACCTGCGGTCCGATGGGACCCCACGGCCGGTACTTCAAGTCGGACATCGACCGGTGCAAGTATGTGGGTAGGAGCGAAAGCTGGGCGACGATCGACAACAAACTCTACGTTTGCTCACCGGACCAACCCAGCGCAGCGCCCTCGACAGGGTCGGCGTAAGTCTCTGCCGTAGCCGGCTACTGTGTCGGCGCGTGGGATGCCGATACCTATCCTGTTGTGGCCGTGGATATTCCATCGTTGGACTGCGCGAAAGCGGTTGCCACGCTTGCTCCAGCTGCTGTGCCGCATCGGCCTCCGCGCGGCGCACGGTTTCCATCAGCGGCTGAGCAAGCCGGGCTTCGTCGAGTCGCAATGCCTGTGGTGTCAGCCGAACATCGGGGAGATGTCACTGGTCAGGTTGATTTGGTGGGTCGAGAGTCGGATCGTCGGTGTTGCCTGGCGTGAATTTGAATTCGGTTCCGCCGAGTGTTTCGTCGAGAGGGTGCTCGAGTGTGAGTATCGGACCTGGTGTGACGGCGTATGCGACGGTCCTGGTGCTATCGATGTCGGTCCGCTGCTCGACGCGGTGAGCCGCGGTCCACGTGCCGTAGATCTCGGTGTGCATTCGGACGGTCAGGTGTCCGGTCGGGGTTGCTTGCCAGGCCAAGCGGATCACTGTGAATGCGCCGCTCCAACTCGACCAGTAGATCCAGCCGGTGCCGTCGGCGCGGAATCCGATCTCTGTGAATTCGGGTTGTCCTGGGGCGAGGCCCATCTCGGACCAGTAGCCGAGCAGCTGCTCGGGGTGCATAGTCCCGATGATTCCGGATCGTCGGTGGTGATCACGACGGGATCCGGATCGGGGTTGGTCAACTGACGCGCGCTCCTGGCCCGCGATGCCCGTGGCGGTGAGAGTGGCGGCCGACGATCTTGGGTCCGGTCCGGGAATAGAGCGGTGATGACGTCGGTTGAGTCATTTCGACAACGTTGAGTGCCTCCGGCTCAAGTTTGAGTTGACTCCCGGCGGCAACCCGGTGCAAGATTGAGCCGACCACGCTCAGCGTTGCTGGGACCGTGCTCCGTGAGGTGCTTGGGGCCAGGTCTCGCGGCACAGGACAACTGGCCGCAGGGCGATCGTTTGCCCAGCACCGACACAAGTAGTTACGTCAACTAGGAGGAAAACCATGGCTCGTGCGGTCGGAATCGACCTCGGGACCACGAACTCGGTCGTCGCCGTTCTCGAAGGCGGAGAGCCGGTCGTCGTCGCCAACTCGGAAGGATCGCGCACCACCCCCTCGATCGTTGCTTTCGCGAAGAACGGCGAGGTATTGGTCGGACAGCCGGCCAAGAACCAGGCGGTCACGAACGTCGACCGCACCATTCGCTCGGTCAAGCGCCACATCGGCACCGAGTGGAGCGTCGAGATCGACGGCAAGAAGTACACGCCGCAGGAGATCAGTGCGCGCACGCTGATGAAGCTGAAGCGCGACGCCGAGGCCTACCTCGGTGAGGAGATCACCGACGCGGTCATCACCGTCCCCGCCTACTTCGAGGACGCACAGCGCCAGGCCACCAAG
Organism: Nocardia sp. NPDC051463; assembly: GCF_040681975.1. Classification (NCBI taxonomy): domain Bacteria; kingdom Bacillati; phylum Actinomycetota; class Actinomycetes; order Mycobacteriales; family Nocardiaceae; genus Nocardia; species Nocardia sp. NPDC051463. The sequence continues at coordinate 115,842 of NZ_JBFBAB010000009.1, forward strand.
GAAGCCGGCCAGATCGCCGGCCTCAATGTGCTGCGCATCGTCAACGAGCCCACCGCCGCCGCACTCGCGTACGGCCTGGACAAGGGCGACAAGGAACAGACCATCCTGGTCTTCGACCTCGGTGGCGGTACCTTCGACGTCTCGCTGCTGGAAATCGGCGAGGGCGTCGTCGAGGTCCGCGCGACCTCCGGCGACAACCACCTCGGTGGTGACGACTGGGACGAGCGCGTCGTGACCTGGCTGGTCGACAAGTTCAAGGCCAGTGCGGGCATCGACCTGACCAAAGACAAGATGGCGCTGCAGCGGCTGCGTGAGGCCGCCGAGAAGGCCAAGATCGAGCTGAGCTCCTCGCAGAGCACCTCGATCAACCTGCCCTACATCACCGTCGACGCGGACAAGAACCCGCTGTTCCTCGATGAGCAGCTGACCCGCGCCGAGTTCCAGAAGATCACCTCGGACCTGCTCGACCGCACCCGTGCGCCGTTCCAGTCCGTGATCAAGGACGCGGGCATCTCGGTCAAGGACATCGACCACGTCGTGCTCGTCGGTGGCTCCACCCGTATGCCTGCCGTCACCGAACTGGTCAAGGAACTGACCGGTGGCCAGGAGCCCAACAAGGGCGTGAACCCGGACGAGGTCGTCGCCGTCGGCGCCGCGCTGCAGGCCGGTGTGCTCAAGGGCGAGGTCAAGGACGTCCTGCTGCTCGATGTCACCCCGCTGTCGCTGGGCATCGAGACCAAGGGCGGCGTGATGACCAAGCTCATCGAGCGCAACACCACCATTCCGACCAAGCGCTCGGAGACCTTCACCACGGCCGATGACAACCAGCCGTCGGTGCAGATCCAGGTGTTCCAGGGCGAGCGCGAGATCGCCTCGCACAACAAGCTGCTCGGTTCCTTCGAGCTGACCGGCATCCCGCCGGCCCCGCGTGGCGTGCCGCAGATCGAGGTCACCTTCGACATCGACGCCAACGGCATCGTGCACGTGACCGCGAAGGACAAGGGCACCGGCAAGGAAAACACGATCAAGATCCAGGACGGCTCCGGCCTGTCCAAGGACGAGATCGACCGGATGGTCAAGGATGCCGAGGCGCACGCCGCCGAGGACAAGGCCCGCCGCGAGGAGGCCGAGACCCGCAACCAGGCCGAGTCGCTGGTGCACCAGACCGAGAAGTTCATCAAGGAGAACGAGGACAAGGTCCCCGGCGACGTCAAGGAGAAGGTCGAGGCGGCCATCGCCGAGGCCAACGAGGCGCTCAAGGGCACCGACATCGCCGTGGTGAAGTCGGCTGTCGAGAAGCTGGCGACCGAGTCGCAGGCGCTTGGCCAGGCCATCTACGAGGCGTCGGCGGCGGAGTCCGCGGCCTCGGGCAACGGCGCGTCGAGCGCTGCCGACGATGACCAGGTCGTGGATGCCGAAGTTGTGGACGAGCCGGTCGACACGGAGAAGAAGTGACCCACGGGAACTCGGGGGAGCGTAACTCCGAACAAGAGCCGATCACCTTCGTCGACAACCGCAAAGTTGATCCCGAGACCGGCGAGATTCGAGAACCGGCCGCAGCAGACGCTGCTGCGGCCGGGCCGGAAGGGAGCAACGGTGCCGACACCGTGCTCGGAGCCGACGAGGGGGCCGCGATTCTGGCCGACAGCATCAACGGTGAGCTGGCCGAGCGCACCGCCGACCTGCAGCGGTTGACCGCGGAGTACGCCAATTACCGGCGTCGGGTCGAGCGCGACCGCAAGGCGACCATCGACGCGGCGAAGGCCGCGGTGGTGACCGAATTGCTCGGCGTGCTGGACGATCTCGATCGGGCCCGCGCGCACGGCGACCTGGAGACCGGGCCGCTCAAGGCCGTCGCCGACAAGCTGGCCGACGCGCTGACAAAGCAGGGCCTCGAGGAATTCGGTTCGGAGGGTGAACCTTTCGACCCGACCCTGCACGAGGCCGTGCAGCACGAAGGTTCCGGGCACGACCCGGTGATCGGTGTTGTCATGCGCAAGGGCTATCGCTTCGGCGATCGGGTGCTTCGGCACGCGCTGGTCGGGGTAACCGATGGCGTGGCCGATCTACCGGTGAGCGAACCATCGAACGCTGGTTCCGATGCCGGCACACCCAACCAATAGGGCCGCGGCGCGAGCGACGGGCCCGGAGGCGGTAGCGCAGCGTGACCACGGAGGGGCCCGGGAGCGCCGCAAGATAAGCCGCACGGCAAGCACTGTGAGAGGAGGAGATGCCCGGTGAGTCAACGGGAGTGGATCGAAAAGGACTTCTACAAGGAGCTGGGCGTTTCCTCCAGCGCCTCCCAGGACGAGATCAAGAAGGCGTATCGCAAGCTCGCTCGTGACTTGCACCCGGATGCCAATCCCGGTGACACCAAGGCCGAGGAGCGCTTCAAGTCCGTCAGCGAGGCGCACGCCGTGCTGTCCGATCCGGCCAAACGCAAGGAATACGACGAAACGCGAAAGCTTTTCGCCGGTGGCGGTGCGTATGGCCGGGGCGGCGGGTTCACCCCCGGTGCGGGCGGCGGGTTCTCCCAGGACTTCAATATCGGCGACATCTTCGGTCAGGCGAATGCGGGCGACGGTGGTCTGGGCGACCTCCTCGGTGGCCTGTTCAACCGTGGTGGCACCCGGACCGCGGGCAGTCGCCCGCGCCGTGGCGCCGATGTGGAGACCGAGACCACGCTCGGCTTCCGTGAAGCCGCGCAGGGTGTCACCGTGCCGCTGCGGATGACGAGTCCGTCACCGTGTACGACGTGTCACGGCAGTGGCGCGAAGCCGGGGACAAGTCCCCGAGTGTGCCCTATCTGCAATGGAAACGGCGTCATCAGCCGCAACCAGGGCGCGTTCGGATTCAGTGAACCCTGCGACGAATGCCGTGGCACCGGCTCGATCATCGACGACCCGTGCGTCGACTGCCACGGCAGCGGTATCCAGAACCGGACCCGCACCATCACGGTGCGGATCCCGCCGGGTGTCAGTGACGGACAGAAGATCCGGCTGGCCGGACAGGGCGAGGCGGGCTTGCGTGGTGCCCCTTCGGGCGACCTGTTCGTCACCGTGCACGTCAGCCAGGACAAGGTCTTCGGTCGCAACGGCGACGATCTGACCCTGGTGCTTCCGGTCAGTTACAGTGAATTGGTGCTGGGTACAACGGTTTCGGTGCCCACACTGGAGGGGCGCGTCGGCGTCAAGGTGCCTCCCGGCACCGCGGACGGCCGCATCCTGCGGGTGCGCGGTCGTGGCGTGCCGAAGCGCGGTCCTGGCGGCGGCGCGGGTGATCTGCTGGTCACCGTCAAGGTCGCCGTGCCACAGAAGCTGGACGACAATGCCTCCGAGGCGCTGCGGCGCTACGCGGACGCGGAGAAGACCAGCGGGTTCGATCCACGTGCGGGATGGGCAGGTGCGTGATGTCCGGTGATCCGAAGAATGCGTCAGGTGGGCCCAACTCGGGCCGTACCGAGGCTCAGGTCTTCATGATCTCGGTGGCGGCACAGTTGGCGGGCATGCACGCGCAGACACTGCGCACCTATGACCGCCTCGGACTGGTTACGCCACGTCGGACGTCGGGCGGCGGTCGACGCTACTCGACACGGGACGTGGAGCTGCTGCGCGAGGTGCAGCGGCTGTCCCAGGACGAGGGCGTCAATCTCGCAGGCATCAAACGCATTATCGAACTCACCAATCAGGTGGAGGAATTGCGGCAGCACGTCGCCGAATTGGCGTCCGAAGTGGAGCGGCTGCGCGCGGGCTATCGCCCGGATCTTTCACCGCCGCAACGCAGTACCGCATTGGTGGTGTGGCAGCCCCGACATCGGCGCTGACACTTCCTGACAACCATCGGGCCCCGGTGTTTCGGTTCAGTACGGATGAACCGAAGCCCGGGGCCCGATGTCGTCGAGGCCCGGCGATAGCGGGAGGGATGCCGGATTCGTTGGGGCGTACGGTGGCTCGCGCGGTGGATCGGTCGGTCGGTCGTCGAGTGATTTTCGGTCGGTCGCCGGGCGGCGGGGTGCGTAAAGGTTGCTGACCCTAGGTAATGGACAACATTTCGGAGTTGCCCTGTGATCGCTCGATGTGCTGGATCGGGATGAAACTTGCAAATTGGATCTCACAAAATAAGTGAGTTTGTGACTGATTTCACCCAAATTATCGATCTGCCAGTCTGTTTCTACGGCGTTTCGCCTTTCGGATCCTCGTTTCGGGAGAATTTCACGCGTGATGTTTCGACGGAGGATTCCGTTGCTGGCAAACCTCACCTACACTCGGTTGCGTCGGCTGCTGTCGAGTGTCCCGCAGCACCTCACTCGCCGGCTCGGTTTGTGTACGAGTGCGAAATGGGGTTGTGACACAAATGGATTCGCGGACCGTCGCTTTGATCAGAACCACGTTCAAGGCGGTTGCTGCGGAGGAGGGGGGATCCGCAAGACTGGCCAGTTCGTTTTATGCGATCTTGTTCACCGATTACCCACACGCCCGAGAATTCTTCCCGGCTGCGATGGATGCACAGCGTGATCGATTGGTCAAGGCCATCTCCTACGCGCTGGACCGGCTCGAGGAGCCGAACAAGCTACTGCCGTTCCTGGCCCAACTCGGCCGTGATCACCGCAAATACGGTGTGCGGCCCGAGCATTACGTCGCGGTGGCCAATTCTCTGAAGGCCGCGATGCGGATTTTCGCAGGCACCGAGATGTGGACCGATGAAGTGGAGCGGGCCTGGGACGAAGGCCTGACCATCATCGGCGAGACCATGATCGGCGCAGCGGAGAAGGAGACCACGCCCGCGGTATGGACCGGAACCGTGATCGAGCGTCGCGATGTGTTGCGCAACCTGACCGTCGTGCGGTTGCAACTGGACCAGTTGATGCAGTTCGCGGCAGGCCAGTACACCAGCGTGCAGATACCGTCCCGCCCGCGGATGTGGCGCTACCTGTCGCCTGCCATCCCCGCGAACGCCAACGGAGAGATCGAATTCCACATCCGTAGCGTGATGGGCGGCTGGGTCAGCCCGGCGATGGTCGGCCACACGAACATCGGCGACAAGTGGCTACTCGGGTCCCCCCTCGGCGGGCTCGGCATCCCACGCAACGCCAAGCGCAAGATGCTGATGGTCGGTTGCGGCACCGGTCTCGCCCCACTACGTGCCCAGCTCATGGCGATGGCGCAGCGGCGGATCAATCCCCGTGTGCACCTATTCGTCGGCGGGCACCACCCCTGTGACCTCTACGATCTCGAAACGCTCAGCGCACTCGCCGTGGCCAATAAGTGGCTCACCGTGACACCGGTGACCGAGAGCGACGAAAATCCGTGGTGGCACCTGGACTCCGGTGAACCGGAACGCATCTGGCCGGGACTGGAACCACGCATGACCGGACAGATCGGCAAGGTCGTCGCCAGCTACGGGTCATGGGCCGATCGCGACGTTCAGATCGTCGGATCGCCATCGATGGTGCAGACAACCAAGTTCCGCCTGATGGCAGCGGGTACCCAGACCAAGAATATTCGCCACGACCCGCTGTTTTGATTCGGCAGCGCCTGCGGCGCCGGATTACTCTCGAAACCCCTATCCGGCGAGCTGGGTGATGATCGCACGACTGACACGCTGGAGGCTTTCGTCGTTGTCGATGCTGGCGGACCAACCGCTGCGACGGTTCATGGCCAGCTCTGTGCGCAGTTGCGGCAGAGCCGATATCGCGGCCGGGCCCATCCGTTCTAAGCACGCGACGACGTGATTGGCCGTTGCGGCATTGTCTGCCCAGGCCTGCAGCAGTGTGTCCAGCACGGTCGATGCCTCGGAGTGACCGCCGATCTCCCAGAGTGCCGCTGCACAGTGGACGCGTATCCATTCGTAGTCGGCGGCCATCAGTTCCCGCAAGCGCGGCGCGGCGGCCGTGGCAGCCGGACCCAGCTGGGTGAGTACGTCCGCTGCCTCGGTAATCCGGAAAGAGTCGGGACCGTCGAGCTGTTGCACCAGCAGCGGCAGCATCTCCTCGCGGTCGCGACCGACGGCCCACAGCGCGGTGACGGCGGCGACGCGCACCTGATCGTCGGAGGCGGTCGTCAGCGTCCGGATCGTGGCGAGGGCGGGTACCGCTGCCGTGCCGAATGCGGTCAGCGCGGCCAAAGCCGATCTCGTGATCACCCACTGCTGCTCGTGGTGCACGGAAGCTGTGAGGGTTTCGATGATTGTCGGCAGTGCCGCCGGGTCGCCGAGGGCGGCCAGCGCGGACAGCGTTGCGCACGCCTCGAACCGATGCGCGGCGAGGTCGCCGCGGCGCAAGTACTCGCACAGCTGAGGCGTGAGCTCGTCAGCGGCCTGTGGCAAGTCACCGGCGACCTCGATCGCGCGCCAGGTATCGACTTCGCCGTCCAATGCTGCCAGCAGGCTGGGCACGGCCCGGATATCGCCGAGGCGGGCCAGAGCACACACCGCGCTCTGGTGAGCCCGGCGCAGCGCCGGATCCGCCGCCGCCCAGACATCGGGCCCATGCGCTGTGCGTTGCGCGGCGACGTGTTCGGCCAAGGTCTCTCGGGCGGGTTCGGCGATCGCGTGGCAGGTGTCGAGGACGGCCGCGGCCTCGGCGGCCACCTGCAGGTCGGCGGCGCCGAGTTGGTCTGCCACCAGCACGATCAGGGTGCTGTGGTCGCCGCGCCAGGACGCCATCAGTGGGCGGGCCATCCGGATCGCGTCGAGCCGGATTCGGGGATCCGGGCTCCGCAACTGCTCGGTGAGCAACTCCGTCCGCTCAGCGGTCCGCGATCCCAGGGCTTGGTGTATGGAGTCCAGCAGCTGCGCGGTCGGTGCATGGACGCCGTTGTGCCAGTCGGCCGTTCGCAGACTTATGTTGTTCGTGGGGACTGCTGGGGCATTCGGTCCCGACGAATCATGCAGTGGTGCGGCGGCGTCGGCGATTCGGCGCAGCAGGCCAGTCGCGGCAGGGACGAAATCCGGGCCGATCTGCTCCGGGGCGCAGCGAGCTTGCTGGGCCAGCGCCCCGAGCCGGGTTTCCGGGTCTGCGCAAGCGTCGGTGGCGAGCGCGTCGAACCAGGCCATCGCCTCGACGGCCACTGTCGGAATCCGAAGGGCCAGTGTCGCCATCGCCTCCATGATCAGCAGGCGTTCGGTGATCCCGAGCTCGGCTAGCAGCCGGTCGCGCAACAGCCCCGCGGCGCGGGGCCCATCATCGATAAACCGCGCCAGCCCTGGTATCGCCGCTCGCCGCACCTGCGCATCCGGATCGGCGGCGAACGCAACAAACATCTCCGCGTGCTCACGCATCACTGCGACGGCGCCAACGAAATCCACGTCGTCGGCATAGTCGGTATCGCAGTTTTCGACCGACGCGGTCCCGATGCTGACCAGCAACTCGATGACCGCAGCACAGTTCGGGGTCGTCGTGTCGATGGTCAGTTCGAACAGGAACGGCAGGCTCGCCGTCGTACACGCGTACACGCACCCCTCGTCGTGAACGGCAATGTAGAACCTGGTCAAGGCGCTATCTCGCTCGACGGCGTCCGTGGAGCCCAGGGCCACCAGCAGCGCCGGGACCTCCTCGGCCGAACCGTACGCGTGACGCATCGACGACCAGTCGATATCGAAAAGTCCAGCAAACACACGCGACACTTTGCCGGATCACACCAACACGGGCGCAAATCCAGGGCGCGGGCCCTGAGCCACGCGATGACCGAATCATGCCGAGAGCTGATGACCCGCCTCGACCCACGCTGACCGACCACCGTGCCCAACACCTGTCGCACTCGATAGTCTGCTGAGCGGTCAGACCCCTTCGAATTGGATTCTTGCGGAAGGGGTTCCGGTCGAGATGAGTCGGTCGACGGTTGCGCGGGTCATGGCGGGGGAGCCGCAGACGAGTACCTGGTGGTTGGCGAAAGCGCCGTGTGAGCCCACCACGTCGGCGAGGGTGCCGTGGAGCATATCGTCGGGCGGGAAGCCGATGTCTACGCGGGACTGTTCGTACCAATCGTCGACCCAGCGAGGATCGTCGGGGGTTTCCACCACCGGGATGACGGTGAGCCAGGGCAATTCGCCGGTCAGCAGGAAGAGCATATCGGCGGCGTATAGGTCGCGCGGGGAGTTGCCGCCGATGAACAGGTAGGTGGGCGGCGGGTCTTCGTGCCTGGCCAGGTCGAGGATCTGGGCGCGCATCGGGGCGAGGCCGGTGCCGCCCGCGATCATCACCACCTCGTCGCCATCGGGATCGACGGCGAAAGTGCCTGCTGGGGCGGTGATCTGCCATTGGTCACCCGGTGCGGTGTCGGCGACGATGGAGCCGCTGCACCAGCCGCCCGGCACGGTGCGAACATGGAATTCGAGCTTGCCGTCCAATGAAGGCGGCAGGGCGGGGGAGAATCTTCGCCGCATGCCCGGCTGCTGCGGTACCCGCACCTCGACGGACTGGCCCGCGATGAACGGCACGAACTCGCCGATCAGCCGGATTACCGCGAGGTCGTGGCGCAGCCGATGATGGCCGACGACGGTCGCCTTCCATTCGGGCGGTGCGTCGAAATCGGGCAGTGTGCGGTGATCGGGCGAAGCACCGTTGCCGTGCAAGTCCCCCAACGGAGCCTCCTCGTTTACACAGGGTCGGAGCTGATTATCGACTCCGGGGTGCCCACCGCTATCAGCGCGCGGCGGGTGTCGGCGATCATCCGCGCCGATCCGGCGATCTGGATCTGCCGATCCGCCCACGCACCGAAGCTCGCGACCACTGCACCGAGATTACCGATCAGCGTCCGGTGCATGCCGTAGGGCGCATCCGCGGGCGGATGCGGATACCACCACGGGTTGGTCTTCTGTTCGCAGACCGGGACGATGGTGAGCCATGGATTGCTCTGCGAGAGCTGCCACATGTTCTCCACGTCGTACAACTCGCACGGGTAGCGGCCGCCGATGAAGAAGTGCACGCGCGGGTTGATGCCGCGCTGGCCCATCTCGATGAGCTGGGCACGCAGCGGGGCGATGCCGGTGCCCGACCCGATCAGCAGCACGTCGCGGCCGCTGTCCCGATCGACGTGCAGTCCGCCGAGCGGGCTGGCGATCATCCACTTGTCGCCGACGCGGGTCTCGTTCACGATCGCGGGGCTCACCCAGCCGCCGCGGATCTTACGGACATGGAATTCGATCTCGCCGTAAGGATTTGCCGGAATCGCGGGCGAGAGATAGCGCCATATCTTCGGTCGCTGCGGTAAGGCGATCGGCACGTACTGTCCGGCCTGGAAGGGGATCGGGCTCTCGGACTGTAGTCGCACGATCGCCAAGTCCTCCAGCACCCGGCGATGACCGACGACTGTCGCTTCCCAGAACGGGCGCGACTTGTCGGAGTTGGCGCCGATGGCCATGGAGGCGGAGATGAGGATGGTGATGTCGCGCCAGCCCTCCTCGAGCGCGCGATTCCAGACGCCGTTGTTGTAGTTGAAGGTACGACAAGCCGCCAGCAGCGCCCGGCCCGCGGCATCGTAGTGCCCCGGCAATACGCCGTACTTGCGATGGTCGCGAGCCAATTGCTCGAGAAACTTCTGCGCCCGCTCCCAGTCCTCCAGGTGGTCGAGCACATACTGGATGGCCGTCACCAGTCGTTTCGCCTGCATATCCATGGCAGGTGGAAACAGCTCGCGTAATGGGGGGTTTTCTGCGAAGAGGTGACCATAGAACGCACTGATCAACCGCTCGGCTCCGTTCGGAGACTCGGTCACCGAACGGAAGTTGGCGCGGACCAGCGCAGCCGAACGCGCATCCACGACGTGGAGCTTCCTTTCCCTCTGATTGCTGCCCGAGGACATACCCGTAACCGGCGGTCCTCCGCGGTCAAGTATCCCCGAAAATCCCGTGGTCGTGTGGGTATGGCCCATCACGGCTCGGCCAACGGTAATCGGTGGGCAAACATTGTGTACAACGGGCCTGTGGCAGGGGTTGTCACAGGCGATTATGCACCGACGTTTGTGCCGACCGCGGGTGCGATCAGCTCGGCATTTAGGTGGATCTGTTGGACGGTCCTTCGAACGACCGGCACGCCCTCGTCGGTGGCCGGGCTCGCACCCGTCACACGCTTCTAGATGGTCAGCACTGTCTTACCGCGTGCGCCACTGGCGCCGATCACCGACGCGGCCCCGGCCAGTGGCACCATCGCATCGATCGGCACGACCACATCGCCCTCGGCGACGCGCTTGAGCAGGCGGGTCAATTCCGGTGCGCCACCGGAGGATTCGATATTGCCGCCCTTGATGCCGCGTTCGCGCAGCGCCGCCTCGTCGGCGGACCAGATGGTGGAATAGGCGGTGCCGCCTTCGCGGACCAGCGTGGTCAGCTCGGCGAATGCTTCGGGCGGGCTCACCACGTCGAACAGCACGTCCACGCCGGCGGGATGAGCGGCCGCGACCTGGGCGGTCACCGGGCCCTGGGTGTAGTCGACGGTTTCGGCCGCGCCCAGGCGGGTCATCTGATCGGCCGCGTCGCCGCGCGCGGTGGCGATGACGTGGGCGCCCGCCATATTCGACAGTTGTACGAGGAAAGAGCCGACGCCGCCGGTGGCGCCGACCACCAGCACCGTCTGGTTCGGCGTGATCTGGGTGGCGTCCACGATGTCCTGTGCGGTGACGCCCGCGGTCGGCAGTGCCGCGGCCGCGCCGGTCGGGATGCCGTCCGGGATTCGGGTGAGTGCGGCGGTCTCCGGCAGCACCGCGTACTCGGCGAAGCTGCCGTGGCCCGCCGGAGACGTCAGGAACTTGCCGACCACCCGGTCGCCGACCGCGAATCTGCTGACGCCCGGCCCGACCGCGGACACCGTGCCCGCGCCGTCGACGCCGAGGATCATCGGAAAGTCGTGCGGCATCCTCCCGTCCAGGTATCCGGTGGCCATCCGCTGATCGAATGGGTTGACCCCGGCCGCCTCCAACTGCACGCGGACGGTGCCTGCGCCGGGCTCGGGCACCGGCATGTCGGTCAACTCGGGTGTTGCTCCGAACTTCCGTACCACGATCGCGCGCATCTGTTCGCTCCTTGTAATTGGGAGAAGAAGTGACGCATCCGACGGCAACCGCCGTCGTAGGTATCCATACACCACCGACGTCGTGATTCATCGCATTCGACGGTGTCGCGGCGTAGCGTTTGTCGAGAGCCGAGAGGCTGGAAGAATTTTGAAGTTGAGCGGAACAGACTCAACCTTTCCCACGTTGAACGGTGAGGAACGGCAGCGGGCCGCGTGACCCAGCGTGCGGTCGAGCAGTATGCGATCCCTCGGTGCCGTGCACATCGACTAGTAGGAAGGTGACCGTGGACTCGTTCAATCCCACCACCAAGACCCAGGCGGCGTTGACCGCCGCGCTGCAAGCGGCATCCGCCGCGGGTAATCCGGAGATTCGTCCGGCGCACTTGCTGGTGGCGTTGCTGGATCAAACCGACGGCATCGCCGCTCCCTTGCTCAAGGCTGTTGCGGTAGATCCGGCGACGGTCCGTCGCGAGGCACAAGACATCGTCGACCGGCTGCCGAGGGCGACCGGCGCGACCACGACCCCGCAACTCGGCCGCGAAGCCCTGGCCGCCATCACGGCCGCCCAGCGCCTGGCCACCGAGCTGGGCGATGAATATGTCTCCACCGAGCATGTCCTGGTCGGCCTGGCCGCAGGCGACTCGGACGTGACGATGTTGCTCATCAAATACGGCGCCACCGCGGACGCGCTGCGCGAGGCGTTCACCACGGTGCGCGGCAGCGCGAGGGTGACGAGCCCGGACCCCGAGGGTAGCTACCAGGCGCTGGAGAAGTACTCCACCGACCTCACCGAGTCGGCTCGCGCGGGCAAGCTCGACCCGGTGATCGGCCGTGACACCGAAATCCGCCGCGTCGTGCAGGTGCTGAGCCGTCGCACCAAGAACAACCCGGTGCTCATCGGCGAACCCGGCGTCGGCAAGACCGCGATAGTCGAGGGCCTCGCCCAGCGCATCGTGGCGGGTGATGTGCCGGAGTCGTTGCGCGGCAAGTCTGTTGTCTCGCTCGATCTCGGCGCGATGGTCGCGGGCGCCAAGTACCGCGGCGAGTTCGAGGAGCGGCTCAAGGCCGTGCTCGAGGACATCAAGAACAGTGCGGGACAGATCATCACATTCATCGATGAGCTGCACACCATCGTCGGCGCGGGCGCTACCGGTGAATCCGCAATGGACGCGGGCAACATGATCAAGCCCATGCTCGCCCGCGGTGAGCTGCGGCTGGTCGGCGCCACCACGTTGGACGAGTACCGCAAGCACATCGAAAAGGACGCCGCACTGGAGCGCCGTTTCCAGCAGGTGCTGGTCGGCGAGCCATCGGTGGAGGACACCATCGGCATCCTGCGCGGGATCAAGGAGCGCTATGAGGTGCACCACGGCGTGCGCATCACCGACTCTGCGCTCGTCGCCGCGGCCACCCTCAGCGACCGCTACATCACCTCCCGGTTCCTGCCGGACAAGGCGATCGACCTCGTCGACGAGTCGGCATCGCGGCTACGCATGGAAATCGATTCTCGCCCTGTCGAAATCGATGAGGTCGAGCGCGCGGTGCGGCGGCTGGAGATCGAGGAAGTCGCGCTGAGCAAGGAAACCGACGATGCCTCCAAGCAGCGTCTGGAGAAACTGCGCCAAGAGCTCGCCGACGACCGGGAGAAGCTCAACCAGCTGATGACCCGCTGGCAGAACGAGAAGAGCGCGATCGATCAGGTCCGGGTCCTCAAAGAGGAACTGGAAACCCTGCGCGGTGAATCCGAGCGCGCCGAGCGCGACGGCGACCTCGGCAAGGCCGCCGAGCTGCGCTACGGCCGCATCCCGGCGCTGGAGAAGCAGCTCGCCGGGGCCGAAAAGGCTTCTGCCGCAGCCGGTGACGGCGAGGTGATGCTCAAGGAAGAGGTCGGTCCCGACGACATCGCCGAGGTGGTGTCGGCTTGGACCGGCATCCCGGTCGGCAGGCTGATGGAGGGCGAAACCCAGAAGCTGCTCCGGATGGAGGACGAGCTCGGCAGGCGTGTTGTCGGCCAGCTGGAGGCGGTGCAGGCAGTGTCGGACGCGGTGCGACGGGCACGCGCCGGCGTCGCCGATCCGAACCGCCCGACCGGCTCGTTCCTCTTCGTCGGCCCGACCGGCGTCGGTAAGACGGAGCTGGCGAAGGCGCTGGCGGACTTCCTGTTCGACGACGAACGCGCCATGGTCCGCATCGATATGAGCGAGTACAGCGAGAAGCACGCGGTGGCCAGGCTCGTCGGTGCGCCGCCCGGTTACATCGGTTATGACCAGGGCGGCCAGCTCACCGAGGCGGTACGGCGCAGGCCCTACACCGTGGTGTTGTTCGACGAGATCGAGAAGGCGCACCCGGATGTCTTCGACATCCTGCTCGCCGTGCTCGACGAGGGCAGGCTGACCGACGGCCAAGGCCGCACGGTCGACTTCCGCAACACCATCCTGATCCTCACCTCGAACCTCGGGGCGGGCGGCGATCGGGAGCTCGTGATGAACGCGGTGCGCGCGGCATTCAAGCCGGAGTTCCTCAACCGCCTCGACGATGTGGTCATGTTCCACCCGCTCGATGAGGAGCAGCTGGCATCCATCGTCGACATCCAGCTCGACCAGCTACAGAAGCGGCTGTCGCAGCGCAGGCTGAAGCTGGATGTCAGCGATTCGGCGCGATTCTGGCTCGCGGTGCGCGGCTACGACCCGGTCTATGGTGCACGGCCGCTGCGCAGGCTGATCCAGCAGGCCATCGGCGACACTCTGGCCAAGGAACTGCTGGCTGGTGAGATCACCGACGGCGATACGGTCAAGGTGAGCGTGACATCGAACGGTGAGAGTCTCATCGTCGGCAAATAAGCGAGGCGTCCCTCGCCGAGGATCGCTCGATTCCTCCGGGTACCTCGGCGAGCGGGGTCTGTCGGCGGCGGCCGACGAGGCCACCGCCGATCGCGAGGATGAGCATCGCGCCGACCACTGCCCACCCGGTGGCGGCGGCGCCGAGCGCGGTCAGTAGATAGCCCGCGAGCAGCGCACCGAGCGCGACGGCGCCGTCGGTCACGAGATTGCCGGCACCGACTGCTCTGCCCAGCGTGTCTTCCGGGATGACGCGCACCCGGAAGAGGGTCCGCGCGACATTGACGACGGTGCCGACCGCACCGACGCCGCACCACGACACCGCCATGATCGCGGGGTTCGAGCTGACCGCGATCGGCACCAGCAGCGCCGTCCACACCCACAACGATCCGCGGTAGACGGCGTGGGCGCTGAATCGGGTGGTGAGCCCGGATGCCGCGAACGAGCCGAGAACCCCGCCGACACCCGCCGCACCGAGTACGACGCCGACCGTCCACGCAGGTCCTCCGGTGGTGCTCAGCTCGAAGATCAGCAGCAGGATGACGACCTGGATGACCATGTTCGACAACCCGCTGATCACCGTCGAGGCACGCAGGAACGGCTCGGCCCATACGATCCGCACGCCTTCCCACGCAGCGCGCCGGCGTCCGCCGCGGGGCCGGTCACCTTCCGGCTTTCGTGCTGCGAAGTTGCCGCGAATCGCCGACAGTGTCGCAAGGCAGAACAGGTACGAGACGGCATCGGCGACGAACGGCAGCCACCGTGCCATACCAAAGGTAGTCGCGCCCAGCGCGCGGCCGAGCACGATGCCGATGGGCTGCTCGGCCTCGAACAACGAGAACGCCGCTGGGCGCTGCTCGCTGTCGACGATGTCACGGACGGCACCCAATTCGCTGAGCGTGAAGAAGACATAGGCCGTGCCCTCGACGAAGGCCGCGACAATGAGGAACGGCCCTGGGTTCGGCACACGCAGAACGACAACCAGGGCGGCGACACCGGCCGCGGTCAGTCCGGACAGTTGGCAGATCAGCAAGGTGCGCCGCCGATCCCAGTAGTCCGCTGCGATGCCCGCCGGGATCTGGAAGATCAGGCTCGGCACCGTGATCACGAACCCCGCCCAGCCCATGAGCGTCACCGAACCGGTGACCGAAAGCGCCAGCAGCGGGTAGGCGATGCGAATGCCGTAGAAGCCGGTCAGCGAAACAACATTGCCCGACCACAGCAATACGAACGCCTTGTTCGTGTGAATTCCCTTGCTGTTCAATCGAACACCATCATCCAAGGGCTGCTGCGGTGATGTCGGCCCTGATGCGGGATTCGATGTGGCGGATCAACTTCACGAGATCGGCGCAATAGATCGAGGGATTCCGAAAGCCGCTGCCCTCGCGATAACGGTGCACATAGTGTCCGCCGCCGCAGACATTGTGGAGAGGGCAGGCTCGGCAAGTGTCGCTCAGCGCCTCGATACCGATCTGCCGAGCGATCACATGTGGATCCCACAGCGCTTCATCGAGCGGGTTGCCGGTCGCCGTTTGCTCGATCTTGGTGGCGCCGGCGAAGGCCGACTTCAACTCGTCGACCTGTTCCAGGGTCCCGTCCGTCTCGAACACCGCCAGGCGGACCGGTGCCAGCCCGACGGCCTCCGCCGAGGCGTTGCCGCCGAGCAGCAGTTCGATCACCACATCGAAGAGCCGGACCCTGGTCTCCACTTCAGGGGCGTGGTACCAGCGATCGAAGATCGGGATCAGCCAGTCTGCGTACGGTGTGTTGGTGGCGTCTGCCGTCTTGGCCGGTGGCGGCGTGGTCCAGTTGCCGTGGGGCAAAAGAAAATCGAGCGCGGGTGGGCCGAATTGAACTAGTGCCTCATAGGTTGCGATGGGATCGTTCTCGACATCGACCGTGCACAGGAGCCCGGAGTACAGATGTCGATGGTCACCGCCGATGAGTAGCTCCAGCCCTTTCGCGACATCGTCGAAGCTACCGGTGCCACGGCGATATTTCCGATGTCGGTCATTGGCCTCGCGATCGCCGTCGAGGCTGACGCCGACCTGGATGCCCCAACGGTCACAGATTCGCAGGAACTCCTCGTCGATCAAGACACCGTTCGTCTGGATTCCCAGGCGCACCTGGGTGATCGGCTCCAGCAGCTCGCGCGCGGACCTGGCGAAGTACTCCAGCTTCTCGTGTCCGACGAGTAGCGGTTCACCACCGTGCATCACCAGATTCACCGCAGGCAATGCGAAGCGACGCGCATGCTCGGCGATTGTTTTGCAGGAGTCGGTAAATACCTGATCGTCCATGTTCTTGGGTTGGGCGCGCCAGCTCTGGTCCGCCATTTCATAGACGTAGCAGTAGTCACAGGCCAGGTTGCAGCGACTGTGGATCTTCATGACGTACTCGACGAAAGGAAGGGGCTGCCAACCGATTCGGCGCAACCCTTCGACGTCCAATCCGACGGTAGGCCACGATGCGCCCGCGGAATTCATCTTCTTCGCCTCCTTGGCGATGTCCAGTCGACTCGTCCGGGTGGCCCCGCGCGCCGAAACGGACGCGCGGGGCCACCCGGAGTTTCAGCCTGTTGCGTCGGACTACAGGTTCGAGCTGAGAGAGGAGTTGGAGGCGTGGTCTTCGTTGGTGATGGCCGAGTTGAATGCTGGGTTGGTGATGGCCGAGTTGAATGCTGGGTTGGTGATCGCCGAGTTGAATGCGGGGTTGGCGATGGCCGAGTTGAATGCTGGGTTGGTGATCGCCGAGTTGAATGCTGGGTTGGTGATCGCCGAGTTGAATGCTGGGTTGGTGATCGCCGAGTTGAAGGCATGGGCTTCGCCGTCGACGCGCGGAGTCAGATGACGCTGCAGCGCGGGATGCACAGCGGAGCCGGTCGAGAGCTTCCCGGCCAGCTCGGCAAGACCGATTCCGGCCGCGGCGCCGGTCGGAGCGGTGAGGGTTGTTGTCATGGCGATTCCTTACCAACAAAGGTGATCGGCCGACCTCGACTTGTAGTCGGCCGGCTCGGGGCCGAAGTCCGGATGACGTGTGGCAGCACGTTTCTCGTGGATATCCGGCTGTTGCCGTCGGCCCCAGCAGGACCCTACGGGCGCGAGATCACCTGCGGTATCGGACAAATGTCGGAGATCTGACGGATGCGGGCGGGCCGGATCGTCAGTATTCGCCGGACGAGCCGTACCTCAGATCGACGCGTGTCAGACCGTTCCTGTTGGTAACGCCCAGCTTGGGAAAAGCTCGATAGAGATGGTGGGCAACAGTTTTGGGACTCAGCAACAATCGGGCGGCGATCTCCTTGTTCGTCGCGCCCGCCGCCGCAAGCCGCACCACCTGTAGTTCTTGCGGAGTGAGCAGCGCGGCCGGATCGGATCCGTTCGGCGCGGTCGCCTCGCCTGCCGCGCGCAGCTCGATGCGGGCCCGTTCGGCCCACGGCTCGGCATAAAGCCGCTCAAAGGTCCGCCACGCGCCGCGCAGCACCGAACGCGCCTTGGTTTTGGAGCGGTCGCGCCGCAGCCATTCGCCGTACAGCAGGGCGGTGCGAGCGTGGTCGAACCAGCGTTGTTCGGTGGCGTGCAGTTCCAGTGCGCGAGCGTACGCCTCTCCGTTGCCGTCGAGCATTCCGCGACAGCGCAGTAGATGCGCCTGGATCCATGGTGAATGGGTGGCCGCGAACCACTGTTCGAGTGCGGCGATCGGTTCCCGCGCGCGTTCCGGGCTGCGCAGTCGGACCGCCGTCTCGACGCGGTCGCTCATGAGATGAATCCATTGGCCTAGCGCGCGGTCCGGCCGCTCCCATAGTGCCTCGAACCGATCGATCGCCGCCTCGTAGCGACCGTAGCCGAGGTCGAGCAGTCCCAGTGCCCACTCGGCGTGTGCGATATCGATGGCGTTGAAGTCGGTACTCGCTTGGCACAGGGCATGTTTGGTGAGCTTGCGGCAGCGTTCTTCGTCGCCACTGATAGCGGCGATCACAGCCAGAATCGACTCCGCCTGGCCGACCCGGTTGGGTTGGTTCACCTCCTGCGCGATTCGCACGCCCTCGGTCAGCGCCGTCTCCGCTTCCCGGAAGTGGCCGAGCAACATCTCGACCGTCCCGAGGGCGCCATCGACAGCGGGCAGTGAGCCGTCCATCGCGAGCTCCCTGCATGTCCGAGCCAACTCGACCAAGATGTCGCGGGCGTCGTCGAGATCACCTGCGGCAGTCGCCTGGTTCGCCACCGCGACCAGTACCTGCGGCCTGCATGATGGCTGGGATCTGGTGTGCCGCACGTTCGTTCGAATGAGCCGCACTCCCGCGGCGTGGTCACTGGAATGCAGCGCGAGCAAGCCGTCCACCGAGGCGAGTAACGGCACACGCTGCTGTCCGAGATCGAGCTCGGCCATTGCTATCCGTGCGCTGGCCACCGCCGATAGATCCCCGGTCGTCCATGCCGCAGTGGCGGCGCCGATCAGCAGCCGGGCCGCATACTGTGGTTGCACGGAAGCGAGGTCCGCGGCGCCGTCGACAAGTAGTCGGTGTGCCGCGCGCAGCGAGCCGCGGTCGAATTCGACACGGGCTCGGACGATGGCCAATCGGGCCCGTTCCTCCGGCCGCGCATCCATCGAGTGGATCGTCTCATAGGCCAGTTCGAGGGCGCGCCGATGTTGGCCTGCGTCGAGGGCCGCTTCGGCGGCGGCGACCAGCCGGCGGGCCCGGGCGATCGGGTCGGGGCTGAGCCGGGCTGCTCGCTCCCATGCCGCGCCCGCGCATCCGGTGCGGGCGCCTGCGCGCCGCGCGACCGCCTCCAACGCGGCGGCAGCTGTTTCGTCGGGCCCGGTCGCGGCCGCGGCGAGATGCCAGGCCCGACGGTCGGGCTGGTCGGTGAGTGCCGCTGCGAGCGCCGCATGCACCGCGAGTCGCTGCGTGAACGGTGCGTTGCGGTACACGGCCGTCCGCTCGAGTGGATTCGGAAAATCGATCGATTGGTCCATCACGGTCACCACGCCGGACCGTTCGGCCGCCTCCAGTGCGTCGATCGTCAACCCGAGATCGGCGAGGACCCGCAACACCAAATCCAGATCACCGGTTTCCTCGGTGGCCGCCACCAGTACCGCTATCCGGGTGGTCTCCGGCCTTTCGACAACAGTGTTGCGACGATCGATCGGCGTCGCGGTCGCGCGGCCGCGCAGCTCTGTCGTCCGCGCGACCGTCAGTACTTCCCGGGTCGCGACACCCAGGGGTCGCAGTCGTATATAGGGCAGGCAGTGCCCGGAGAACTCCGGCCGTCCTGCCAGCAGGATCGCGATCCGTTCGTGTCCGAGGCGCCGCGTGACCGACAGCAGCACCTCGATCGTTGGCTGGTCGAGCCAGTGCGCATCGTCGATCAAGCACAGCACCGGTTGGGTGTTCGAGAGCTCCGCGAGCAGCGACACCGTGCCGACGGCGACCTGCGTGCGGTCGGCCGCCTGTGGTGTGTCGAGCACCTCGACAACGGCGCGCAGTTCCGCACACTGTTGCCCCGGGAGCCTGTCGACATGACCGATAGCGGGCGCCAGCAGCAGTCGCAGGCCGCCGAATGGCAGCTCCGGTGCGTTCTCGATACCCGCGCAGCGCAACACCAGCCAGGAATTGCCTGCCATTCTGGCCGCGAGATCCAGCAACGCGGACTTTCCCGCGCCCGGTTCGGCGACGATCAACGTGGCAGCGCTTTGTCCCGCCGCGGCGCCGTTCAGCAGTGCCCGGATCTGTAGCTGTTCTTCGACCCGGCCATATAACACGCGATCTAAAGTAGCTGGCCCACAATGCTTCCGAACCCCCAATCTTGGTGGCAAACCCAAGAATGGGTAAAGGCTTCGAACCTCGTCGCGGGCGCGACCCGCGGGCCGGATGGCCAGGTCTGACTGCCTGCTGGGCCGGACCCGGCTTACCCTGGACGCCATGACGAACCGGGATGACCCCTGGGCGCAGCGGCCGGAGGATGCTCCGACCGAGCATCTGGGTAATCCGGACAAGTCCGGATTCGAGCAGCCTGCGCACACGACGGAGTACACCGAGGCATACGGCCACGGTGCGGGCCCGACGTATCCGTCCACCGAGCAGTTCGATCCGTGGACGCCGCCGCCGGTGAACGCCACCCGCGAGTTCCCGCCCTACGACAACCAGTGGGGCGCTTACGAGAGCAACTACGGCCAACAGTGGGCCGATCCGACCCTGCAGGCCAACCACGCCGTGCCGGGCCAGGGTGGCATCGCCCCGCCCGGTCCACCGCAGCCACCCAAACGGAACACGGGCCTGTGGATCGCGCTCACGCTCGGCATCGTCGCGCTGGTCGCGGTGCTCGGCGTTGTCGCTGGGCTGATGCTCGGCGGTGACGACTCGGCATCGCCGAGCGCCGCGAGCACTTCGACGCTGCCGGGCCCGGCCAGAGCGACGGGCACACCGAGGTCGGGTCAGTCCACCGCGACGATCCCCAGCATCCCCGGGCTCGGCAAGGTCGACGAACTCGGCGCGACCATGGGCACCATCACCGCCAACAACGGCGGCACCCTGACCCTGAATACGATGACGGGCGGCTCGGTCACCGTGCGCACCGACGCCAACACTCAGGTGATCTCGCTGTCCGCGGTCAAAGCCGCCGATCTGCCCGTCGGTGACATGGTCGTCATCCAAGGCGACAAGGCCGCGGACGGGTCGATCCAGGCCAGGATCATCATCAGCACCTCGTTGCCGGGAGGACCGAGATGAGCGACCCGATACGACGAGTTCCTCGCATGGCTCGGCCCGGCGCGGGGCCAATGTCGGACTCCGTCCGACTCGGACGATTAGGCTAGACGGCGATGACGGCATTGTGGTTCGGGTTGGCGGCGATCGCGCTGGTAGGTGCGATCGTGCTGCTCTATTTCGATCGGGTCCAACGACAGCGGACCGGTCATGCGCGCCAGGTCTGGGCGAAAGCCCAGGGATACACGTATGTGTCGGTGGAACCGGCACTCGCGTCGACCTGGCGCCGTGGCGCGTTGGCCAAGCTCGGCTACCTCTCCGCGGTGGACGTGGTGTCCGGTATCCGCAAGGGCGAGAAGTTCGTGCTCTTCGATCTGGAGGACGCGGCGACGTTGGTCGCGGTGCGGCGGCAGATCGGCTCGGATATCGACGTCGACATGCGGCTCAAGACCGCGTCACCGCCCAAGGACGCCGACCTGGAACTACTCGGCGCCATCGGTGACCGGGTGGTTTTCGCGACCAATCCGGAAATCGCCAGGCATGCCGTCGACCAGCGGATGGTCGCCTTCATCGAGACGCTGCCCGACACGGTGCAGATGCTGTGGAGCGAGGGCAACTGGACACTCGGCATGCTGAATGTCGGTACCGCCGCGCGGGATTGGGAAACCACCATCGACGCGGTGCTGCGACTTTCCGGTCTGCTGCACGTGTTGCCGCCGGTCAGCGATGTGCTGGGAATGGACTCCGGCGACCACGACCCAGGCCGCCCGCACCCGCGTACCCGCACGCGTCGTGACGAGCCCGGCGAGCGTGGTGAGCGTGGTGAGCCGGATGGTCCGATCGGGGCCGGCCGCGTGGCGTCGCCCGAGGTGAAGAAGGGCGCTGACTCCTACGACGATTCGGCATACAGCGATTCGTCGTACGAGGACGAGGATTCCGAGTACGACGATTCCGAGTACGAGCAAACAGGCTTCGACAAGTCCGGATACAAGAAGCCGAGCTATTCCGCTGCCGCCTACGACGATCCGGACGGGGACGAGGAGCCCGCGCAGCGCGCACCGGCACCGGCGGCTGCGGCCGTCCAAGACCCGCCGCGCAGCAGACCGTCGCTCGCGGTGGTGCCCGACGCTCGTTCCCGCTCACGTGAAGACCGCTGGTCGGCCGACGACCAGGCGCCGCACCCCACCGCGGAGGCCGACGACCCGTGGCCACCGATCGATGAAGCACCGGAGCAGCCCGGTGGCCCCTTCCATCCGGGATTCCGCCCATACCAGGGACCTGTGCCGCAGTGAGCGGCTGTCACAGATTGCGCAGACATGACCGATAGTCCTGTTCCCGCGCGCCTGCCCGGCGCGACCCGTCCTGTCGCGCTGATCACCGGACCGACCTCCGGTATCGGGCACGGGTACGCTGTGCGACTTGCCTCACTCGGCTACGACCTGGTGCTCGTCGCCCGCGACGAGCAGCGCCTCGCCGGGCTCGCGGCGGAACTGGAACGGAAGTTCGCCACCCGTTCGGAGGTGCTCGCCGCCGACCTGTCCGCCGCCGCCGATCGTGAGCGGGTCGCTGCGCGAGCGGCCGAAGGTGTCGAATTCCTGGTCAACAACGCCGGATTCGCGCATTCCGGGGAGTTCTGGACGTTGGCGCCGGAGCAGCTACAGGCGCAGCTGGATGTCAACGTCACCGCGGTGCTGCAGCTCACCAGGGCCGCGCTGCCGTCGATGATCGCCGCGGCGAAGGGGTCGATCGTCAACGTGGCCAGCGTCGCCGGTCTGATCCCGGGACGCGGCTCGACGTATTCTGCGTCGAAGGCCTACGTCGTATCCTTCACCGAAGGGTTGGCGGGCGGACTGGCCGGAACCGGTGTTCGGATCCAGGCCTTGTGCCCCGGCTTCGTGCACACCGAGTTCCATCAGCGAGCCGGTATCGAGATGTCTTCGCTGCCGAAACCGTTGTGGCTGAGTGTCGATCAGGTTGTCGCCGGTTCGCTGCGTGATCTGGAGAAGGACCGGGTGCTCAGCGTGCCCGGTGTGCAGTACAAGGCACTCACCACGGTCGCCGGAATGATCCCGCGAACCCTGGCAGCCCGAATGAATCGCGGCCTGTTCAACGCACGCGGAAGGACTTAGGCATGGGCGGTCGGGCCCGGAGTCGGCAGCGCATGCGTAACCACGGAGGGCCCCGCCCATGCCAGAAAGGAACACAGACATGATCGACCAGGCAACAAGCAATGACGCAGTGATCGAGGCCGCCGGATCCGACCGAGACAGGTTGGCCGCGCTGGTGCGCGAACTGGCGGTCGTGCACGGCCGCGTGACCTTGTCTTCGGGCAAAGAGGCCGATTACTACGTCGACCTGCGCCGCGCCACCCTGCACCACAGCGCGGGACCGCTGATCGGCAAGCTGCTGCGCGAGCTGGTGGCCGACTGGGACTTCGAATCCGTCGGCGGACTGACCATGGGTGCCGACCCGGTCGCACTGGCCGTGATGCATGCGCCGGGGCGCCCGATCAACGCCTTCGTCGTGCGCAAGGCCGCCAAGACGCATGGCATGCAACGCCAGATCGAGGGCCCGGACATTGTCGGCAAGCGGGTACTGGTTGTCGAAGACACAACCACGACCGGAAACTCGCCGCTCACCGCCGTGCGGGCGCTACGTGACGCCGGTGCCACGGTGGTCGGGGTCGCGACGGTCGTCGACCGCGAAACCGGGGCCGACCAGATCATCGCCGCCGAAGGGCTGGAGTACCGGTCTATCCTCGGATTGAAGGATCTTGCCCTCGGTTAAGCTGCGTTTGCGGGCCCGGGTCGGGTTCGGACTTCAGCTGGGAGCGACGAGCGACCGATAACGAGCCAACGCCGCGACCCGATATACGGAACGTATACGCCGAGCGCAGCGAGGCGGTCGGAGACAGTGAAGGGTCGTGTGGGTTACCTGTGGTGAGCATTGCAGTCAACAAGAGTCGTGAGAACGTCGCGATGCTCGGTATCGGTGCCTATCGCCCCCAACGCGTGGTCAGCAATGAAGAGGTGTGCGAGGTCCTCGACTCCACCCCCGAGTGGATCTACGAGCGTACCGGCGTCCGCAATCGCCGCTGGATCAGTGGCGAGGAGACCCTGCAGTCGATCGCCGCGGCGGCGGGCGAGCGCGCGATCGTCAACAGCGGTATCGATCGTTCCAAGATCGGCGCCTTGATCTTTGCCACCTCCAGCTGGCTGACGCTGACCCCGCACGGCGCCCCGAAGGTCGCCAACGACCTGGGGATGAACGGGATCGCGGCCTTCGACCTGACCTCCGGATGCGGTGGTTTCGGCTACGGCCTCGGTGTCGCCGCCGACCTGATCCGCGCCGGCTCGGCCGACTACGTGCTGCTGATCGGCGCCGAGACGATGACCGTCGGACTCGATCCGACCGACCGCGGCACCGCGATGATCTTCGGTGACGGCGCGGGCGCGGTGGTGGTCGGTCCGAGCGAGGAGAACGGCATCTCCCCGACGGTGTGGGGCAGCGACGGCGAGAACGCGGCCGCGATCGCGCAGGACGTCGATTTCCTCGAGTACATGCAGCGGGCGCAGGCATTGCAGGGCACCGACCCGGCTGTCGATCCGGTCGGCCGGATGTCGCTGCGGATGGAAGGCCCGCGGGTATTCCGTTGGGCGGCGGTCACTTTGCCGCGTGCGCTGTCCACCGCGCTGGAGATGTCCGGTGTCGCCAAGGAGGACATCGAGGTGTTCATCCCGCACCAGGCCAACGCCCGCATCAACGAACTGATGAAGAAGAACCTCGGGCTCGCCGACGACATCCCGGTGGCCAACGACATCGAGAACACCGGGAACACCTCCGCCGCGTCGATTCCGCTCGCGATGGAAGAGATGCTGGTGACCGGTAAGGCCAAGGGCGGCCAGACCGCGCTGCTGCTCGGCTTCGGTGCGGGTCTGAGCTATGCGGGCCAGGTGGTCACCCTGCCGCCCGCTCCGACCGAGCCGAGCTTCTAGTGTCCGATCGGCGCGAACTACCGCGGGGCCCGTCCCGGGTTGTGCGGCCGTTTCGGGCCGGCTTCCTTGTCGCGGCGGCGGTCACCGTGTACGGGGCTGTCACCGGGCGCGAGAAGCTCCAATGGCTCGCCAAACCGTTGCTGATGCCGCTGCTCGCGGCGGATGTCGCGCTCGACGGTGCGGAGTTGGAATCCACCGACCGAGCCCTGTTGCTGGGGTCGCTGGGCGCCGCGACGGTCGGGGACATCCTGTTGATCGATCCGGACAACGATCGTCGGCTGATCGCGGGCGCTTCGTCGTTCGCGCTGATGCAGACCGGGTACTCGGCACTGTGGTGGCGTCGCGGTGGGCGACCGCACACCGCGGTGGCCGTGCCGCGACTTCTTGCCTGGCTCGGTGCGGGCGCGCTGCTGCGGGCGAAGGCGCCCGGTGTCGCCGCGCCGCTGACGGCCTATGGCGCGACGTTGGGGACCGCTGCCGTGCTCGCCTCCGATCCCGATGTGGCACCGTACGCGAAAACCGTTGCCGGAGTGAATGTCCCCGGTGCCGACCCACGTAGCCGGCTCGGTGTCGGTGCGCTGCTGTTCACCGTTTCCGACGGGTTGATCGTGCTGCGCCGGCTCTTCGCGCGCGGCGAGCGATCTCGTCGCGTCACCGAAGGCGTCATTCTGTCCACCTACGCCGCCGCGCAGTACCTGCTCGCCGACCCGAGGGCGCACGCGAGAGTGGCTGTCGCGGTACCGGAATGAGTCAGAGGACCAGAATGATGCGGTCCCGGTTCTGTGGATCGACCCGGATCGAGATGGTCTCGCCCACCGCGAGCCGCGGCCTGTCGGCCGGGGTCACATCGAAAACAATCGTCCCCCGGTAACTTGCGGACCCGGGCACGGTGAGTTCCAGATCGAATTCGGTGAGCTCGGTGTGGTGATCGGTGGGGCGCAGCGGATGCGCTCCCTCGATCGTCGCCCAGCCCTCCAGGCCGTGCCGCCACAGCCGCCGATCCGCCCGCGACGGCCGCACGGCCAGCATCATCCCGATGCCGACGCACGATCCGAACAGGCCGACGAGCGCGATGATCTGATAGGGCTCGGTTCCGGGCGGGGTGTGCGGCAATAGCCAGCCCAGCCACAGCCCGAGCAGCATCAGGTACCCGGCGGTTACCCCGAGCACCGTGCGGAAGATGCGCGCGTGGTCCATACCAGCCTCCACCCAGACTGTCCTGCCCCTCCAGGATAGGACGTCGCGCTCGGCTGTGAACGCGCCTTGACGAGACTCGGCGGACCCTTGCGGGAGCGTAGACGTCTCGATGGTGTTGCCCTTTTCGGCCCCTGATCTGTGGTCCGACCAGCTCCGGCGGACCGATCCGAAGTCGTTCGGTCGGTCCGCCGAGCATTCCGGCGTCTTCCGGGCGATCAGCCTTTCAAGCGCAGTACCGCGAGCACGCGGCGGTG
Organism: Nocardia sp. NPDC051463; assembly: GCF_040681975.1. Taxonomy (NCBI): domain Bacteria; kingdom Bacillati; phylum Actinomycetota; class Actinomycetes; order Mycobacteriales; family Nocardiaceae; genus Nocardia; species Nocardia sp. NPDC051463. The sequence continues at coordinate 141,836 of NZ_JBFBAB010000009.1, forward strand.
ATGAGTATCCGACGGCGGAAGATCGAGTTTGGTGAAGATATTGCCGATGTGCTTTTCCACGGCACGCTCGGTGACCGTCAGCGTCCCGGCGATCGCATTATTGGACAGGCCCTGCGCCATCAATTCGAGGACCTCCCGTTCCCGTGGCGTGAGCCTGGACAGCGAATCCTGCTGTCTGGATGCACCCATCAATTGACTCACCACCTCGGGGTCGAGCGCGGTGCCACCAGTGGCTACCCGGTTCAAGGCGTCGATGAAGTCGCGCACATCGGCGACCCGGTCCTTGAGCAGATAGCCGACACCGCTGGCTCCGCCCGCGAGAAGTTCGGTGGCGTAGCGGGTTTCGATCCACTGGGAGAAAACCAGCACCCCGGTCATCGGGTACTTCCTGCGCAGCTCGATTGCGGCGAGTAGGCCCTCGTCGGTGAAGGATGGCGGCATGCGCACGTCCACCACGGCGACATCGGGATTGTGGGTGCCGACCACGTCGCTGAGCGTGCTCGCGTCACCGATCATGGCGACCACTTCGTGGCCGCGCTCGGTGAGCAGGCCCGCGAGTCCGTCACGCAGGATCGCGCTGTCTTCGGCGATCACGACGCGCAATGGCGTGCCGGTCGGTGGGATGGTCATTGCGGCCCGGCTTTCGGTAGCAGGATGGTCACCGCGGTGGGTCCGCCCGTCGGGCTCTGCACGGTGAGGGTGCCGTCGACGGCGCGCGCTCGCGCCGCCAGGCCCGCGAGTCCGCTGCCCGTGGTGTGGTCGCCCGCCGCGGGCGGCAGTACCCCGCCGATTCCGTTGTCGCGCACGGTGACCGCGATGGTTCGAATGTCGGTCGGCACCACCGAAACCCAGATGCGTTCGGCATGGGCGTGTTTGATCACATTCGTGAGCAGTTCGGCGACCGAGAAGTAGGCGATCGCCTCGATGGCAGGGTGCGGCCGTTGCGGCAGAACAACCCGCAGCTCCACCGGAACCGCGCAGCGCGCCGCCAGGGTCTCCAGGGCGGGCGCCAACCCGAGTTCCAGTGCGGGCGGATGGATTCCGCGCACGAGTTCGCGTAGTTCGGTCAACGCCTCTTTGGAACTGGCACGCGCGTCGGCGATCAGATCGGCGGGGTCACCGCCCATGGCCAGCCGCTCCTCGGCCCGCCCGAGCGCCATGGCGATGGTGACCAAGCGTGCCTGGGTGCCGTCGTGCAGATCCCGCTCCACCCGGCGCAGCGTATCCGCAGCGTTCTCGACCGCGGCTTTCCGGCTCGCCTGCAGTTCGGCGACCTGAGTATCGCGCGCCGTTGCGGCGAGCAACGTGACCGTGAGCGCGCGGTGCAGCAAACAGGTGCCACGCAACAGCCACGGCAGGGCGAAGCAACCGAGGATGCCGATCGCTGAGAACAGCAGCACCCTGGGCCAGGTGTCGATATAGAAAGAACCGAACTGCGCGAGCGAATGATGCTCGACGCCGTTGTCGTCGACATTCGTCGGGTGCAACAGCACCCACGGAATGGGCGAGATCGCGGTGAACAGCACCACCGCTATCACGACGAGCACGAGATAGCCGACGCCGACGCCGAGCACGGCTTGGGCGAACAGGAACAGGATGGCCCGCCAGCCGGCCCGATCGGTGAAGGCGCTCTTCAAGAATCCGAACACCCCCGGCCGCGGTGCGAACCGCGGCGGTGCGACGACCGGTGTGCCGAGCAGGTCCTTGCCTAGTGCGCGATAGATCCGGCCCCAGGTCCGCCCGCCCAGGATCACCAGCGCGAGCACCCACAACCCGATGAGGAAGATCAAGGCGTACAACCCGCCGAGGAAGCCGAAGAACACATACACGACGGCGACGCAGCCGAGCACGAATGCCGTGAAGACGTAGGCGAATTCCTTCCAGGTCTGCGCTTCGATCGGTGCCCGCAGCACCGCGCGAAGCACTTTCTGGGCGGCAGGTCGGCCGGGTGGCCCGGTCGGCACGGCCAGCACGAGGGTCGGATCGACGTCTGTCTCGGTCATGGCTCCATGGTTGTCGGGGCGGCCGTGGGATTCGATGGAGCTGTCCGCCGAATGGATGGTGTAGCCAGCTACACCCACTACCATCCACGCATGAGTTACCCGCCACCGCCGCCGCAGTACGGCTATTCACCTTATGGCTATGGCCCGCCGCGGGAACATCCGCAGGCCACCCTCATCTTGATTCTCGGCGTCCTCGGTCTGGCGTTCTGTCAGGTGCTCGGACCGGTCGCATGGGTGATGGGCAAGAAGGCGCTCAACGAGATCGACGCCTCTGGCGGCACGATGGGCGGACGCAGCACTGTCATGGTCGGCTACGTGTGCGGCATCATCAGCTCGGTGATGATCATCGTCGGCCTGCTGTTCGTGGTGTTCTTCGTGGTTCTCGGCGTCACCGGCGTGCTCGACTCCAGCTCGAGCTATTGAGCCGGGCGTGTATCCGCCTCGTGTGACGGCGGTGTCGCGACCGGAATTAGCATCATCCGAGTGAATGACCCAGTGCCGGGCACCTCGGAGCAGGAGCCGCCAGGACCCACCGAGTGGGGCGAGCATCCGCACGGTGTCGGCCCCTGGGCCGACGAGCACACCGAACCGCCGCCGGAGGATCCGCGCTTCGACAAGGAGCTGCTCGCGGGCGGCGACCGCCGCAATGTGGTCGACGCCTACCGTTATTGGACGCGCGAGGCCATCATCGCCGATATCGATCGGCGCAGGCACCCGTTCCACGTGGCCATCGAAAACTTCGGGCACGACGCGAATATCGGCACCGTGGTGCGCACCGCGAACGCTTTCGCCGCGGCCGCCGTGCACATTGTCGGCAGGCGGCGGTGGAATCGCCGCGGCGCCATGGTCACCGACCGCTACCAGCACATCGAACATCACACCGATGTGGCCGAGCTGCTCGCCTACGCCGCGCGCGCGGATCTCACCGTGGTCGCGGTGGACAACACCCCTGGCTCGGTGCCGCTGGAAACCGCGGTGCTGCCGCGCCGTTGCCTGCTGCTTTTCGGGCAGGAAGGCCCCGGTGTCACCCAGCATGCGAAGGACGCGGCGGTCATGACGGTCTCGATCGCCCAGTTCGGTTCGACCCGTAGTATCAATGCGGGCGTCGCGGCGGGGATCGCCATGCATGCATGGATCTGTCAACATGCCGATTTGGCCTCAGCTTGGTAACGAAAATAGGCGTAAAAACCGGCGTCCAACTGGCACCATTGATCTATGACATCGCGGAGCCCGCAGACCGGGCAGGGCACGGGTGGGGACAGAGCAGCACCGACGCCCGCGGTGTGGTCGGAGCGCGCCGACATGGCGGAGTCCGCGATCGTCTCGCGCCACTTGCGCGCACTGTGGGCTTGTCCCGGAACGGAATTGGGCGTGGTCGGCTGGCCCGCGACCAAGCGCGAGCGAACCTTCGCCTCCTGGCACTACTGGTGGCAGGCGCATCTGATCGACTGCGCGACCGACGCGGCCAACCGGGTGCCGACCCCGGCGCGCCGGCAGCGTATCGGTGCGATCGCGCGCTCGCACCGCATCCGTAATATCACCGGCTGGACCAATAACTATTACGACGACATGGCCTGGCTCGCCATCGCGCTGGAACGTGCCGAGCGCACCCAGGGCATCACCGAGGCGCGCCGCGCGCTCGTGGCGTTGGAGAAGGAGCTGTACGGCGCGTGGGATCCGGACCGCGGCGGCGGCATCCCGTGGCGCAAGCGATCGGACTACTTCAACGCACCGGCCAACGGCCCCGCTGGTATCGCACTGCTGCGCCTCGGCAGGCACGCGCGGGCCCAGGAGATGGCCGACTGGCTCGACGAGACGCTGCGCGATCCGGAGACCGGCCTGATCCTCGACGGAATCCATGTGTCCTCCGGCGAAATCGAGCGTCCGATGTTCACCTATTGCCAGGGCGTGGTGCTCGGTTTGGAGACCGAGCTCGCGATACACACCGGTGAGCCGAGGCACGCCGAACGGGTGCACCGGCTGCTCACCGCGGTCGAGGAACACATGACCACTCGCGGTGTGATCAACGGTGGCGGTGGCGGTGACGGCGGGCTGTTCAACGGGATCTTGGCCCGCTACCTCGCGGTGGTCGCCGTGATGCTGCCCGGTGACGATCGCGAGCAGGTCGCCGCTCGGCGTGACGCGGCCGCGATCGTGCGGGCCTCGGCCGCCGCGGCCTGGGCGAACCGGCTCGATGTCGAGGGTGAGCCGCTGTTCGGTCACGACTGGAGCAAACCGGCCCAGTTGCCCGGTGGTAGATCCGGTGCCGGGCATTTCACCGCGGGCGGTTCGGTGACCTCGTCGCGGGTCCCTGAGCGTGATATGTCGGTGCAGCTATCGGGGTGGTTGTTGATGGAGGCTGCCTACCAGGTCAGCGCCGCCGGGCTCTAGACGGCTGCCGCACCGGCGGCCCGGGGCTACTCAGATCGGGCTCAGCTCTCGGATTCGAGCATGCACGCGGGAGCGGATTCGAGATCGAAGTCCTCGGCGGGCTTACGCATCTCCTGCCGATAGTGCCGGATACCGAGCACCGTCCCGATGACCAACCCGACCACCAGCGTGCCGATGACGCCGGGCATCAACCACGGCACCCGCTCCAGGAAACTGCCCGCGTAATAGCCGATGAGCAGCAGCACCGGCGCCCAGATGATCGCGCCGATCGTGCTCGCCACGGTGTATTTGCGGTGGTTCATCCCGGCTGCGCCCGCGACCATCGGGCACAGCGTGCGCACCCACGGAATCCAACGAGCGATCAGCACCGCGAGGAACCCGTGCTTCTGCAACAGCTCGGTGACCCGTTGCAGATTGCGAGTGTTGATGTACCTGCCGTTTTTCCGCGCGACCAAATGGTGGCCGGTGCGGTGCCCGATGACATAACCCACCTGGTTGCCCGCGATGGCGGCGAGCATGGTGCCCACCGACAGCGCCCACACCTGAGTCTCGCCGGAGGCGTGCCCGGCCATCACGATGCCCGCGGTGATCAGCATCGAGTCGCCGGGCAGGAACAGCCCGATGATCACCGCGCACTCGATGAAAACGAAGGTCAGCACCACTGTCCAGACGAGCGCGGGGCCCGCCGAGGTCAGCGGATCGAAATTGCCCACTGCTAGGGGCAAAGGTGCCACCGACACCGGCTCAGTGGGTCGGCTCGTTCGCCGAGGCCGCCAACTCGGCGTCGGGCAGCGGAGCCTCGTCCTTGTTCAGCAGCCGCTTCGCCACCGCGAAGACGCCGGGCAGCACCGAGATCAGCACGATGAGCAGGAAGATCGCCTCGACGTGGTTTTTGATGAAGGTGACATTGCCGAGGAAGTAGCCGAGCACCGTCACGCCGCCGCCCCACAGGATGGCGCCGACGATGTCGAAGGCGACGTACTTGCGGTAGTCCATCTTGGAAACGCCCGCCAGCACCGGCATGAACGTCCGCACGATCGGCACGAACCGCGCGAGGATGATCGTCTTCGGCCCGTGCTTCTCGAAGAATTCATGCGTCTGCGTGACGTAGTGCTTCTTGAAAAACCGGCTGTCTTCCTTCTGGAACAGCGCAGGACCGATCGTCCGGCCTATCCAGTAGGCGCACTGATCACCCGCGAAGGCGGTGATCGCAACGGCGGGCACCAGGATCCAGATCGATACCGGATTCGGTGTCTGCGCGGCGAGCAGACCACCGGTGAACAGCAGCGAATCGCCGGGCAGGATCGGGAACAGCAGCCCGGTCTCGATGAAGACGATGACCAGAATTGCTGGAAGAACCGCGTTCTTCAGCCACGTCTCGGTGAGCAGATGCATCGGATCCAACAGCTGGGTCAGCGCAACATTGCTTACCGATTCTGTCGCTGCGAGCAGAATCACGCGGCCTCCTGTCCGGGTACGGCTGGCCAACTTGCTAATCGTCACGCGGGTTGTGTCACCGCGTCGGTAGCTGCCAGCGCAATTACGCGGCCCACAGTACCGGGTTCAACTGAGAATGCTCTATTGAATCTGGAGCGCCTGCGGCGCTGGTGTGTTTTTGGCCGCGGCGTGTTCGCGGCCCCCTTGGTCTCGCGGCCGAGCGGCCGAGACTCGCGACTGCGTCGCATGCACTTCGACCACTCGGCCGCGAGACGGGCCGCGAACGGTCGCTCGTAAGACTCGCTCCGTGGTGGGTGGGGTGGGGACGGGCCCTTTGGGCGCATTGTCTTGCCCGTGAAACATCGCGAAACGTCGCTGGCCTACTCTGTGGCCTGACAGAATTGTCTATTGCCGCACAACACGGAGGTCTTCACAGTGCCCATCGCGACTCCGGAGGTCTACGCCGAGATGCTCGGTAGGGCCAAAGCGAACTCCTTTGCCTTCCCTGCCATCAACTGCACCTCCTCCGAGACCGTCAACGCGGCCATCAAGGGCTTCGCCGACGCGGGCAGTGACGGCATCATCCAGTTCTCCACCGGTGGTGCGGAATTCGCCTCCGGCCAGGGTGTCAAGGACATGGTTGTCGGCGCGGTCGCGCTGGCGGAGTTCGCGCACGTGATCGCCGCGCGCTACGACGTGACCATCGCGCTGCACACCGACCACTGCCCCAAGGACAAGCTGGACACCTTCGTGCGTCCGCTGATCGCCATCTCCCAGGAACGGGTGAACGCGGGGCAGAACCCGCTGTTCCAGTCGCACATGTGGGACGGTTCCGCGATCCCGATCGACGAGAACCTGGAGATCGCCAAGGAGCTGCTCAAGGCGTGCGCCCAGGCGAACATCATCCTCGAGGCGGAGATCGGCGTCGTCGGCGGCGAAGAAGACGGAGTCGAGGCCGAGATCAACGACAAGCTCTACACCTCGCCTGAGGACTTCCAGAAGACCATCGACGCGCTCGGCGCGGGCGAGAACGGCAAGTACCTGCTCGCCGCGACCTTCGGCAATGTGCACGGTGTCTACAAGCCGGGCAACGTGGTGCTCAAGCCCGAGGTGCTGGCCGAGGGCCAGCGGGTGGCCGCAGCCAAGCTCGGTCTCGCCGCCGACGCGCAGCCCTTCGACTTCGTCTTCCACGGCGGATCGGGCTCGCTGAAGTCGGAGATCGACGACTCGCTGCGGTACGGCGTCGTCAAGATGAACGTCGACACCGACACCCAGTACGCCTTCACCCGTCCGGTCGCCGGTCACATGTTCACCAACTACGACGGTGTGCTCAAGATCGACGGCGAGGTCGGCAACAAGAAGGTCTACGACCCGCGCAGCTACCTGAAGAAGGCCGAGTCCGCCATGGCGGCACGTGTTCTCGAGGCGTGCAATGATCTGAAGTCCGCGGGACGATCGATCAGCGCCTGACCCGCTCAACCCCCCGGGGGCTCCCAGCTCATGAGTCTTGATGTGCGTGTGCTCGGGCCCGTTCGGCTGCTCGTCGGTGGTGAGCCGGTGGCGGTCGGCGGGCCCAAGCCGCGGGCGCTGCTTGCCGCGCTCACGGTGAATCGGCGGCGCGCGGTGGCTTCTGCCGCGTTGGCCGACATGGTGTGGAACGAGGATCCGCCCGATTCCTACGCCGCGAGCCTGCAGGTGTTCGTCTCGAATATCCGTAAGGCGCTACGTAATTCGGGTGTGGATCCGGCCATGGTGCTGCGCACCGAATCATCGGGCTATCGCCTCGAAATTGCCGAGGACGCCTGCGATCTCGGCCGTTTCGAGGCGGCCAGGGATGCGGGTGCACGCTGTGCGGAGGTTGGCGATCACACCGGCGCCGCGCAGTTGTTCGGTACCGCGCTGCGTGAGTGGAGTGGTCGCGCACTGGCCGATCTGGCCGGATTGCAGTTCGCCGACGGTTTCGCCACCGCGATGGACGAGGAGCGGCTGCAGGCCGCCGCGGCGCGCATTGATGCCGAAATCGCCTGTGGACGAGCGTCTTCGGTGATCGGTGAGCTCGTCGCCATGACGACCGAGCATCCGTTGCAGGAGCCGCTGTGGGGGCAGCTGATCACCGCGCTGTACCTGTCCGGTCGGCAGGCCGACGCGCTCGACGCCTGCCGCCGGGTACGCGGGGTGCTCGCCGAGGAGCTCGGCATCGATCCCGGCCCGATGCTGGTCGATCTCGAGCAGCGGGTGTTGCGTCAGGAACCACTCAACACAATCGAACTCAAGCGCACCGAGCGAATGGCCGCGGCGATGACCGAGACGGTCACCGAGATGCCGCGCGCGGTACGCAGCGGCCAGCTGCGGATGGCCGACGGCCGGGTGCTCGCGATCGGCCACGGCGGTTTGCGGATCGGTCGGATGACCGACAACGACTTGGTGCTGGAGGATCCCAAGACCAGCCGTTACCACGCGCACATCATGCCGAGCCGGGCCGGCCTGCTGATCAAGGACCTGCATTCGGCCAACGGTGTCTTCGTCAACGACGAGCCGATCGAGACCGGCGCCCTGCTGGCCGACGCCGACATCATCCGAATCGGCACCACACTCCTGGTGTTCCAGGCCGTTCAGTAGTCGCAGGCGACCCCGTCGCCATCGGGGTCGAGATGCGATGCGTACCCCGGCATCCCCCGATACAGCGGCAGCCTGCCCTCGGCCCGCGCCTGATCGCAGTTCGTGTAATACCAGGGCTGCTCCTGCGCCGGCTCCTTCGGCGGCGGCACATTGTTCCCTTTGGGCCCCGGCCGATAACTCGGTATCGGATGTGAATCATCCGGCCCGGATCTGGCGGAGGCCTGCGGCGGATCGGCAGCGGCGGTCGGCATGAGCGCCGACCCGCCCGCCAACAGACAGGCGGCGCCGAGTGCGGCGGCCCCGTGGCGGTGGATCAGTGAGATATTCACGCCATCCATCCTGCGCCGAATCCGGCGTGCGCGCCTGATGCTTCGGTCGGGGTGTAGTGGCCAGGTAGGTCTCCCGAGGGAAGCCAGGAGTTCGCACACGCTGGCGGACAGCGGATTTCCACGCGGACCGTTGCGCGATGGGATTGTCAGTTGGTGTGGGCCGCGGGTGTCTGCTCGACGAGGGCGGCGGTGGCGCGGTCGAGGAATTCGCAGAACAGCTTGTGCTCGTCGGGGGTGAATCGGTCGGTGAGAGCACGTTCGAGCACGATGACTTCCTGGTAGGCGTGATCGAGCAGGTCGAGGCCTGCCGCGGTGGGGCTGGCGATCATGACTTTCGCATGCTGGGGAGACGGTTTGCGTTCGATGACCCCCTTGTTCTGCATCCCGGTCAACACGGTGGCCATGCTCTGCTGGGTGACTCCGCACGCGCGGGCCAGCTGGGCACCGGACATGCCGTCCTCCCGGGACAGCGTCAGTAGCACCGCGTACTGGGTCATGGTCAACCCGTAGCCACGCAGCACCGCTTCGTGGTGGGCCATCAACGCCTGCTCGGCGCGACGGATCCGGGTGCACACGTATTCCTCTACGGGCACATCCATCATGTCACAACTCCCTAAGTTGACTCAATTACCTGATAATGTTTTAGTTCTGAGTATCAGGATACTGAGTCGACACAGAAGGTTGAATGTGATGAAGGCTGTTGTGTTAGGCGCCGACGACCAATTCCACCTCTCCGAGGTGGCCGAGCCCGTGCCCGGGCCGGGCGAGGTCGCGATCCGGGTCGCCTACGCGGGGGTGCAGTACGGGGACGTGCTGGTACGTGCAGGGCATTTCCCGATCCCGCGCCCGTTCGTGCCGGGCTTCGAAGCGGCCGGTGAGATCGTCGCGGTCGGCCACGGCGTGGCCGAGGCGCGGATCGGTGAGCAGGTGATCGCGCTGATCGGCGGGGGCGGTTACGCCGAGGTGGTGATCGCGCCTGCCGGGCTGGCGATCAATGCCGCCGGGGTCGGCCTGCGCGAGGCCGCGGGGTTCGGGTGGGTCGCGCCGACCGCCTACGACCTGATCAACTCGGTCGCCGGGGTGCGGGCCGGGGAAAGTGTCCTGATCCATGCCGCCGCCGGTGGTGTCGGCTCGTTGGCCGGGCAGTTCGCCGCAGCCGCGGGCGCGGAGCGGATCGTCGGCGTGGTCGGCAATGCCGGACAGGTCGATTACGCGCGCCAGTTCGGCTATCACGAGGTGCTCGTGCGGGAAGAGTTCCCCGATGCGCTGGGCGAGGAGAAGTTCGATGCGATCCTCGATCCGATCGGTGGCGCTACCCGGGTCGCGAATCTGGCACGGTTGGCGCCGCACGGCCGGATCGTGGTCTACGGCAACATCGCCACCTTCGAACCGGTCACGGTGTCGGCCAACGACCTACTGATGCAGGGCCAATCGCTGCTGACCTACAACAGCAACCTGGCAAGCCGGACCAACCCGAAGCGGTTGGCCGACAGCGCCGCCCGCGCCATGACCCTGGTCGTCGACGGGTCGGTGCGCATCGACATCACTGCCGAATACGCCCTCGCCGACGTCGAGACCGCGATCGCCCACCTGGCAGAGGGAGCGACCCGAGGCAAAAGCATCGTCCGCGTCGGGTGAGTCCCGGTCGCCGATCCGGCCGGGATTCCCCGGTCGCGTCCCGCGCTGGATCGGTCACCGCGCTGCCTGTGATGAGCCGGCCCCCCGCCAGCCGCTTCCGCGCCATCGGTGGTGTTTCCTACCTGCCGCGAGCCGGCTACCCGCCAGCCGCTTCCGCGCCGGTGGTGTTTCCTACCTGCCCGCCGACAACGAAGAAACCATTGCCGCAGATCAGCTCTACACCGAAGACAGGGCCACGACAGTGACATCGAGTCGGCGCGAATACCTTCGGCGATCGGAATGTCGCGCATGGCTGATCGGGTATGCCGGGTATGGTCGTCGGCTGGTGGCGGGTACTCCGAGCGATGTCGAGGGGTGGCTATGGCTGGGCGACTGGTAGCTGTACTCGGTGCTGTCGTGGTGGGGGCGGGGGTGTTGGTGTGCGCCGAGCGGGCTGCTGTGGCAGTGCCAGAGGCGAGCGCGGTAGGAGTCGGGCCGTGCGTGAGTGATCCGGTGGCCACCCATGAGCCGCTGATGCCGAAGACAATCGAGGTGCCGATTCCGTATCCAGTGGTCACCGTGCTTCCGCCGCAGCTGCCCGCGCCTGCGCCCAGGCGGGTCGTGATGGAACTGCCCGCCGATCCGTGCACCAATCCGTGTCCGGATCTCACCGACGGGCCGGTGCCGCCGCCCGGTCTGGCCAGTCGGCTCGGGATTCCGGAAGTTCTGTTGAGCCTCAAGCCTTTCCATTTCGGGGTTCCCGGACCGGGACCGCAACCGGGGCCCGTGCCGTCGCCGCCCGCTCGCGTCGATCCGCCGACCGAGCCCGCCGCGCGAACACCGCAGCGGCGTGCGCCGCGAGTCGGTGCGGTGCGCGAGGTGGCCAAGCAGACCGGTGCGAACTCGGTCAACCGCACCGACAAGCGGTGGCAGGTGGACGGGACCGACCTCGGCATCATGTGGGAGAGCGCACCGGGGGAGATCGCGACCGCCTTCGGTGACACGATCGGGCGCGGGTTCCACCCGCCCGGTGGGATGGGCCCGGACTGGCGCAGCAATGTGCTGGCATTCAGTACCGATCGGGATCTCTCCGACGGCATGACCTACGACCGGATGGTGACCGACGATCGCTGCCACGCAGCCGAAGTACTGTCCAGTCGCAAGCTCGACAATGTCGAGGTGACCACGATTCCGACCTCCGGATTCGCCATCGGTGACCGGCAGTACCTGAGCTACATGGCCATTCGTACCTGGAACAGCATCCCGGGCACCTTCTTCACCAACTACGGCGGCATCGCCTACTCCGACGATCACGGCCAAACCTGGACCAAGGACCCGCACGCGCGCTGGGACAACATCTTCGGCCTCGCGAACTTCCAGGTCAGCGCGATGGTCCCGCACGGCGACCACGTCTATGTGTTCGGCACGCCCAACACCCGCCTCGGCGCCGTCGGCGTGGCCAGGGTGGCGAAGGAGCAGATCCTCAACACCACCGCATATCAGTATTGGCGTGACGGGCAGTGGACACCGGTCGGCGGATTCGCCTCCGCCACTCCGATTGTCGACGCGCCGGCCGGCGAGTTATCGGTCCGTTTCGACGCGGCCCGAAACATCTGGCAGATGAGCTATCTCGACACCGCGAAGGCGGCCGTTGTTCTCCGCGAATCGGATTCACCGCAGGGTGAATGGTCCGAGAGCACGCCCACCGTGACGGTCCTGGATTACCCGGAGCTCTACGGTGGCTTCATCCACCCATGGTCCTCTGGCTCGGACTTGTACCTCAATGTGTCGACCTGGAGCGATTACAACGTCTATCTCGTGCACGCCACGATGGACTGAGTCGCGCGAAAAAGCTTGCTTCTCAGGCGAATCGGATCTCCGCAATGGCGCGCCCGAAGAGCTTGCGCCCCTCTGAGGTGCCCGCCATCATGACCGTCGCGGTCCGCCGCGCCGGATTCAAGGACTTGATCTTGCCGCTGAATTCGATGGTGCTCGGCGCATCGCTCGTCACCGGAACGAACCCGGAGAATCGCACGCTGAACTTCTCGATCGCGGTCGGATCGCCGACCCACGAGGTCAGGTAGCCGGAGGCAAGACCCATGGTGAGCATCCCGTGCGCCACTACGGTCGGCAGCCCGGCCAGCGTTGCGGCCTGCTCGCTGAAGTGGATCGGGTTGGGATCACCCGAGACCCCCGCATAGTTGGCCAGATCGCCACGAGTCACCTCGGCGGTAGCCGCCGGGAGTTGATCGCCGACCGACAGCAGGTCGAAGTCGGGCAGGCTGGGCATGAGCGCGCTCGGCGGCGACAGGCGCGCAGGCTCGGCGGCGTCGGTGCCGAGGGAGATCAGTGAGCTCTTGGCCGCCGCGACGCTGGTCGACGGGACGGCGTGCATCACGATGCTCTCCACCGTCTCGGCGATATTCGCGTCGACCTCGACGCCGCGACGCGCGACGATCGTGGTCGATCCGGTCTGCACGACCGCACCGTGCTGGTCGGTCAGCGCGAAGCCGACCAGGATGAAATCGTTGTCACCGAACTGCCGGATCGAGTCGATCACGACCTCGGTGGTGAGCCGGTCGCCCGCGAGGATCGGCCGCACGATCTCGAAGACCTGGTCGGTCTGCAGGATCTGGGAGAGGTCGTATTCGGTGAGCACGGAATCGAGCAGCGCCCGTGTCGCGGTGATGCCGATGACCGAGGAGAAGGTCGGCGGCGCGATGATGCCGGCATAGCCCAGCTTGCGCGCATCCGGCTCCCGCAGGTGCGCGCCGTGCTGGGCCTGGACGGCACGCGCGAATTCGCGGACCTTCTCCCGGCCTACTACGTAGTGGTCGCGGCTGCGGAATCGTCGTCCAGCCAGCGTCGGTGTCTGCGCCACAACATCCGATTCCGGGTGTGCGATTGTCTGTTCCGTGCCCATGATCCGGGCCATGCTACTGGCGAACCGGTCCCTTGACCAGGTCAATGTGACGTCCGGCACCACCCGAATGTGCTCGCGCTATGGCGTCGCCGTCGGCGGGTCGCAGACCTTCCAGCCGTCGTCGGTGCGTTCCAGATCGAAGGTTCGCGCCGATCGCTTGGCGGGATCCGCCTCGGTGTAGACGGTGGCCTGGGCGATCGCGGTGTTGTCGGTGATCCGGATCGCGTCGACGTTGTCCACCACCGGAATGTTCTTGCGCTCCACCGACAATTGGTGCACACCCGCGAATTGATCGGTCGGGATGTTTTTGTAGAAATCGTGCAGCGGACCGCACGTGGTGTCGCGCAGCGATGCCAGGTCACCGGTCTTCAAGGCCCGGGTGTAGTCGGTGATGGCACTGCGGACCTTGGCTTCCGGAGTGTTGTTGCGGGAATTGTTGATCAGCACCACCGCCAATGTGATAAGCGCCACGACGAGGAGGGCCGCCGCGGCGAGCACCGAGGTGGGCCAACGTTTCGAGCGTCCGGCTGGTGCCCCAGGTTCGGCGGCAGCCGGGCCAGGCTGCGGCTGAGCGGGCGGCATGATGCGCTGCGGTGGGGCGATCTGGCGCGGCTGCGGCGGGCGCGGGGCGGCGGGCGGGCCGGACAGCGACTGCGCAGGGCGGGTCACCTGCACATCTGCCGGTGACGGCGCCGAGTTGACTTGCCGTGGTGGGGCGGTCGGACGGGGTGCCGACGGCTGGGTCTGCTCGGTCGGCGGTGAACCGGGTGCGTTCTGCGGTGGTGCCGAAGAACCTTGCGCTGTGGGCTGTTTCGGGCCGGACGCGGGCCGAGGCGTACTCGGCGGCCGGGTGATCGGGGCCGGACGACCGGATGGTGACGGGACGCGGTCGGTGCCGGGTTTCCTGCCGGCCGCGGGAGGTTGCCTCCGCTGGGTCGCGTCGTTGTCGGCGCGCTTCTGGATCGGTATCGCCGTGGTCTTGGCGTCGTCGGCCGGGTTGGGGACGACCCGCATCGCGACGGTCTGCGCGTCGGCGCCCGCGATATTCGGCTCGTCGGGACCGGCGTCCTGTGGTTTGTCGGTCGCCGATTTGTCGGCGACCGGGGTCGCCGTCGGCAACGAAACAGTCTTGGCGTCGGCGGCCGCGATATCGGCGGGCGCGTTGCCGCCCGCGGGCTTGTCTGCCGGGGTCGCCCTGCGCATCACCACGGTTGCCGCGCTGGACTCGGCCAGCTCTGCCGCGGCGGCCGCGCGTTGTTGTCGGTCAGCGGTGGTCTCGGTGCCGGACCCGGATCGACCCGCCGCCGCGTCACGCTTGATCACCGCGGTTTCCGCATCGGGGCCTGCGGCGTCGGCCTGGGTCCGGCTCGCCGAGCTGTCGCCTCGGATAACGGTGGTTCGATCGTCACCACCGCTGCCGGCCTCGGAGGCGGACTTCGCGTCGGCAGCTGTGGGGCCGTCGGCTTCGGCGGACGCCGTGATGTTCGTGCCCGCGGCACCGGCCGCGGAGTGTGTCGGATGGCCGGGAACCGTCTCGGCATCGGGTGCGCCCGATGCCGCTGTGCCCGCCGCCGCACTGGAAGACGCCGCGCTCCCCGCGGATTTGCCGGACGCGGATTCGCCTGCGGTCTTGCCGGACGTGGATTCGCCCACGGCCCGGCCCGACGCCGATTCGCCCGACCTGATCGGTGTCGTTTCCGGCTCGGATTTCGGGTTCGCGTCCGCAGCTTTGCTGGAAGCGGCCGGGATCGGTGTGGTTTCCGGAGTTGTCCCGGCAGGCTTGCCCGACGTCGGAGCGTCGGGCCGGCCGGACGTTGCGGCGGCGGGTTCAGACGGTGTCTCGGGGGTTGATGCGGCCGGTGTCGCAGCAGACGGCGCGGACGGTGCGTCGATGGTTGGTGCCGACTGCGTTGCGGCGGCGGGTTCGGACGGTGTCTCGGTGGTTGGTGCCGACTGCGTTGTGGTGGCCGGTTCGGATGGTGTCGGGGGGGTCGGTGCGGCCGGTGTCGCAGCGGACGGCGCGGACGGTGTCTCGACGGTCGGTGGCGACTGCGTTGTGGTGGCCGGTTCGGATGGTGTCGCGGGGGTCGGTGCCGCAGCGGATGGTGGTGCTGACTGCGTTCCACCGGACGGCGCGGATTTCGCCGCGGGGGTTGATACGGCCGGTGTCCCCATGGGCGGCGCGGTCGTGGTCGCGGCGGCCGATGCCGTGGTGTCGGCGGCATCCTTCCCGTCATCGGATGCTTCGGACTTGCCCGACGTACCGGAGGCATCCGTGCGAGCCGAGGACCCCGACTGCTTCGCGGCGGCCGCGGTGGACAGTGGTTGGGTCGGTGCGGCGGTGGTGCCGCTCTGCGCGGTATCCGATGCGGATGTCCGTTCCGCGGGCGCGTCCGGGCGCGCGGCGTCCGCGGCCTGGTCGGCGGCACCAGCGCTACCTTGCGCCGGGTTTTTCTTGTCGGTCGGGTCGGACAACTGATACCCCTCGCTCACACGGAACTGTTGAACTCGACGGCCAGCCTAATGGGCGCAGCCGGAGGTAGTTCGCCTTTACCAGGTCCGGACGATGCTTCTGCCCGCCGCTGGTGATTCCCCTGTCGCCGCACTTCGCGCCACCAGGTGCACAATGATCGACATGACCTCGTTCGGTGACCTGCTCGGACCGCAACCGGTACTCCTACCTGAAAACTCCGAAGCGGAGGAGGCCTTGCTCGACAAGGTCGACCCCGTACAGGTCGCGGCTGCCCACCCCGCGGCCTCGATCGCTTGGGCCTACCTCGCGGAGGCCGCGCTGGCCCGGGGTGGCAGCGACGACGCCGTGGCGGCGGTCAATCACGACATCGTCGCCGCGTATGCCTTCGCCCGCACCGGCTACCACCGCGGGCTCGACCTGTTGCGCCGCAACGGGTGGAAGGGTTTCGGGCCCGTGCCGTGGAGCCACGAACCCAACCAGGGCTTTCTGCGGTGCGTCGGCGCGCTGGCGAAGGCGGCGCGTGCGATCGGCGAGACCGAGGAGTATGCCCGTTGCTTGGATCTGCTGGAGGACTGTGACCCACGTGCCGCGTCCGAGCTCGGCCTCGACTGAGCCGTAGTTGTTCGACCTGAACTCCCGCGTGGATGTCGCGCGGACGAGCAGTATGGACCGGCTGCGTAGCTCCTGGCGGCGGTTGCGACTGTCCGCCCTACCGATCCTCCAGTGCGCGGTCGGCGCCGCGCTTGCCTGGTATATCGCCCACCACGTCATCGGCCATAAAGTTCCGTTTTTCGCACCGACTGCGGCTGTGGTGTCGATCGGCATCTCCTTCGGCGCCCGGCTGCGTCGGTCGGTGGAGCTGGTGGTCGGCGTCGCGGTCGGCATCGGCATCGGCGATCTGTTCATCACCCGCGCCGGCACCGGGGTCTGGCAGATCGCTCTGGTGGTGGCCGTGGCGATGGCGGCGACGGTGTTCCTCGACGGTGGCTCGATCATCTCCATGCAGGCTGCCAGCTCCGCCGTGCTGGTCGCGACGTTGTTACCGCCATCGGCGGGCGGTGGTTTCTCGCGCATGATCGACGCGTTGGTCGGTGGGTTGGTCGGTGTGGTCGTCGTCGCATCGATTCCTTTGCATCCGGTGCGCAGGGCCCGCGAGCAGGCCGCGGAAGTTCTTGCGGTGATGGGCAAATCGCTCACCGAATGCGCGGACGGTCTGCTCGAGCAGGACCCGGACAAGATCCGTGCGGTATTGGACACCGCCCGCGCGACGCAGCCCCAGATCGATGGGTTGCGCTCAACCTTGGAGGGCGGCAGGGAGATCAGCAGGATCTCGCCGCTGTATTGGAATTCGCGCACGCGCCTGGAACGCATCCGGGCCACCGCCGACCCGCTGGACAACGCGATCCGCAATACCAGGGTGCTGCTGCGCCGTTCGCTCACGCTGGTGCAGGACGACGAAATCCTCGACCCGCGGCTGATCGAGCTGGTCGAGCGACTCGCGCAGGGCGTAGACGTGGTCCGCCGGATGATGCTCGCCGATCCGGGCGATCAGCCGGACCAGGCCGAGGCGGCGCGGGTGCTGCGCTCGGTTGCCAAGAGTGCGCGGCCGGAACTCGTTGTGGGCGCTGGGCTTTCGGCGCACGTGGTATTCGCGCAGGTGCGTTCGATGGTGGTCGACCTCATGCAGGTGTGCGGGATACAGCGCATTTCCGCCATGGCGTTGCTGCCGCCGACGGTGCCTCATCCGCACGTGCCGCCTGCGGAATGACCGAACTACTCAGCGTATTTCGGACATTCGAGCGAGCTGTGCGCGTGCCACACCACCCACCGGGCGCCCGAATACCGATCTTGGGGTAGTCCGCTACTCGTGTTCCCCCCGCCCTGCGGGTCATAACGTGTAGTGGTAACCGCGGTACGAGGGGTGTTGCGGTGCACCACTTCGCACGACTGTGCACGCTCGACCGGTCCTCTGGCGTGGTGGCCGGCCGGATCGGGCGCGCTACGGTCGGCGGAGATCGGTCGCCCGGTCCTGACATTCGGACCGGGCGGCCTGCGTGGCCGATCTGGCGCGTGCGCAGCCCTGAGCGTCAGGTCCAGAAGCGGGTCAGGTAATTGCCGAAGCGCGACCAGTTGGACGGGACGCCGGACAATTCGTACAAGGCATAGACCGCGTCGAAGAACACCTTGTTGACAGCAGGCGTGAACAGCAGCGCGAACAGGATCAGCATGCCGAACGGCTTGAGCTGGTCGAGCGAACGTCGGGTCTGATAGCTCAGCGACGGCTCGAGAATCCCGTAACCGTCGGTCCCCGGGATCGGCAGGATGTTCAAAAGCGCTGCGGTGACTTGCAGGAACGCCAGGAAGCTGAGCCCGTACCAGAAGGCGGGATGGGACTGCGCGCTGCCGAGCAGGCGCACGATCGCCAGCAGCACGACCGCGCAGAACACGTTCGTCGCAGGCCCTGCGCCACTGATGAGTCGCTGGGTGCGCGTGCTGAAGTCGGAGAGCCGCACGTAGACCGCACCACCGGGCAGGCCGATGCCGCCAAGTGCGATGAACACCATCGGCAGCACGATCGACAGCAGCGGGTGGCTGTATTTGAGTGGATTCAGCGTGAGGTAGCCGCGCAGCTCGACCTCGTTGTCGCCGGCCCGCCACGCGGTGAAGGCGTGCGCGAACTCGTGCAGGCAGACCGTGACGATCCAGCCGAACAGCACCAACACGAACACGCCGAACTTCGCCCGCGTCGAACCGAGCTCGGCGCCCCAGGCCAAGACGCCGCCTGCCACGGTGATCGCGACGACGAGCAGGAAGATGGGGCTGGGCCGGACCGCGCCGAGACCAGAGCGCCGATCCTTGGGGAACGTACGGCTCATCGGACCAGGAACCAGGGTTCGTGATGTCGATAGAACGTCGAGCGCGGTAGGACGCGGTCGTTGGCGATGCCGTCACGGGTCACCACCGCACCGGGGGTGCCGAGCTGTGCGGCCCGGCCCGCGACCCAGCGGCGCTTGCGGATGCCCTTCTGGACCGACGCGCGAACGCCGGGCATCTCCAGCGTCGGCGAAATGTGCATGGCCTTCACTTTGCCGGAGAACAGCATGGTGTCGTCCACATAGGCTTCGCCCTCCAGCTTGTCGCCGCCGGGGCCGGTGATCGTCGCGCGACCGATCAGCACGGTGCCGGTGTCGTCACGGATCAGCGGCGTTTGCGTGGCTCTGCCCTCCAACGCCCGCTTGGCCGCCGCATTTCCGGTGCCGGTTTGGTAGGCGCGGGAGCCATAGGTCTTGTCGACCGGCACATAACCGATCTCCACATGCAACCGTTCGGTCCGCATCAAGTGGGTCACTATTACGGCGAGCGCCGCATCGGTGCCGAGCACGATCAGCCGGGGCAGGCTATCGGCGGCGAGCACAGGCAGCAGTTCATCGATGACGCCGGTATCCGGAATGGCGAAGGTCTGGGAGGTCGGTAACGACGCGAGAGCGATGGGTACCGGTGCGCCGTCGCAACGGAGAACGTGGGTACTCAAACTGCGGTACACCCTCCTGATCCGGCCGACGACCGTCGGTGTCCACGGACCCCCTGCTTGGTCCGCTTCGGGTGTCACCATAGCCGCGTACGGCTTTGGGGACACGGTCGCCAAGCCTACGGGCTGAACCGGTTCGCTGCCGCCGCTGGTGCTTCGGCTAGACTGTGCTTCCGGCCACCGCCTCAATACGGCAGGTAGCTGCAACACTGGGCTTTTCCGGCCCCGCCGACTTCGTCGGCTGCCATCCCCCGGGGTGTTGCGCGTCGAACCGTAGGAGACGAGACAATGCCGGCAATCGTCCTGATCGGCGCCCAATGGGGCGACGAGGGTAAGGGCAAAGCAACCGATCTGCTCGGTGGCAGGTTGCAATGGGTGGTCCGGTATCAGGGCGGCAATAATGCCGGTCATACCGTGGTGTTGCCCAACGGCGACAAGTTCGCGCTGCACCTGATCCCCTCCGGCATCCTCACCCCCGGCGTGACCAACGTCATCGGCAACGGTGTCGTCGTGGATCCCGGTGTGCTGCTCGCGGAGCTGGCGGGACTGGAGGAGCGCGGCGTCGACACCTCGGGTCTGCTGCTCTCGGCCGACGCGCACCTGATCATGCCGTACCACGTGGCCATCGATAAGGTCACCGAGCGCTTCCTCGGCAACAAGAAGATCGGTACCACCGGTCGCGGCATCGGCCCGTGCTACCAGGACAAGGTCGCGAGGGTCGGTGTCCGGGTCGCCGATGTGCTCGACGAGAAGATCCTCACCCAAAAGGTCGAAGCGGCCCTGGAGTTCAAGAACCAGGTTCTCGTGAAGATCTACAACCGTCGCGCGCTGGATCCGCAACAGGTCGTCGACGAGGTGCTGGAGAAGGCCGAGAGCTTCTCCCACCGCATTGCCGACACCCGACTGCAGTTGAATCTGGCCCTGGAGCGGGGTGAGACCGTGCTGCTCGAGGGTTCGCAGGGCACGCTGCTCGATGTCGACCACGGCACTTACCCGTACGTGACCTCGTCCAACCCGACCTCGGGCGGCGCTGCGGTCGGCGCGGGTGTCGGGCCGAACAAGATCAACACGGTGCTCGGCATCCTCAAGTGCTACACCACCCGTGTCGGCTCGGGCCCGTTCCCGACCGAGCTGTTCGACAACCACGGCGAGTTCCTGGCCAAGCAGGGCGGCGAGGTCGGCGTGACCACCGGCCGGGCCCGCCGTTGCGGCTGGTTCGACGCGGTCATCGCCCGCTACGCGACCCGGGTCAACGGTGTCACCGACTTCTTCCTCACCAAGCTCGATGTGCTCTCCAGCCTGGAGACCGTGCCGATCTGCGTCGCCTATGAGATCGACGGTGAGCGGGTCGAGCAGATGCCGACCACGCAGACCGAATTCCATCACGCCAAGCCGATTTACGAAGAAATGCCCGGCTGGTGGGAAGATATTTCGCAGGCCAAAACTTTCGAGGAACTGCCCGCCAACGCACAGGCATACGTGCTGCGGCTGGAGGAACTCTCCGGTGCACGTATCTCGTGCATCGGTGTCGGTCCCGGCCGTGATCAGACCATTGTCCGCCACGACGTGTTGGCCTGAGCGGCTGACCGGTCTGTACCCGGTTCGGCGCTGTGTGGGCTGACTTTGTCCGACCACAACCGCCAGGAACAAAACAGTCTGAATTGCTGTGGCAGTTCATCGTTCGTTGGCTTCGATCATGATCGGTGAAGAACTACAGTTAGAGCATGGCTCGGAACTGGCCGATGATCGAGCGCGAGACCGAGTTCGAGGCGATCCGCGCGGCGCTCAGTGGTACCGACTATGTCGGCACGGTGCTCACCGGCGACGCCGGGGTGGGCAAGACGACGCTGGCGAGACAGGCGACAGCCGCCCTCGGCGGCAATATTCGATGGGTGGCGGGCACCGAATCGGCGCGGAGCATCCCGCTGGGCGTCTTTGCGCACATGGTCGGGGTCTACACCGCCCGTGATCCGGTGACGTTCATGTCCGCGGCGCGCGAAGCGCTGCTCGCGGACGGGCACACGATCATCGGCGTCGACGACGCACACCTGCTCGACCAACTGTCGGCCACGCTGCTGCTGCAGCTTGCCATCGACAAAGCCGCTCATATCGTGGCGACGGTCCGCAGCGGAGTGCCGGTTCCCGACGCGGTCACCTCGTTGTGGAAAGACGGCCATCTGCTGCGCATCGATCTGAGCCCGTTCACTCAGCGCCAGAGCGTCGACTTGGTCGAGTCGATGCTCGGCGGGCAGCTGGAGGGCTTCACCGCCAACCTCATGTGGGAGTCCTCCGGCGGAAATGCCCTGTTTCTCCGGCATTTGGTGGAGGGCGCGATCGAGGCGGGCACGCTACGTC
The DNA here is from genome assembly GCF_040681975.1 of Nocardia sp. NPDC051463. Classification (NCBI taxonomy): domain Bacteria; kingdom Bacillati; phylum Actinomycetota; class Actinomycetes; order Mycobacteriales; family Nocardiaceae; genus Nocardia; species Nocardia sp. NPDC051463. The sequence continues at coordinate 163,512 of NZ_JBFBAB010000009.1, forward strand.
AGGTCAACGGCGTGTGGCAGCTGCGCGGCCGGGCCGCGGTCACCTCGGAGTTGGCCGCGCTGCTGGAGGATCGGGTCGAGCAACTACCGGAGCCGGTGCTCCGGGTGCTCGAGCTGCTCACCTTCTGTGAGCCGATCGACCTGGACGTGCTTGCCGAGCTGGCCGGCGAGGAAGCCGTCGAGGCTGCCGAAAACCGTGGTGTGATCAGGGTTGTCGAGAACTCCCACCAACTGATCGTGCGCTACAACCACCCGCTGTTCGGTGAGGTGATCCGGCGCAGGCTCGGTATCGCCTCGGCCCGCAGGCTGCGTGGACGGCTGTACTCCTCGCTCAAGGAGCGGCGCATCAATTCTGCCGCCGACCGTATCCGGCTGGCCGAATTGGCTTTGGACAGTGATAAATCCGCCGATCTCGAGCTGTTCGAGGCGGCGGCGGCGGATGCGATCGGGCTGGCGAACCTGCCACTCGGTGAGCGTTTCGCCAGGGCGGCGGTGGAACGGCAGGGCGGTGTCGAGGCGGCGGATCTGCTCGCACGGGCGCTGCTGTGGCAGGGCCACCGTATCGAGGCCGAGCGCACCCTTGCCACGTTCGATCCCGATCAGCTGAACGAAGTGCAGCTGGCGCGTTGGGGCAGCACTCGGGTCTCGAATTTGCTGTGGGCCGTTGGTGATGCCGATCGCGCCGACGAGGTGCTGGCGTCGATCCGGGCCAGGGCGAAGCATCCGAAGATCGCGGCTACGCTCACCGGGCTTGCCTCGGCGTGTGCGGTCAACGAGAACCGGCTCGACGATGCGTTCGCAGATGCCGAATCCGTGATGTCGGCCGAAGGATCGCCGCCGTGGGCGGTGTGGTGGGCGTCGTTCGGCGGTGGACTGGCCTTGGCGCTGATGGGCAAAGGTGAGGCCGCCCGGCAGTATGCGACGCGGGGGCATCAGGTGGAATCCCACATCGATGGGCTCAACCGATTCATTTCGACGCACGCCGAGGTGCTCGCCCTGACCTTGACCGGTGACCTGGAAGCCGCGCGGCGTTGCGCCGCGGCGTATTTCGGCTACTCCGCGCCGGGCCAGTATCTGGCGTGGGGCATGTCCAAGATTCTGCAGGGCACCGTCAACGTGGCCGAAGGCCAGTTCCTGGACGGCATCGAGCATCTCGAACAAGCGGTCGCCGCCCTCTCGATGGAGGGCGCCGCGGCCTGGATGATCCCCGCGAGAATTCGCTTGGCGGAGGCGTATTCGGCGCTCGGCCGCACCACCGAGGCCGCTGAGACCATTGCCGAGGTCACCGCGCGCGCCGGCAGGCACAGCGCGGTGTACGACCCGCAGCTGGAGATCGCCAAGGCTTGCCTGGCGGCCGCCGAAGGCACCGTCACCCCGGCCATCCGATCGGCGATAGGCGCGGCCGACGCCGCCGCCCGGTCGCATCAGCACGCCATCGAGGCGATGGCGCTGCATGTGGCCGCCCGGTTCGGCGATCATACGGTCGCGGGCAGACTCGCCGATTTGGCGGCCAAAATCGACGGCAGGCTGGTGCAGGCACAGGCCACGCACGCGGTCGCGCTCGCCGCCCATGACGGGCCTGCGCTCGATGCGGCTTCGGCCGAATTCGAGCAGATCGGCGCGTTGCTCTCGGCCGCGGACGCCGCCGCCCAAGCCGCTTCCGCGCACGAACGCGGCGGCGATCGCCGCCGTCTGCTGGAGTCCGCCGCGGCGGCAAACCGACTGTCGGCCGCCTGCGGTGGGGCGAGCACCCCGGCGCTGCGCCAGGCCGCCCAGCCGTTGCCACTCACCTCTCGAGAACGCGAAATCGCGAATCTCGTTGCGGCGGGCCTGTCCAACCGGCAAATCGCCGACCGCCTCACCGTCTCGGTCCGGACCGTCGAGGGCCATCTCTATCGCGCCTGCATCAAGATGGACGTCACCGACCGGGAGTCGCTCGGCGCGCTGATGCGAGGCGAATTGGGCTCCGGCTGACGGGCACGAAGGTGTCGGGTCGGTCGATCATCGTGTCGGATCGGCCGAGCAGGGCAAGATGTTCTTCGACGTCCGGGCCATCGTCGGCGAGTCCGAGGTCGACCTGTGCGCCTGCGCACCCGCCGAGGTATGGCTATCGCCGAGTCCAAGGTCGAGCTCGACGGTGAGCAGCTCGAGTTGTTCGCCCGGCAGCAGTAGCACCTGGTGGAGTTGAACTAACAACCTGCCGACGCGTCACTGTGCACTGCACGACAGCCTCAGGATTGCAGGGCCGGTTCCGGGAACTCGCGCCCCCCTTCAACGCCGTGAAAAGCAGGACCACTGCTGCCCGCCGACGCACCCGCTGAGTTCAGCGGTCGCCTCGCCCGATGTTCACAGTGGGAAGGGTCCCAGCAGAGAACACCCCCACAATCTCTTTGCCCAACAAAGGAAGTGTGGCGAAGCCGCCGGCGGAAGACATCGAATTGGCCGTCCTTATCGCTCGTTCACCGCGGGTGAACTGATTCAGCGCTTCTCCGATAGTCCGCCCGGACTTCCCTTCCAGCAGCCACGCCTCGGTGGCTTTTCTTCCGAACGAAGCGCCGAGACCTCCGCCGACTGCGCCAATGGCGATGTCCGAGAAAAGATTCCAGCCGGTATGCTTATTCATCAGGCCGTAGACGGCACCGCCGACAAGTCCCCCAGCGGCCCCGATGAGCGGGCTCTTGAAGCAGCCGCCCAGAGCGGGGAGGACGAAGCCTGCTGCGGTACTGAGAAAAATGTTGTCGGTCAATGGTCACATCTCCGCCCTGGCCCGGTTCGCCCGAAGGTGGATCGAGGAACACCACATCATTATCTACCGAGTAATCGGCTTCTCAGAACAGAGTCGGTTCGCCGAATCCAGGGGTGCGTTCGATCTCCAGGAGGTGCTGTTTGGTGGTGATGCCGCCGGGGGCCGAGAAACCGGTCAGGGCGTTGTCTGCGGCCAGTACTCGGTGGCAGGGGATGATGAGGGGAATCGGGTTGCGGCCCAAAGCTTGTCCGACGGCCTGGGCCGCGCCGGGGGCATTGATCCGGTCGGCGACCTGCCCGTAGGTGAGGGTGTGGCCCGGATCGATGGCTCGGGTCACCTCGTACACCGCGCGGTGAAACCTGGGAATCGTACTGGTGTCCAAGGGAATCCAGCGCAGGTCGTGGGGGCTGCCGTCAAGGTGGGCGCGGATGCCCGCGATCGCTTCGGCGATCGGACCTGGCGGCGTCCGCTCGGGAATTTCGGCGTTCTCGGCACTGCCGCTGCGGCGGCGGGTGATCCGTGCGCGGGTAGCAGCGGGGTCGGCCTCGGGCAGCTGGAAGCGAATGACGGCGCCCTCGCTCCACGCGATCGCGCAGATCCCGATCGCGGTGTCGAAGAGCGCCGCCCCGGTGGACGCGCGAGCGGATTCAGTCATACCGCCAGTGTGCCTCCCGCGGCCGACATATTTTTGCGGACAAGTCCAGTTTTCCATAACTGGACTGGACTGCCTTTGTCGATCGGTCCCGCTTCGGAGCGCGGCGCGGCGACGGCAGGCCGCGCCGCGCTCCCCAAATCGGGATCCGGCACGTCGCTGCGCCCGTAGATCGCGACGAGATCCGAGTATCGGCGCTGGTCTTCGTAGTACGACGGCGACCGGTCTGTCAGTGGGCCCGGTGCGCGGAACCGGTCGAGCCGGAAGATCTCCTCCGGCCGTTTCGGCGCGTAGTGGTGGACGAGGTAGGTGCAGAATCCGAGGACGAGCACCGTCGCGATTGCGGTCATAGCGGTCAGCGTGCGCCGACTGGCCTTGCCAAGGAATATCCACTTCGTCGATACTGGACTTTATGTCGACAAGAGTGATCGGTGCCGCCAGCTTGGCTCGGGACCTGGGGCAGTGGCGCAGTGCGGACGAGGGCGGGGAATCCGGTGAGTCCCGCAGGTCCGCGCGCCCGGCCTACCTGGCCCTCGCCGAAAGCATTCGGCTACTCATCCACGACGGCAGGGCTCCGCTCGGCGTCGCGCTGCCCAGCGAACGCGACCTCGCCGCGACCATCGGCGTCAGCCGCACGACTATCACCTCCACCTACGCGTTGCTGCGCGAACACGGCTACCTGATCAGTCGGCAGGGCTCCCGCAGCACCGTGGCCCTGCCGCCCGCCATCCAGCACGACGGCGCCAAGCCCGCGCGCAGCATCCTGGCGCTGATGGCGCAGCCGGAATTGCCGACCATCGACATGACCTATGCCGCCATGGCCGCGCCGCTGGAAATGCAGGACGCGTATTCGACAGCGCTGCAGGGCCTTCCGCCCTACCTCATGACCCATGGCATGGACCCGGTCGGCGTCCTCGCGCTGCGCGAGGCGGTGGCGCGTCGCTTCACCGAGCGTGGCCTGCCCACCGGAGCAGACCAGATCCTGATCACCCTCGGCGCCCAGCACGGTTTGCGGCTGCTGCTCAATGTGCTCACCGCGCCGGCGGCACGGGTGCTGATCGACCATCCGACCTATCCGAACGCCATCGAGGCGATCCGCGATGTCGGCGCCCGCCCGGTGCCGGTGCCGCTGCGTCCCGAGACCCCGGGTTCGGGCTGGGATCTCGATGGAATCCGCAGTGCCGCACGGCAAACCGCGGCCACGCTCGCCTACCTGGTGCCCGACTTCAACAACCCGACCGGCCTGCTGCTGGACGCCGAAGGACGCGCGGAATTGGCGGCCATCGCCCGCGACACCCGCATGACCGTGGTGATCGACGAGTCGATGATGGACCTGCACCTCACCGACGCCACCCCGCCGCCGCCCGTCGCCGCCTTCGCCAAAGGCACCGAGATCGTCACCATCGGGTCGGCCTCGAAGTCCTTCTGGGGCGGCCTGCGCGTCGGCTGGATCCGCACCAACCAGGCGCTCATCACCAAACTGCTCGGCATCCGCTCGACTGTCGACCTCGGCACCCCCGTCATGGACCAGCTGGCCACCACCCATCTGCTGGAGAATGCCGAGACCATCCTCGACCGCCGCCGCGGCCAACTGCTCTCCCAGCGTGCCGCTTTGCTGACAGCGCTGGCCGAAGAACTGCCCGATTGGCGTGTCACCTCCGGTGCCGGTGGCATGTCCGTTTGGGCTCAGCTCCCGGCCCCGGTCTCCACCGCTCTCGCGGCCACCGGCCCCAACCACGGCGTATTGCTTGCTGCCGGACCGAGATTCGGCGTACAGGGCGCTTTCGAACGCTTCCTGCGCTTGCCGTTCACCCATCAGGAACCCGAACTCCGACTCGCGGTCAAGTCGATCGCCGCCGCCTATCAAGCGCTGACCCCCCGAGCGGCCGACCCGCTCCAGCCACTGACCTGCTACTGAGACCTGTTCGGCCCGAAGGGTTTTGGGACGTGCGACCATGTGCTCGGCGCGTATCGTCACCGTCCCGACGAGTAGCCGCGCGGTGCCGGTGCTTCAGCTGATCGGTCAGTTGCCGTCGGCCCGAATCCCGGCCGGTGTCGACAGCGTATCCGCGGGCGAAGTTCGGTGACCTCGGTTCCCAGCGCGCGGCGCCACACTGTTCGCGGTGACGTCGGCAGGAGAATCTTGTGCGGGCTTGTGCCGAGACTTCCTTCCCGGGCCGGTGGCATCATGCGTGGTCCCGGAATTGTCGGCTTCGGGTTCGGCGTGCGATGGGCAGTAGAAGCCGTCGAAGGCGCCGAATTCGCCGTGCTCGTCGCGCATGCGCGCGGAGAAAGGCCGCAGTCGTCCGTCGATGATCACTTCGCGTGTTCGCGTGGTGCCGGCTCCGAAGACGACGAGCACGGCGCTGCGTCGAGACCATACCGCGGTATCCCCTGTGACGGCTGACCGCGACGGACGCCGGGTTGGGGTTGGATGACGTTCGGTCGATGCGGTTGTTCCTGTGTCGGAGACCGCCAATCGGGCATTCGTTTCCAGCCGATTGCCGAACGCGGCATCGAGCACCGCCGCGGTCGCCGGTGCTACTTCTTGTGTCCTGCCGTCCGGGAACAGGTACATCACAGGCGCTCGTCTCGATCGCTTGCGCGACTTGTTCCGCACGCCGACCCGGGCCGCCGCCGCGGAGTACGCGGGGTTGCGCGGACCCGGCCCCACACCCGCACCGATGGCGGCTTGGTCCGGCTGGTGGGGATTGCTGCTTCGGCTACCCCCGGCGGTATCGGTTCGGCTGGTCCATGGCGTGCGCTTGTGTTGTTGTGCGGCGGGTTCCGGCAGCGCCGCGATACTTTCGCCGCCGCCTCGCACCGCATGCACGGGCGGGGTGCCGGTGTGCGTTGTCGGCGACTGATGGGCTTGCTCGGTCGCACCGATGCGGAAAGCATCGTGCGCATTGGACGACCGCGCGTTCAGTTCGGGTGACTCGAGGGTGGCGTCCCCAGCTGGTGTGCCGGTGCGGGGTATCACGAGTGAGTGCGCCGCGGGGACAGCCCGGTGGTCATCGGCTTCGCGATCGTCGATCGAAGTGGGTGTTCTCGCCGGTATCCGCCCGCTGCCGTCGCCGGTTGCCGACCGGATTCCGGGCGACTGCTCGGCGGGTGTAGTGACCGACGCCGCTTGTTGTGTCGACTCGATCAGTTGTGTGCTCAGCCCGATTACCACACTGGCGTGACTCCGCTGAGATTTTGTTGTGTCCTGAACAATTTGATCGATGTGGTCGAGTCCGTTGGATAGATACCGGAGGATATGAACGCTTTTGCTCATCCCGACCGGAACTGTTCCCGCCTCGGTGTTGACTCGTTGAATGGCGGCTTCGATCTGCTGTCGTCCCTTACGGGTGGCGAGCAGCGAATTATTGATTTGAACGGCCAGCCGCTCATCCATTTCCTGGAGTTCACGAAACCTTTGGTCGAGTCGTTCGGTGAGGTTTTCGTAGCTCTTGATATGCGCGCGTGCGGTTCCTGTTATTCGGCGAACAGTCGACGCGTTCGGCACCACAGCAGCGTCGGAGCCGTAGTTGTCCCAGTTTCTACGAAGGGTGCGCGGCAAGCCCCGGTAGTAGTTTTCCACGGCCGGTGAGAATTTGAAGGCGTCTGGATAACCTGGCGCGGTTTGATCCGGCATCAGAATCTCTGGCATCTCGGCCATCCGATGCTAGTTCCCTCGGCCGATGCTCACTGTCGGGGGCAACCTGTCGTCGGAGGATTCCGTCTCACCCAAAACGGCGTGGAAGATGAGTGCCTCCGCCAGGTAAAAACTCCACTACCGCCAGCGACGAGAGCTGGTGCGTGAGTCATGCGTACTCCGATTTCTACTACCGATTCATCCGGGCCTGATGCGTCGGAACGACGTAGGAGAACATGGTAGAAGTCGCGTTCACCGGGTCGCGGGCTTGTGCCCGCCACGGTTGGCAAGGGTGGTCTGGATAGTCGGGTCGCCGTGCGGATCACGATCGGCGCGCACGAACTCCACCGTATCCAGCACACTGCACTGGTGCGGTGGCGCCTACGAGATGCTGCCCCGCAGGGCGTGACGGCCACTCCTACGGCTGCTGTCTTGCCGTGCCCGGCCGACCTCGGCTGCGGTCGATTACCGCCCGCGTCCGGCTCCGAGGCCGCCGAGGAGGGTGTCGACGACGCGGCTCGCGAGCGTGTCCGGGTCGGTGGTGGTGTCGAATTCGGTTGCACCGTGCACTGTTTCGGTAATCAGTGCCAGGTAGACGCGGCGCACCCAGGTGAGGTCGGCCTCGGGGGCGATGATGCCTTCGGTTTGCGCGCGCGCGAACGCCGTATCGCATTTCGCGAAGACCTCTGCCTGGATCCCGGCGACTTCGGGGTCGGTGACGTCGATGCGGTCGAGGGCGTAGGAGGCTCCGTACTTGATCTGGATGACATTGGCCGTCGCTTGATGGAGCGCGACGAGCGGCGGGGCGGTTTGCGGACGGGCCGCATCGACCGCCGCGTTCATTCGGCGCCACGCGGTGACCGCCATGGTGCGCACCAGATCCTCACGGTTGGCGAAGCGGCGGTGCACGGTGGTCCGTGCGACGCCCGCGGCTTCCGCGATCTGTTCCAGCGTCGCGTTCGGGTTGTCGCTCAGTACCCGCTCGGCCGCGTCGAGGATGGCGCGCACGGTGCGTTCGGCGTCGGCGCGCAGTGGGCGTGCGGGTGTGGACGGCATGGGCTCCTCTTTGCTGATTACTGCTGGACATAGTACATGCGGCGGTCATTTTCAGATTTATGTGCAACATCGATGTTGCAATTTGAGGAATTACAGCTACTGTGATGTTGCATTCGATCGAAGGAGTTAGACATGACCCGCTCTGGAAGAACCGCCCTCGTCACCGGCGCCTCCTCCGGCATCGGCGCCGAGTTCGCAGCCGCCCTCGCCGCCCGCGGCCACGATCTCGTCCTGGTCGCCCGCTCGCTGGACCGCCTGGAATCCCTTGCCGCGCAACTGCGTGACCGCCACGGTGTCCGCGTCGAGATCATCGGCCAAGACCTCGCCGAACCCGATGCCGCCGCTCGCATCGCGAACGAGCTTGCCGCTCGGCGACTTTCGATCGACACCCTCGTCAACAATGCGGGCTTCGGCAGCGCAGGCCGTTTCGAGGAACTCGCCGCCGACCGCGAACACGACCAGCTGATGGTCAACGTCGTAGCGTTGGCCGGCCTCACCCGCCGTCTGCTCCCCGGAATGCTCGAGCGCGGCAGCGGCGAAGTCGTCAACGTCGCATCGACCGCCGCCTTCCAGCCCGCGCCCTACTTCGCCACCTACGCCTCGGGCAAGGCGTTCGTTCTCAACTTCAGCCTGTCGCTGTGGAGCGAATACCGCGACCGTGGCATCAAGGTTCTCGCGGTCTGCCCCGGCCCGACGGAGACCCAGTTCTTCGACGTGGTCGGCACGCGGAAAGCCGCCATCGGCGCACCGATCGGCAGCGTCACACAGGTTGTGGATTCCGCCCTGCGGGCACTGGAGCGCAACAAGGGCTATGTGGTCCCCGGTGTCGGGAACTTCGCCTCGGCCCACCTGATGCCCCGCCGCCCACGCACTTTCGTGGCCAGGATCGCGAAACTGGTCACCCGTGGAGTGGCCGACGCGGCGGCCACGGCTGCCTGAGTCCGAAGCGTCCGGCACGTACGGCCCCCGGGTGCGCGAACAGCGTCGGGTGAGGTTCGCGGCCGGTGTAGGCGGGCATGGCTGGGAATGGGCGTCCGGCTGCTGTGGGTCGAGGCGTTCGGCAACGTTGCCGAGGTGCCCGCCGGTTGCCATGGCAGATGCCCGAGCATCCGCCCCGTGTCATCTCATTCGACGGACCGCGGTGGGTGCGGATGTCGCTGTGGAGCTGTGGACCGCCCCCGGAGTGAGTGGGGCAGTATCGAGGGCATGGGCTCCACCACGGGACCGCGCGTCCCCGAGAACGTCGATGATTTCCGTGTGCTCGCGAGTGCGCGACTGAGCGAGTACCCGCACATCGAGGTTCCGGAAGCCCCTGGTATCCGGCGTGCTGCCGTGCTGTTGTGCGTGGTGGAGCCAGCTGATGGGCCACCGTCGGTGATCGTCATCAAACGGGCCTATCGAGGCCGCAATGCGGGACAGTGGGGGCTGCCCGGCGGCCGACTGGACGATGGCGAAACCGCCGAGCAGGCCGCCTTGCGAGAGCTGCACGAGAAACTCGGTCTGACCGCGACGTCCGCCGACCTGCTCGGCAGGCTCGACGATTTCCCCGCCGCATCGGGATTCGTGATCACCCCGTTCGTGGCGGCCCTCGCCGATATGGCCGGCCTGACGCCGAGCCCCGACGAGATCCATTCGGTCCATCTGGTGGATCTCGCTCGACTGGCCGCCGACGACACACCGCGATGGGTCCACCCTCGGGAGGCGGTGCGGCAATCCGAGCTCCCTGGCAACCCGCCGTCGCCTGTCGCCGATGCCCGCGGCCTGCTGCAGATGCGACTCGGCAGTGCCATGACGATCCACGCCCCGACCGGCGCGATGCTCTGGCAGTTCCGCGAGGTGGTACTACTGGGGCGTGATCCGTCCGAGGCGCGGATAGCCGACTTCGCTCAGCCTGACTGGACCCGTCGGTAGCCGCCGATATCGGAGCCGCGCCCCACCGACTGTGATGGGTTCGCGCCTGCCCTCCTCAGTCCCGTTGGTGGTAGGTGAGGAGTCGAGTGAGTAGGCGGGTCAAGTTCTGTCTGTCCTCGGCCGAAAGCGGTACGAGTAGGTCGTCCTGCACCTTGTCGAGCGCTCGGTCCATGCGGCGCAGTTGCCGATCGCCCGCCTTGGTGAGGGTCACGATGTTGCGTCTTCGGTCGTCCGGGTCCGGCGTCCGCTCGACGAAACCCTGCTCCGCCAGTTCGTTGATCGCCGCCACCACGTCGCTGCGGTCCATGCTGCACCGGCGACCGAGCTCGGCCTGGCTGGCCACCCCGAACTCGTCCAGTGCGGCCAGAATGCGGTAGTGGTACCCACGCGCGCCCACCTCGCCGAAGCTGTCGGACGCCAAACGGTGGGCGTGCACCGCCAACTGGGTGAGCAGCCAGCTCGGCTTTGCGGTCAGGCGTGCGGGTTTCTCCTCCACGAAGCAACCATACATCGTTGGCGCAGCCAATGAATCTCTACATGGTTGGGGGAACCAACGTTGAAGAAGTCAACGAAAGGGGCGCAATGTCCACGAATGCTCTGGTCGTCGACCGTATCGTGTTCATCCGGTCGCCCGGGGCGGGGTCGCACTCCGAGCGGCGAACGGCACGCTCGATGACGTGTGGTCATCCAACGTGCCGTTCGGGTAGTGCGGTGAAGGCCTAGTCGGCCCAGACGGATTCGAACGGGGTCGCCTCCGTCGGCGGTGGGGTGGGGGTGGCACTGGGGGTGCGGGAGAAGCGTGGGGCGGGTGCGTGCTGGACGACGCCGTCGAGCTCGATCAGACCGGTGCGGGCGACGATGTGCGGGTTCTGCTCGGCCTCGGTGAAGGTGAGGACGGGTGTGGTGCACGCATCGGTGCCGTCGAATATCTCGGCCCACTCGTCGCGGGTTTTGGTCTTGAACTTCTCGGTGAACAGCTTCTTCAGCTGGTCCTGACCATTGGGGTCGATCTGCATCGGCAGGCCCTCGGGATCGATCTCGAGGCCGTTGAGCAACTCGGCGTAGAACTGCGGCTCGATCGCGCCGACGGCCATGTACTTGCCGTCGGAGGTCTCGTAGGTGTCGTAGAAGGCCATGCCGGTGTCGAGCAGGTTGGTGCCGCGCTCGTCGGACCACAGGCCCATGCCCCGCATGCCCCAGATCATGTGCGAAAGGGCAAGGGCCCCATCGATCATCGCCGCATCGATCACCTGCCCCTTGCCGGAACTCTGCCGCTCCACCAGGGCGGCGAGGATGCCGAACACCAGGAACATCGAGCCGCCGCCGAAGTCGCCGACCATGTTCAGCGGCGGTACCGGGCGCTCACCCTTGCGGCCGATCGCGTTCAGCACACCGGTCAGTGAGATGTAGTTGATGTCGTGGCCCGCGCGGTCGGCGAGCGGACCGTCCTGTCCCCATCCGGTCATCCGCCCGTAGACGAGGCGTGGGTTGCGCGCCAGCGCGGCATCCGGCCCGAGGCCCATGCGCTCGGTGACACCGGGGCGGAAGCCCTCGATCAGCACATCGGCCTTCTCGACAAGTCCGAGCACCTTCTCGATATCGGCGGGATCCTTCAGATTCGCCTCGACAATGGTGCGTCCACGCCACTGTGGCCGTTCCATGAAGCCGGGGAGCAGGTTCGGCCGCTGCACCCGCACCACATCTGCGCCGAGATCGGCCAGCAGGAGCGCCGCATGCGGACCCGGACCGATACCGGCCAGCTCGATGACCTTGATGCCCGCGAGCGGGCCCTGCTTGGTGGCGGTGGTTGGTGTGCTCACGCCCTACCTCGGTTCGTCGTTGATCCAGTGCACCGGCGAGGCGGTGCGTCCGCCCGGGAGCGGCCCGGGGGTGTATTGACAGTATGACAATAACTTCGGATCTCCCGTTCGGAACCTCACTGTGCGCTGCTGCTGCGGCCGGGCTGCTACATAGCCCGGGCATCGTCCTCGCCCCCTCCGGACGCCGCCGAACCGGACCCGCTCCACGCCGCCACGCAGTTGTGGTTCGGTGCCACCAGGCCTACGTAGATCCGCCTGCTACGTGGAATTCCGGACATCACGGTGCGGATTCGGGGCCGCGCCGGCGTGATCTCCGACCCCGCGAGGACGGCCGTGCCGAGAACGTCGCCTCGTGGCCGACACTCTCAGCGGTTCGGGTCGAACGGTTCTGTGCCCAGGACCAGCGAGAGTCCCGAGATGCCGGAATGTGCTCGGGCGTATGCGAGTTCGTGGCTGATGTCACCGATGTTGTTGACGATCGGCACACCGATGCCCAGCGTCGACAGCGTGCCGAGGGCATAGCCGTTGCGGTCGAGGAAGGCGCTGCCGCTGTCGCCGGGTATCCCTGGCATGGTCGCGGTCAGCGCGTGTGTCCAACCGGCGGTGACATGCCCGTCGGCCTTGCTCTGGCCGGTCCGAGGGGACAGTTCGGCGATTCCGAACCGCAGGCCGGAGTTGCCGTAACCGTAAACGCGGTCACCGATGCCGCTTCCGGTGGTGTTGATGCCGACGGGACCACCCCAGTACGGCACGCTCGGGTTGACCTTGCCGACGTCCTCGGGGGCGACCTTCACCAACGCGAAATCGTTGTAGGCGCAGGTATTGCGGTCCTTCTCGCCGTTGTGCTGCATCGCCAGCCAGCTGCTGTAGACCAGACGGCCGGTGCCGACGACCTCGCCCGGGAACATCAGTAGACCGCCACGGTTGAAGGTAACCGTGGTGCCGAGGGGGAGACTGTCGGCGGTGCAGCCGTCGGGGTCGGCCAGATCGCCGATACTCGTACCCGCGCAGTGCGCGGCCTGACCGAGGTACACGTTGCCGGCAGCGTCGACGAAGGTGTAGTTCGCCGTGCACTGTCTCCCGCCCTGGGTGTTGGTCTGCACCCCGGGCGTTACGGTGGCTGACGCGGCGGAGGCCCATCGTTGCCCCGACCTGTCTGCGGCGAGGGTGAACTGCTCGGCGCTACCGCTACCGGTCCACGGCTGTGACGACGCAGTGCCGTATCCGGCAACGAGTTGCGCGCCAGTGGCTGCGACGACGGCAATCACGGTGACCGCGAGCGCACGGTAGAGAGTGGTTCGCTGCATGGGATATTTCCCTTTCGCTGTGATGTTCGACCGCTCTACTGCGCCGTGGCCTCCCGGCGTGGCGCCCGTGTCGATATTAGTAGCTGATATTTAGCTGAACGTCGGATTGGGTCGCGGAAACTCGGACCACGAGTTCGCCGACGCAACGGCTCGGGAGGCCGCCTGCCTGCTGGCCGCCTTCAGCAACAACGAACTGGCCGCCTTCATCCGCGATCAACTAGGGCTGGGTCGCTGGGGCGTGGTGAAGATAGCGAATCGATTGCCCGGGGTGTGGGTCCGTGTACGTCACGCCGAGTCCGGGTTGAATTGGTCTCGCGTCCACACATCGATTTGCCCTATTTTTCGGTAAATGCTCCCAACCTCACCCCGTTTGGTGTGGCTTTCCCGCAACAATCTCACCGCAGATGGGGGTGAAGCCCCGATATCCACACTGCCGGTGTGGATTCCGGAGCCTGGCATGCTGCCGCGTCACAAAACGATGAGCGGACACGGGGGATCACGGGAAGAGCGAGTGGGGTGAAGCTGCGGTGAAACCGAGAGTGTGTCAAGGGGGTCGAGAGCATGACCGTTCTTTCGTTGTCGGGCGCTACCGGCACCTACGGTTGCGCCCAGTCTGCTAAGTCGTCCCCACGACAACTTCCATCATCCATCCCCTGTTGACGTGCTACGTCAAGCCTCCGAGCCCACACAATCATTGTGGAAAGCACACCGCCACCACAGCTATCCAGCCACGCGGCCGTGTCGGCCCGGCCGCGTGTCGAATGAGCAATACCAACGTCAACCGGGTAAGTCCGGCGCATTCACCGAACCCCACACCTCGCGGAACGGGTGGCGGCACTTTCCGGCGCTTGGTGCTTGCCAGTGCGTCGGGGACTGTCTCGCAGCGGGACAAGTTGCCTGGTGAAAGCCCCAGTCTGATGTTGACAACCGGAGCCGGGCTCGATGCCAAATATTGGATACGCGATAACGCGGCCTGACTCGGCAGGTTTCAGGGCAACGGACCAGGCCCAATCGGTCACGTCAGCGGCTAATGGCCGTGCGGAATGTACTGGCTCCAAGACGTATTCCAGTAACCTGCACGGATATCGTCGACTCGTTGCCGCAACCGATCGGCGTGTTCTGCTGACGCCGTCGCCCGGCGGAGAGGGCCGGATACCTGAACAAGGTCCCGCATATCGAGCAGTACTCGGTATCCGGACCACTCCGACAGGTCGTAGCCGTACTCCTCGATGAAGTTCCGAACCCACGTCTCGTCCCGCCCGTAGCGCACCGTGGCATGCCATGTCGGTATCAGGTCGACTTCTCGTGGGCCGATGCTGACCCAGTCCCAGTCTCCGAGGATCGGCTGCGCCGGATTAATTCTGTTGTCCCATAGAAGATTTCCCGCCCAGGCATCGCCGTGGATGAGGCCGATTCCTAACGGCCAATCGAGTTGGCTCAGTTCTTTGCGGATCTCGTCGACGCGCCTCAGCAACCACGTCCGTTCGTCCTCGCTGATGGCGCTTGCCGTGTCCTCGAGCAACGCTGCGCGAAGTGACTCCAGCGGCATCCATCGTTGCAGCTCGATATCTGGCGTAGGTAGGTCGTGCAGTGAACGCAGCAGGCGGCCGAGCTCTTTCGATGTTGGCCCGGCGATGTTGGATGTTTGTGGGTAGTACTGCCAGAATCCGACCGTGTATCCGTTGACCCGGACGGGCTCCACGCCAGGCAGCGGCGCCGTCGCACCGAATTTGTGGTGTGTGGTCAACCAGTGGGTTACCGCGTAGGTCCGTCGCGGCCGGTCCGGGTCCGCCTCGTTGACACTTACCCGTCCAACGGCTGTGTGACGCGGTAGTACGTACACAGCGTTGGTCGAATGGTGGATGAGTTCCGCGCCGCTGGGATCGAGCCCGCAGGCTTCGCACGCGAGACGCAGAGCCGCATACTCTTCCGACGACATGCAGCCCTACCCGACCAGTGCCACTGTGGTTTGAAATTCGTTTTCGACCTGCTGAACGATAGCGAGGTCGGCGTACGGTGCCAAGCGACGACGCACGATATTGATCGATTCGATCCCGCGTGCACTCGTCAGTCCCCGGGCGGCACGCATCGTGTCTCGGAGCACATGACAGGCTTGCTCGATCTCGACACCTTTCACCGTTGCACCGTCGGATTCGGGTACGTAAGACGCTGCCAGGGTTGCCGCTACCAACACTTGCCTCCGCTCCATGCCAACTGAATCTGCCAGAACCAGCGGCGCACGCTGTTGGACATCGGCCGCATGCCGTCCATCGTGCGCCACGTACATGAACTCGGCCGTCAATTGCCGTTCCGTGAAGAACCGAATCCAGTCGGGCTCGTCGTCCGGACGGGCACGGTTCAAGCGACGCTCAGCTTCCGACATCGCCTGTGCGCCCGCGGCCGCGTCTCGGTTCAGTGCGTGCGCTCTCGCCAACAGCGCATTGCATCGGGCGGCGGTGCTCGGCGAGCCCGACTGCTCTGCCGCCCGCACGGCCGCCGTACCGAACCACAGCGCCTCTTTGGTGCGGTCCAGATAGTGCGCCTGCATCGACATATCTGTAAGGATGTGGGCTCCCAACGCGGCATTTCCGCTCGCTTTGGCGAGCCGAAGCGCCTGCCGAAAGTACCTCTGTCCCATTCCTTGTCGCGCCGAGTCGAAACACATGAAGCCGCTGAGGTCGCACAGTCGGGCTGCGACGGCGTACAACTCGGGCGCGGTACGGCCGTCATGCGAACCACGCAGCGCCGGTCCGACCACATCATCAAGAAACCGCGCCAGTGTCGCGCGCGCGTATCCGCCGCCGAGATGGTGATCTGCATTCGAGAACACGTCGCACATCGACCACATGACCTCGATGTCGGCGGTCCCAACGCGCCGATGGTTCTCGCCGGTAGCGAAGACCGGAACAGTCTCGTCAAGCCATTCGCGTACGGGATCGAAGACGTCACAGCCGGCCCATGGCGCGTTCGGTTCGTCCGCGACAAGTGGGACAGTCGAATCGGCCTGGCTCGCAGGCAAATTCATGTCTGCCCACATGCGTCTGAGAACGCCGCCGGTTTTCAGTGCCTCATCCATCCGCTGTGCGAAATCCTGCCCGGGACGCCTCTCGGCCTTCTCAACCTTGCCGATGAGCGAACCACTGTCGTGAGTGATCCCACCAAGCTGATTCAGTGACATCTTCCGCAACAGTCGCCAGTGCCGCAGTTCCGCTCCGAAGAACTGCTGCGCCGACTCCATAGCGGCCAGCTCACGCGGTTGTTGGGCCATCGCTTCATCCTCTGTGACCTGGTCGTTTGGGACCGGTTCCGGTACAGCCTCGGATGCGGACAGATTTTCTGTCCGCATCAAACATATACCGACCTCCGTGCGCCAGGTCACAGACTGAACCTGCGTCCGACGCCGGGCCGATGCCGACTCCTATCTCGGCACATCGACCGGCAGTGCCGCTGGTGGGTGGCGCAAGCCCCCGGCGTCGGGCGCAATCCGAAAATCGCAGGGAGGCAACGTTCATGACTCGGAACGATGAGAAATGCGCTGCGAACGCCACGCCGCTCCATGTCAGCCCTTCCAAGGTTCGCCGGGGGCTGGAAAGCGTTGCAGCCGAGCTGAAAAGCGAGCTTACGACTGAACGGGCAGGGTGCAGGGGCAAAGCTTTACAGGGCGAAGCGGGCGCCACGGTGGAGGAGTTGGCACGGCTGGCTTCCGCATTGGAGGCCATGCCAGATATCAGCCAGCAGTCTGAAGGGCTTCCGTGTCAATGGTTGCGCTACGACGACTCCACCTGGACGCCGGTCTATCCAGACGGTTCGACGGGCCACCAATTCACCTGGACTCAGATGATGGCCGCCCTTGGCGAGCGCATTGGCGACGTTATCGAATCCCTAACCGGCGCTGGACTCGTCCATGAAGTCGAGGAAGTCGGGATTGACATGTTCGACCACGGCAGGGGATGACGATGGGGTTCAACTGGTGGCGAGAAGCCGAGGCAGACGAAGTGTCACCGCAAGAGATCATCGACCGTGTGCAGGCCGAGTGGCGCGCCGAACGCCGACGTGAGCGAGTGAGAGCCGAGCAGGCCGATGCCAGACTGTGGCCTGCCGGGTGGCCGCACGAGGCTCCTGAGCACCTGCTGAGCGTTCCCGAAGCTCACCAGACGATGCAACGTCACAGGCAGTGCCGCGCTGATCAGTGCCCGCGGAAGGCAGCAGCTCGGCAAGTGCTGATCGATGCCGGGCGGATGAAGCCGGACGCCTCGCGGGAGCTCCAGTGAGGTTCGTAGCTGGAAGCGCAGTTGGAGCCGCGAGCGATGACACTGCCGAACTACCCGATCGCCCTACTGAAGCCTCGCCCCCATGCCCTGGTCATTCTGTCGACCGGCCGCATTCCCCGACCAAAACCCAGCGGTGCGGGATGATTGGTACATCGAATGCCTTTGCCCAACAACAGAAATCAGAATCCAACTATCTCGATGTGGCCGCCAACGACCACGGCCACGAGAAGGGTCTACTCGTTCACCGGGCTCTTGCTCGGGTTGGCGATGCCGACCCGCACATCGTCGAGATCGGCCCTGGTGGCGGCGCGGCCGTCGCATTCCTGGCGTCACAGCTGGAGGCCGAGCCCCGCAATGTTCGTCTCACCCTCATCGAGGCACCTGGAATAACGTCCCACTCACTCACCCAGGCCATTGACCGCTTCAATACGGTCGGCACTTGTGCACTCGTGCATGGCTGGGCCCAAGACATCGCGGCACTGGTCAACGAACCCGTCGATGTCATCAGCGCATCGGCGCTGCTGCACGAGGTCTACTCCTACGGCGGTGCCTACAGCGGCCTGCACACGATGATCCGGACCTTCCCGACCGTGCTGAAACCCTACGGATTCTTCGTCTACCGTGACGTGTACGCCGTCGACGCACCGTCACTGCACGAGCCCGCTGTCCAGTCCTACAGCGCCCCATCATGGTTGCAGTTCCTGCGCCTGTTCCTGCCGCACTACCTACACCACGGCACCCACCCCTACCACCACCACGACGACGAGGTCATCGTCCGCCAGAACTCCCGCATCGTCGCCGCCCCAGAACTCGACCCCCGCGTCTGCGCCGTCATCCACGCCCCGATCGGACTGTTCCGCGAAGCGCAACGCCACTACATCACCCTGCGCGATCACGTATGGCGGTCTGGCATATTGGGATTCACGCCTGTTCTCGACGGTCAACTCTCGGGAGACTGGATAGATTTCCGCACCGGTCACAAGCGCGTGCACTTCGCCTTCACCGATAGCGCGCGGATGTCGACCAACGACCGCGCGAACATTCAGGCGGTCAGCGAATCCTACGGCGACCATCACGTGATCGACGGCGACATCTTCGACGCCGTCACCGATGTCGCGGTGAACCTGTTCCTCGCAGCCGTCGAGCGCGGCAACAACGACTGCGGCCGGATCTGGGGTAGCTGGCTCGAGCGCGAAGGCCGCGAGACCTACGCCTACCTCACAGCCGACGAGCTATTGACGGCGTTCGCCGTCCACTCCGCCGAGACGGAAGCGGGTACACCGTCAGTTCTCATGCCGGTGCAACCCGCCGATGTGTTCGTACGAGAACGCCACTACTACAACCGGTTCCTAGGCAAGAACCTCGCCAACGCACTGAGCGACGCCAAACAGTTGGTGTTGTTTCAGAACATCCCCGTCACCGATTCCGAGGCACTACAGCAGGCGCTCGGAACGATCCGCCAGCATTGCTCCAAACCCAGCCTCGCCCGCGTCCACACCGCCATCCACACGAGAGGATGATCCACCCATGCACTTGATCGAGGTCGAGCGTAAACGCCAACTCCCCGACAACAGTTCCCTCCGCCAGCGGCTCACCGAACGCGGCTACCGCGAGGCCGGACACCTCACCGAGGTCGACGTCTACTACAGTCGCCCGGATGTTGACTACATGAAAACCGTTGAATGCCTTCGTATTCGGAAACGCGACGGGTTTGCCGAAATGACCTATAAACCCCCGTCCAACGCCGCCACGCACAGCGACACCGACGTGATTGCCAAACGCGAAACCAACGTCACCCTCGGTGGCCCTGACCAAGCAGCAGCCGCCAACCAGTTGCTTGCTGCAATCGGCATGGTCGAACTAGTCCGTGTCGAGAAGGCTCGCACCATTTACCGGCACCCCGAACACGACGACATCATCGTCGCCATCGACGCCGTCACCGATGTCGGAACCTTCGTCGAAACCGAGGTCACCGCCGCCGACACGGACGCCGCGACCATCCATCTCGAAGAGGTCGAAACTGAACTCGGCATAACCGATCACCCGGTCGTCGGCCTGCCCTACCGCGATCTGGTCATGGCCGCCGCCCACTGATAACAACCCGCAGAGAGCCTCCCGCATGCGAACCCTCGCCGTGAACGCAGGAACGGCCGACCCCCGGTGTCAGTCCAACAGCCCCTCGGACACCGGGGGTTCTTGCATGTAGCAGTCCGCCGTGCCGGGTGCGGTTTCCCCAATCCTGGAACCCTGCCCCGGAGGTACCTGCCGGGTCGCGTCGCGTGATGTGCGGGGAATCCGATCAGTCCCGCGAAATCTTCTGTGCCGCAGTATTGATGGCTGCTTGTAGAAGAGCGAGAAGGGTTGGGAGCCCCCGGGCGAGGAAGAAAAAGAAGAAAGAAACCGGAAACCCAAGAAAGAGAACTTGCCGAATTTCCCTCTACAGAATCAAGAGCGCGGCAAAGCCGCGCCGCCCAGGTGCACCGTCCTCGCTACGCTGCGGGCGGGCACCCGGGCGCAGAACCACAGGGGACGAGAGTCCCCTATATGTGAGGTTGATACTTCTGGAGACTCGTATGAAGTTCGATTTCAATCGCTGCAATTTGGACAGCTCGTTTGCCATTCATTCTCTAATTCTTCTATCCAAGAAATTTAGTGCACACGCGTGCATCACCGGCCTTCATCTGGGTCGTGGTCTTCTATCGAATCCGCCGTAGTATGCTCCGCCAATTTTTTTTCGAATTGCCGTGGAGATTGATAGATATGTTATCAGAACGCCATACTCCGCTCGAAGATATTGACGGACATAAGACTGTGCTTGGTAGAACAACAAAGGGAGTGTACAACTCGACTGGCGGCAGAGTATATCTGTCTTCAGTCGAAGGCGTCGGTATGGGGTTGCTTGTAGGTGACAAGTCAAAGTATATGTGGATCTGGCCATCATGGGGAGACAGAATGACTGAGACAACGTCTTCGCCGACGAAATCTGATATTCGTCCTGTATTGCGCACTGCATCGACTAGAATGGATCTAAATGCGTTTGGAGACTGATGGCCATGGTTCTTCAGTTGAACTCGCGTATTTGCGAGAACCGTTGAGTCTATGCAGCCTGCCGGTAAAACATGGTGTTCATGCCAGGATAGAAATCGATTGGGTTCAATGAATCCGTAACACTGGCAATTGGAAAACTCTAAGCCGATCATCAGGTGTCGCCATCTTGGTCGAGTAAACTGAAGTCCGGAGCCGACAATAAGTAGTGGGTGCTTACGCGTATCGTGTGATGAGCGCAAGATGGCCGATTTAATCTCCTCAGTGACGCGGTCAATAATTTCGTGCAGATTGAGAGGTGCCGGTGTCGGTCTAGAAACTATGGCGCCGTCGGTCAAATCGGGTATGCGGGTAATGGCCTCAGCGATTACTTGGTCGGTCGGTTTATTCTCTAGGTATGCAATTCCTGTGAATGACAGAATTATCCATGCATCGGAACCAACTGCAATAATCGTCTTGTTGGCCCGCGCGTCCCACTGTTGCGTTTTGCCGTATTTCTGAACCGTGGTCAGACGGTCGCTTGCGTGCAACGCATGGTCCTTTACTACTGCATTGACGAGCAGTGTCATGCGACCACCGTACACAGAGGTATCTCCTCGACATGCGGTCTGCCACTATCCGGGGGCTTGCGCGGAGCCCCGGGTTGCCAATCGGTAACTGAAGTCGAAGAATCACGGCGTGTCGCGATTGGACACGCCAGCTGAAGGTACCGATTTCTCCCAAGGAATTCCCAAGTAAGTCGGGAGACGTCACGCATGATCGAACGTGAATTCGAACATCCGTAGTAGTCAAAGATAGCTATAGCACCAGTTCAGAGCCCAGAACGATGAGCGCTTGATAGCCCAGAGTGGTTCGTGGTAGTCGTTACTTTTCGTAATGAAAAGTTCAGGGGTTCGATTGCCCTTTACCATCGTCAGCCCCGCCGTCCTGTCTCCCGCGCCCGGCGGCATCCCGGCATCTGTGACTCGCCCCCGGCGGTCTTGACCTCTAGGCTTCACCTGTGGAAGCGCACGCAACCCAGGGGTGGTTTTTAGCACTTGTCGGCCTGGTAATTCTGGTGGGGCTGTTGGGGATAATTGTCCCGATACTTCCTGGCGTCATCCTGATTTTCGGTGCCATCGCGGTCTGGGCGTTCGTCGAGGGCGGCGCTACCGCGTGGACCGTTTTCGCCGTCAGCACCGGGTTCCTTGTGCTGTCCGGGATCATCAAATACACCTGGCCCGGCCGGAAGATGAAGGATGCGGGTGTCTCCAACCGGGCGCTTTTCTTCGGGGCGGTTTTGGGCATCGTCGGTTTCTTCGTGATCCCGGTGGTCGGTCTGTTCGTGGGATTTGTTCTCGGCGTTTATCTTTCAGAGTTTCAGCGTTTGCGTGGAAATCAACAGGCTTGGCAGGCAACGGTTCACGCGCTCAAGGGTGTCGGTCTTTCGATGTTGATCGAGTTGTTCGGGGCGCTGCTGGCGACGGGGGTCTGGGTTATCGGTGCGATAGTGGCATAGCCGAATTCATCCCAGCGCTAGGGGCTGCGACACCACGCGAAATCCATTCGCTCTCGGGGGCACCCCTAGCGCACGACCTAGAAGTAGTCTTTCAGCATCTCAGTGGACCATAGAGCTCGGCGAATCTCTCCACGTGGGCCGAACTCCGCAAACCACGGCTTGATGTCCAACACTCCGACACCGACGGGCCCGAGCGAGTGTTCAGCTGGTGGGCTCGCACTCCCATAGCGCCGGATTACCGTTCGTGCCCTTGGGGATCGGGAAGAACGTGTGATGGGTGGTCGGGTCGAGGGCGACCGAATGCGCGCCCTCAGCAAGGTGCTTGGAGCCCAGGACGGTGGTGTGGCCGTCGCCGCGGTCGAAGACGCTGGCCCAGCCGCTTTCGGCGGCGAGGTAGACCCGGTGTGATTGCTGGTCGTAGGCAAGCACGTCGGGTGTCTCACTGACCTTGGTCGGGTCGCCGGTTGTCCGCGCGGTCAGGTCGACAGTGACCATCGTGGCGTTAGCCTCACAGCCGACGAACATCACCTGAACTGCAGAACCAAAATGGGCACCGCCGCCGCGGCCGGTGTACTCGTCCTCGCCGAGAGTCATCGAATACACCTGGCCCGGCCGGAAGATGAAGGATGCGGGTGTCTCCAACTGGGCGCTGATGGCGTCACTGCCCGGCATGCCTTGTCCGCCGCCCGATGGCTGGCGTCGACGTCTCGGGCCTGTTCAGCACGCGTGGTGAAGAAGGCCTGTCGGTCGACCTACGACGTCGCGGGGTTGTCGTGCATGGCGGTGATCAGTAGTCGGAACGGAGCTATGCCGTTCGGGTTGAGCAGGATGTCGACGCCCCGAGGAACGATCTCCGGAAGATTGCTGCCCAACGTAGGAATCCAACGGTCAACGTCCACTGTTCGTTTCTGAATCGCCGCGGTTGCGACGACTACGCACGGTGTACCGTCCGGCGCAGCGCCGATGAGTGGGAGATCGTCTTCGCCGCAGCCGATTTCCACAACCGAGTGGCAGATCATGGCGACGAGTTCGTCGCCGAGTTTCTCCCCGGCAGCGATCAGTCGCAGCATCGCATCGATCGGATCACTCGGCGTGGAGTCGTCCGCGGGCAGGTAGCCCGGATTTGGCTCGAAAGGGCCGATTGTGCCGTCTTCTTCCACTATCCAGCCTCCGGCGATCGCTTCCGGCGGAGGGGTCGCCGAAGGGCCATCGGGGTCCCAGGAGGGGGCGGGCAGCACGAACCAGTCGCCTTGCCGGATGACCGTCTTCGGTATCGGTTGGTCCATCGAGTATTCCTCCGATCAGATTGCGGCTAGAAGTAGTCGTCACTGGCGGTACGGCCTTCCGGCGGTGTGTTGCGGGCCCAAATGGGGATGTCCTGGCCTTGCACCGTGTGTCGTATCCAAGCCGGCTGGGTGCTGTCTATGCCTCCGGGTAGGCTCACGCCCAGTTCTGAAGATCGTAAGAAATTCGGCCAGATGGTTGGTGGTGTGCCGACGGTTCCAGTGGCAGCGAACACATCTTTTTTCACACCGGCCTCGTTGTGTATGTAATTGGCGAACTCCTTACTGGCATAGGTCATGATATGAAAGCCAGCTGCCGCCTCGCATGCAACGAGTGTCAATGCGTTTGCGTCCCGATTCTCCGACAATGCTCGATTGAAATGAATGTTGGCTGCGTTGAGGCGAGCGAAATCGGCGCCCCTGAAGTCCACTGCCCTAGAAGAAAACCTACCGGTCTTGATTCGGACGAGGAAGGCGGATTGATTCGCGTGCACATCCACGTACACTGGGTTCGTACGTGCGCGGGGGGAAGAATGCTGATAGTCAGAACTGATGCGGACCCATGGTGGCTCGCGTAGAGGTGAACGCCGTTTGAAAGACATTCTGGAGGATTCGACATCATCGTCGATGAAATACTCGAAATCGGTGTGTCGATACTTCGCCCTGGACCAGCCTTTACCGGTCGTGGAATCCCCCAATTTGGACGGATACTGGACGCCGATCGGTTTCCCATCATAGTTTCGCAGCAATCTGGACCGGACGTGATCCGCGGTGAAAGCCCATTGATTTCCGCGGTCGTCCCAGCCTAGGAAATGTTCGCCTGCGGGGATATCGCTGTCCTCCAGGACGCGGGTGGCATATCGTCCATCCGCCCTAGTGAGCGCGTCCGCCGCCGCGCGAATCCGGGCGGCACCTTCACGAAAAATCTCACCGACAGCTCGAGCGCCATGTCCGGTAGCTACGGCGATCCGCCGTGTCAGCTGAACGAGCAGCTGACCAGTCTGCATCACCATCGGATCGGCTACTTCTCGGGGGCATCCGCCGCGCCAGCGATTCTGCCGCTCGTCGCGGCGATGCTATGACCGGGTTGGTCGAAGGACTGGGATATGTGCTCGGCCCGGGGCGACGGGGTGTCTCTGGAGGAATTTCCCCAGCTGTCGATGTCCCGCCTGTCCGATCGCCGTGCCGTAATTCTCTCGCTCAGGTGCGGCACACCAGCAACAATAGCAGCAATAATCACGACAACCTCCCGATCTCACGCCGACGGTGTTGCCGACACAAATATGAGAGGCATGGGTCGTCCAAAAGGATTCTCATCCGATGACCGGGCTCGGCGCCGATCAGTATCGTTGGAGCACCGGTGCGCCATGTTTCGAACACTCAATTGATGGCGCAAGGGGTGAGTGTGACCCTGTCGGAGGCGAGTTGATCGGCAACACTGGGTAGAACACCCGAACCAGATCGGCGCCGATCATGTCGTATCGACACCTCGGTGATCCGAACTCGCTCGGCCGCGGCGTGTTTCGGCGACATGGACTGGCACCGAGACGACGGTTGACAAACGGGGGAACCGGCCTGGACCGTGAGCGACGGTGGTAGGAACGTCGTCGGCGGCTTCCGTGATGACAGTGTATTTCCGGGTCGGTTGTCATGTCCTCTTGATGAGTGTTCGGCGACGCAGATAAGTGCGGCGCCCCGGCGGTGAAACCGGACCGGGTTCAACCATGTGGTCGCCGCGTTGTACCGGATTCGGCTTCCCACCCCAAGGGCTTGCGCCGCCCGGACGCATTGCGCGATGTGCCCTTACATGTTCAGTTCCGCAAAATTCTTTGCCCCGATCGGCCTGTTCCGTGAGGCGCAACGCCATTACATCACCTTGCGCGATCACGTATGGCGTTCAGGCATCTTGGGATTCACGCCGGTCCTGGACGGTCAACTCTTGGGAGATTGGATAGATTTCCGCACCGACTGACGGCGTACCTCCCCGACCCCAGTTCTCTCCGCCAGCGGCTCACCGAACTCGGCCACCGCGAGGCCGGACACCACACCGATATTCGTCGAAAACGAGGTCACCGCCGCCGACACGGACGCCGCGACCATCCAACTTGGAGAGGCCGAAGTCGAACTCGGCATCGCCGACTACCTCGTCGTCAGCCTCCCCTACCGTGATCTGGTCATGGCCGCTGCCCGCTGATCACAACCGGGCGGGGGTCGCCCTCATGTCGGCCCTCACTGCCCGACTACTTCCCGGCGAGCTCGGCGACGACCGGAGCGAATCTGTCGGCGAAGTCGGCGCCGAAGACGAAGTAGGAGAAACCGATCTCCTCCCGGCGCCGCTCGATTTCCTCGACGGCGGCCGCCGGATCATCCGGAAGGACGGTCATCGCGTCCGCCGCGCGAAGCGCAGCAGTATCGGTATCGGGGCGCGCCATGTGCGGCGCGACAGTGTCACCGATCACCGGCACGGCGAGCGCGAGCTCGACGTCTGCGACGGCGCGGAACTCGCGTGCCATCCGCTCGACTTCGCCCCGAGGCTGATTCCCCAGCACGAAGGTGACCGTGTCCGCGACCTCGGCCGCCAACGCCCGGGCCTTCGGACCGAAGACAGCCATCGCCACGGGCGTGTGGCAGTCGGGGCCGTCGAGATCTCGCAGCCTCCTGACGGTCTCACGGACCTCGGCCAGCCGCTCGTACGGCGGCGGTACATCGGGCATCCCCTTGTCGCGGAGCTCGTCCTCGATTCCCGGTCTGCCGGTGCCGATGCCCATCTCGAAGCGACCCTCGGTCAGGAGCGACAGCGAATGCGCTTCCCACGCCGTCAACCACGCCGGGCGGAGCGGAGAGGCGTACACCCATGTGCCCACGCGCAGGTTGGTCAAGGCCGCGACGGTGGCCAGCATGGGGCCGGGCGCCGGTTGCATCTGCGGGAAGTCGGGCACCAACACTGTCGAGTAGCCGCTATCGGCGATGCGGCGCACCCGATCTCGCCATGTCGGCACGTCAGTTCTGAGCGGGGCAACGACCCCGAATCGAAACGGTCTCGTCATCTCAGGACTCCTGTCGTTCGGTCTCTCCAGAGGAATCGACGACGGATCCACCCGAAATTCATCGGTACAGCCGAGATCATGAACATACTCCGGCGAACGCCCTGCACTCCGCATGCCGGTCCGTTCGGCAAGGTGATCGGCCAGTTGATCTTCCGGGGCATCGACCTGACAGGTCCGAACCGCACTCGACGCGGCATGCGCGCGTGTTCGTGCGTACTGTCGGCCGCGTGGATCTGCAGCCCGTCGTCGATTCGTCCGAGCCGCTCACGCGCCGGGGCAAGTGGTTCATTTCGACGCAGGGTGTTCGCGGCGAATGCCCACGGGTGGAGGAGCATCGGGCCCGGTGGCTCGAAATCGGCATTCCCGCAACACAGATCGACCGTGTCGTCGAGTTTCAGCGGCGGTGGGGCGGGCTGATCCTGCCGCCATCTCCGGACTACGGGAGGATGACGGTGATCGTGCCGCTCGACCGCCCAGTCAATGCGTCCGCTCAGGTGCGAGCCCGGCCGCCAACCTCGGGGTCGGTCGAAGCCTGCCGAGATCTTGACGCAAGACAGCAGTGTGCGTGGCGATGTCACCGAAGAGGCATTCGAGAGCTGCCCGGCATCGCGCGGTAGCTGCCGCAATCCTCAAGGAGGGGGCCGACCCGATGAATCGGATCGGCCCCGCAACACGACAACGGTGTTACTCGGAATCGTTCTTGCTGTAGTAGACGGTGATCGACGGCCAGTTACCGTCCGCGGTGATCTCGTTGTGCAGGATCAGGTCCGCCACCGTGATGGGGCCGAGGTCTTCGATCGTGGACGCGACGGCGCGGAGCAGGTTCGGCACATCCGCCTGGCCAGGGCCGGCAGGGTTCGCCTGAGAGAAGTGCAGTGCCTTGAAGTCGGTTGACGCCATGAAAGGTCCCCTCTGGTTCGACTCGAACTACTTGCGTCCGCGCTTCTGCTTGTTCCGTTCGCCATCGTACTTTTCGGCCTGCTTGATCTTCTGCATGGCGCGGTTGTAGGCAGCCTGGTCATACGGTCGACCGGCGTTCTTGTTGTCGACGGCTGCCTGCTCCTCGGCCGACAACTGCGCGCCCTGCGGTGCCTTCTGAGGCATCACGATGCCCGCGGGTGCGGCGCCGGCCATCTGCGCTTCGACTACAGATCCGATCGAGAGTGCAGCGAGCACGGTGAAGGCCGCAGCGGCGGACTTTGCGGAGTACTTCAATTTTGTTCCCACCCTTCGAGTTCGTCCGATGTGACACGTGCCCCA
Source organism: Nocardia sp. NPDC051463 (assembly GCF_040681975.1). Classification (NCBI taxonomy): domain Bacteria; kingdom Bacillati; phylum Actinomycetota; class Actinomycetes; order Mycobacteriales; family Nocardiaceae; genus Nocardia; species Nocardia sp. NPDC051463. The sequence continues at coordinate 191,047 of NZ_JBFBAB010000009.1, forward strand.
TCGGAGCGGCGTCTTTAGATCCTCTGCGCCACTACAGGATTAGATGCAGCACCAGGGCGGCCGGTTCCATGCGAGGTTGTGTGGGATCTCACAGTCGAGGTTGCCGCGCTGTTCCACGTGCTGTCCGGCATCATCGAATACACCTGGTCCGGCCTGAAGACGAAGGACACGAGTGTCTCCAACCCAGCCCCTTTCCTCGGGGCGGTCCTCGGCATCGTCGGTTGCTGGGCAGCGCCGACGGCGGAGTGGTCGAGCTACTTATTCTGTTCGGCCTGCAAGGCATGCGTGCGCGCCGGACGGCCTGAGAACCGTTGACCCGACAACGGGTCTTCTCCAGTTCACAAAGAAGCTCCTGCTGCGATGTCCGTTCGTCGGCATAATCGTGCGTTGGAAGCCCCGACGGGTTCGCAGTCGCTTGGTCAATGTTCTTGACAGCCTGGATTTTTCGGGTCTTAGGTCGGGTGTGGGGACCGGGTGACCCGCCCCGTCCTTCAGGGAGTGAAGCCGGCCTCGTGGTCAGCGGCAGCGATCGCGTCGTGAAAGCGCTTGTGGACCCAATGACGCTTGCCCAGGATGTTCATCTGACCCCATCGGCCGGAGACCGGACCGAGCTGGGTGTGGCGCGGCAATGTGTCCAGCAGTTGCTGCGGCATGGCGCCGCCCGACAGCTTGCTGCTCTCCAGCACATATATGGCGTCCTGAGTGACTGCCACACAACGGTATTTGTTCCAGAAGATCGTCAGACCAGTGAGATACGTGATGATGAAGAACGCGAAGCTCGGCGCGGTCTGACAGATGAACACCTGTCGGATTTCACTGCCCCTGGGAAGTAGGGGTGCTGCACGCTCCACCAGGTCCTTCCGCGGTTCGGATTGCGCCGGGCGATCTGGGGTGGGGCCGCTTGTCACTCGCACATTCATACCAGGTTCGCGTGGACCGTTTTCCCGTCAACACCGTGTTCCTTGTGCATCATCGAACACACGTGGCCCGGTAAAAAGATGAAGGACGCGGGTGTCTGTCATCAAGCCCTGTTCCTCGAGGCGATCCTGGGCATCGTCGGTTTCTTCGTTATCCGGGTGGTCGATCTGTCAGTGAGATTCGATCTGGGAGTTGAATTTTCGGAGCTCGAGCTCCAGTGTGGACTCCAGCGTCCATTGCGTCGGCGGTCGCTACTGCGATCTGATCATCTGTCAGAAACTGTTCGGACGCGGTCAGTCCCTCGACGAACGAGTCGAAATCAGGTGCGAGAAAGACGACGCCCGGCCCGTCGGAGTCGATTTCCACGACCGATGGTTCGCCTGTCGGGCCGCAGGCGCGATAGTCCAGCGCGACCCACCAGTGCCCGTCGCCGTGCAGGAGTACGACCGGTGCGGGAAGGTCCCACTCCTGCACCAGGTACGGCGTATCCAGGATCGTGGAGGAGTCGTTCTCGTCGAGGATGCCTTCGAGGTAGTCGAAGCACGCGTAATGCTCCGACCACGATGAACCCTCGACCGGAAAGGCGTCCCAACGGTCGGCGACGTGGCCGCCGTTGCGCACCCGGAGCAGGCGCAGCAGCGCGGCGGGAAGTCGCACACCGAGTTTTTCCTCGGCGTCTGCGATCGCCGCATCGGTCAACGCCACATGGTCGTCGTCGATCGCGTCCCGCCAGAAGGAGGTGAGGACTTCCTCGAACTTCGTCACGGCTGAAATGCTAGGGGCACAATAGATTTCGATAGCTTCCGTAGATGGGAAGTGCTGAATGCGTCAGCTGGGCCATCCGACGATGACGGCGCTATTCGATCGCCGGAAACGGAATGGTGTCCGCCACCGTTTCGAGTTTCGGAAGTTCGTCGCGGCGCAGGGGCAGCGTCGGCTGCTCCGCGCGAAACATGGGGGTGGTCCGGTTCGGATCGGTGGGGATCTCGCGGACCAGGGCAGGAAGCCGGTAGAAGGCGCGGGCGTTGTCTTCGAGGACCTTGACCATGTCGGTGCCGACGACATCGCAGATCAGGTCCACATCCGAGTCCTTGAACGGGCGACCTGCGCGAGTGCCGGGCAGGTCGGAGCCGAACATGAGGGCTTCGGGGTTCACCGTGTGAATGCGGCGCAATGTGTCGGCGACGTTCGAGACGACGCGGCCGAAGCCCGTTGCCTTCACACGGGCGCCGCGGTCGACCAGGTCGAGCAGGTAGGGCAGGCCCTCGTCGGACATGCCGAGATGGTCGATGGACAAGGCGGGAAGTTTGGAGATGACGGGCTGTAGCGAGCCGAGCATCTGGCCGTCGATGTAGACCTCGACATGCCAGCCGACCAACTCGTGGGCGCGTAGTGCCTGCAGGGTCATGCCGGTGATGTCGGCGGCGGCGCGTTTGAGGTTGAAGCGCAGCGCGCGCACGCCGATCTTGTCCAGTTCGATGATCTCGTCGTCGGTGGCGTCGAGATCCAGGCGCGTCACCCCGACCCAGCCCTCGCCCAATTCGGCGAGCGCCGCCTTGAGATAGGTCTGATCGTTGCCTTGGAAAGAGCCGCTGACCACGGCACCACCGCCGATATCGAAGCGCGACATGCGCTTTCGATAGTCGGCGATGGTGAACGGGTCGGGCAGGTAACCCTCGTTCTCGGCCAGCGGGAACCGCGGGTCGAAGATATGGACATGGGCATCGAACACTTGTACAGAATGCCTCAGTGTCGGAGTTTTCGCTGCCGCAGACGTGACAGTAGTTCCACTCCTCGCACAGACGAATCCGGCGCGATCACACCGAGCGGGTTTCAGACCTTGTGCGGCTCGCTGGCACGCAGCATGTCTTCCCGCTCGACCACCTTGACGCGCTCGCGACCTTCCGGCTCGCCCAGGGCACGCTCGTGCGCATCCAGGCGGTACCAGCCCTGCCACGTGGTGAAGGGGATGCCCTTGCTCTCCAGGAAGGCGGTCACCGCGTCCAGCTCCGGCTGGGCGGCCGGGGTGAAGTTCGCGCTGTCGTCGAGCAGGCAGGCGACGGTTTCGTTGGCGTCACCCTTGGTGTGGCCGATGAGGCCGACGGGGCCACGCTTGATCCAGCCGGTGACGTAGGTGGCGGGCAGGTAGCGGTCGGCGCCGTCCGCGTTCTCGTCACCGATCACGCGGCCGGCCTCGTTGGGCACGGTGCCCGCCTGATCGTCGAAGGGCAGGTTGGTGAGGTTCTGCGACAGGTAACCGACAGCCCGGTACACAGCCTGGACGTCCCATTCCCGGTACACGCCGGTGCCCTTGACGTTGCCGGTGCCATCGAGCTGGGTTCGCTCGGTGCGCAAGCCGACGACCTGGCCGTTCTCGCCGATGATCTCCGAAGGGGACTCGAAGAAGTGCAGGAACAGCTTGTGCGGGCGGTTGCCCGCGTCGCGGATGGCCCACTGCTCGAGGGTGTTGGCGATCATGTCGACCTGCTTGGAGTGCCTGCGCGCGGCCTCGGAGCCCTCGTCGTAGTCGATGTCTTCCGGATCGACGATGACCTCGATGGTCGGGGAGTGGTCCAGCTCACGCAGTTCCAGCGGGGTGAACTTCGCCTGCGCGGGCCCGCGGCGGCCGAACACGTGGACCTCGACCGCCTTGTTGGCCTTGAGGCCCTGGTAGACGTTCGGCGGGATCTCGGTGGGCAGTAGTTCGTCGCCGGTCTTGGCGAGCACCCGCGCCACGTCGAGCGCGACATTGCCGACACCGAGGACGGCGACCTTCTCGGCCTCCAGCGGCCAGGTGCGCGGCACATCGGGGTGCCCGTCGTACCAGGACACGAAGTCCGCCGCGCCGTAGCTGCCGTCGAGACCGATACCGGGGATATCCAGGGCGCGGTCGGCGTTGGCGCCGGTGGAGAAGATGACCGCGTCATAGAAGGTGCGCAGGTCGTCGAGGGTGATGTCGGTGCCGTAGTCGATGTTGCCGAGCAGGCGCACCTGCGGCTTGTCGAGCACCTTGTGCAGGGCGGTGATGATGCCCTTGATGCGCGGATGGTCGGGCGCGACGCCGTAGCGGATCAGCCCGAACGGAGCAGGCATGCGCTCGAACAAGTCGATCGACACTTCCGCGTCGGACTTCATCAATGCGTCGGCGGCGTAGATGCCGGCCGGCCCTGCGCCCACGATCGCGATGCGGAGCGGGCGGGTCGCTGCACTCTGTTCGGTCATCTCTTACGCGCACCCTTAAGGTCGAAAACAATTAATGGCGTCGGTCTTAGCCTAGGCTAACTCGACGCGCCGCTGTGGTTGCACCTGATGTGCGGACACTGGTGCCGACTCGCAGTCATATCAGCTATGACAGCAGGCCGCAGTCTCGCGATTCTATCGGTGGTCCAAGGGGCGGCCCGCGCCGGTGCGGTGACCGGCCTGCGGCCACTACGGCCCGCCTCTCGTTGCATACCCACGGTGTGCCCAGGGGTAACCGTTGTGTGCGCGGATCCTCGGCGGCGTGTCGTCCGAGTTCGGGGGCGCGCGCTCGATAACCCCGCCGACCAGGGATCATCGTGGCCATGACCGATCAGCAAGGCACCGACGGCGACGCCGTAATCGAGGTCGACCAGACCGACTCCCGCACCCCGTGGCCGTTCATCGCGGCGGCAGGGGTGGCGGCCATCGTGGTCGTCGGGATCGTGCTCGGCGGGCTGCTGTCACCGGCTGAGAAAAATGTCACAGAGGCAGATCGCATCGCGGCGGCGGTCCGCAACTACGCCAACGCTCGTGGCCACAGCGACGTCACGCCGCCGCCGGCTGTGGCGTGCGACGGATTCGACGAGCGCAAGTCGTCGCTGGCCACCCAACTCGGCGGCCTCGAAACCGGAAAGTCCGTCGAGATAACAAAAATCGAGAATCCGATGGTCGACGGTGACCGGGCGAAGGCGACGGTCACCACCGAGGTCGACGGCAAGGCGGCCACGGCGACCTGGAATCTGACGCGATCGGGCGACGGCTGGCTCATCTGTGGGTGACCATCCCACGTCGTGAACTGGGGTTTGACAGGGTGACCCCCGCCCAGGCAATCTCAGAACCAGGTCATGAGAACCAGCGTCAAGCCCCGGCTTGCTGGTCGGCAACCCTCCTCCGCGGCGGGGTGCTCCGGGTGACGACCTGGCCGCGCACCCGAACCCAGGTGCGGCAAGAGCGGATTCACAGGAGGTCCACATGAGTTATGCCGGTGACATCACCCCGCAGCAGGCGTGGGAATTACTGCGGGACAACCCCGAAGCCGTCCTGGTGGACGTGCGGACCGAAGCCGAATGGCGCTTCGTCGGAGTTCCCGACACCACATCGATCGAGCGCCCGACGGTGCTGATCGAGTGGGTCGACGGCACCGGTACTCGCAATGGGGCGTTCGTCGAGCAGCTGACCCAGGCGCTCGACGGCCGTAACCCGGAGGCCCCCGTCGTGTTCCTGTGTCGCTCCGGGCAGCGTTCCGCGCATGCCGCGAACACCGCGACCGGGCTCGGGATCGGACCGTCCTACAACGTGCTGGACGGCTTCGAGGGCGGCCTCGACGCGACCGGTCATCGTGGCGGCTCCGGTTGGCGCGCCATCGGCCTCCCATGGCGGCAATCGTGATCACCGGCGGCTCCTTCGACAAGCCGCTGCCCGATGGCGTCGGTCCGGCGACCCTCGGCGTGCGCGGTGGCTTGCGGCGCTCCGGTTTCGAGGAGACGGCCGAAGCGCTGTACCTGACCTCCGGCTTCGTCTACGAGAGCGCGGAGGCCGCCGAGGCCGCGTTCACCGGCGATGTCGAACATTTCGTCTACTCCCGCTACGGCAACCCGACGGTCGCCATGTTCGAGGAACGGCTGCGGCTGATGGACGGGGGCGAAGCCTGCTTCGCCACGGCGAGCGGTATGTCCGCCGTCTTCACCGCGCTCGGCGCGCTGCTCGGCGCGGGTGATCGACTGGTGGCCGCGCGCAGCCTGTTCGGCTCCTGCTTCGTGGTGTGCAACGAGATTCTGCCGCGCTGGGGAATCGAAACCGTCTTCGTCGACGGTGACGACCTCGACCAGTGGGAGCAGGCACTGTCGGTACCCACCCAGGCGGTGTTCTTCGAGACACCGGCCAATCCGATGCAGACGCTGGTGGACGTGCGCCGGGTCACCGAACTCGCCCATGCCGCGGGCGCGAAGGTGGTGCTGGACAACGTCTTCGCCACGCCGCTGCTGCAGCGTGGCTTCGAACTCGGCGCCGACGTCCTGGTGTATTCCGGCACCAAGCACATCGACGGCCAGGGCCGGGTGCTCGGCGGCGCGATTCTCGGTGCACAGGACTACATCGACGGCCCGGTGAAGAATCTGATGCGCCACACCGGTCCCGCATTGAGCCCGTTCAATGCGTGGACCCTGCTCAAGGGCTTGGAGACGATGCCGCTGCGGGTGCGTCATTCCACTGAATCCGCGCTGCGCATCGCCCAATTCCTCGAGGGCAACAAGTCCGTCGGCTGGGTGAAATACCCCTTCCTGGAATCACATCCGCAGCACGAGCTGGCCGTGAGCCAGATGAGCGGCGGCGGCACGGTGGTCACCTTCGAGCTGAACGCGCCTGCGGATGAAGGCAAGAAGCGTGCCTTCGAGGTGCTCAACCGCTTGCGCATCGTCGACATCTCCAACAATCTCGGTGACTCCAAGACCCTCATCACCCACCCGGCCACCACCACCCATCGCGCCATGGGCCCGGAAGGTCGCGCGACCATCGGTCTCACCGACGGCGTCGTCCGCATTTCGGTCGGCCTGGAAGACGTCGAGGACCTCCTCGACGACCTGGACCACGCCCTCGGCTAGAGCAACTCGCCGCCGGTCGGGACATTGTCGCGGCGGCCGCCGAGAAGCGAGCGGTGATGTCCCGTTCGGTGACCTGCGGCGCCGCCGCGTGCCTACCCTGGACGTATGCGGATCTCGGTGGCAGCGGACGAGCGTGTGGGAGTGGCGAGGGAACTGATCGAGGAGCTGCATCGGCGCGGGTTGGAGACGCTCGCACACGGGGCGCTCTCCGAGGTGGAGCGCGACGACTGGGCCTGGGCCAGTGCGGCGGCGGCGCGTGATGTCGCCGAGGGGCGAGCCGAGCAGGGCATCGTCTGCTGCTGGACCGGAACCGGTGCGTCTATTGCCGCGAACAAGGTGGCCGGTATCCGGGCCGCGCTCTGTGGCGATGCCGCCACCGCGGCCGGTGCGCGCAAGTGGAACGACGCGAATGTCCTCGCGCTGAGCCTGCGCACGACCTCGAGTGCCCTGCTGACAGAGATCCTCGATGCCTGGTTCATGACGGAGCCGAGCGCGGACTCCGACGACCGAGCCAATATCGCGCACCTCTCGAAGCTCGAGCGCGCCCGCTGAGTAAATCTGACCGGCCCGTTCCTTCGCCGATCCGCAGGTCGCGCCCCCTTTGCCCGTGCTGTCGAGCGCCTGAACCCGGGGTGTGCCCGGTGATAGGGGCGGGCGTAGTCGAATGGTCGCTCTGCCTCGCAACCACCCGCCATCTCGCTAACGACGATGAGCTCCCGAGTCCAAATAACGCGTCGGTTGAGCTGTGTTTCAGATCGGCCTCGCTTGCGGTGTTGACAGTATCCTGTCAAATATGACAGGATACTGTCATGACCACGCAGACAGTTCACCTGGCCGTTTTCGACACTCTCGCCGACTGGGAGGTCGGTGCTGCCACTGCGCACATCAACAAGCACACCTGGCATAAAGAGCCCGGAAAGTTCCGGGTCGAGACGGTCGGGTTGAGCACGGATCCGATCACCACGATGGGTGGGATGCGGATCGTGCCGGATGTGGCGATCGCCGATCTCACCCCAGCTGACAGCGCGATGTTGATCCTGCCCGGCGCGGATACTTGGGTTACGGGCGAACTTGCCCCGTTCGCTCGCCTGGCCAGAGTGTTCCTCGAGGCGGGTGTCCCGGTCGCCGGCATCTGCGGCGCCACCTTCGGGCTGGCGCAGGAGGGGCTGCTCGACAATCGCGCGCATACGAGCAATGTCGCGGAATTCCTTGCCTACAGCGGCTATTCGGGCGGCGACCGCTACATGAACGAGCCTGCGGTGACCGACGGTGATCTGATCACTGCGAGCGGGACCGCGCCCTTCGAATTCGCCCGCGAGGTACTGGGCAGGCTTGGTGTATACGAGCCGCACGTGCTCGACGGCTGGTACCGGCTCTACGCGCACAGCGATCCGGCAGGCTATGCCGTCCTCGCCGAATACGAGGCGCAGACGGCGGGAGCCTCCCACTGAGGGACAATCCACGGCGATCCGATCGAACGGTCGGATCGCCGACGATCCCTACCGAGGAGGTGGCATGCCAGGCGTCGAAAGCCTTGCGGCACAGGAGGACTGCTCGGCATGAGTGACACGCCCGAGCAGGAGCTCTTCAGCATCGCCGCCATCACCTCGTTCCGGCTCAACGGCCAATTCCTCACGATCGCGGAGGAACTCGCCCAGCCCGCCGGCATTACCGCGGCCTGGTGGCAAGTGCTCGGAGCAGTGCTGCGCGAACCGCTTCCGGTGGCGGGCATCGCCAGGGCGATGGGCATTACCCGCCAGAGCGTGCAGCGTATCGCGGACCTGTTGGTGGACAAGGGACTCGCCGAATACCACCCGAACCCCGCCCACCGCCGCGCGAAACTGGTCGCGATCACCGAAGCGGGCCGAGGTGCCATCGAACGCATCAACCCGCAACATGCCGTCGTCGCCCAGCGCCTCGCGACCGAACTCGGCCCCGACCGGCTCGCCCTGGCCGTGGATGTGTTGACCGAACTGTCAGCGGCGCTGGACACGATTGCCGACGAGTAGACCTGATCGCCCGTCCTGTGCACGCACCTCGATGGGTGGTGCGGCCGCATGGGACACCGTCTGGACGGCGGCGCCCTTCGCGTTCGGCGAAGCGCACTCGGCTTCGGCGTCGATATCGGGTTCATCTGCGATCACCATGAGATCGAGCGCGGTCTGAACTGAGGTCCCCCCGCACGTGCGGCGGGGGAAGTCGCGGGCAAGGCGGCCGGACGTGCGATCAACGGAAACCGGTTGTCTCGCCCGGCAATGCCATCCCTACCTATGCGCGAATTCGAGCCCTACGCATCGCATAGACCGTCACGACGGATGCGGTGCCCGCTCAGCGGGCACCGCCACACCACCGAATCGGTCCACGCCCTCGGCCCTGGCGCTCAGTCGCCGTCCACGCCGGTGCTCGGGGTTGCGGTCGAATCGTCCAGGCGTACACGCACCGTGACCCGCCCGCGCTCGTCACGATGCGCGAGCGCGTGACCACGCCGGTCGCCGCCCTCGAGGTGCAGCGTGATCGGGCCGCCTTCATCGGTGAAGTTGCGCCACCAACTCTTTCGATCGGGGAGGGCAACCCCGATGACGACCGAATCGCCGGAACGGCGGTAGTTCACGGGCGTGCTGAAGGTTTTGCCCGAACGGCGGCCCACGTAACTGATCTCGACGAAGCTCTTGCGCATGAGCGACCCCACCACGGGTGCATTCGTCAAGGTCAGCATCACCGCGTTGAAACCGTTCACGAAAGATTTCGCATTCACCGAATGCCTCCTGGTACAGCCTGGATAGCGGTCGAGCTCACTGTACCGACCAACCATGACACCGGCAGGTGGCGGCGGTCGGTGTATTCCGGCAGGACCAAGTCGCGGCCGAATTCAGCTGAGCCCCAGCACTTTTCAGCGGCAATTCGCGCCTGGCGGGCTGTCGGATCGGATTGATCTACTCGGCTCGTCGAACATTGTCGGTACGCGCTCCACGTGTCGTGGTTCGGCAACGGGAGGACCGAGTGCCACGGACAGTCATCACTGTTCGGTCTTGGGCCGAGCGCGGCGGCTTCTTCGAAAGCTGAAGGACCGCAACGTGTCTGTTGTGGGCGGAACAGATAACACTGAACGCATCGCACTCGCGATCGCCGCCGTCGTTGGCGAAGGTGACCTTGCGGGATCCACGAAGAATATTGCTGCGCAGCGCGTCTGATCCAGCGACGGTCGTTCCGAGTGGTCAGTCGGTGAACGGTGTCCTGGTGCGGCCGACGAGGTCCGCGACCGAATCGACGACCAGGGTCGGGCGGTAGGGGAATTGCTCTACCGAGGCGCGGGTGGAGATACCGGTGGTGACGAGGACAGTGCGCATGCCCGCCTCGAGGCCGGAGATGACGTCGGTATCCATGCGGTCGCCGATCATCACGGTGGACTGGGAGTGTGCGCCGATGCGCCGCAGGGCCGACCGCATCATCAGCGAATTCGGCTTGCCGACGTAGTAGGGGTCGCGGCCCGTCGCGCGGGTGATCAGGGCGGCGACCGAACCGGTGGCAGGCAGCAGGCCGTCGCGGGAGGGGCCGGTCGGGTCCGGGTTGGTGGCGATGAACCGGGCGCCGCGGTCGACAAGGCGGATGGCGGTGGTGATCGCCTCGAAGGAGTACGTGCGGGTCTCGCCGAGCACGACATAGTCGGGATCGCTGTCGGTCAGCACGTAGCCGATCTCGTGCAGCGCCGTGGTGAGCCCGGATTCGCCGACGACATAGGCGGTTCCGTTCGGGCGCTGGTCGTTGAGGAAAGTGGCGGTGGCGAGGGCGGAGGTCCAGATGGCCTCCTCCGGGATGTCCAATCCGGTGTGGCGCAGCCGGGCTTGGAGGTCACGCGGGGTACGGATCGAGTTGTTGGTGAGCACCAGGAACGGGATCTCGTTGGACCGCAGCTCTGCCAGGAACTTGTCCGCGCCCGGGATCATGTGGTCCTCGTGCACCAGCACGCCGTCCATATCGGTGAGATAGGACAGGATGGGCTCGTCAATGGCGGTCACCGGTCAATTGTCCACCATGGCGCGGCCGGACGAACTTCGTTGCCTGCTCTCGCTGGGTTGGGGGAAGGCGGAGCAGCTGTTTGCGTCGGGGTTGTGGGAAGGCGGAGCAGCCAGCTGTTCCAGGTAATCGCGGGCAGGGGTCGACTCGGTGCGACCCTGCACACATCAGGGGTGGTGGCTGACTATGGTCGAGGACGGCCGTCTGAAACGCGGAGGACTGTCGTGCGGCGTCGCGCCGCGACGCGGATTATCGCGACACGATGAAGCGTTGATACGGCCGAAACGGGGTGCGGGAACGCCCGCACACGAACCGTGGCAGCTAAGCGACAGGAGTGGCGCACATGGGTGAGCTCAAGCTCGGGTACAAGGCATCGGCAGAGCAGTTCGGACCTCGGGAGTTGGTCGAGATCGCGGTGCTCGCCGAGGAACACGGGCTCGACAGTGCCACCGTGAGCGACCACTTCCAGCCGTGGCGGCACAAGGGCGGGCACGCGCCGTTCTCGCTGGCCTGGATGGCCGCGGTCGGCGAACGCACCCAGCGCATCCAGCTCGGCACCTCGGTGCTCACCCCGACCTTCCGCTACAACCCCGCGGTGATCGCGCAGGCCTTCGCCACCATGGGCTGTCTGTATCCGGACCGGATCATGCTCGGCGTCGGCTCCGGTGAGGCACTCAACGAGATCGCCACCGGGTTCACCGGCGAATGGCCGGAATTCAAGGAGCGTTTCGCCCGCCTGCGCGAATCGGTCGACCTGATGCGCGCACTGTGGACCGGTGAGCGCACCGACTTCGACGGTCAGTACTACCGCACCGTCGGCGCCTCGATCTATGACGTCCCCAAGGGCGGTATCCCCGTCTACATCGCTGCGGGTGGCCCATTGGTGGCCCGGTACGCGGGTCGCGCCGGTGACGGTTTCATCTGCACCTCCGGTAAGGGCATGGATCTGTACACCGAGAAGCTGATGCCCGCCGTCGCCGAGGGTGCCGCGAAGGCAGGGCGCACCGTCGAGGACATCGACCGGATGATCGAAATCAAGATCTCCTACGACACCGATCCCGAACTGGCCCTGGAGAACACCCGCTTCTGGGCCCCGCTGTCGCTGACCCCTGAGCAGAAGCACAGCATTACCGACCCGATCGAAATGGAGGCCGCCGCCGACGCCCTCCCCATCGACCAGATCGCCAAGCGCTGGATCGTCGCGAGCGACCCCGACCAGGCCGTCGACCTCATCAAGCCCTACCTGGACGCGGGCCTCAACCACCTGGTCTTTCACGCACCCGGCCACGACCAGCGCCGCTTCCTCGACCTCTTCCAGCGCGACCTGGCCCCCCGCCTGCGCGCGCTCGGCTGACAATCGAACATGGCCACGCGGCACTCGAGACAGTCACCGTGGCCATGTCTCGTCGCCCGCACGGTTGTGTGTATTAGCGGTCCCCAGCTCTGGTGGGCGAATTGTGTTGTGTTGAAAGCTGTTCCAGGGAATGATCCGGTCATGTGATGAACAGACGAATCAATGGAGCTATCCTCTTGGCCGCGTCCGCTGCGGCTGTGGCGTTTGCCCCCGTGACCGCGGGTGCCGCGACACCATTCAACGCGCCTGAGGTCACCTTCGCGGGCACCGGAACCGGGACAGTGACGGCGACGCTGCACAATACGAACGACCGGGGTCAGTGCTGGGCGGAGGCCGGAGTCGGCCCCGAGAACAACCACGTATTCTTCGGCGGCTCCCGCCCGGAGTCGCTGGCCAACCCCGGCCAGACGATCAAGACATCGTTGGAAGGTCTCGAGCCCGGGACGACGATCACGGCCCGGGGTGGCTGCGTGAACGGCGCGGAGTTCGAATTGTCGGAGACGGTCACTGTCACCGTTCCCGCCGCCAAGCCCGCAACCGGTAGCTTCGGCGGCTAGCGGAATTCGAGGCGTGGTGGCGGCAATCGCATGGACCGCCACCACACCGCCAAGTATTTCGAGGGACTGCGCCCGGCGAAAGACCTATGGGCGGGGCGCGTCTCAGGCGCGGTGGAGGGCGAAGATGCGCAGGTCGCGGGTGGTGCGGGAGCGGTAGGTGTCGTAGGCGCCGGTGATTTCGACGAAGCGGGCGAAGACGGCGTCTTTATCCTCGGCGGCCACCAGGGTGGCCTCGACCGGTATGCGTTCACCCGCGATGGCGACAGTGGCCCGCGGGTTCGCCAGCAGATTGGCGGTCCAGGCCGGGTGCTTGGCCTGGCCGAAGTTGCTGCCGATCACGTACAACGTGTCGCCGTCGTGCACATAGAGCAGCGGCTGGGTGCGCGGCTCACCGGACTTGCGGCCGATGCTTGTCAGCAGGATGACGGGGGCACCGATCGGGCCGAGCACGGTGTACTTGGCGTCGGTGCGCTCGAGCAGTGCCCGATCCAGCGGCGTGATCTTTCGGATGAACCACGAACCAGGCTTGGTTGCCGCGAACTTATTCGCCGCGCGGGAAAGAACATTGGTGCGCGAACCCCATTGCCGGTCCGGGAACTGCTCAGCCATGTCCGGACTATAGGTGACGCCTTCGCCTTCGCTCGTCCGGGCACGTCCAGGGACAGGCTTCGTCCGGCTGCCGTCGATCAGGTGACGTTCTCGCCTTCGCGCGTCGGGGTAACGCTTGGGTGCGGGCTTCGTCCGCCTGCGCCGGACAGGTGACGTCCTCGCGTGCGCTCGGCTGGGGACGTGCTTCGTCCGGCCGCCGTCGATCAGGTGACGCATTCGCCTCCCGCTCGCTCGGGTACAGCTGGGACGGACTTCGTCCGGCTGTGGCGATCAGAGTTCGTCGCGCTCGAACACGAGTCCGAGGACGGAGCTCGCGATTTCAACCGTGATCACGGTCTCGCCACCCGGTTGTGGTTGCCATCTGTTTACTAAGCTTCGGGCATGGCCGAATCTGCTCCATCCGCTGTGTACATCGCGTCTCCGGAGGGTGACACCGGAAAATCGACGGTGGCGCTCGGGATGCTCCAGATGCTGTGCGCGACCACCGCTCGGGTCGGGGTGTTCCGGCCGATCACCCGCTCTAGCACCGAGCCGGATTACATTCTCGAACTGCTGCTCGAACACAGCACAGCCGATATCGACTACGCGCAGGCCACCGGCGTCACCTACGACCAGGTGCACGCCGATCCCGATGCCGCGATCAGCGAGATCGTGATGCGCTTCCACGAGGTCGCCAAGGTGTGCGATGCGGTGGTGATCGTCGGCAGCGACTACACCGACGTGGCCAGCCCCAGCGAGCTGCGTTTCAACGCCAGGATCGCGGTGAACCTCGGCGCTCCGGTACTGCTGGTGGTGCGCGGCTGCGGCCGCACGCCGGAGGAGGTCCGGCATCTGGCCGAGCTGTGCGCGAGCGAACTGGCCCTCGAGCACGCGCAGCTGGTCGCGATCATCGCCAACCGCTGCGATCCGGATCGGCTCGACGAAGTGCGCTCGGCCTTGCAGGGCTTCGATGTGCCGTCCTGGACGCTGCCGGAAGTGCCGTTGCTGATCGCGCCCACCATGGCCGAGCTGTGCACCGCCATCGACGGCGAGATGTACAGCGGCGACCAAGAATTGCTGCAGCGCGAGGCGCTGACGGTCATGGTCGGCGGCATGACGGCCGAACACATTCTGGAGCGGCTGGTCGACGGCGTCGTGGTCATCGCGCCGGGCGACCGCTCCGACGTGCTGCTCAGTGTGGTGAATGCCCATGAGGCGGAAGGCTTTCCGTCGTTGTCGGGCATCATCATGAACGGCGGCATGCGTCCGCATCCCGCGGTCGCGCGCCTGATGACCGGTCTCAAGCCGAAGCTGCCGATCCTCACCACCGAGCTCGGCACCTACGACACGGCCAGCGCCGCCTACCGCACCCGCGGCCGGATGTCGGCGGGCAGCCCGAGCAAAGTCGACACCGCCCTCGCGCTGATGGAACAGCGGGTCGACGACACGGAGTTGTTGCGGCGCATCGACGTTCCGCCCAGCTCGGTGGTGACTCCGCAGATGTTCGAGTATCAGCTCATCGAGCGGGCGCGTGCGGATCGCAAGCGCATCGTGCTGCCCGAGGGTGACGACGACCGCATTCTGCGTGCCGCGGGTCGGGTGCTGCAGCGCAAGATCGCCGACCTGATCATTCTCGGTGACGAAGGGGCCATCCGGGCCCGGGCCGCCGAACTGGGTGTCGACATCGCCGCCGCGCAGGTGCTCGATCCCGCCACCTCGGGATATCTGGACGATTTCGCCGCGGAGTACGTGAAGCTGCGCGCACACAAGGGTATGACTGTCGAGCGCGCCCGCGAAACCATGACCGACATCTCGTATTTCGGCACCATGATGGTCCACAAGGGCATTGCCGATGGCATGGTGTCCGGTGCCGCGCACACCACGGCGCACACCATCCGGCCGTCGTTCGAGATCATCAAGACCACGCCCGGCGTCGCCACCGTGTCCAGCGTGTTCCTGATGTGCCTCGCCGACCGGGTGCTCGCCTACGGCGACTGCGCGGTGGTCCCCGATCCGACCTCGGAGCAGCTTGCCGATATCGCGATCTCCTCGGCGGGCACCGCGGCCAGGTTCGGCATCGCGCCACGGGTGGCCATGCTGTCCTACTCGACCGGCGAATCGGGCAGCGGCGCCGATGTGGACAAGGTGCGGGTCGCGACCAAGCTGGTCCGCGAGCGTGCGCCCGAACTGCTGGTGGAGGGCCCGATTCAATACGACGCGGCGATCGAGCCGACCGTCGCCACCACCAAGCTGCCCGATTCCGAGGTGGCGGGCCGCGCAACGGTATTCGTGTTTCCCGACCTCAATACCGGCAACAACACCTACAAGGCGGTGCAGCGCAGTGCGGGCGCGATCGCCATCGGCCCCGTGCTGCAGGGGCTGCGCAAGCCGGTCAACGATCTGTCCCGCGGCGCTTTGGTCGCCGACATTGTCAACACCGTGGCGATCACCGCAATTCAGGCGCACGGAGAGTGACGGGGTGTCCTGCGGCACAGGGGCAATGTGGAACATTCGCGTCGTAATCGTGGTTGCTGGGGGTGTGCGAGAGCACCGCAGGACCCCGGAGGCGATGTGAACTCTCCCGGGACACAGGAGGCGTCATGAGCAGCGAACGTGCCGATGGTCTGGTGCTGGTGATCAATTCCGGCTCATCGTCGATCAAATACCAGCTGCTGGACCCGGAGTCGAGCTCGGTCGCGGCTTCGGGCCTGGTCGATCGAATCGGCGAGGCGAACGCCGGGATCGAGCATCGTGCCGAGGGGATAACCATCCAGCGGCATGAGCCGGTCGCCGATCACACCGCCGGACTGCGACTGGTCTTCGAGATGTTCGCCGAGACCGGACGCGATCTGGCGAGCGAGGGTGTGCATGCGGTCGGGCATCGAGTGGTACACGGCGGCGAGGTGTTCTACCGCCCGACGCTGATCGATGATGCGGTGGTGGCCGCGATTTCGACGTTGTCTTCGCTTGCGCCGCTGCATAATCCGGCCAACGTGGCGGGTATCGAAAGTGCCAGGAAGCTACTGCCGGGGGTGCCGCAGGTCGCGGTGTTCGACACCGCGTTCTTCCACGGCCTGCCCGATGCCGCGAAGACTTACGCGATCGATGCGAAAGTCGCTGCCGCGCAGGGTATTCGGAAATACGGCTTTCATGGCACTTCGCATGAATACGTTTCGGGGCGGGTCGCGGAGCTGCTCGGCCGCGATCCCGCCGACCTGAATCAGATTGTTTTCCACCTGGGTAACGGCGCTTCGGCCTCGGCGATCAAGGGCGGCCATCCGGTCGACACCACGATGGGTCTGACCCCGCTGGAAGGCTTGGTGATGGGCACCAGGTCCGGTGATCTCGACCCGGGCATCGTGCCGCACCTCATGCGCTCGGCAGATCTGACTATCGACCAGGTCGAGGAGCTCCTGAACCGGAACTCGGGCCTCAAGGGGCTCTCGGGCGTCAATGACTTCCGTGAGCTGCAACGGCTCATCGATCAGGGTGACGCCGCCGCGAAGCTCGCCTACGACGTATACATCCACCGACTGCGCCGCTACCTCGGCGCGTACTTGGTGCAGCTGGGTCACCTCGACGCCATCACCTTCACCGCCGGTGTCGGGGAGAACAGCCCACAGGTCCGTGCCGACGCCCTTGCCGAGCTCTCCCGCTTCGGCATCGCGGTCGATCCCGCGCTCAACACGGCGAAAGACCGTACCGCCCGGCATATTTCGGCATCAGGAGCCGAGGTGGCCGTGCTGGTCGTGCCGACCAATGAGGAATTGGCGATCGCTCGCGCGGCGCGGCGCGTGGTGGCCGCCGAACAGGTCTAGAAACCTTCACGAATTCCTCATGGTCGATACGCCAGTATCGGTATCGGATCAGTTCGTCGGCCCACCGAGATCCCGGGTGAACCGATCCGCGTGCTCTCGGGTCAGCGATGCCCTCGCCCCTCCCGAATTGCTCGCTCCGGCTGCCCCCGGAGCGTGCCGACTGCACGTGGATCCCGGAGTTTCGGTGGGCCGACTCTTCCGACAGATCCGACCCGGCCGGTCTTCCCTCCGGCCGGGTTCTTTCTTGGTGCGCGTCCGAAACTATCGTCAGTTGTGGCCGGCGTGAGTTTCCGGCGGATTCGGCCATGCAGGGCCGGTGGTGCGGGAGCGTGTGCCGGTATTGCCGAGCCGCCGACGCGATGTCCGGCTCAGCGTCCTCGTGTGGCGAGCAGTGGTCGCGCACCGACTGCGGCGAACACCGACTGCGGCGAACACCGACTGCGGCGAACACCGACTCCCCATCGGTGCCCGCCGGCGTGCGGCGCCAGTTCACGCGTAATGGGAAACGGCAAGTCGGCGGCCGCACACGGCGACGGGTCGGGCGTTATCACGGAGGTGCAGACATATTGTGCCGGTGGACAATACGATATCCGTGAGCTGACGGCGAGGGTGGTCACCATGAAGTGCTATCGCGTGACGGCGAGCGATTCGCAGTCGTGGACGACGGTCGCCAACAGCTTCGTCGGGATGGACTATCAGTACCGCGACCCCGAGCGCTGGCATTCGGGGCTGACGGTTCAGGAGTCGACGGTCTATCGGTTGTTGCGCTGGGAGCAGCGTGGCACCAGCACCTCCTACCGAACGCGAACACACATCCGCCGCGGTCCCTGCGACGACTTCTACTGGGTCGTCCTCCCCGAACAAGGCTTGTACTCGGTCCGTTATCGGGATGAGGTGACGTGGACGCATCCCGGTCATGCCGCGTTGACCGCCCTCGATGACGTGTGCCAGCTGCACATTCCGGAATTGTCGGCGTACGCATTCCAGGTGCCACGCACCGAGATCGACCATCGAGTGGGGTCTTCCGGCCCGGGTGCCAGGGTGCTCGACCTGAACTCCGGCCTCGGCCGCATCACCCAGGCCATGATCCGTAGCGCGCACGCCGAACAGTCGAACCTGTCCGACCGTGAGTTCAACGCGGTCTGCGATCGAATCGCCGAGCTGCTGTCGTTGATCTCACTCGGAGACACCCATCCGCAGCGGGCCCAGCACGCGCAGATCGCCGAACATGTTCGGCGATATGTGCGGGCGAACGTCGGCCATGGTGACGTGCGGTTACCCGCGGTGGCGCAGGCACTGGGATGGTCGGCACGGCAGCTGCGAACGGTCCTGCACCAGTCGGGTACCACGTTCCGTGATGTGCGTCGGGACGAGGCGCTGCGTGCCGCCCGAGACCTGCTCGAGGACCCGACAATGGAGGAAGTGCCCATCCGCGACCTGGCCATCCGCAGTGGCTTCACCCCCGCCTGGTTCTCCACGGCGTTCAAAGCGCGGTTCGGCGAGACACCACGCGATTTCCGACGCCGCAGGCTGGCCGAACCCGCCGAACCCACCGAGCGCGGCGGTGTACCGGCGCAGTGACCGGAGCCGCTCGAGCCGGATGCGCAAGCCGGCATCCGGTCGACATCGCCTAGGTCGCGGAATCGAGCCGCACCGGAAGCTCGAGTGGTCCGTTGGTGCTGATCTGCGGGGCGTACTCGATATCCGCCGGATCGGTCGCGAGGCTCAACCGCGGAAAGCGATTGAACAGCATGGAAAGTGCGATGCGGCTCTCCAGTCGGGCCAGTGGGGCACCGAGACAGAAGTGTGGGCCGCGACCGAACGCCAACTGGTCCCGGTGGTCGTGGTCGATGTCGAACCTACCGGCACCCGGGTAGTGCCGCGCGTCCCTGCCTACTCCGCCGTACCACATCATCATGCTGCCCGCGGGAATGTCGACTCCCGCCACCGTCACATCATGGCGTGCGTATCGCATGAGGGCACCGACCACAGATGACTTGTAGCGCAGCACTTCCTCTACGACATCGGCCCATCGGTCCTCGACGAGCGCCTTGGCCCGTTGTTCAGGATGGGTGCACAACGTGACGACGGCGTTGCCCAGCAGGTGCACGGTGGTCTCGTGTCCGGCGACGATCACTATCCAGAGCATGTTGCACAGCTCGTCGTCGGTCAGCTCGTTCTCTGTATTGGCTTGCAGCAGTGCGGTGGTGAGATCGTCACCCGGCGCACGCCGTTTGGTCTCCAGCAATTCGGCGAAGTAGCCGAGCATGCCCGCCATCGCGTTCTGCGCCTCTGCTCCAGTGCTGGTGTGCGAGATGAGGGTGGTGGTCCAGTCTTTGAGCTGCGGCTGTACCGCTGTCGGCACGCCGAACAGTTCACAGGTCACCCGAACCGGGAAGGGCGTGGTGAAGGCCGAGACCAGATCGATCCGGTCATCACTGGGAAAGTTCGCGATCAAGTTCGCGGCGATCTTCTCGATGCGCGGTTCGAGTGCGGCGACCCTGGCCGGGGTGAATGCCTGGCTGATGGTCTTGCGCAGCCGTCGGTGGTCGAGGCCGTCCTTATTGAGCATGTGGTCGATATCGGTGAGCGCGCGCATGGGCCAATCGGCCGGAATGGTGCCGTCGTGCAGGGCGGGACACTGCGCGGCGCTCTTACTGAACAGCTTGTCATCGAGGACTTCGCTGACAGCCCGGTAGCTGGTCGCGATCCAGGCGGGCACCCCGCCTGGCAATTCGATAGGAACGACCTCGCCGCCCTCGCGAATTCGGTCATAGGTGTCGTAGGTGGACTCTCCCACCGTGGGCAATTGGATCGCTTGCTCGGTCATGCTGTCTCCCAACAAATTTCGGATTGCTGGAGAAATTCTCGGTCGAGCGTGCCTGCGGAGAGCGCGGTACGCGCGTTTCCGGCCTCAGACCGGAATCGGAAGAACCAAAACGTAAGTGAGCGTCCGAGAACTCGGTCCGGTGCCTAACGCGTCGATGCGCCGTTGACATTGCTGGTGTACGCATCGTCGAAGAGGTCCCAGCCATTGCGGCGGCCGACTGTGTGTGCCTCGGCCATCCAGCCCGCATCGATGGCGGCGTCGACGAACCTGCGGACCACTCCGGGCTTGTTCAGGTTCAGGAAACGGTCGCCGATCCAGATGACACCGGTCACGGACGGCCCGCCGTCGGAGACGTGGCGCTCACCATCGGGGCGGAATACCAGTGTCAGGCCCGCCACCGACCCGAGTTGTCGCAGGCGCAGGACTTCCTCGCAGCCGTCTACATGATGGTGGTAGGTCGTCCAAAGGTACTGCTGCGCAACCACTGTAAGCACTCGGCGGCGGCCTTCTTTCACCAGCGCGATGCTAGAGCGGGTCCATGGATCCGGCCATCGGTTTGTTGAGCGGGCCGATCACCGTGACATGGCGATCGCGAGGTAGACCATGGCTTTGTGGTGGCTAGACCCAGGTCTTGGCTCGGATGGCGTTCGCCAGGTCGACCAAGGCGTAGCGATGGTTTCGCCCCGGTGCGCTGCGGGCCAGAGCCCGCAGGTTGGCTTCGGTGCCTTCGCGCAGGTCGCGGTCGGTGAAGGGGGCGCCGAACAGGGTGGCGTCCCGCCGTTTGGGCGTATTCCCCGATTGCAGCCAGGCCAGGGCCGCGCCGAGAACAAGGACGCGCATCTGGACCGCTCGGCCTTCGCTCTTCGGTATGGCAAGCATTCGGGAGGCCGCGACGTGCAGCGTCGCTTCCTCGAGTTCGCCCACCGGCGCGGAGGTGAGCAACAGCAGCACGGCGGTCAGGCGTGCGGTGGTGTGGTGCCGCGACGCGGTGGGGACCTCGTCGAGCGCGCGCACCGCATCGGTGACCCGACCCGCCGTCGCCAGTTGCCTGGCCAAGCCGAAGGCGGCGCTCACCACCGCGCGGTCGGTGCGCCACACCGTGTCGTAGAACTTCTCGGCATAGGCCCGCCACTGGTCAGGATCGTCGGAATCCCACTGTTGCAGTACGAGTTCCGCCGTGGCCGCCAACGCCAGCTTCGGCGCTACTTCGCCAGGCAGCACTTGCAGCACCGCGTCGAAACTCGCGAAAGCCTTTTCGTAATCGTGTTCCAGCAGCTGGGCCTGGCCGGTGTGCCAATCGATACGCCAATCGTGATCGGCGGGTATCCGCGACAGCTTATCCAGCACAGTGGCCGACTCGCCGAGCTCGAGGTGCGCCCGCGCCTGCGCGAGCGTCAGCTCCAGATCGATAGTCTCCGGCGCATTCTCGGGATCGGATTCGGCGCGCTCGCGTGCTTCACGTAGTGCTTCCAGCGCCTGCCGCGGATCGGGGCGCACGGCGGCGGCGAGCAACGGCGCGGAAGGGTTCGCCGGATCGATGAGCGGAATAGGAAGGGCCGCAACAACTTCCCGCGCAGGCAACCGACTGCTGCGGCCGATGCCGTCGGCGTAGGCATCGGTCTGACTGATCAGCTCCTCGGTGCCGAAACTGGCACGCTGCGGGCTGAACACCGTGGACAGCTGGGGATGCTCGGTTCCGGTCTCCGAAGCCAGTATCTCGCGCAGCACGCCCGCCAGCTGGGCGGACACGGCGCGAGCGGAGGGGAAGCGCCGCTTCGGGTCGGGGTCGGTCGCCGACAACAGCAACCGATGAAAGAACTCGTTGCGTTCGAGGACGGGATGTGCTGCGGGGTCTGGAATTCCATCCAGATAGCGGCCCTGCTCCATCGGCATGCTCAATGTAAGCACGGCAAGCGTCCGCCCGACGGTGTAGATGTCCGACGCCACAGTCGGCCCGGTCTTTGCTATCTCCGGCGCCTGGAACCCCCGGGTGCCGTAGAGATTTCCGTACGCTTCGATGGTGGCGACGGCACCGAGATCGATCAGTTTCACCTGGTCCTCGGTGATCATGATGTTGTCGGGCTTGAGATCGTTGTAGGTCAATCCGGTGGAATGCAGGTAGTCCAGCGCGGGCAGGATCTCGAGCAAGTAGGCGATGGCCTCGGCGACCGGCATCCGCTGTGGCCGCGGATAGGTGTCGAGGATGTCGCGCAGTGACTTGCCGCCGACGTATTCCATGACGATATAGCCGACCGGCTCACCGTCCTGGCCGGTGTGCTCGACGAAATTGTGGATCTTGACGATGCTGGGATGGGCAACCTCGGCAAGGAATTGGCGCTCGGCCACGGCCACCGCCTGAGCCTCGGCATCGCCCGTGTGCAGCAGGCCCTTGAGCACCACCCAGCGGTCGCTGACATTGCGGTCGATCGCCAGGTAGATCCAGCCGAGCCCGCCGTGGGCGATGCAGCCCTGGACCTCGTACTGGCTCGAGACCACGTCGCCCGGGTACAGCAAGGGTCGGAAATCATAGGTGGCGCCACAGGTTTGGCAGGTCCCCGCCGTCGTCGCAGGCCGGACCGCGGTGGCCCGGCCGACCGGGCTCCCGCAACGCCAGCAGAAGCGCTTGGCCTCGGCGACGACCGGATCGGTGAGCACCGCGTCGCGCGGATCGGCGGGCACGATGGACGGGATGGGTACCAGCCCTCCGCCGAGCTTGCGCACTGTCGGCCGCGAGCGGACGGTGCGTCCACTGCGGCCCGAGGTCCGCATCGTGGCATTCGAATTCGGCTGGGACTGTGGACGCTGTGTGCCGACGCTGAAGTTGGCGGCGATGGTGCCTGGTCCGATGGTTTCGGCGGCGTCCTCTTCGGCAGCGCGGTCGACGGCGGTGGTGTTCGGTCCGATGTTCTCCTCGGCCGCGGGTTCGTGCCCAGGTCGGACCGCCTGGGTGCCCGCTAGGTCGTTGTCGGCTGAATCCTCCTGCGGCGCAGCCGAACCACTTCTACCGGAAGCGGAATTGTCGGCGTCGGCGCCGTGCGTGCTGGTCATCTGCGGTCAGTCCAGGTAGGTCGGTTCCGGCGGGGCCGGCGGAGGGCCGAGCACGGAAAGCCACTGTTTATAGATTTTGGTCCAGGTGCCGTCGGTCCGGATCCGCTCCAGCGTCCCGTTGACGAAACGCACCAGATCGTCGTTGCCCTTGGGGATGCCGATGCCGTAGGGCTCGACACTGATGCTGCCGCCCACCAGCTGGGTGTAGGGATCCTGCGCGGCGAGGCCCGCCAGGATGGCGTCGTCGGTGCTCACCGCGTCGACCTGGCGCTGTTGTAGAACCACCAAGCAATCTGCCCAGGTCGGCACCGCAAGGATGGTGGCGCCCGGCTGTTGGTGGCGGATCCGGACCAGTGAGGTGGTGCCGGGCACTATGCACACCCGTCTGCCCGCGAGGTCGCCGAGGTCGTTGATGCCGGAGTTCTTCACCGCCAGCACGCGCTGGTTGGCGTGCAGGTACACCGTGGAGAACGTCACCTTCTGCCGTCGTTCACAGTTGATCGTCATGGTCTTGGCGACCAAGTCGACGGTGTGATTTTGCAGCGCCTGTTCGCGGTCGGCGGAGCCGAGACTGCGGTATTCGATCAGATCCGGGCTGCCGAGCAGGTCGCGTGCGACCTCCCTGGCGATGTCGGCGTCGAAGCCGACGACGGCGCCGCTGACCGGATCACGGAAGCTGAACAGATTGCTGCCGGTGTCCAGTCCGACCACCAATCGGCCACGGGCCCGGATCGCGTCGATGGTCGGCCCACCGACCGCCGAGCCTGTCGGCCGCAGGCTGGCGGTCGGATCGCCGCATTGCGGGTCGATCTCCGGCGTGATCGGTGTATTCGGCAGGACCGGGACGGCCTTGGCAGGCAGCGGCGGTTCGTCGTATCGGATGATCTTTGCCGGCGCGCTCGAGAGCGAGTCGTCGGCACAACCGCCGGCACAGGCGACGGCGAGCAGGGCTGCGGCCAGGATGCCGCGGGTGGATTTCATCGGTACTCCCGCAGTCGGGGCCAGAGACCGAGGCCGACCAAACTCGCGGCGAGGATACCGAGCACCATCGCGCCTGGAGCAAGGAAGTCGAGCACTCGGGCGCCCTGGGAGATCTTGCCGCGCAAAGTGTCCCTTGTCTTCGCGAGCGCCGCACCGAGCGACCTGTCGAGTGCGTCCACTTGGGCGGCGGCATCCGCGGTGCCGGGTCCGGTCGCGACCGCTGCTGCGCCGTTGAAGTCGCCGTGGGCGAGAGTTTCGTTCATTCGCTGATGCGCGGCGCGCCAACGGGCGAGTGCGCTACGGGCATTCGCCACGTCCCCGGCTGCGGGCGCGCGCGTCGGGTAGCCGTCGAGCAGTTCGGTCAGCCGGGCGATGCTGTAATCGTAGGTCCGGTCGTAGTCGCCCGTCGCGTCGCGGCGCACCAGTTTCAATGTTTCGGCGGAACGCGCCTGCTGGGTCACGATTCGGCTCTCGGTCAACCGGGATGCGGGCACCGCCGCACCGTCGCGGCCGCTGATCATCGACACGGCCGAGATCGACCCGGCGACCACGGTCCAGGCCAACAGGGTCACCACCGCGGCGGAGGCCAGCAGCAGTCCGGGATTGATCACCCGGTGCCAGCGCTTGGCCAGCTCGATTTGCGCCCAGACCAAAAACCCCAAGGCGAGCATCAGCAGCACGATGGCGGGCCACGGTGGCCGCGCATGGCGGCGCTGGGCCGCGTCGACGGCGCCCGATCGATGATCCTGTAGTTCCTGAGCCATCGGCAGCAGCGTCGTCTGCATCTGATTCGACGCCTCGCTCAAGTACGCGGCGCCGACCGGGTATCCGCTGCGATTGTTCGCTCGGGCCGTCTCGATCAGACCTGAATACACGGGCAGGCCGGTGGCGATCCCGGTCCGTAGCCGGGTGTCGGGGTCGCCGGATGACAACGCGGTGGGCCCGGACTGGGTCACCAGCTCCGAGGACGCCTCGCCGAGTGCCTGACTGTATCGGTCGCGCACAGCTTCGGGTTCCAGGCCGCCCGCGATGAACGCGGTACTCGCCGCGGCGTCCGCGATGGACAGCGTGGTGTAGAGCCGCTGTGCGGACTGCGCGTCCGGCTCGGTGTCGTCGAGCAGGATGTCGAGTGCCTGCTGACGCTCGCTCACCGTGACCGCGGTAACAACGCCCGCCGCTAGGCAAAGGCCGATGAGGACCAGGCCGATCGCGATGAGCCGTCCCGGTGACGACTGCGCGAATGAACGCAGATTGGCCGGGTCGAGATGCTCACGCACCGCCGAGTTGCGCGCGGCACCGAGATGCTTGCGCGCGGGCTCGGTAACGACCGACGGCGGCTGCACAGCCGTCGCCTGCTCGGTGCGAGCCATCTCCACCTCCCCGGTTTTGTGGCGCACGTACACGCCGTGTCGGAGTTTATTGTGGTCTTACCGGTGCCGTGGCGTGTGAAACACCCCCGCCACGGCTGGATGAGGATGGTTTAGCAGATGCGTGGTGACGGTGACGGTTGGTCGGACGACCCCGACGGTGCGCGACACTGGGGCCGCTTCGGCGCGGCCGGTCTGCTACTGCGCGCTCCGCTGGCCGGCGGTGGCTGCGCGGTGTTGCTGCAACATCGCGCGCTGTGGAGTCATCAGGGCGGTACCTGGGCGTTGCCGGGCGGCGCGCGCGATAGCCACGAGACGCCCGTGCATGCCGCAGTACGTGAGGCATGGGAAGAGGCTGGTATCAAACCCGCCGACGTCCGGGTGCGTGGGGAGCGGGTCACCGCCACCTCGTCGAGCGGCTGGACTTATACGACTGTGGTCGCCGACGCCGTGATGACCCTGGCGACCAGCCGCAACCGCGAGAGCACCGCGTTGGCCTGGGTGCCGGAAGACGAAGTCGACGCCCGTCCGCTGCACCCCGGCTTCGCCGCCTCCTGGCCGTCGCTGCGTGCCGCGCCCGCTCGCATCTGCTTGGCCGATGTGGTCGATGCCCCTGCCGTGGCAGCCGCGCTACCGCGCACTGTCGACCTTGCCGACGAAGGGTTCCTCTGGCTGCATTCGGATCCCGATGGCCCCGGCGGATACGCCAGGATCGTCGATTCGGCGGTGGTTGCGGCGCGGGAAACCAGCGTCCCCACGGCAGCATCGGATGCGACCTCGGTCGGCGATAGCGTGACGCTCGGCCCGATCCTCTCGCTCACCCGCGTCCAGGTGGTGTCCTAGTCGGCGCTGGACGCCCAGCCCTCGTTCGACTCGGAAGACGCAGGAAGCACAGCGTTTCGATTTTTGGTCGCCCGAGACCGCACCCTCGTGGACCGAGGTCGACACGATGTCGGGAGAGGCCCCGCGGTCTATGCGTTTTCGAGCAGTGCGGATTTGAGTTCGCGCGCCGCGGCCTGCGGATCACGGGCCTCGGTGATCGCTCGCACCACGACAATGCGGTCGGCCCCGGCTTCCAGCAGTTCCGGCAAGCGCGGGCCATCCACACCACCGATCGCGAACCACGGCCGAGTGGGGTGGGCGTCGGCGGTGGAGCGCACCAGATCCAGTCCCGCGGCCTGGCGGCCGGGTTTGGTCGGGGTCGTCCACACCGGGCCGGTGCAGAAGTAATCGAGGTGCTCGTCGATCGCGGCAAGTCCGGCCTGCGCGCGATTGTGGGTGGAGCGCCCGATCACCACATCGGGTCCGAGGATGCGCCGGGCGTACCAGGGCGGCAGGTCACCCTGTCCGAGGTGCAGCACATCGGCGCCCGAGGCGAGCGCGATATCCGCGCGGTCGTTCACCGCGACCAACGCACCGTGTCTGCGGGCCGCGGACTTGAGCTCGGCGAGCGCGCCGAGCTCGGCCTTGGCTTCCAGCGGACCGAATTTCGCCTCGCCGGGCGAGCCCTTGTCTCTGAGTTGAATGATGTCGACGCCGCCCGCGAGGGCGGCTTCGGCGAACTTGGCCAGATCGCCCTTCTCTCGGCGGGCGTCGGTGCAGAGATACAGCCGCGCGGTTGCCAGACGCTCCCTGGGCGGTAGGGACCGATAGAGGTGGGAGGGTTGCACGCCTTCGACCGTAGCCGCGCTACCGTGGGGATGCGAATAGAAGGCAGGTGGAACGGATGCGGACTTTGGCTGTCGTCGGTGGCGGCGCCATCGGACTCGCCGTGGCCTGGCGGGCCGCACAGGCGGGCTGGACGGTCACAAACTTCGACCCCGCCGTCGGATCCGGCGCCTCATGGGTTGCGGGGGGCATGCTGGCACCGCTGTCGGAAGGTTGGCCGGGGGAGGATCGTGTCCTCGAATTCGGCGCCGCCTCACTGGCCCGCTGGCCGGAATTCGCCGGGCGTGTCGCGGCCGCCACCGGAGTGGATGTCTTCGTCGCCGATGAGACGTTGACCGTCGCGCTCGATGGAGCCGATGCCGCTGACCTGCGCACGGTGGCCGACTGGGTGGGCGGTCGCGGTAGCGAGCTGCACCTGCTGGATCGGTCAGGCGTGCGTGCGCTGGAGCCTGCGCTGGCCCGCACGGTGCGCGCCGGTCTGCTCGCACCCGCCGAGCCCGCCATCGACAACCGGCGCCTGCTCGATGCTTTGCGACAGGCCTGCGTGGCCGAGGGAGTCGAGTTCCGCGCCGAATCGGTCGTCGCGCTCGACGCACTGCCGCATGATCAGATTGTGCTCGCGGCGGGCGCGGCCTCCGCGGGTCTGTGGCCGCAGCTGCCGGTCCGTCCCGTCAAGGGGGAGATCCTGCGCCTGCGGCATCGGCCCGGCGCGACGCCGCCGCCGATCCGGGTGATCCGGGCTCGAGTGCACGGCAGGCCGGTCTATCTGGTGCCGCGCTCGGACGGAATCGTTGTCGGCGCAACGCAATACGAGGCAGGCTTCGACACCGCGGTGACCGTGGCCGGTGTCCGTGATCTGATCGCGGACGCCGAGGCGGTGCTGCCCGGTATCGGCGAGTACGAATTGGCCGAGGCCAGTGCGGGTTCGCGGCCGGGCACCCCGGACAATCTGCCGCTGATCGGCAGGCTCGACGACCGTATCGTCGCGGCGACCGGACACGGCCGCAACGGCATGCTCGCGGTCCCGCTCACCGTCGAGGCGGTGCTGAGCGTGCTCGACGGCTCGGTGCTCAGGGCAGCGGAAGTCGCTGATCCGCAACGCTTTTCGGCGCCGGGTGCGCCGTCCCCAACGTCGTCAGTAGGAGGAATTCGATGACCGCGACGTCAATCCCCATCGGTGTCACCGTGAACGGCGCCGACCACGAGTTCGCCGAAGCACTGACCGTGCGTGAGCTGCTCGACCGACTCGGGCTGCCGAATCAGGGCGTCGCGCTCGCGGTGGATGGTGCGGTATTCCCGAAGTCCCGCTGGGGCGAGCCGGTCGGGCGCGGCTGGCAGATCGAGGTGCTCACGGCGGTCCAGGGTGGCTGACGCACTGGAGATCGCGGGTAAGCAGTTCGGCTCCCGGCTGATCATGGGCACCGGCGGCGCGGACAACCTGGCCGTGCTCGAGGAAGCGTTGCTCGCCTCCGGTACCCAACTCACCACGGTCGCGATGCGCCGCGTGGACGCGGTCGGCGGCACCGGCGTGCTCGATTTGCTCGAGCGCCTGGACATTACGGCGCTGCCCAATACGGCGGGCTGTCGCACCGCCGCCGAAGCGGTGCTCACCGCACAGCTGGCCGCCGAGGCGCTCGACACCAACTGGGTGAAGCTGGAGGTGATCGCCGACGAGCGAACCCTGCTTCCCGACCCCATCGAATTGCTCACCGCCGCAGAACAACTGGTCGACGCGGGTTTCGTGGTGCTGCCCTACACCACCGACGACCCCATCCTGGCCCGCAGGCTGGAAGACGCGGGCTGCGCCGCGGTCATGCCGCTCGGCGCCCCGATCGGCACCGGCCTCGGCATCGGCAACCCGCACAACATCGAGATGATCGTGGCCGGGGCGGGGGTTCCGGTCATCCTCGACGCGGGCATCGGCACCGCGAGCGACGCCACCCTGGCCATGGAACTCGGCTGCTCGGCCGTCCTGCTCGCCACCGCTGTGACCAGGGCCCGACGCCCCGCGCTGATGGCCGCCGCCATGGCGGACGCGGTCCGCGCGGGTCATCTGGCTCGCCAGGCCGGTCGCATCCCCAAGCGCTTCTGGGCTCAGGCGTCCTCGCCCGCGTTGTAGGGGAACATCCGCAGCACCCTCGGGGTCGAGATCATCCCTGAGGATGATCCGACTCGACACTTTCTAGTGACGCGCCCGGCCCGTTTTTGCGGAATGCTGGTCTCATGATCGAGCTGAGGGGCCTGACCAAGCATTACGGGCAGACCGTCGCGGTTCAGGATCTGTCCTTCACCGTCCGACCCGGACAGGTGACAGGCTTCCTTGGACCCAACGGCGCCGGTAAATCGACCACTATGCGGATGATCCTCGGGCTGGACAAGCCCACCGCGGGAACCGCACTGATCAATGGAAAGCCGTACCACGATCTCGACCACCCGTTGCGTGCCGTCGGCGCGCTGCTGGACGCCAAGTGGGTGCATCCGAATCGTTCGGCGCGCGCGCATTTGCAGTGGATGGCCGCCTCCAACGACATCGCTTCTACCCGCGTCGACGAGGTATTGCGCCTGGTCGGCCTATCCGAGGTGGCGGGCAAGAGCGCGGGTGGATTCTCGCTGGGCATGTCGCAGCGGCTCGGCCTGGCGGGCGCACTGCTCGGCGATCCGCAGGTGCTGCTGTTCGACGAGCCGGTCAACGGTCTCGACCCCGAGGGCATTCTCTGGATCCGCCGGTTCATGCAGCGGCTCGCCGCGGAGGGCCGCACCGTGCTGGTGTCGAGCCACCTGCTCTCGGAGATGGCGCAGACCGCCGAACACCTGGTTGTGATCGGCAAGGGTCAGCTGATCTCCGATACGACCACCCAGGAATTCATCGAACGTGCCTCGGAAGCGTCGGTGCGGGTGCGCAGCCCACAGCTCGAGCAGCTGCGCAGCGTGCTGACCTCCAACGGCATGACCGTGCGCGAAGACGGTGAGGGCACCGACGGCCCCGCCTTGGTCGTGGCGGGCGTGACCAGCGACGACGTCGGCAAGCTCGCGGGCGCGAACGACATCACGTTGTTCGAGCTCGCGCCGCAGCGGGCCTCGCTGGAAGAGGCATTCATGCGGATGACCGGCGGCGCGGTGCAGTACCACGGCGAAGGCTTCGATCAGGTGATGGGAGGTGCGCTCTGATGGGCGTGCTGGCAGCAGAACGAATCAAGCTCACCTCGACCAGGTCGCCGTGGTGGTGCTCGGCCATCATCGTAATCCTCGGTATCGGATTGTCGGCGCTGTTCGCGCTGGTCGTGCGTTCCTCGGGTGACAATCCCGCCGAGGGGACGCCGACGCTGGACATCGGCACCGCGACCGCGGGCGTCACCGGTTTCGGCATCATGGTCCTGATGATCATGGCCGCGTTGACCGTGACCAGCGAATACCGCTTCGGCGTCATCCGGACGACGTTCCAGGCCGTACCCCATCGGACGAAGGTCCTGGTGACCAAGACCGCGCTGGTCGGCGGCTTCGGGGCCGTGCTCACCACGATCATCGCGCTGATCGCCATTGCGGTCGCCAAGGTGGTCGGCGGCTCGAAAGCCGCCGCCGACATAGTGCTCGAGGACCATTGGCGCTCGGTGTACGGCATTCCGATCTACGCGTTCTTCGCCGTCGCGCTCGCCATCGGTATCGGCGTGCTCGTTCGGCAGTCGGCCGCCGCGATCTCCCTGGTCGTGTTGTGGTCCTTGCTGATCGAGCCGCTGCTGAGCGCCTTCGGCAGCTTCGGCCGCAATGTCGCGCCGTTCCTGCCCTTCCAGAACATCACGCGCTTCGTGAGCTCTTCGGAGTCCACCGCGAACTGGCACTGGGGCGTATGGGGCAGCCTGGCCTACTTCATTGCTTTCGTGGCGATCATCTTCGCCGCGGCGCTGGTCTCGGTGAACCAGCGCGACGCCTGAGCAAGGAGCTACCCGAGTAGCCCTCCCTCGCCACTCGGGTGTGGGGCGCGTCACCTCGTCGGGAGGAATCGCGCGCCCTTTGTCACCGCCTGCCACTGCCCGGTGGACGGTGTGATCGCCGGTCCGGTGTGTGAATCCCCTTCCACACCGGGCCGGCGATCTCGTTTTCGGGCGCTGCCGATGCGTGTGAACATCGCGGAAACTGTGAAATAGGCCGCTTCCTTCTGGAATCTGCGCTGGGTAGCATCGGCCCCAGCAACTATCACGTTATCTATCGGCGGCCCCAACGTCGTGCCCGCTCCGTTCGATCGTGAGGTGGCAGTGGCGATGATAAGTAATCCGCCGACGGTAGGTCGGCTGAGATACGCTCGGGGCGTGAGCGATACACCTTCCGGCGGTGCTGAGCCGGAGTCGACGCCGGAGGAGATCGGCGGCCCGTCCGAGGTGGTCATACCGCTGGTGCCTGTCGACCAAGATGGTTCGCCGCGCCGTCCGGGTCCGGGACTTCGCCGGGGGCAGCTTTCCGCACTGATGAATGTGGCGAATCAGCGACCGGATCTGATCGGCGCGCTGCGCAAGGCGCGTGAGCAGCTGCCAGGTGATCCGGCCTTCGGCGACCCGCTGTCGGTTTCGGGTCCCGGCGGCGCTCGCGCCGTCGCCCGCGCCGCGGACAAACTGGTCGGTGATACACCGAGTGCGGCTCGTGAGATCGGCTTCGGCGCGCTCCAGGTCTGGCAGGCCATGTTGGAGCGTGTGGGCCGCGGCAAGGGTAGCCAAGAGGTAACTGTGATGTTCACCGACCTGGTGGCATTCTCCAGTTGGTCGCTGTCGGCGGGGGATGAAGCGACCCTCGAACTACTGCGGGTGGTAGCCAAGGCTATCGAGCCGCCGATCGCCGACCGGGGCGGTCACGTCGTCAAGCGCATGGGTGACGGCGTGATGGCCGTGTTCACCTCGGCTGATCGTGCGGTGCGCGCCGCGACGCAGGCCAAGCGCAACCTGGCCGAGGTCGAGGTCCGCGGCTACCGGCCGCAGATGCGCGTCGGGCTGCACACCGGTTCACCGCGTGAGATCGGTGGCGACTGGCTCGGTGTGGACGTCACCATCGCCGCGCGAGTGATGGAAGCGGGCGGCAACGGCAACACGATGCTGTCGGGGGCGACGCTGGGTTCGCTGCGGCCGGAGACGTTGGCGGAATTGGGGTACGCGGTCAAGCCGTATCGGCGGAGTTTTTTCGCGGCGCCGTTGAGTGGGGTGCCCGATGATTTGCGGATCTTTCGGCTGAGTTGAATTGACTGGCGCTGTGTTTTGGCAGCGCCTGCGTGTGGCTGACCATCATATCTGTCACTTGATCACGCTATCTGTCACCGCTGAGTCTGCTGGTCGGCGGTCACGTATCTCGGCGGCGATCGGAAGGCGAAAACGTTTACGCGGAACGACAATTCGGTTCCCGCGACCACCGAATCAGCGGTGGATTGCCGTGAGCGCGGGCTTCCACGGCCGTTACGAGCCGGGGATGATGGGTGTGTCTCGGGCAACGGTGAAAACGTGTGAGCAGACTTGAGCGCATTTGGCAGATTGTCGTTAATCCGTTGCTAAACACCGGCTTTGGACGCTCACTTAGATGAGGTCCAGCGCAAGGGCGATGGTGCCGAGCGCCGCCAGGATCGAGGTCGAGCCGGCGTGCATCCCGATCGATAGCCGGATGTCTTTCTCTCGCCAGGCGAACCAGAACCCCGGGAACGTGAAGATCACCCGCGACACGAACACCCACGGCGACCAGAAGTGGTACAGCGCGAACAAGACCGTGTTGACCACTGGTGCCCATCCGCCCAGATGGGCGATGCGGGGCAGCAGGAAGCCGCGGAAGTACAGCTCCTCGATGAGCGGGAGGGATATTCCGGTCAGCGGCAGGCATATCGCCATCGTGGTGAGCATGATCGAGTGCGAGTATCCGTCGAGGTCGAGGTAGGTGTTGTTGCCGCTGCCGCCTGTGTCCGCGTACGGGAGCCATGTGAAGAAGTCTTTGAAGAAGTTGTTCATCGGTGCCAGCGCGAACCCGAGCACCATCATCCACAAGATGAGCCCGATGACCATCGCCATCAGCTTCCCGCGCGAGACCGGCTTGTCGGTGTAATGCAGCACGCCATGCAGCGAGAAGCGGCCGTTGTGCTTGCGGCCCAGCCACAGCAGCCCCACCAGGACCGGTAGCAGAACCAGGCACAGGGCGATCGCCCAGCCCATGAAGGCTGGACAACCGATGGCCTTGACGAATGGTTCGCCGATAAGCAGGTAGGCGGCGACGATCAGGACGCCGGGGACAAGATGCAATACGATCGACAGCGGCAGGGAGTGGCGGTCGCCCAGTAGCCGCGTGACTATTCCATTCGGTCGAGCGTCTTCAAAGGCGCGCATGACAAGAGTTCCTCAAACCTGCTCGTGAATTGGTGCGTGAAATGAATTGGAAAGTGCCCACCCGGCCGAGTAGAACTCGGCGGACCGGACATTGGCGAGATTCCCGGCCGGTTGCTGAAGTCGCCGTTCACGCTCGTGACGAAGGTCTGCCGACCGTCTCGGGTACCGAAGCCCCAGGTCCAGACGCTGAGCGGCGTCCGTGAGGCAGGCCAAGGGTTTGCTGCCGCCGGTGTGCAGACCTAGCCGGTGAGCTACTGGCGGTCGATGCGAGCCCGGTTGCCGGGCAGCTGGACGTTGGCGGAGATCTTCTCGGTCAAGTTGGAGTTTGGTCCGGGGATATCGATACCGGCGGAGCGCAGCTTGTTCGCGAAGAGCGCGGACAGCCGGGTCGCGGCCGGTGTCTGCTCTGCGCCGTACTGGCGGATCAGCGTGTATCGGGTCGCGGCCTCGGTGCGGGCTTGCAGGCCGGTCACGATTTTCAGCTGTGCGGGGTTGGCGAGGAAGTGGTCGGCTGCGGCGGTGGCGAGTTCCTCGATGCGGGGATCGTCCGGTTCCCAGGCCGTGGCCTCCTCCGCGCGCTTACTCAAGGCGACGAACCGGGTGTCCTGCAGGGCGTGCTCGACATGGGTGAGGTAGTCGTCGAAGCCCTCCGGGACCAGTGCCCTGGCCAGCACCAGGCCCTCCCGGTAGGTCGCCGCCTCGTCCGCGGTGAAGCCGAGGCCGGGCATCCGCTCCAGCAGCGCCACAGCGCGGTCGGGCAGCAGAGCCCGGTCGCCATCGGCGAGCCGGTGCAGCGTGTCACGCTGCGCGATCAGCTCCTCGATCCGTTCGGTGAGCTGCCGCTCGACGTCGGCGAGCGCGGCAGCGAACAATGCGGCATCGGTGTCGAGCAGGGGCCGGATCTCGGCCAGCGGCACCCCGGCGGCGGCCAGCGTCCGGACCTGCACCAGCCGCGACAGGTCGGCGGATCCGTACCGCCGGTAACCGGAGCTGTCGCGTTCGGGCTCCTCGACCAGGCCGAGCTTGTGGTAGTGCCGCACCGTCTTCACCGTGACGCCGACGAATGCCGCAGCCTGACCGATCGTGACACCGTTCATCATCTGCTAGCCAACCTCGCGGTGGAGGGCGGTGGCAAGCTCGCGAACCGCGTCGGCGACGGCGGGGGAGTCCTTGGCCAGGATCTTTTCGTGGTTGCTGGCGACCTTCGCGCTCACCGTCAGGTTCGGGTTGCGAGCCAGCAGAGGATCGAGGGTAGCGCGCGCCTGGTCCATCTCGCCACCCGCGTCGCCCGTGTGGTCGCCTGTGGCGACCACGTACCGGACCGGAACGGTCAGACCCTCGAGGATCGGGCCGAGGGCGGCGTGGAGTGCGTGCGCCTCGATGGCGATCTCGGCGTGCTTGGCGGCGGACATCCGCGCTGCCAGGCCCAGCGGGACCACCAGGGGCAGCACAAACCGCAACCGGCGGAACAGCTTGCGGACCCGCTCCAGGTCGGCCTCGTCGGTCCAACCGACCGGGAACGGGCCGTCGACCCCGACCACGCCCGCAACCCGGTCCGGGTTCCGGTCTGCCCAGGACACCCCCAGCAGCGCACCATAGGACCAGCCCACCAGCAGTGGCCGATCCACCCCTCTGGCTACCAGGACGGCATCGAGATCTCGGACGACGGCCTCGAAGGAGTAGTCCGCCGACCGCTTCGATTTGCCGCGGGCCCGCTCGTCGTAGGTGATGTGCCGGTAGCCGGGGCCCAGGTCGGCGATGACACGCTGCCAGTGCTTCTGGCTGGCGTAGGAACCGTTCAGATAGACCAGGGGGGTACCTGTCCCACCGGTGTCGGTGACGGCCAGCGCGGTGTCTTCCACCGGCACCATGCCGGTCCAAGCCGTGTTGTTCGAGTTGCGCGAGTGCGAAGAAGTAGTCATGCGATGAGCGTGCACCTTGACCTCGGGTCAAGGTCAAGCGTGCGAACTCCCGCGATTCGCTGCCCAGACCACCCCACAATCCCCGACTGGCAGCTACCACGTCACAGGGTCTCGAGCAGAGAGGATTGACCGAAGCGGGTGATGCTCTAGTTCATCCAGGCGATCGCGCCTGCCACGGCCAAGGCTGCGCACAGGCCCAGTGCGATCGACAGGGGGCGGAGGGTCTTCCAGGTGGAATAGGCGCCGCCGAGGAGGAATCCGGCGAGGGCGAGTAGGAGGATGGAGGACACGGCGGGCAGCTTACTCGCAGGTCGGGGTGAGGTTGAGGAATGTGTCAGGAGCGGCAAACGGAGCTGTCGGCCCGGTCATCGGTGGGCGTCGGGTCCGAGCAGGCTGATGAGGTTGCGCATGGCCTGGAGCGAGGCTGCCGACGACGCGAGTCAACCGGTCTTCGCTCGGTGAGTTCCCGACTTCGGCACAGATCCGAACGGAGGCCGCACCTGATGTGCGGGATCTCGGTCGAGGCTGTGGCCGGACAGCATCCGGGCGGGGTTGTCTCGCAGCAGTGTGTTGATCATGGTGGGGTCGATTCCCTGCACGGTGAGCATGTCTGCGAAGACAGTCGGGATGAAGACGAAACCGTTTCCGCCGTTGCGAGTCCACATTTGTTTGAGGAAGACGTCATGGCTGAGCAGGATTTGATCCGGGTGCCGTGCCACCAGGTCTGTGATTGCGGCAGCGATGAAATCGGGGTCGGGTGAGCGGCCTTCGTGGGGGAAGGTGATGTCCATGCCGATCATGTCGAATTCGAGCCATACTCCGCGTTCGGCAACGCTGCGCTGGTAGGCGGTGTCGGCAGCGGACGGGTCCATGTGGGCCAGCACGACCCGTTGTGGCGATACCCCGATCTGGTCGAGCACGATGTCGAGTACCTCGTGCGCGCGCCGTTGCCATCCCGGCAGGTGGATCATCAGGGCGAGGGCGGGATGGTCGAGTTGCGCCAGCGCTGCGGCGCGCAGCGACGCATGTTCGGCCGGCGTGAACGTCGGTGAGACACCGATTTCTCCGATGATGCCGGGTTTCGTGCCGTTGGGTCCGACGCCGTGGGCCAGTTCGTCGGCAATGGCGGCGGCCAGTGCATCGACGGTGGTGGCCGTGATCCGTCCCCCCTCGAATTTCTCGAGGTAGGCGCCACAGCCCATCACGATATGCAGCCCTGTCCGCCGCGCGGTCGCTACGAGGGCGTCCGGATCGCGCCCGATGGCCGCGCTGGATGTGGCGTCGACGATGGTTCTTCCGCCCAGATCGGCGAACTCGGCAATCTCGGCGACGACCTCGTCGACGGGTTTGGCGGTCAAGTTGTCCAGGCAGCAGTACGGATCGTGGCGCAGCGCCCACGCGGCCGCGGCGTCGACGGAACTCGTGGTGAGGAATTCGGTGAACTTATGGTTCGGTCGATCGCGAGCACTGGACAGGTCGTTGAACAGGTGCTCATGCGGCAGCACGATCCCGAGTTCGCTCGCCGGTACGGGGCCGGTGACCGTTTGCACCGGTGTCACTTGGCCGCTCCGTAATTACCGGTGTCGCGCGCCGGGATCGCCGCGATCCCGGCAGCAGCCAGCGCGAGGACGGTTCCGACCACTGTCACCACATGAAGCGACGCATAGGTTCGGGACTGCCCCCGGTTCGGTTGACTCCTGACCTGTGAGGATTTCCTTGCAGTGGAAGGATCATCGATATGCCCAAGGCCTATCCCGAGGAGTTCC